>CATMLK010000019.1:0-72436 GCA_950070535.1 uncultured Bacteriovoracaceae bacterium | reverse complement strand
GCTGAAATGGTGTCTGAAGCGCAAAGAAGCAAGGCTCCAATTCAAAGAATGGCAGATGTGGTGGCAGGCTACTTTGTACCCGCTGTTGTTTTGATTGCCATTCTCTCTTTTATCATTTGGTCCATTTGGGGCCCTGATCCTAGATTCACCTACGCCATTATTAACGCCGTGGCGGTCTTAATCATCGCCTGTCCTTGCGCCTTAGGCCTAGCCACACCAATGTCAATTATGGCGGCTACCGGCAAAGGAGCCTTAATGGGCATTTTGTTTAAAGACGCCCAAGCAATAGAGGTATTGCATCAAGTGAATGTTTTGGTGGTGGATAAAACAGGCACCTTAACAGAAGGAAAGCCAAAGTTAACGAAAGTTATAGCGTCTGGGACTGAGGAAAAAGAACTTCTTTCCATTGCGGGAGCTGTTGAAAAAGGAAGTGAGCATCCGCTGGCGCAAGCCATTGTCAAAGGGGTCGAGGAAAGAGGAATTGAATCCGCTCAAGCTCAAGATTTTAACTCTATAACTGGCAAGGGTGTTGTTGCAAAAGTAAATGGCAAGTCCATCGCCTTTGGAAACAAGGCCTTGATGGTGGATAAAGGAGTTAAGCTGGGTGAAGGGCTGGAGCAAGCGGAAGCATTGAGAGAGCAAGGTCAAACGGCGATGTTTGTTGCAATTGAGCAAACCTTGGCAGGGATTATAGGAGTTTCTGATCCTATTAAAGAAACGACGTCACAGGCAATCAAGCAACTGCATGAAGAAGGCATTAGAGTTGTCATGCTGACAGGAGACAGCGCCACAACAGCTCAGGCGGTGGCAAAAAAATTAAATATCGATGAAGTGATCGCCGAGGTGTTGCCTGAGGATAAAGTCGACAAGGTTCGGGAGTTACAAGATACGGGAGCCTTGGTGGCAATGGCGGGAGATGGAATAAACGACGCTCCAGCATTGGCCATCGCTCATGTCGGAATTGCGATGGGGACGGGGACAGATGTGGCGATGGAAAGCGCTGGAGTGACTCTTGTAAAAGGAGATTTATTGGGAATCGCCAAAGCGATGAAGCTCTCCAAGGCCACAATGAGAAATATTAAACAGAATCTTTTCTTTGCCTTTATCTATAACTCGGCTGGTGTGCCCATCGCCGCTGGGATTCTTTACCCACTTTTTGGAATTTTGCTAAGTCCAATGATAGCAGCAGCCGCTATGAGCTTAAGCTCTATTTCAGTAATCTTTAACTCTATGAGACTTAAAAAACTTAATTTAGGTTAAAAGACAAAATAATATTATTTTAATTGGCCAAAAGATGACTTTTTCTTGAAATGGAAAAACCGAGGAAGTGCGGAATATTTTGACATACGTTTTTAAGGACGTTGATCCAAAATGATCCAATGTGAAATACTTTAATGAAAGAACATGAAGTGGAATGAGGTCAATTGGAGAGGCAAGCACTTTAAATTATTTCAGAATATAATAAATATTGAGTTTACCAATTTAAAAGGAAAGTATTGTCCACACCGTCAAATTTCGACCACGCTTCCAGAAGATTACGTTTTCGCACCATTTCTTTCTCTCGGGCATGAACAACTTTAAAATGAACATAATTATTATTTTGATAATTTTAAATTATCATCCTGATAATTTAAGCCATTAGCTTCTCTTCTAAACAATTGAAATAATTCTCTGTTATCAATCTTCACACCTTGGCGCGGTCTTTGACTTATAGAAAACCAAGGAGGGCAAGTGCAAAGACAATTTTATATTGGAAGGATTTCCATTCCTGAAGAATTACGGCCTCTTTATGAAGAGGTTTCGAAAGATTTTGAGCAGAAAGTATTTGGAGCTTTAAAAACAAAAAAGGAGAAAAAGAATGAAAAGGTTAGGGGAGTATCTAAAAAGTTTCTTGGTGAGCGAGAATTTTATACAGCAATATCTTGAAGGCCGAGAACTTCCAGAGATTGAAAAGCAAACATGCATTTATTGGTCACAAAAACTTCTATAGGAGAGAGAAATGAAGAAACATTATGTTCGAGTTAAGAGAGAAATCATGGAATTGTTTGGAAATATCAGCGTTGAAGAGATCGTGAGGAATAGACCTATCACAGATTTAATTCAGGATATTTCCAACTCACTGGAAGAAGTTTCATTGGTAAAGGTTCGTTAGAAATCAGGGAGGAAAAAATGAAAAAAGTGAATGTGAGCGAATTGCGTTTCAAAATAGATCTTCTGGAGAGGCTTTTGTCAAAAGAAGAGCTTTCAAGAAGCTCGATTAGGGGAAAACTTAACAGAATCAGAAAGCAGTTGAACTTGCTTGTGGTTTCTCAACAATAAAAAGGAAAAAATGTGAAGAAATTTTGTGGTTTTATATTTTTACTATTGATCGCCTCCTGCTCATTTCAGAGCAAGGATGGGAAAGAAGATAAAAAGATTCAAAGGCATTCATCTATGAGTCCTGATGAGATGAGAAAAATGGACTCAGATGGTGACAAAATCGATGATTTTTCTGAACAAGAAAGAGGTCTGGATCGCTATGTGGCGAACTTGCCGCAGATGAAGGTTAACTTCTTGCAGAACTATATAATTCGTCTGCGATACGAGGATGAATCCGTTTTTGAGGTTGATACAGGAATAAGGAGGAGCAATCCTGATTTCAAGTACAGAGTGGGTGAGCTTTTCTTAAAAGAAAATAGTGTGGATAATGCCGCAAGAATCGGGAGATTCTCAGGTCATTCTTGGGGAAAGATTAAGCAGCAGGACTTCTCCTGGGTTCAATACCCCGATATCGACAAAGAGTTCTTCCATTCAAAAGTGGCCGAATTTAAGAAGTTATCAACGAATAAGCTGGTGGAGACCCAGATAAGTCTAGAGAACTCGCTGAAGCTCGTTCAACAGGGGCTTTATAGCTCGATAGAGCAGCTGGAGCTTAATTTTTACTATTACAGCCGTGAGAAGGAATCCTACGTCTTATTAAAAACTGCTGAGGTTGAAAAAACTTTCCAATCAGGTGTCAGGGAGAATTTTCATGTGGATATATCCAACCCGCCAAAGGAGTTGATCGAAGATAGTTACCTTCGGCATGGGGAGTTTATCATCTCTGAGGTGAAAGACTTTTTCATTCCTGAACTTGGCATGAAGTACTCAACCTTGCTCAAGTCAGTTAAGGCCAAAACGATTCCTGTTTATAAGGTTACGCCTTTTGAAAGCAATTTGCATTATGTCGCCACATCTGGGAATGGAATAAACTTTATAAATCTTCTTGAGAGGCTTTTTGCAGACAAATTTACCGTACAGGATAATCGACTTGTTAAAATCGAGCAATTTGAAAACAACCTTAGGGATTTTGATTACCTTCACGAGTTGAGAGGCGTGGATAAGGAGGGGAGATGGTATGTGATGACAAATAAGCTTAAGAAACATTATTTAAAGCATTCCTTTACTCCGGCGGATAGTATTACTCTTTCCTATATCACAGGTGATGAGCTGGCAAAAAGAGCCAGTGAGACAATATATGCCGCTTCAGAAAAAATTTACAGCGGCCCTTCCTCTAAGAGGTACATCTTAGGAAATGTCTCCCGAAATTCAAGCATTGATTTCTCTGTGTATCTTAAAGGCCTCAAAGGAAAAGAGCTCGTAGCACAAAACGGAGCTTTCTCTTATCGGCCTCCTAGCTGTGGAAATTGCACAGGCAATGATTGGAGCGTGCACGCAAATTTCTCAATTAATAGTTTCAGGGACTTTGAGAGGGATTGGAACGTAGCCTCTATTGATGAAATAAAGGATTCTTTGGTGGTTGAAGTTAATGGCAACGCCTTGGACATGGCTCAGCTTATAGAGGATGGATTGGCGAGCTTCGAGTTAAATAGCGATAAAAATGGCCAATACCTTCATTTCAAGTTGGATAATCTTCATAGATTAGATGTTATTCGCTCAGGAGGTGAAAATGTCGCGAGCCTGAGGCTTTTTCCCATAGCGGAGGGAACTGCTGCTCGAGGCCTTAGACTGGATAACGTAGGCGGAAGCAATATAGATAGGGTCTATCATGGAGGCAAGATTGCCTTTCAACAAGCCGGAAAAAGAAAGATCCCAATTGCTGTTACTGGTTGGAACTTCGACAAGTGGAAAAAGCGGATCCCTTGGGGACACAAGTTTCCAGATGGGTATATTCCTACCAAAGGACAAATGGAAAGATATTGGGATGGAGTAGTAGTCAGCGTTGTTTCCAATATCACCAATTACTTTAACTAGGGAGTCGAGATGTTTAAGCTATTAAGTTTCTTCTACTTCTTTTTGAATGATAATGTTTGGGCCAGGAGCATAAAAGCTACGGCAGATCGGCTAGGTAGCGAGGCGCAGTCTATAGGGCTTTCAATTGCAATCTTTGGGCTAGTGATTGCCGGAATTATGCTGGCCTTGGGTAAGCAGGATGCCGGGAACAAGATTACGAGCGCATTTTTTGGCTGTTTAGTTATTGTGATGTCCACAAGCATCGTCAGTTTTGTGAAGGGAGTGGCGTGATGCAGAATTTTCCACGATTTTTAAAACAGAATCCCACTTTCTTTGGCTTTGAACTAACAGATTTGTTTATGCTGCTGATGTTGTTTCAAATTGGCTCCTTCCTGGGAATAGAGCCTTTAGTTGCCCTAATAGCGTCATTTGGGGTCGTGCTCTTAATTAGGTTCTTATTGAAGAGTGTGGATTTGGTGGGACTTGTTTTGGGCGGAAGAAATAAAACGCTTTCGTGGATGGACGAACTTAAGGAAAAGGGCCTGTAATGTTTCCTATTTTTTCAGTTTCCGGCAATCAGCTAGTCTCCCTTGAGGGGGAGACTAGCTACCTCTACCAACTAATTGCGCCAGACCTAGAGCAGATGGAGGAAGTGGAGAATGTATTCTTGGAGCTTTCGAGAGGGTTGGCAGATCAAGATAATCATTGGGTGAAGCTTTATCATATTGACGGCAACCTTTGGATTAACTCGAAGAAAAAGCCTGAACTCGCGAGCTGTGAAGTTTGGCCTGAGGAAAATCCCTTTGGTCTTTTCTTCAATGATCTTCACTCTGATTCGAGTTTTATGAGGACTATTTTCTCTATAATGGAGTCTTTCACCGCATTTTCTCTTTAAAAGAATTCTTTCCAGTAGTCGAGCACCAATACCTCTTGGAACAAGACTTTTGCATATGCTTGAGATAAAAACACCCCATAAATACAGATATAAGAATCAGTAAAAACAGCAGGACATAGTCTTGTTTGACTTCGAAACCTCTTTGACATATGACTTTACTGCCAGATGACACTACCAAGCCGCCCATCTTGGCCCCCGCAGAATGGATTCCTTCCCCTTTTACCATCAGCCTGTTTTCCTCTTAACTCTATTGGACAGAAACAAGTTCCATAAAGATACGGCTAGCAGTGCCAGAGTTCCGCTATAAAGGAGAATCTTATTGTGGATGCGCCTGATTTGGCGTTTAGTCGCAGTGGTTATGTTAGTGTTTTGATTTTATAGATCCAATCTCTTTTCTGAGCTTCTTTAGGCTTCTTGAAATTATTTTTCTTGCATTAACTTGTGTGGTTTTAAACTTTTTGGAAAGATCTTCAAAGCTCCATTCTTGAAGATAGCGCAATTCTAGAAAATCTTTTTCTTTTTTTGAAAGCGATCCTACAGTCGCTAAATCAAACACCAGAGAAGAGGATTGTTCAGGCGCTAAGACATTCTCTTCTCTAAAATCCTCCTCCTTTGTTTTTTGCTTTTTCAGATAGTCAAGCATCTCAGATCTTAAAATTATAAAAAACCAATTCAAGAAAGAAAGGCTCGGATTGTATTGGTGACGCTTCCGGTGAAGTTTGATAAATGCATTTTGAAAGACTTCATCAGCAACAGCTGAATCTTTAAGTCTTTTAACTAAATATCCATAAGCCTTGCCTTTGTGCCGATGGTATAAAGTCTCAAAAGCCATAAAGTCAGCGCCTTGGTACCTTTTCATTAAAGCGTCATCATGTTGAGCTGAATAGTCCATAATACTTCCAGTAGAAGGAGACAGAAACAGTGTGCCATTTTAGTGGATATTTCTCTTTCTTGACTTAAAGATTACCACAAAACGATCCAAAGTTAACTGAGAAAGATCATACTCTTGCGTGATAAGCGAGTTTTACTGAACCAAATTAGGCCTATATTATTCTGAAGTTTCGCAAGAAAGGTATTCTGCTGGGAAGAATGGCGGAGTTGCTGCTCCGCCTGAAATACCCAAGACATCCACTTCATCAAAGTTGATGTCATTGTACATGTTTACGATTCGCACGGGATAATCATAATAATTAGCGGCGATAAATAGCTTTCGAAAGTATTTTTCTGATGAGGAAGCTGAAGACCTTCCAGCGCTTGGAATTTTTCGGGGAATGCAAATGATGGCAGTTTCACAAGACATACCTCTTTATATTGATATTAGTGAGGAGATCGGCATTAGAGACAGAAGATATGTCTTGGATAGAGTTCATGTAAATGAAGATGAGGAGCCACGCTCGAAATCAATTCTGGGCTACACTCACTTTTTAGGTTATAAGCAGCACCATCAAGGAATTAGGATCGATTATTTTCATAAAAAACAAAATCGCTGGCCGGATTTTTAAATTAATTCTTATTCTAATAGGGAAAAATAGCGGAGTTTCTGGAAGCCTCAAATCGTATTTGAGATTACAAAGCTATAGCAAAATACTGAGAAAACCTATAATTGTTACTGCGACTCCAATGGTAAGAATATGTGGAAGCCCTCTTTGATAGCACATATCATCCATTAGACGAAGATTGTGAATCCAAGCGGGAGCTGTTTGATTTATTACTTCTGTTTGTGGTTCTATAATCCTGGCGGCTCGCTTTCCACTTTCAACCGCGGCCTCTATGCTCCAGACGTCCGCTTGTGTCTTTGTATGTGCTCCGGCCATTATTAAATTACCTATCGAGGCCTCCTGCTTGGGCAAATATTTTTGATTTTCGGTGTTGTTCACCCACTTCGGCCAAGGCGTCTTAATGCCAGTAGGAGAAAAATTCCATTCCGGCCAAATTTCCATTTCTTTTAATTCAAATTGGGTGAGCGATTTGCCTTGATTCGCTTTTTTGATTTCTGCATTAAGGCTTTCACATTGAAATATTTGTTCTTTAACCTCTTCCAAAAACTCTTCTTTCGAGCAGGTGAGGACGGGTTTTCCATATAATCGGCCAGCCACAGTTTCAATGCATGCGGTTCCTGTCCATAGTGATCCTACTTCCTCTCCGAGATTCAATCCTTCAGACCAAACTTTCTCTTGAGCGAAAAGCGTTAGGTTATACTCTGTTTCCGCCAAAACCATGGCCATTCGCTTTCGTGGAAACTTTATAGTCTCGTTAAAGCTCAAGCGGAATGAAACTTGAACATGTCCCGGAGATTGGGTGAGCCCGTTGTATTGCAAAAGTTCTTGATTGTTTTCCATTCCCTGGCTTTCAAAGAGAATCTTTTTGCCGAAATAAGGATTAACGGCGAGGATAAAAAAATCCGCTTCGACTTTTTTCTGGGCACCTTGGCTCTCAACGACATGAGCGTGTTGAACAAGACCTTTTTTAGCTTTTAAACTTTTTAATTCTGTCTCAAAATGAAAGGCGACTCCCATTTTCTTTAAATGCCTCGTCCATCTATTAAACCAATATTCACTACTTGGTCCTTTCAACAGCAGCCATCCGTCTTGTTTACCATGCTTCCAACTTCCTCCCTCCGTGTCTGGAGGATGCTCATGAACTGTGGTAGAAGTCATTTGCTTACAAAAAAACTGACCTGCGGTGTGGTAGGAAAGGCGGCTCCAATCAGACCCCACCCAAGGGCCAAAAGAGGCCTTCCAGTTTTGTAGGCCTTTTTGGGAAAGGACGTTTTTCCAAGCATCAACCGCCCTAATCTGGGAGTATATTTCTTGAGAGCGGTAGTTGGCACACCATGCCTTCAACATCACGTATCCTGCACGGGTAAATTCTAGCCAGCTAAGCTTAAACATATCTTTGATGTCTTTTATGGACTTGAAAAAACTTGCTTTTCCATGTGCGGGGAAAATTCCGAAATCAATGGGCCTCGACAGGGCGTTTTCGAAAACGTTGCCATTTTGATCGAAGGGGATTCTTTTCATGATTTCGAAGGTGTTGTTGTACCAAGGGCCAAAACCATGCCAAGAGTACTCTGTCGGCAGGCCGTTTTCCCGCCGTTCGCTTCGGAAGAAACCGCCTGGCTTAGACTTTACCTCATAAATTGCGACGGAGTGTCCCCGCTCAGCAAGTTCATGCGCCACCGTCATGCCCGCAATGCCCGCTCCAAATATAGCAACTTTTCGTTTTTGAATTTCTGTAGGTGATTTTATATGAATCCTTTTCCATGTTTAGGTTGGGGTTATTAACCCTGCCAGGGGCTATGCGTTTCTAACAGTGCTTGTGCCTCGACAGCTTTTTAACAAAAGCTTGAAACTCTTGTTGGACTCTTGGAGTTAAAGAGTCCATTTTTCTGATAAAAGCAACTATATTCCAAATCTCTTGCTCTTCTTGAACAGGTCCAAAAGAAAGCATTCCCGTCATTTTTGTGCCATGCCTGATGACCCTAATCTCACCGTCTTCCATTTTTTTGGTGGATGTCCAAAGTTTTGGCGGAGCCGGCATCATTCGATTGGCCCAAACTATACTCTTTACACCCAGGGCTCCGTGGCACTGCAAACCCATTTCTTTATAATGATGTTGGTTATTTTGCAGGTCTATATCGTCTGAAATGGATGTTTCGGGAGCATACCACCTCAAGGAAGATTCATAGATGGTGTTTCCCCACCAATCTAAAATTCCGCTGAATAGGCCTAGATAAAACTTGGAACTCACGTTGTCCTCCAAATAGTTTGTACAAGCTTATCAAGACCTAGCCGTTTATCCGAATTTCAAGCTGGTAATTTAATTGAATATTAATTTGATCTTGTTGTCACAAATGAAACCATAGGATAGTATATAAATTGAGACGTTCCAAACAAGGAGAGAAATTTGAAAACGATTCGATTAGCTTTATTGGTAGCTTTAATATTTTTGGTAAGTTGTGCTTCAGCAAGGAGGGAATCTGCCGCCCATCACCACCATGTGACAGAGTGTGGGAAGGATGGCTGTAAAATGACAGAGAATGAGTGCGACATGAAGAAATGTTCTATGAAATCCTGTCAGATGTATGAAGGGAAATGCGCTTACTCTGTGGCCCATGGAGATGTTCATGTCAAAGGAAAGAAAGAATACAAGTTGGTCCATGACGGACATGTATATTTTTTCTCTAGTGCAGAAAAAATGAATATGTTCAAAAAGGATATAGAGAAAGGTGTCCAAAAGGCTAATGAAAACTGGGAAGCCTTTAAATGGCAACAATTAAGATAGAGGAGAAGTTATGAAGTTGATCACGCTATTAATGCTAATGATGACAAGTGCTTTTGCCCATGAGCTCGAGTTCGCCAATTATTTGAAGCTGCAAAAGGCTCTCGCAGGAGATGATTATAATGCCGCCTTAAGCGCTCATAAAACCATTTGTGAAGATGAGTTGGGACACTACACTGCAAATTACAAAGATTGTGGCAAAGAATTTAAAGGTATTGAAGAACTGAGGAATTCTTTCAAAGAGCTGTCCCAATTGTTTATTGGGAACGGAAAGAACAAAGAGTTGGATCAACTTCAAATCATGAGCTGCTCCATGGCCAAGGCTAAGTGGGTGCAGGAAAAAGGGGAAATCTCAAACCCATACTATGGCATGAAAATGCTTTCTTGCGGCGAAAAAATGTGATTTTTTAATTTACTTTTGGGGAGTCGACATAGACGACTCCCTTCTTTTCAATCTCGTCTCTCTAAAAGTGGGGAAGATTTCTGCTCCCCATGACCATTAGGTAATATATAGACCATGTAATCTTTACAAATAGGCCAGCTGTTAATGGTGTGGCGCGTTGTAATTTCCCTAAATCTACCATAAAGGAAGTTGAGATGAAGCGTTACATTGCGTTCTTACTACTATCGGTTTGCCTCCAAGCTTTGGCTGCTGGTGAAAAGAAATATGAATTAAATGTGGAGCAAGTTACCGCCAATCTGACCGGAGTCGATGTCCCTCATGCCTTGGCCATCAATGGTTCAATTCCGGCACCTACATTACGTTTTAAGGTAGGCGACACTGCTGTGATTAAGGTTAACAATTTAACTGATGAACCTACAACCTTGCATTGGCACGGTCTTCTTGTTCCCTGGGATCAAGATGGACCGCAATTTGCAAACACTCGAATTATCGAGCCTGGCAAAACCCATGTCTTTCGTTTTCCGATCACTCATGCAGGAACATATTGGTATCACTCCCACACTGAATTACAGGAGCAACGCGGTTTATACGGAGGGATCGTTATTGAGGAGCCCAACGTCCAAGTTCAAGTTGATCATGACTTGGTGGTCGTCATGAGTGACTGGACTAACGAACATCCTCAAGACGTATTGGCTAATCTAAAAATGGAGGGGCATTATTACGCTTATAAAAAAGACTTCTTCCCCTCGGTTTTAGGTGCAATTCGAGCCGGGAAGATATGGGATTTTATACAGAGTGAATGGACCCGTATGGGCCCGATGGATTTAAGCGACGTTGGCTATGACGCTTTTTTGATTAATGGCAGGGAAAAGCAGGATCACAAAGAGATCAAGGGGGGAGATCGCGTTAAGTTACGGCTAATAAATGCCTCAGCTTCCACTTATTTTTACGCAAACTTGGGTAAACTACGGGAGTTTGAAGTGATCGAAAAAGACGGTGTCAAAGTACAGCCGGTGAAAGTTAATGAAGTTCTGGTGGGTATTGCTGAAACATACGATATTGTATTCACTATGCCTGAAATGGCCGCGTTGGAGTTTAAGGCAACGGCCCAAGACATCACAGGCTCAGCCAGTATGGTCCTTGGCAGAGGTCATCACGTGGAGAGGGTTCCTATGAAAATGCGTCCAAGCCCCTACGGGATGGACCACGGAGGCGGACACGGGAGAGACCACGATGGAGGCAATGACGGAGGCCATGGCGACCACGTCTCGGGTATGGACATGAAAGATTCTCAAATATCTGAAGACGAATTGGAGGCTATGCCCATGACCAATAGGCTGAGCTACGCAATGCTCAAGTCTCCTGAAATGACGATGTTTGATCTAGACCTTCCAAGAAGAGACTATACCCTCGAGCTAGACGGAGACATGGACAGATACACATGGACTATCAACGGTAAGTCTTTTTCAGAAGAAAAATACTTAATGGTTAGATATGGAGAGGTCGTTCGCATAACTTTTAAAAACAAGACGATGATGCATCATCCAATGCACTTGCACGGGCACTTCTTTCGGGTTCTTAACGGACAGGGACACTTTGCTCCAAAGTTCCATACTGTTGACGTAAAACCCATGGGAGAGGTGGTAATAGAATTTCACGCAAATGAGCCTGGTATATGGTTTCTGCACTGTCATAATCTTTACCACATGAAAATGGGAATGGCGCGTTTGGTAAAGTATGAAGGCTTTGAACGTCCGGAGGACTTGATCGCGGACGAGAAAAAATGGTCTGGCTACATGACACATGATGATAGCGCCTTCACTAGTAGTGAAATAACTATTGGTACTAATTTTGCTGAGGCGGAGGTTAAGATATCAAAAGGCAGACAGCAAGTAGATGTTAGCTTTGAAGTTGACCAGTATGACCCTGAGACCTTTGAAGGAGAGCTTGTTTATAGGAACTATCTCAACCGCTATTTAAATTATTATGGAGGCATGGAGGTTGAGGATGCGAGAGCAAAAGCAATTGTAGGAGCGGCCTATACAATTCCTATGAACGTTCAGGTTCAAACGCATATAAGAAGCGATCAAAAGCTGATTGTAACTCTAAGTAAAACAGTGCCGCTTGTTAGTAAGCTCTTTCTTGACCTCAAGGCTCGTGGAAAGTTTGGCATGGAAGAATCTTCTGCTTGGGAGTTTGAATCGGGTCTCTACTATCAAGTAGGGACGAGAACCCAATTTGGAATCAACTACCGTTATAACGAACACACAGGTCCAACTTATGGTGCAGGCATTAAAGTTCATCTAAATAAGTAGGCGAGAGAAAAACGTGGAATCAGATAGGACGGGGTTAAATATTTAGAAAGTTAACGTTTTTCTAGCACTTTCAACTGACAAATTTGTTATGTGAACTTAGGTTCATGCTAAGGAGAACACATGAACCAACTGTCAAAATATCTAACTTTGTCTCCCACTGAGATGAACCGGCGTCGATTTTTAAAACAGGCTGGACTGGGCGTTTTTGTAACAGGAATAAATGCGAGCTTCCCATTACCCGCCTGGGCTATGGATGGACTAGAGTTCTCATCAAACGATCAGCATGACAGGGTCTTTGACCTTGAATATCGCTATACGCCTATCGAAATAGACGGCAAAAAGGACACAGCTACCGCCATTAACGGTACAGTTCCTGCCCCTCTTTTAAGATGGAAAGAGGGTGATCGAATTCGTTTAAATGTAAAAAATAACATGATGGACACTGACCACGCCTCAATCCACTGGCATGGAATATTACTCCCGTTTAGAATGGATGGCGTCCCAGGAATTAACTTTAATGGTATTAAACCTGGTGAAACATATGAGTATCACTTTAAAGTTCAACAATATGGAACATACTGGTACCACAGTCACTCATTTTTTCAGGAGCAGACTGGTGCCTATGGCCCAATTATTATAGATCCAAAAGAAGCAGATCCTATAAAAAGCGACAATGAACATGTTGTAGTGCTTTCTGACTGGACCTTTGAAGATCCACACGACGTTTTTAGAAACCTGCATAAGATTGAAGGCTATTACAACTGGCAGAAAAGGACGATCTTCGACCTCTTTGAAAATATGAAAAAAGAGGGCAATGAAAAAGCATTAAGACAATGGTTCGCATGGGACAAGATGAGGATGAGTCCTGTCGATATACTCGACGTTACGGGTTATGCCTACACGTACCTGATAAATGGGCATTCACCAGATATGAATTGGTTTGGTAGAATCAAACCAGGGCAAACAACAAGGCTTCGGGTTATTAACGCGAGCGCGATGACCAATTTTGATGTCAGAATTCCTGGTTTGGACATGACCGTTGTAATGGCCGATGGAAAGCCTGTAAAACCTGTTAAAGTACACGAATTTCGGATTGGCGTCGCTGAGACATATGACGTTTTAATAAGACCTACTAAAGAAGAGGCCTACACTTTCTTTGCAGAGCCTGAAGACAGAAGCGGATTTGCTAGGGGAACCCTAGCTCCAGATAAAGAGATGAAAGCTAAGATACCTAAAAGAAGAGAACGTCCTGTCCGAGAGCTGAAGGAAATTGGAATGGCGATGATGGCCGACAACTTAGTAGGAAAGATGGACCATCACATGATGAAAAAAATGAGGAAGAAAAGAGACAGTGAGATTAAAAACATCCCAGGCCCAAAAGGTCCAGAACCATTTCTTCCAAAAGACCTGCCAACAGTGGCCATGATTATAAAAAATCCACAAAACCGTCTTCATGATCCGGGACTTGGTCTTGGAAATGATGGATGGAAGGTCTTAAGTTATAAAGATTTAAAAAATGCCGCTCCACAGCCTTATAAGCCAATCGTGGATCGCGAAATGACCGTGAATCTTACCACCAACATGGAAAGATATATGTTCTCTCTTGATGGTAAGAAATTTTCTCAACAGCCAGGGCCATGGCTCTTTAAACATAACGAGCGTTTAAGACTATACTTCGTAAATCACACGATGATGGATCATCCAATGCATTTGCATGGAATGTGGATGCAACTTGAAAATGGTTCCGAGCATGACGAAATTCCATTTAAGCACACCATATTGGTAAAGCCTGGTGAAAAACTTTCAGTCTTGATAACACCTATTGAAAAAGGGGACTGGGCCTTCCACTGTCACTTTTTGTATCACATGGAAGCCGGGATGTTCCAAGTTGTGAGGGTGAAATGATTAGACTTATTGCTTGGATCTTATTTATTTCTCCATCTGTGTTTCCTCAGAGTCCACACCACCACCTGGAAGATAGACCTGATGAGATTGAACCTTTTGAGAGAGGCTTCCCAAAATATTTTCATCAAAAAAAATCGCCAAAAATCATAAAAGGGGTTCAAAAATATGCTTTAGATGAAGACACTGGCGAACCTGGTCCAACTAACTTTGACACCACTCCAGTGGAGGATAATCAAGTATTTGGATTTTTTTATGTTGATCGACTTGAAGAACGCTTTGAGGACAAGAATGACGTTTTACTTTGGGACGCATTTTGGCAAATTGGGCCAGACTATCACAAGTTCTTCTTTGAAACGGAAGGAACCTACAATACGGAACTAGGGCGTGAGGGAAGCTCTCGCAATGAGTTTCTTTATGGATACCTCGTTGACTCTTTTTGGTTCGCTCAAGTTGGCTATAGAAAAGATCTTTTTTATAAAAAAGATGATCGTGAGTTCCTGGTTTTAAGCGCAATGGGGATGGCTCCTTTTCAATTTGAGGTTGATGCTGCCGCCTACCTTGGAGATGAGGGAGAGCTATCAACAATTTTAGAGGTTGAGTACGGATTTAGACTATCTCAGAGAAGCATGCTTATCCCAAGGTTTGAAGTGGAAGCTTACACTGAAAAGATAAAAGAATATAATATTGGAAAAGGTATTAATGGATACGAGTTTGGAGTGCGGCTTACCTACCAAATTGTAAGAGAGTTCGCTCCTTATATAGGAGTCAGCTGGGAAGAAAAAGTTTTTGAGACGGCTGATCTTTTGAAGGAGTCAGGTGAAGACACTAATGAAGCTCTCTTCCTAATCGGCGCGAGAATGGCTCTGTAGGAGGCCTAATGTTTATTGCTATTGCTTTAAGCTTCTTTCTTATCGTTGCGGTCATTGGTTGGCATTTTTGGTGCATACAGGGGCTTTATAAAATTATGCCAGACAATAAAGACCACTCTCATTTCTTAAGGAGTGTTGCGGTATTGCTTTTGTTATTTGCAGTTCATATTGTGGAGATCCTTTGGTTTACTGGAGGACTTTATTTTGCTGATGTAAACTTAGGGCTTGGCGGCTTTTCCAGTAAATTTGATAATACTTTCCAAGATTACTTTTATTTCTCAACCGTCTCTTATAGCACTTTAGGATTAAGTTCCTTTAACCCACAAGGACATTTAAAGGTCATGACTGGGCTTGAGTCTTTGACCGGATTTATTATGCTGACTTGGTCAGCGACATTCTTTTACAGTTTAACAGGCAAAAACAAGGGGTAGCATGAGCGGGTACAAAGAAGGTAGTTTATCATTAACTGGAGCTGTCTCCATGGGAACCGGGGTTATGATTGGGGCCGGAATTTTCGCACTCACGGGTGAGGTGGCCTCTTTTGCCGGCAATCTTTTGATGTGGGCGTTTGTAGCCGCAGGGTTCGTCGCAGGTCTCACATCATATACCTATATCAAAATGTCTAACGCGTATCCTTCGGCCGGGGGAATCGGTATGATCCTTAAGAAATGTTATGGCAAAAGCGCGGTAACCGCGTGGGGTGCTTTGTTGATGTACTTTTCCATGATTATAAACGAGAGTCTGGTGGCAAGAACTTTTGGAAACTATGTGATCCAAATTGAAGGTTTGGGGTGGGGAGCCGAGGTCGTGCCTTGGCTGGGATTGGGTCTGGTGATCATATCCTTTCTTGTAAATATCTTAAGTAATAAATGGATTGAAACTTTCTCATTTATTATGGCATTGATTAAGGGGGCAGGTCTGCTTTTCCTCGCTTTGGGCGGCCTTTATGCCAGCGGGGTGGATTTACCATCGCTAAGTTTCGAACAGAGCGGAACCTCGCCTTTAAACTTTTTGGGAGCAGTGGCCCTTGGGGTTTTGGCCTTCAAAGGCTTTACCACTATTACTAATAGCGGTTCCGAAATAAAAGAACCTCATAAAAATGTTGGAAGAGCGATCATGATTGCTCTTGGTATTTGTTTAGTCGTTTATATTTTAGTGACACTTGCCGTTGGAAGCAGCTTGAGTTTAGAAGAAATCTTGCAAGCAAAAAACTACTCTTTAGCAGAAGCGGCAAGACCTTCGTATGGCTCACTTGGTGTGAGCGTTATGGTTGGACTCGCTATTGTTGCAACAGTGTCAGGAATTATCGCCAGTATGTTCGCAGTTTCCCGCATGCTTGCGATGTTAACGGATATGGAATTAGTGCCCCACCGGCATTTTGGAATGCCTGGGTCTATCCAAAAACACACGCTTGTCTATACTGCAGTTTTGGCTGGTCTTCTCACTGTGATTTTTGACGTTTCCAGCATAGCAGCTTTGGGTGCCTTCTTTTATATCGCAATGGATTTGCTTATCCATTACGGAGTTCTAAGGCACGCGAATAGAAACGAAGTCAACTTCAGGCCTTGGATATTAAAATTGGCGATCACGGTCGACGTAGTTATTTTAGGCGGACTTCTTTATGTTAAGGCTAAAAGCGACCTTACGATCTTGGCGATCACTGGCTTAACAATGGTTGTTATCTACTTTTACGAGAGACACTTTATAAACGAAAGCGACGATAAATAAACCGCATCAGTTAAAGTCTCTTTTAACTTTGTGTCCATCTTTTTCAAATCTCTTTTGTGTACTAAGAAATTTCCTCAATGTACTTACTGCACAGAGAAACACTGAGGTTATTAATGAATAAAGCTTTAGAGAGTTTAAAAATGTTACCCGGGCTTTTGGAATTGAGACGTTGGCGAGAGTGGTGTGCGCCAAATTTGTAGAGAGAGGGCCTTGGCACTTGCTATCGCTTTAAAAGTGCACCCTGCGGTTATTCTGTTCCCAGACTTTGATTTAAAGGATATTGCTTAGATATTAGCCTGCTTTCAATATAGATCATTGCCTTTATTATCGCATTGGTGTGGTAGAGTGGGGTGTGATCTTAAAGGTTGCCAAATGTCATAAATTAAGCCTTTCAGCTCTATACCGAATTGAGTTTAGATCTTTTTATCAAATTCCTGGCCTCCTATGAAATGAATTTCAGCTTACTGGAGGTCAAAAAGGCATTTCTAGTCAAGATGGAAGCTATCAATATGATGCCAAGTCTCAAAGACTTGCTGAAGACTATAAGTGGATCTACAGCTATGAGAATAACGGAAATCTATTCTTACGTTTTTCAGTTTGTGTTAAAGAAGTCGATTCCTGTAGAGTGCCTTAAACGTGGTAGAGCCAAACATTATGAGGTTTCTTAATTCAAAGTTAACTGCTTATTAAATTCCTCATGAAGTATTTAAACATCGTTTAGATCAATTCTTGTCAGCCTATCATCTAGTGTGATTCTTGGTAATGTTTAGAGTTTCAAGGAGGCACTTTTATGAATTGGTTGAGAAAAAAATATTGGGAGCCATTTACAACCGGTGCTCTTATTGGAATTTTGAGCTGGTTTGCGAACCTTAGCACGGATAATTTCTTGGGAATAACCACACCCTTTGAACATACCGCCGCTTTTTTAATTGAACCGGTTGCGAATGAGCTTCGGTATTTCGCCCAGAACACTCCCGAACTCAACTGGGAATGGATGTTGGTACTAGGTGTTTTTTTAGGAGCTTATACAAGCTCCAAGCTCTCAGGCGATAGAGTTCATCCGACAGTCCCGCCCTTGTGGCAAGCTCGCTTCGGAAAAAGTGTCGGTAAGAGAATGTGGTTTTCTTTTTTAGGCGGGTTTATCATGATGTACGGTGCCAGAGTCGCTCAGGGGTGTACCAGTGGGCATGGCATAAGCGGCGTGTTGCAATTCGCTGTCTCAAGCTGGATTTTTGTACCGGTCTTCGGGGTTACCGGTATCTTTTTGGCTAAGTTTCTTTATCGAGACGCTAAGGGGGTGGCATGACCTTAATTCTAGGGTTGCTTACCGGATTTGTCTTCGGCTTTCTACTGCAAAAAGGGCGAGTGGCCAAACATGATGTGATCATAAAAGCCTTTCTATTGAAAGACTTTACGGCCGCGAAGATCATGGCGACGGCCGGAGCGGTCGGAGCGGTGGGTTTTTATACGTTTAACAACTTGGGTTACATTGAACTCCAGATCAAGCCTGCTGAATTGGGGGCGATTATATTCGGTGGAGTTCTTTTTGGGATTGGAATTGTTTTTTATGGCTATTGTCCGGGAACTGGGGTGTCGGCCGTGGGTGAAGGTCATAAAGACGCTCTGGTGGGAATGTTGGGCATGCTCATAGGAGGTTTGTTTTATGTGATCACATTTCCATTTGTTCAGGCTATTCGAAAAGATTACCCAGATATTGGAAAGGAAACTTTGCCGTCGATCACCGAAAGTTCCCCTTTGCTCTGGGTAGTTGGTTTTACCCTTGTGATATCAATGATTGCTTTTGCCGCCAGAAGAAAACAAAGAAGAGTTTATGAATAACTATCATGAAATTATTCAAGAGCTTGGCAAGGCCGTTTGGTCGCCTTATCTTGCGGGGGCATTAATCGGTATGCTCGCCTGGTTGACATTCACTATCTCTAATAAACCGATAGGAGCGTCATCCGCTTATGCAACGGTCGCAGGTCTCATAGGAAAAATATTTGCCAAGAAGCACACATTAAATCTCAAATATTATCAAGAAAACCCTCCCGAATTGTCATGGGAGCTTGTATTCGTACTTTCAGTAATTGGAGGATCTTTTATTTCATCTTATACAGGTGGAGAGTTTGAAATGAGATGGGTTCCTAGATTATGGGAAGAAATTCATGGTTCATCCCTCTATGGAATTACAGGATTGGTTGGAGGAATTCTTATGGCCTTTGGCGCGCGATTGGCGGGAGGGTGTACGAGCGGTCATGGAATTAGCGGGACTCTTCAATTGAGTTTGGGCTCGTGGGTTTCTCTATTATGTTTTTTTATAGGCGGCATTATAGGTGCTCAATTTTTGTATTAACGAGGAAAGATGAAAAAGCTAATTCAAGGAGTCGTATTTGGGGTAATGTTTGGTTTTCTTCTCCAAAAGGGAGGAGTCACCAAATACCATATCCTTGAGGGACAACTGCTCTTGGTCGATTTCACCGTGATGAAAGTCATGTTGTCCGCGATTCTGGTTGGCATGATAGGTTTTTACTTTCTAAAAGAAAAAGGTTTCGCCAAACCTCACATCAAACCTGCAAATCTAGGTGCTAATATTATTGGTGGTCTAATTTTTGGGCTGGGGTTCGCACTTGCTGGGTATTGCCCTGGTACCGGTGCGGCCGCATTAGGACAAGGGAATTTGAACGCACTTTATTACATGGGAGGGATGTTTGTCGGTTCGTATGTGTATGCGGAGTTCTCAAAGCCTTTAAAGCAAAATGTTAAGAATTGGATGAATAAGGGCGAAATAACCTTACCGGAGCTTTTTCATATCTCCGAAAGAAATTTTATCGCTTTATTCGGAACAATATTGCTTCTCGTTTTAATCGTTTTAAACCTATTTTAGCACTTGCATGGAAGGGAGGCGCTTAGCCTCCCTCGGTTTCGAGCTTTAACTGGTTCCAGGCATTCATTCCTCCGGCCAGGTTATATACGTTTTTATACCCTTTTCGTAAAAAGATACTGGTTCCCAATCCTCCCCGGTGCCCGACAGCGCAGGTGACCACGATCTTTTGGTCGTGGGGTATGTTCGCTTTATCTATGCAATCCTCAAGGTGTCCGACATAGCAGTGCCTAGAACCTCGTATATGGCCTTCATCTTCGTATTCGTTAATCTCTCGCACGTCGTAAACCAAATAGTCGTCTAAGCCGTCTCTAAGCTCTGAGACGGGCATATACCCAGAAGATTCAATGGGCATCCCTTTGTCTCGCCAGGCCTCGAAGCCGCCAGCAAGAAAGCCTTTAATTTTTCCCACACCCAAACGAGAGAGGAATTTAAAGCTTTTATCCAAATCACTTTCTCGCTCCATCACAAGGTAGACGTCGGTGTCTTCTTCTAGAATCCAACCACCAAAAACAGCCAGGCCCTCAAGCCATATGCTGTAGGAGCCTTCAATATGTCCCGAAGCAAAAGCTTCAGGAAGGCGAGTGTCGATAATCAAGCCGTTATTTTTGGTCTTTCTTTTGAAATCATCCGGAGAGAGCGGCGAGATAAAGCTGGGCGCTCCTGATATTTCTCTTCCTCCTTCCCAGTTAACTTTCTCCATTAAATCGAAGTAGGGAGGCCTTGGAATGCGCTCATGAAGTTTATGTCGAGCAAATTCGTCTTTATTCATAGTGAAGACGGGATTATAGCCCAGCTCAAAACCTAGGGTGGAGCGATCATATGAGGCCAGGGCACCACCACAGACCGAACCTGAACCGTGAGCGGGGAAAAGCTGGGTTTGCTCTCCCAGAGGCCTTAGCTTTTTATTGATGGAGTCATAAAGGAGAAATGCGTTTTCTTTAGTTTTGTCCGGGTCTATCAAGTCGGTTCTTCCTGTATCACCTATAAATAAAGCGTCACCTGTAAATAAACCCCAGCAATCCTCCCTGCCCTTAAGGTAAAGAGCGTAGGTGACACTTTCAGGAGTGTGGCCAGGGGTATCCAGAACCTTGAGAGTAAAATCTCCGACTTCAAGACTTTCATTTTCTTTCAGATTTAAATCACAATGTTTAAAAATTTCATGAGAACCTCCGACTATTTTCGCTCCGGTGACTTCCTTGAGGCCAGCGCTTCCCATGACGAAGTCTTCTTGACGGTGGGTTTCCAATATATACTTTATTTTGAAACCCTCAGACTGCGCTGCCTCCAGGTATTCGCTAATATCTCTTTTAGGATCGACGATAATTGCGCTTCCTTGATTACCTAACATATACGATAGGTGGGCAAGACCCTGGGCTTTAAACATTTTAAAATACATGGCGGTTCCTCCCTACTTTTTTTGGTCATATATTGCAATCCTTATGCCGAGTGCAAGAAATTCAAAGGGAGCTCTCTGAAGTTTTGTTTTAGAGATCTACCGAGATAAAACCTTCGGTTTTTAATCGAATCATTTCATACAGGCCATTTTCAACGATGACGACATTGGAGTGTAAATGTTCTTTCTTCAAGTTCATCTTTTTCAGTGTTATACCACATGCTTTGACCTCAACATTCTTTGGTGTTGATTTGAATAGCTCTCGAGACATGGAACTTTCTTTTTTAAGGGCGTTGACGCCTTTGCCTCCACAGACAACGATTACAGCCGAGTCATAGTTGATAGGGAACTTTCCCTTTCTCATTTGTTCCAAAGTTAAAATGGCGGCTTTCAGATGATTTGTTTGCCTAACCAAAAAGGCCACTTTTTGTGATTGTTTGGCCATTGATTGTGAGGAAAAGGTCAAAAAGACCAAAGCCAATAAGAATAGCGCCTTTGTTTTCATAAATTCGCTCCTATGATTCAACATGATTGTGATTAACCGTCGCCAACGCCCGGTTTTCAAAAAATACCAAAATTAGACCGCCCATAATGGCGACATTTTTGAACAAAGGGCCTAAAGACTCGACGCTCGTTTGCGCCGTTAATGTGATAGGAATCAACACTCCCATTAGCGCGAGCGAACTCCACTGAGGCTTTAGGTTGAACATCAAACCAATCCCTCCTGCCAATAAAACCGCGCCCGTGGCGACGATGAGAAAGGTGGGGTCAAAGAAATGTTGCAAAAGGGGCCAACCCGGTGACGCCTCCAAACGGTGAACGAGCTTGTTCGGAGAAAACAGGTGACCGAATCCAGCGACCACAAAAATCAGACTTAGCATAACTCTAAAAACCTTAAAGTGAATTTTGTTTTTCATAAATCTCCTTGCGACGTCATCGTGCTGTTAAAATCGAGTTCCTCTTTCAATGGGAAAAGCTTTTTTCAAGTCTTTAAAACCGCCAATGTTTTTGGCTTCAATGCCCTTGTTCTCAAGCATCTTTCTCACTAACTCAGCTCTGCTTCCACTCCGGCAGTAAAGGAAAATATTTTTGTCTTTTGCCAGCTTTTTAATCTCTTTCTCCCATTCTTTTGCTGATTTCACTTTAGATAAAGGAAGCCATACCGCTCCCTTTACCATTCCTTGTTCTAATTCACTCTTCTCACGAACGTCGACAATAATCGCCTTCCCGTTACTAACTTGAGAATAGATTTCGTTTAGCTCAGTATTCGAGATAGCTGCTGTGGAAAAAGTGGTCAAAATGAAAGCAATAAATTTTTTCATGAGTATCCTTCTGTCGTTCAAGATTGAAAAACGTTTGCGTATTGGACAAGGAATAAAGATGCGAAGCTGACGAGTATCCACAGTACGACCCCAAATATCAGGGGTCTAGCTCCAACCTGCCTGATTTTATTCATGCTGAAAGTTAGTCCAATTAGAAACAAAGTGATGGCAAAGCCGGCCTTCGATATCTTTTTTAGGGTTTCTTGCAGTTCCAGAGGAAGGTCGAAAAATGTGAAGATAAGCGAGAGCGCCAAAAAACCGAAAATAAACCAAGGTAGCTTAACTTTGGTGCTTCCATCTTTCCTGGAGTAAACACTAAAAAACAAGGTGACGGGCACTATCCACAAGGCTCTTGTTAGTTTTACAGTTGTGGCCACTTCCAAAGCTTTTGATCCATAAATTGAAGAAGCGGCGACGACGGAGCTTGTGTCGTGTATCGCGAGGGCCGACCATAACCCAAACTGTTCTTGGCTAAGAGCAAGCATTTCTCCAAAAAATGGGAATATGAAAACCGCCACGGCGTTTAAAAGGAACACAACTCCCATGGAAACTGCTATCGCAAGTCCGTCGGCGGCGATTACGGGAGCCAAGGCTCCGATGGCGCTGCCGCCGCATATCGCGGTCCCCATGGTGATGAGGGTTCCTTGATCTTTGTTCATTTTTAACCATTTAACTCCCAAGAGTCCTAAGACGAAAACAAAAATAATGCTGATAAAAGTTAAACCGGCACCGTTGGCACCTTGTTTTAGGACGGAGTTGAAATTTAGAGAAGCTCCCAAAAGGATAACACTTACCTGCAAAAGTTTTGAACTCCACAACCTCGCCTTGCTCTCTCTGCTTTTATTATATGGAAGTAAAAGAGCAAGAACTATTCCAGCCAATAAAGTGTATTGGGGTGAAAGAAAACTCATAAGCAATCCTAAAACAAGGGTTGAAATCAATTCAAGTCTATGCTTGAATAGGCTTTGAGTCAAAGAAAAAATAAGGAGATCTTGTGATTAGGAAAAAAATGTTTCCACCGATTGGCATTCTGTTACTTCTGATGGGAGCCTGCGCGAATATTGATCCAGGTAAAGGAAAAGAGCGGGTTTCTCTACTTTATATCGGCGATATTCACGGACAGTTTGAAGAACATCCTGAAATGTTCTGGTCAAAGAATGGCGGAGAAGAGCAAACGGTTGAAATCGCCGGAGGAGCAGCGAGAATTGCTTCCGCGGTGAAAGAGATCCAGTCCCAAAATTCTGATGGTACGGTGTTTTTTGACGCTGGAGACACTATTCAAGGAAGCGCGGACGTAGCTGTTTCCGAAGGCGAGGTCGCAATACCCATCCTTAACGCTTTGGACTTCGATTTCGCCATCCCAGGGAATTGGGAGGTTGTATACGGAACAAAGCGCTTTAAGGAAATTTCTAAGCGGCTGAAGTTTCCATTCTTGGCCGCGAATATCTTCGATACAAAAACAGAGAAAAGAGTTTTCGCGCCTTACAAGATTATTGAAAAAAAGGGGCTAAAGCTCGCATTTATAGGATTTACCGATCCTGACGTTCCTAATCGGCAGCCGCCAACGTTTAGCAAGGGCTTCTCTTATAAAGGAGCCGAAATTCTGCAACCCTTGATAGATAATTTAAGAAGAAAAGAACACGTGGACGGCGTCTTCTTGGTAACACATATAGGACTTCCGAAGGCCGTGAAGCTTGCTGAAACGGTAAAAGGAGTCGATGTGTTGTTCTCCAGCGACACTCACGAAAGAACCTATGAACCTATCGTGAAAGGAGATACATGGGTGGTGGAGCCAGGAGCTTTTGGATCATTTCTAGGAAAGCTGGACGTATATAAGAGCGAAAGCGGCAAGCTTAAAAAAAGTTGGAATCTTATTGAGCTGAAGGCCAAGGACTTCCAAAAAGATAGGCAAGTTTTGAAAGTCGTCAAAGAGACACTGAGCCCTCTTGATAAAAAACTCGACAAAGTAATTGGAGAGACCAAGGTCACACTTGCCAGATACAATGTGATAGAAACAAGTCTAGACGCCTTGTTGGCGGACGCTCTCAGAGCTTCAACCGGCACGGATTTGGCCTTTTCGAATGGTTTCCGTTTCGCGCATCCAGTTGTACCAGGCTCTATTCGGGAAAAAGATCTTTGGAATTTTTTCCCGATAACCACACCTATAAAAACCGGGAAATTGACTGGAAAGCAAATTAAAAATTTCTTGGAGAGAGAAATTGAAAACGTGTTTTCAGAAGACGCTGAAAATCTTTTTGGAGGTTGGCTGCCACGGGTTTCCGGCCTAAAGGTGGTTTTTAATTCCTCAGCGCCCGCGATGAAGAGAGTCAAAGAGGTTCTGGTTGGAGGACAGCCGCTAGTCGAACACAGGCTTTACAGTGTCACAACATGTGTTCGGGAGGGAGATCCGGATACCACGCTTTGTAGGATTCCAAATGGACGCGATATCGAGATAAAAGAATTTGACGCGCATGAAGCGGTTAGGAAGTATCTCGCGAAAAACTCGCCCATCATAACTTCACCCGCTTTGAATCGGTTTATTGGGGAAGACCTATCAGGAACAGTAAGATCACAATATTTTAGAAAATAAGGAGATTGAATGAAAGCTATGTATAAATTGATCCTTTTGCCAGTAGTACTAATAGTCTTTTTAGGAGAAGCCTACGCAAATGATTATAACGTTGTATTCGATATCACCAGCAGTGACAAAAAGGATTGGCAATCCCTGCTTAATAACCTCGAAAACGTGAAGAAAAGTGTAGGATCGGCTTCTCAACTTGAAGTTGTCGTCCACGGGGGAGCGTTAGGAATTCTACTCAAGAAAACAGGCTTTCAGGTTGAGCGAATGAGGAAAATCGCGGCGTCAGGCGTAGAGTTTTTGGCCTGCGAAAACACGATGAAAAGAAAGGGAGCAAAAAAATCTGATTTGGTTGGTTTCGCGGGGACGGTTCCGGCCGGACTTGTGGAAATCATAGATAAACAGGCCAAAGGGTGGGCGTATTTAAAAATTGGCAAGTAATGGCGCGAAGTTTTCACGTCATATAGTAAAAAAAAAAGGGGGCTTTATGAGTCAAATAATATTTCATCAGCTTTTTGAGAGGGAAACGTCATCTTATACATATCTTTTGGGAGATCCGGAAACAAGAGAGGCCATAATCATCGACCCCGTTGTCGAAATGGTGGAAAGAGATGTGGGCCTGGTTAAAGAACTGGATCTGAAGCTTAAATATGTTTTAGACACGCATATTCATGCGGATCATATTACCGGGTCAGGTGAAATAAGAAAGAGAACTGGAGCGAAAGTCGCTATAAGCGGTGTCTATAACAATAGCTGCGCGGATATCCTGCTTGAAGATGGACAAGAGCTTGAATTCGGCGGCAGAAAAGTAAAAGCTTTAAGCACCCCAGGGCACACGGCAGGGTGTATGAGCTTTAAGGTTGAAGATATGGTTTTTACTGGCGACGCTTTACTGGTAAGAGGATGTGGGAGGACGGACTTTCAGGATGGATCAAGTGAGAAACTCTTCCACAGTGTTAGAGAGCGCTTGTTTGATTTCCCGTCTGTTACGACTGTTTTTCCCGCCCATGATTATAAAGGGTTCACCAAGACTTCGATTGAGATGGAGCAAAAGCATAATCCAAGGTTGAGTCTTTCAATAGATAAAGAGAAGTTCAAAGAAATAATGGCCAATCTCAATTTGGCAAATCCAAAAAAGATACATGAAGCGGTTCCCGCCAACCTTCAATGCGGGTTGCGCGAAAAAGAAAATATAGTCAACAAAGGAGTCAAAACGGGGATACCCACCATTACTCCCGAGGAAACACATTCAAAGCTTGGCCATTTAAGAGTCGTTGATGTGCGAGGCTTGGACGAGTTTAATAATCAGCTGGGGCATATACCTGAAGCGGATCTCGCCACATTGGGGGAGGAGTTGGAGGAGAAGTTGAAGCGCTATCAAGACAAAGATCGTGACACTGTTTTTGTTTGCGGATCAGGCATGCGATCCGCAAAGGCAACCAAATTGGCCATGGAAAAAGGCCTTAAAAATGCCTATAGCCTTGATGGCGGCATGAAGCGTTGGAATGAACTTCATTTTCCGGTTGAAAGGGATATGGGAGGCTCTTAAATTTTTAAAACCCAAGATTCTGATAAATAATGAAAGCTCCCATGAGAATGAGGAAGACACCGAAAGCCACTTTTAATTTCTCTTGGGAGACAAACTTCACCGCGTAAGACCCAATCACCACACCCAAGATTGAAAAAGAAGTGAATTTTAAAAGGAAGCCCCACGGAATCTCCAAAAGAGAAATATAGCCCGCAAATCCGCTGAATGAATTAAGACTAATAACCAAAAGAGAGGTGCCAACCGCTTTTTTCATGTTCACCCCGCCCAGGAAAACCAATGCGGGTACGATCAAAAAACCTCCGCCCACGCCAACCAGTCCAGTGAGGATGCCAACTCCGAAGGCGGAGATTAAAAGAGGAGCCCACTTCTGAACATCTTTCTTTTGCCCGGTTTCATTCATTTTTACAGGCCGAAGCATAAAGAAAGAGGCCAAAAGCATGATGACGGCAAACAGCCCTAGTTGAAATTCTCCGGTAAAGAAGACAGACGCTTTCGCTCCTAGAAAAGTTCCAAGCATAGCTGATCCGGCGAAGACAAAAGCTTTCTTAAAAGCGACATTTCCGGCCGTTTTATGCCTCCAAACCCCGATCAAGCTGGTGGTGCCAACGATTGCCAGGCTCAACGCTATGGCAAGCTTTGGGTCCATATCCATGGCGTAAACTAAAATGGGGACAGTGAGAATTGAACCACCGCCTCCTAAAAGACCTAAACTTATTCCGATAAAAACCGCTAAAAGATAACCTAAAACCATAAGTATTCTCCAGTTAGCCTTTAGTTTAGTCCTAAGCCTCGTTTATTACTTTGATGGCCATCAAATAGAGGAAGCCGCTTCTAAAGCCTTTTCATAATCCAGCAAATGAAATTTTCTGCCTTCTTTTTTCAGAAGTCCCTTTTCCTGCATGGATGAAATTACCCTTACCACGCTCTCCAAAGTTGAACCCGCGAAATCCGCGATCTCTTTGCGAGTCCAAGTATACTCTGGGTGTTTGAGTTTCAAAAACACCAAGCTCTCCACGATGCGATGGTGGGCCGATTTGTCTTGGAGTCCTGAAATTCTAAGCTCGGAAGCTCCAAGCTCTTTGGCCAACACTTTTGCGAGCTTTCGCAGAATTTCGGGGTTTTTCTCGTATATTTTTTTGAACTCCGGCTCTGAAATCTCGTAAATTTTGGCGGAGGTTAAACAAACAGCGCTTGCGTGATATTTTTCTTGGGCGAGTAAGGAGCGGTGGCCGAATATATAGCCTTTGGAAAAAACCCGAAATAGCGTATCATGTCCGGTTTCGGAGGTGTGGGTGAGTCCCACTATGCCTTCCTCAATAAGGTATAGCGCTCTGGGGTCGTCTCCCTGGTCATAAATTGTCTCGTTGCGCTTGAATTCCCGTTTTTTGAGTTGATCAAGTTCTGGTGAGAAAAGATCTATCATTTTCCATCCGTTTAGGTCTAAAACCTTGAAGGCCATCAAAGTTTTATGCATTAAATTATGACATTATAAGTAATTAAAAGTACGCCCCCAAAGGAGCTAGCTATGAAACTATCTGTAAAAGCCTTTTTCGACGCTCAAACGTCAACTTTAACTTATATAGTGTACGATGTTGCCTCAAAGGACGCAATTATCATTGATCCAGTGTTGAACTACGATCCGAATTCAGGGAAAATCAGCTTTGATTCACTCGATGAAATACTGCGCTTTGTTGAAATGGAGAGGTTGAGGCCTCATTTTGCTTTGGAAACTCACGCCCATGCGGATCACTTAAGCTCTTCGCATTTTTTGCGCCAAAAGTTTCCAGGGCTGAAGATTGGTGTTGGAGAGAATATAGTGAAGACACAAAAGTTCTTCAAAGAGAGATTCAATTTAGCGAGTCTAAAAACTGATGGAGCACAGTTTGACCGTCTCTTCAGAGACGGAGAAGAGGAGCAGGCAGGATCTTTAAGTTTTAAGGCGCTCCATACCCCCGGACACACTCCCGCTTGCGTTTCTTATTTAGTTGGTGATGCGATTTTTGTCGGAGATACGCTCTTTATGCCGGACTTTGGAACGGCACGAGTGGACTTCCCGCAAGGAAGTGCTTCTGATCTCTACCACTCCATTCACAAAAAATTATTTGTACTTCCAGACGAGACAAGAGTCTTTGTGGGACACGATTATCAGCCGGGTGGAAGGGACTTGGAGTTTGAAACGACGATTGGCCGGCAAAAGGCGGACAATATTCAAATAAACGCTTCCGTGTCTAAGGAGAATTACATCAAGTTTCGAGCCGAGAAAGACGCAACACTTGCCGCTCCAAAGCTCTTGCTGCCCGCCATCCAAGTAAATATTGACGGCGGCAAACTTCCTGAGCCGGCAGGCAACGGCGTTCGCTACTTAAAGATTCCATTAATTATTGAAGATAAACAATAAGGAGAAAATACGCATCCATATTTACAGGCCCTCGTAGGGGGAGTTTTAATTGGAATTTCCGCAAGCCTCATGCTCGGGGGACTTGGACGAATTGCGGGCGTTAGCGGCATTTTTATGGGAGCCCTGGTAGGTCCTCCCGGAGATAAAAGTTGGCGCTTCGCCTTTGTAGGAGGGCTGCTGTTCGGGGGAGCGGCGCTATTGATTGCGAAGCCTGAGCTCTTTAGCTACGACTTAAAGAACTTCTCCGTCTGGCACGGGGTTGTCGCGGGCCTACTCGTGGGGTTTGGCACGCGCATGGGAAGCGGATGCACCTCGGGACATGGGGTTTGCGGCCTGCCACGTCTATCAAAAAGAAGCTTCGTGGCCACCTTGACGTTTATGTTTTTCGGCATTTTGACCGTCACCCTAAGAGGATTATTATGAAAAACTTTGTAAGCTTTCTAGCGGGAGTTGTTTTTGCCGTAGGGCTAGTGGTGTCTGGCATGACAAATCCTAATATTGTTATTGGATTTCTTGATCTCTTTGGAGACTGGGACATGCGTTTGTTGTTTGTCATGGGGGGCGCTGTCGCCGTCAACCTTGTTCTTTTTAAAATTATTTTAAAAAGGGGAGCGCCTGCTCTAGACAACAAATTTCACCTGCCCACAAGATCGGATTTCGATCTGAAGCTTGTTTTGGGAGCCGCGTTGTTTGGGATCGGTTGGGGTATTTTGGGTGTATGTCCAGGGCCTGGACTCGTGAATATCGTGACTTTACAGCCGCTTTTGTTGATTTTCGTGGGATGCATGTTTGTGGGAATGTTAGGGTATCGTTATTTGTTCGAGAAGAAAAACTGAAAAAAGGGCCCGCGGATTAAGATTCGCGGGCATCACGCAATTATAGTTCTAGCGCGTTGTAACCCAAACTCTTTAATCTAAGCATTTCATAAAAAGCGTTCCCAACCACCTCCACCATGGGGAGGAGATCCTCTTTCGGTATTTTCAATCTTGTGATGGCCTCGTTGCACACAGCTACGGTAACGTTGTTTTTCTTGGACTGTATTATCAAGTCTTTCAGGGGTGAGTCTTTTTTGACTTCATGGACCGCTTGTCCATGTATCACGACTTTGGCGACGGTATATCTCAACTTGGTCTTGTCCGCTTTCATGTCTTGGAGCATCTTTAGAACTCCTTTCACATGCCTGGGCTTGGAAACCTGTATCGCGATCTTTTGCGGTTCGATTTTCGATTCATTCGCCTGACTTTTCAACAATGGGGTCAGCAAGGCTCCCAAAATTAAGGTGATGGGAAGAATTCTTTTAATAGTAAACATCTACGCCTCCTGAATTGCGGTTTTAGTTTTTGATAATCCTCTCTATTTTGTGCAAAGATATTGTCTCGCCTAAGTTGTACAGCTCCCCGCTGGGGCTTTGAATGAAGTAGGCGGGCACTCCAACTAGTCCGTTTTTCTTCAAGAACTTGGTGATCTTCTGGTCCCTTCTAGTCCAATCCGCCAAAAGCAGTTTAACTTCTTTTTCCGCTATAAAATCCTTGAACGAGGCCGTGTTGATCACCAGTTTTTCATTCACTTTGCAGGTGAGGCACCAGTCGGCGGTGAAATCCATAAAAACCCATTCGCCTTTAAGAGCTTTCATCTTCTCTTCGGACCAAGATTGCCAATTCAATTCTCCTGATTGCGCGACGATCGCTTCGTGTTTGGAGCGCGCGTTCAAGTTTTCGGAGGTTAAAGTCGCGGTGATCAGCGCCAGGGGAATGGAAAAAGCCAAAATGTTTGCAAGCGCATTCTTGGTGATGTTTCTTCGCAAGAAAAAGGCGAAAAAGGTCATGATGAAAATAAGGTTTATTTGAATCCCAAGGGAAGTGTAATCGATTTGAGCTGAAAGCACGCTGTATAACCAAGCAAAGGTGAATAAAAGGGCAAGACCCAAAAACTTTTTCAGATGATCCATCCATAGGCCAGGTTTAGGCAAAAAAGATATCAGTCGAGGGAAAAAAGCGGTGACAATAAAAGGAGATGCAAGGCCAATCCCGGTAAAGGTCAGAATTAGAAAAATATTAAAATTGGAGGTGGTAAAGGCAAAGGTAAGCGCGGTTCCAAGCAGTGGGGCGGAACAAGGAGTTGACAATATGGTCGCAAGGATTCCACTCGAAAAGTCCTTTAAAGGTCCCTTTTTGAATTGAACCGAACCGGCCAACTTTCCTGCGGGTGTTCCAAATTCAAATAGGCCAAACATGTTAAGGGCCATAACAAAAATAACAGCAGAAACTATGAGCACAAAGAAAGGTGATTGCAATTGAAATCCCCATCCCACTTCTTCGCCTGAAGCTTTTAGGATCAAAACCGCAACGGCCAAGGCCCAAAAAGTTGCTATGATTCCTCCTGTGTATAACAGGTTGCTTTTTAAAATTTCTTGGTTAGTCGCTCCGGACTGTTTTATAAGTCCAAAAAGCTTCAAAGAAACGACAGGCAACACGCAGGGCATGAAGTTTAAAATTAACCCTCCCAAAAAGGCCATGAGAAGAATATAGCCCAAGGAGCCGAAAGATTGAGTGGACGGGGTTGAATTCAGGTTATCGGTTGAGGCGTCCGCTTTAATTGGCTCAAGGTTGCCCAGGTAGTTTTGAAAAGACTTTTGCCCTGCTGTTGAGAAGCTTTTGAAGTCCTTTTGAATTACCATCGCCTTGGCGTCTTTTGTGTTGAAAAGAAAGTCAATTTTTACGGGAGAGGGAAAAATTCCATCCAATGGAAGTGGCACTGGTGGATCATGGAATTCTCCGTCCCATTCTACATCCATAACTCCATAAATTGAGCCGCCTTCTCTGTCGAAATAAAGCCTTTCATCCTTGAAAGACAAAAGCGGCGAATTAAAAGGTGTTAAAAGATTTGAATCTTCTTTTAGAGTTTTGGCGTCCGCATTCTTGAGAATGTATTGCAGTTGGAGCTCATTCTTTTTGGAAGAGCTTGCTATAAACACTTGGAGTTCTTCGCTCTCGCTTTTAAGTGTTGGCAACAAGGAAAGGGAAGATTTTATTTGGCCTAAATCCGCCGGGAGCGCCCCCGTTTTCCCTGCGATGCCGCCGTTTGCGTTTGACTTTATGAGGAGTGACAAATCCGCTTCTTCTGGCAGGCAAATATTTTCACACACCAACCATTTGACCTTTATGGATAACGGTTCTAGGGCGTTTTTTTCTATTTGGTCTTGGTTCAGTTCAAAAAATATTGAATAGACGCCGTCATAGCCATAAACAGTGAGTCCTCCTGGCTCATTGAATCTTTTTGGCGCCGGCCATTCAAGTTCCTTTAGCTCAATTTCTTCTCCGGCGAGGGAGAACTCAAATTCTGGAGGCATTCCGGCGTCTCCCGGATTTTTCCAATAGGTGTGCCAACCTTCCTTGTTCTCAAACGTAACGGCCAGCAAATGTTTGTTGTCAGTTGTAAAAGCGTGAGCGCCAATTTCAACCTTAGGCTCTTGAGAAAAAACCATGCTTGAGAAAGTTAACAATAATACGTAAATTAAATTCTTCATAACACCCTTCTTGTGTATTCAAGTTGATACTTGAATACATTTTTTGGCAAATTTTTTTATTTCTCAAAAAAAGCTTCTGCTTTCCAGATGCCAGTTAAGCTAATGCCTGTTTTAATAGATAAAACTTTTCCCTTCTCAATAAATAATGTAGTAGGTGTTCCTCGAACATTCAGGGCCTGGCTAATTCCTGGAGCTTCAATAAAAGTGAAGGGGTAGTCATTTTTGGCTAAGAATTTTTTGATTTCGCTTCTTCCTTCAAAAGGATTGATCGCAAATAACGAGGATTTTGGAATTTTTCCGTTTTCCACCGATGACTTTAGTCTTGCCATCTCCAATTTGCAGGGAGCGCAGGTAGTCGACCAGAATATGGCCATAGCCTTTTTCTCTATGGGAGGAAATTCAGCTGTTTGACCCTCCTTCTCGGAGTTGATAACAAGGCTTTTCAGACCTTCAAGTTTCGAGCCTTCTTTTCGGAAATTGTTGGCTATTGTGGGAGCCTGATTAGCAATTAGAAAACCTAAAAGTAAAAGAAATATTATATTTCCACCGGAGAACCATTTTTTCATATTAAAAATCCTTTTAGCTGTTTCATTTAATTTGCGAGATTTAAATTTAGCATCTCTAACTGTAAGGCGCTAAAACCTGCTCCCTTTACGTTATACTTGATTCTGTTCGCTGCCTCGACAGAAGATGTCATTCGTTCACACCAAGAGCCGCGACAGAAGAAAACCAGAGGCTTCTTTGGATTAAAATCTTGAAGAAATGTTTTCAAATGAGAAGGCTTTCCATGATATGGAATGGCGGTTATGACCGGAATATAGGATATTTCGGCTTCTTCACGCAGGTCGATCAATGAAACCTTTTGTGTTTTTATTCCTTGAGCCAAACTATCAAGACCTTCTTTCCAATAAAGATCGTCTTTTAACAAAGGCCTGCTGCCGGCAATTAATTGCGACGAAATTAGATCTAAGACGTTCTTTTCCTGTAATGAATAAATTCGAAAGTTTTTATGTTTTTCAACGCTTAAAATACCTGCTTTTGCCAAGGCTATAAGATGCAACGAGGTGTTCTGAATAGACTGGTTAAATCTATCAGCGCAGCTTTCAACTGTTCTTGGACAAAAGGAGATGTAATTAATGAGCTTTAAGCGAATCGGAGAGCTTAATAGCTTAAAAATCTGAGCGCTTTCTTGGAAAAAGCTTTCTTTTAATTCTTTTCTTCCCATATTTCCTCTTTACGTTGTAATCAAGTGTATACTTGAATAAGTGGTGACGCAAGTAGATATTCCGCCCCCTCCAGCCCGAGAGGTGTTAGCAAGAGAATAATATGGATATTTTCTGAGTGGTCCGAGTGGTCGGACCTGTAAAACCGCAGTTTTTCCGTTTCAAACTATTTTCTTGGGCTTAAACGTGCTTGTTGGGTGTCCTAAGTAGTTGATTGTTCTGGAGGTGGGGAATCTCCTCCACAAAAATAGGCCATTGATTGAACGATCGATGGCCTTTTTTTTTATCTAATTGAAATCATTCAAATAAGGTTTCAACAACTTACCAAGTTTCAAATTCTTAAAACTGTCTGGAACTGTCCCACACTAACCCTCGTTGGCTTGTTTTGTGCTTGATGGTGTGCTTGTGCTGCAAAGCATGACATTTCACCAAGCACAAATCCACACACCCTCTTTCTCGTCGACTATCAAAGCCAACCAAAAACCGCTCTGGGAGCGGGACACGCAAAGTGGTCCTTGGACCACTTCTTGGGACCACTCTGCGTGGTTTGGCCGGACATAAGGAGGTCTAAAATGCCAAAACGAAGCCGAATTAAAAAACTAACGAAGGAATCAGAAGCGCTTAAACGAATGCGTTTATCCCGAAAGCTTTCTCAAAGAAATGCTGCCGAGGTAGTTGGTGTTCCTCAGACAACGATCAATCACACTGAGAATGGAAGGGCCTACATTAAGCGGGACTACATCAGAAAATTTATTAATGCCTTGGGTTATTCCTGGAGTGATAGGAATGAATTTTTAGAGGGACACGATCCCCAAATGGAAGTTAAGGAGAGCTGCAAGCAAATGATTGATGCTCTTGAAAAATCGAAGCTTGCCGTCGTGCACGACTTCTTAGCTAACTACAGTAAGTGAGGCCATCATGAAATCCATATTGTTTGGCCTGCTTTCTCTGCTTTCCTTAGGACTTGCATTGATAAACTTCTTTATAGAAAATTTTTATTTCTTGGTTGGAATTTATTTCTTATGGCGCTTTTAAAGCATGTGATTCTCATTGTGTAGCCAAAGCATCCACTTCGCTTCCTTTGCAATCAAGGAAAAAATCGGCTCCCCCTAAAGGTCGCCCCCAATTTTTGCCTTGATTGCAGGAAGATTTCGTTACCTCAAACAGCAAAATTCTTAATTCCAAAATTCTTGGATACTGCTAGCCCTTATGAAAAAAAGAGAATTCAAGGGTTTAAACCTAGGCCTAAACCCTTGTCGGGCGGGGGTCAGCAGCATCTTTATGCTGCTTGTTTGGAACTGAAACTAGGTTTCTTCCAGCCTCGCCTGCTTGATGAGGCATTCCAAGATCAAGCCTTCTTACCTAGGACTCGGACTTACCTAGGACTCGGATACTACCTCTCTCGATGTTGATAATCCATCCAACGCTAAAGAGTGGGTGAGTTCATTGAATGTGGTGCAAGCGTCACCTAAAACTGTTACCTTAGAAAAATTTTGGGTTTCAGGTGAAAGAGATGTAAACGCTACGCAGTTTTGGGTCATCATTCCACAAATCAACAAATGTTCGGCTTTAAACTCCTTTAAAACCTCTGAAAGGTTTGTTTGATGAAAGGAATCAGCAAAACTTTTTTTGATTATTGGTGTGTCCTGGCCTGCTGCAGCTAATACCTTGCCATGAATTTTCGCTCCTTCAGAGTCCTTTTGGAAAAAGGGAGCCTCGTTTTCATACTCATGTTGAATAAGAATAACTGGTGTTCCCTCATTTCTAGCAGTTTCAATGTGGGCGATTGTATTTTTGAGAGTTCTATCTAGATCCCAAAGCTCAAGCTTTCCGCCAGGGAAATATTCGTTTTGGACATCTATTACAATTAACGCTTTTTTCATAGGCATCTCCTTTTAGTTGCCTATGTTTCGCTCTCTAATTTACCAAGGATACAAAAAAATAGTAGTGGCAGAAATGACATTTTTCGTGCTATAAGTGACATGTGGTGAGAGCGAAAAAAATTGTTATTTTAAATTTGCCTGGAAGTTTTCAAACGGCCGTAAGTGGCCTTGCAGAATTCTTTTCCTTGGCGAACAGTATCGGTGGAAAAGATTTATTGAAGTTTTCTGTCCTGGATACAAAAGCCTTTAAGGAGTTGAAAAACGATCAGATTGATTATTTGATTGTGCCTCCAGTTATAGATAAGAAAGTCTATTTAAACCCGGACAAGAAGGTATTGGAAAAAATCAAGAAGCTTTTTAAGAAGAAGGCCACCATCTGCTCGGTATGCTCTGGCGCTTTTATTGTAGCATCTTCTGGAATTCTCACGTCAGAGTCTGTTACCACCCATTGGGAGATGGAGAGGGAATTTAAAGAAATGTTTCCAAAACACAGTGTTAATACTGATGAGATTCTGATTAACAATGGAAAGATAATTTTCGCTGGGGGATTGATGGCCTGGACGGACTTGGCGTTTCATATCATTAAGCGCAATTTTAATAAAAAAATAATCCACGAATTGGGACATCTGCTCGTAATGAATACATCGCCAAGAGAGCAGAGGAGGTATAAGAAGTTTAATGTCGATTTAAATCATCCTGACTTAGAAGTTAAAAAGTGCCAAACCTATATCAACAAAAATTATCGGCTTTCAATAACCCTTTCTGATTTAGAAAGCCACGTGAACTTAACTAATAGAACTCTTATTCGAAGATTCGTAAGGGCAACAGGACTGACGCCCTTAAAATATATTCAATCGATAAAGATTCAGAAGGCATGTGAATTGTTGGAGAGCACCAACCAAGCGATAGAAGAAGTGGCTCACGATATGGGATATGAAGATGTCGGCTCATTTCGGAAAATTTTTATACAAAAAATGGGTGTTGGTCCGAAAGAGTTTAGACAAATGTATGGGGAAAAGTAGAGTATAGGGTCTGATAACCCACTGCTTTTAAAAATGATCATTTAGAAGAAAAGGATGTTGGTAATGAATCGTTTCAAAAATAAAGTGGCTCTCATTACAGGTGGTCGATCTGGTATTGGCAAGGCAGTAGCCTATCATCTGCGTAATGAAGGAGCGCGAGTATTCACGGCGCAACGAGGCAAAGATGAAGAGTTTGAAGGAATTAAAACAGACCTTGCTGATCCTTCTGGACCCGAAAAAGCTGTCTTAGAAGTTATTGCCCGAGCGGGACAGCTGGATATTTTGGTTAATAGCGCCGGAATCATGCAAGAAGTCTCAGTTGAAAAAATGAGTTTGGAGGAGTGGCAGAAAACCTTAAATCTGAATTTAACCGCTCCTTTTTTAACAATTCGAGCGGCTCTTCCTTTTTTGCGCAAATCTCGAGGATCAATTGTCAATATCGGCTCAATTGAAGGAATTGGCGCCAATCCCAAACACAGCGCGTATTGCGCCTCCAAAGCGGGGCTTCATGGGCTTACTAGGGCCGTCGCCGTTGACCATGGATATGAAGGAATCCGTTGTAATGCTGTTGCCCCTGGTTGGATCGACACAGAATTAAACTCCAATCTAATTAATTCTAAAGCAGATCCTTCAAAGTATAAATCTCAGTTAAACGAAATCCATCCCATCTCCCGGACTGGAAAACCTGAAGATGTAGCGGCGCTTGTCGTTTTTCTTGCTTCTGACGACGCTGGGTTTATCACTGGACAGGTCTATCCAGTAGATGGAGGCCGGATGGCAAGGCTAAGTTCGCCACAGCCTGAGGATATTTAGATAAACAGTTGTGAACAATCACTCCTTCAAGAATTCTTCAGCATCCCATATACCTGTTAAACTGATTCCTGTTTTCATCGAAATAACTTTTCCGTTATCGATAAAAACGGTGGTGGGAGTGCCTTGTACATTTAAGGCCTGGCTTATCCCTGTATCTTGAATGAAGGTGAATGGAAAATTCTTCTCGGCTAAAAACCTTTTTATTTGAGAATTTGTCTCATAAGGATTGATTGCAAAAAGCGCCAGCTTAGGAATTTTTCCTTCTTCAACAGAAGTCTTTAGCCTTGCCATTTCCAATTTGCAGGGACCACAGGTTGTGGACCAAAAGATGGCCATCGCTTTTCCATTCGGGGGTGGAAACTGAACTTTCTGATTAGCCGGGGAAGAATTGATAACACCAGTATTAAGGCTTTCTAAATTCAATCCCTCTTTTTTGAAGTTATTCGTTATCGTGGGAACTTGATTGATCACTAGAAAACCCAAAGTTAAAAGAAAAAGAATATTGCTTAAAGAAAACCAATTTTTAATTCTTATACCCACTATTTTTTGCCCAGCTCATCCAAAATTGGGCAATCAGGTCTATTGTCGCCATGGCAGTTCTTCGCCAAATGCTTCAGCGTTTTTGCCATTGATTGCAGCTCGTGAATCTTTTCTTCCAAGACTTTAACATGAGACAGAGCGATAGATTTAACTTCGGCGCTTGCTCGCGATTTATTTCTCCAAAGCCCCACCAGTCTTTTTATTTCCTTCATTGAAAAACCCAATCCTCGAGCGCGTTTTACAAACGCTAGAATGTTTACATCCGTTTCAGAATAAATCCTATATCCCGAAGTTGATCTTTTTACTTTGGGAACTACCCCTGTCTCTTCATAATGTCTGATAAGTTTGGCGTTTACTCCGGACAGCTTCGCCGCTTCACCTATATTCATATAATTCCTTTTTTAAGGGTATGCCTTTATGAAGCTATTATATCCAAGCTTACAAACAATTGGAAGCTTTGGGCTTGACCTTCCAACGGTTGGAAGGTGTATCTTCTTCAAGTGGCGAGATTTTCGCACAAAAAATAAAAGGAGAATACATGTATAAGTTAAAAATCGAAAAGATGCACTGTATGAGTTGTTTTAGAAATATAGAGGACGCTTTGAAGGAGTTTGATTCGTCTATCTCTCTTCAGGCGGAAATTGAACAACGTACTTTGGCCGTTGAAACTGAAGCTTCTATTGATCAAATCAAAGAAGTGGTGGAGGAAGCGGGTTACCCTGTAGGTGAGGCTCAGAAAGTATCGTAGGGAAGTTCGTTAAAGCAGAGAAAAGGAATAAGATATGTCAGAGAACATTGATTTAGACATAAAAGGCATGACATGCGCTTCTTGCGTTTCTCGAGTTGAAAAATACTTGGCCAAAGACGAGGGAGTTATCGATGTCTCAGTAAATTTGGCCACCGAAAAGGCTAAGGTTGAATTTGATCCAGCCAAATTGGATGCGTATCAAATAATGGGCATAGTCAAGAAGGCGGGATATGAAGCAAACGTTTCAACCAAAGAGGCAACTGGAGCAAAAGAGGCGGCATTAAAAAGAGAAAAGCTCACAGTAATCCTTTCTACTATGCTTACCCTTCCTTTAACTTTGCCCATGTTGTTAGACCTTTTCGGTGTCCATGCAATGCCTTCTCCTTGGATTCAATTGGCATTGGCCACTCCTGTTCAGTTCATTATCGGCGCAAGATTCTACAAGTCCGCATGGGGCGCTTTGAAAGCAAAAACAGGAAATATGGAGCTTTTGGTCGCTTTAGGCACCTCGGCCGCCTTTGGCCTGAGTTTGTACTTTATGTTCCGTGATGCCGGACATATGTCGGACATGCATCTTTATTTTGAAAGCTCAGCCGTCATTATAACTCTTGTGCTCTTTGGTAAATATCTTGAGGCGAAGGCCAAAATGCAAACCACCGAAGCTATTAAAGCTTTGCAGGCCCTGCAACCAGCGACAGCAAGAGTTGTCCGACAAGGGAAAGAGCTTGAAATTCCTGTCGAGGAATTGAAGCTCGGAGATATTGTGGTGGCAAGACCAGGGGAAAGAATACCAGTGGATGGGCAGTTAGTTGAAGGCGCTTCCTCTGTTGACGAATCTTTAATCACAGGAGAAAGCTTGCCTGTTGAAAAACAGGTGGGCGACAAATTGGTGGGAGGTTCAATCAATGGCGACGGTTTTGTGAAAATTGAAGTTGGCGCCCTTGGTTCGGAAACAATGCTCGCCAGGATTATTCGCATGGTTGAAAACGCCCAAGCAGTTAAAGCGCCGGTGCAAAGATTAGTGGACAAGGTTGCCTCATATTTCGTTCCAATTGTTTTGATTATCGCCGCCGCGACTGTGGCGATATGGGGAGCGACAACTGGTGATTGGGAAGCCGCCATTATCAATGGAGTGGCTGTAATGGTCATCGCTTGTCCATGTGCCTTGGGGTTGGCCACTCCCACCTCCATTATGGTGGGAACGGGCGTCGGCGCAAAGGCCGGTATTCTTATAAAGGACGCCGAGGCTCTTGAAGTCGCTCATTCGGTAACAACAGTCGCCTTCGATAAAACCGGAACGTTGACAGAAGGAAAGCCAGCTTTGGAACACATTCACTCTCTTGAGCTGCCGGATCGAAATTTCCTTTCAATTTTGGCTGCTATTCAAAGCGGAAGTGAACACCCTTTGGCCCGAGCTGTTATGGATCGGGCAGCGCTTGAGAATATAGAGAATCAAGCTCCTGAAAATTTTAAGGCTCTTCCAGGACGAGGCCTTCTGGCTAAAGTGGCGGGCAAAGAGTATGTCCTGGGAAGTGTGAGGATCTTTGAAGAGTTTGATCTTGAAAACCTAGAGCTAATCGAATCTGCAAAGAAGAGGGAATCCACTGGAGAAACAGTTTCTTTTTTAGCCGATGTTTCTGAGAAAAAGGTTTTAGGCTTTGTCACCTTCAAAGATCAGATCAAAACCGTATCGAAACGGACTATTGAAAAGCTCAGAGAGTTGGGAGTAAAGACGGTAATGATAACAGGAGACAATGAAGGCGCCGCCCAAGCAGTGGCGAAGAAACTTGGAATTGACGAAGTATACGCCCAAGTACTCCCTGACCGCAAAGCCGAAGTTGTCATGGAGCTGAAAAGAAAAGGTGAAACGGTCGCAATGGTTGGAGACGGAATCAATGACGCTCCGGCCTTGGCCGCCGCTAGTATAGGGATTGCGATGTCAACTGGAGCCGATGTAGCGGTGAATGCTGGTGGGATCGTTTTAATGAGAGGAAATCCGCTTCTCATTCCTGACGCCGTTGATGTTTCTAAAAGAACCTATTCGAAGATTAAGCAAAACTTGTTTTGGGCCTTTATTTACAATATTGTGGGGATTCCTCTAGCCGCCTTTGGCTTTTTAAGCCCCGTCATCGCTGGAGCGGCTATGGCCTTTAGTAGCGTTAGTGTTGTGACCAATTCGCTTTTGCTGAAAAACTGGAAACAATCGCAAGAGACGAGGAATTAAGAAGAGAAGTGAAGTGGAGGGAGGTAGCTCGAAGGGTTTAACTAAGTGATCCAGGGAACGGTCGGCAAAATCGTACAATAGCCGGTTTAAATCTGGTCGACAACATATACGAAATCAAGCTAACAATAAAAGCGGAAATTGAGAATATCGGCTGAGTGGTCCGAGTGGTCAATTTGTAAAACCGAAAGGTCTCCGTTTCAAACCTTTTTCTTAGGCTTAAATGTGCTTGTCTGACAAGGTAAGTGTCCGACTATATTGAGAAAAGGGAGTCTCCTCCAAAATAATGAGCCTCTGCGTAACCCAATATGCAGAGGCTTTTTTTTTGAGACCTTCCTAATTAAGGATCTAGGGATCTAAAAAGTTAATGGCTCTGCTGATCAAGGTATTCAGTAACTTATAAAATAAATGGTGAGGTTTTAGAGGTGTATGTTTTTGAAATAACACCTCATAAATATTAAGGGATTATTATGAGTCAGAAAGATTTTGTTAGAGCAAAAATTAATAAGAAGCTGACACCTGGGCAAATGCTCAAAACTCTTCGAGAGCTGCAAGAGCTTTCTCAGGCAGAACTTGCTGAACTAGCAGGGATGAGTCAGAGTAATATTTCCGCACTTGAGAGTGGTGTGCGCCAAATTGGTAGAGAGAGGGCCCTGGCACTTGCTATAGCATTAAAAGTGCACCCTGCGGTGATTCTGTTCCCAGACTTCGATTTAAAGGATGTTGCTTAAACTTTAGCCTGGTTTCAATACAGATCATTGCCTTTGTAATCTCATTGATGTGTTAGAATGGGGTATGATCTTACAGGTTACAAAGTGCCACAACTTAAGCTTCTCAACACTATATAGAATTGAGTTGAGAGACCTTCTCTATAAAATGAAATCCCAGCTTACGGCTGTAGAAAGAGGCATCTCAAGCCTTGGGGTGCGCTTAGTAAAATAGCTAGAAAAGCACGCTTTTCTGGCCATGAATAGAAATACAAAGAGCTTAATAACACGGTTTGGATATAAACCATTGGCTTTTTGACAACCGCAGTTCAATCACTAAATAAGGTACCTATATGAAATCAAAAGCTGCAGTTCTAATCTTAAATTATCAAAATACTGGCACTTATGCGCCCCAGTGGAGTTCTTTACCAAATATTTTGTGGCTAAAGATTCTTAAGGGTTTCATCTATGAGGGATGTGATAGTTTTGGCCTGCGCAATGTTAGCAGTAAAGATGACTTGCGGGACTTTTTCATTTTTCAAATTGGTGGGGATGTAGAGTATCTTCAGTGTGTTGATTATTCTCCTCTCTCAGTACCGGGCAGTGTCACCGACCCAGAAAACTATACCGAAAAAATCGCCCTTTTTGCTTTAGATGATTACACAAAAAAGGCCATATCTTTTCCTTGTTTTGGCGATTGGTATTGTACAAGCGACTATTTACCTAGTGATGAAATTAGTTTCTTTATTGAGGGACAGTGTTTTATGACAGCAGTTCCTTATGAAAATATGGTTTGGTTTTGGAATCTTGATAATGAAATTTATCAAGCTCTGTGTAAAGTTGATAGCTCTATTCCTAGTAATTTAAAGTTAGCGAGTGACTTATCTAAACCCTACCTTTTTGAAGCTGAAGTTAAAAATTAAAACTCCTAGATAGCGAATAAGTCTCTGTTTAGAAATACAGAGACTTCAAACGAACTTCACTTCGATCACGAAGGATCGTCTTTAATATCAAGATTTGATTCACATCTATGGCAAGACAAAGAAATATTGAACACGGTTAGGATATAAACCATTACTTAAATGAACAGGAGAATAAAATGAAAAAAACTATTAATTGCTTTTACTTTATTAGGATCATTATCTTCATTTGCCAGTACTGACTCTTGCAATGTTAACTTAAAACTAGAGCTTAGTACATCTCTTGCAGATGGAAGTATTACAGATGATGATGCAAGGTTCAATGTAAGGATTTATAAAGGAACAGAAGCCCACAGTAACTCCTATGATGTTTTGAGTGGAGACAGTGTTGAAGTAAGCATGCCATGTGGAGAAATATATTATACTATTACTGGAAGATCATTTGATAGTGATCAGTTAAATGTTAAAGTCAGTATAGACGATAGAGAAGTTAAAAATTATTTTAACAAGTTTAGTAAAGGCATTGTTGTCGAGTTGGATGGTCCTTCGTTCTCGACCCTACCAGTGGTTCCTGGTGGAGAAATAATGCTAGTAGATAAGATTTCTATTATAGAATAATTGTTATTTAAAATATAAAAATAAATCTTTAAATAGGGACAGTTGTTATGTCCCTATTTAAAACAAGCTACAACAATGAAGCGGAGCAAGTTTGTATAAACTTTGAATTATGTTTCTCTTTGTCTTGCAGCTCTTTATGAGAATAGGTATAGGTAGCTATTTCTTTGCCATCGATGAAGATTTTCCATGTACCTAAATTGGTTTCGACCTTACCTCCACCATTGATGGGTCCCCAATAAGCACATCTTCTTCTAAATTCGGATTGTTTTCCAGGACTCCAAACTCTTTGTATGTATACAGACTTTTTAGACCAGTTGATTGTTTTCTTATAATGGTCTTACCACTCTCACCATGACTTCGTGGGTGGACTGGAAACGATTAAGTACAAGTTGATTGATGAATGGGAGAATGAGGAAAAGTCCTGTAAAATTGCTTTTGAGCCCGAAAAGTCTCTTGATTATTATAAGTAAATGATTTTTCAGTTAGAAAGATGACTTGTGAAGAGTTGGTGGCTATTTGTATGGTGGTTCATTAAGTGTTTTAATGACCTAGTGCATGGTAAATGCCCGGACGAGATGCGCCGTACCCGGTTAAGACAAGACGACGCCTTCAAAATTAAGGAGGTTGGTAATGTCATCTGCATGGTTTACTTTATTTTTCGCTGGATTGTTGGAAATTTGCTGGGCCATCGGGCTTAAATATACTGAGGGGTTTACCCGTCTCGGTCCAAGCCTATTCACCTTGGTTACCCTGGCGGCAAGTATGTATCTTCTCGCCAAAGCCTCCCAGTCACTTCCCATCGGAACGGCCTACGCTGTTTGGGTTGGCATTGGAGCAGTTGGAGCGGGTGTTTTTGGCGTGCTGCTTTTTAAAGAGCCAATAACCTTTGGTAGAATTGCATTTTTAACTCTTTTGGTAGTCTCGATTATAGGCCTAAAGATTACAGCTCGTTGAAATGACTTCGAACTATAATTTTCCTTCCTTACAAAGAAGGATTGGCTTTACAAATATTCTATTTAAGTCTTTTAGATTGTTTTAAAGCGTCGAACTTAATAAAAATGAACCAATGAAAATTTGGAAACAGCTTTTGTATTGGGTGACAACTTTTGATTCAACGTTTCGTGTCCTGCTATTTTTAGGAACGATGTGCGGGGCCCTTTTGGGCTTTTTGGAAATGGCGGAAGAAGTGGAAGAGGGAGAAACAAAACCTATTGATGAAAAAATCTTCTTTCTTCTTCGGGAGGAAGACGACCTTTCAAATCCTATCGGCCCTCTATGGTTTGAGGAGGCTGCCCGGGATATCACTGCTTTAGGAAGCTACACTATAGTCTCTTTAACAACTTTGTTTACACTAGGACTACTATTGCTTTTAAAAAAGAAGATAGAGGCCATGTTTTGTTTTCTCTCTGTCGTAAGCGGCACAGGCCTAATCCACTTTTTGAAAATTGGCTTCGATCGCCCAAGGCCTGATGCTGTATCTCATCTAGTAAATGTTAGCACGGCCAGCTTTCCTTCCGGTCACAGCACTATAGCCTTTGTTATCTTTTTATCTTTGACCTTTCTGGCCACCAGGTCACTGCCTTCAAAGGCCACAAAGATTTATGTGGTTTTAACATCTGTAGTAATTGCTTCATTGATAGGATTTAGCAGAGTGTACTTGGGAGTGCATTGGCCTAGCGATGTATTAGCAGGAATGTGTTTGGGATTTTTCTGGGCACTACTTTGGTTGGGAATTGAAATAATAGTTTTTAAAAAATACCTTTCCAGGTCTTAGGTCAGAATTATAACGATTGATTCAGCGGTTGAGAAGTTCATGCCAATGCTATTGTTGAGATGTGTCAAATTGACACTTGACCGAATTTACTGGATTTTATCATTTTTCTTATTTACCATTTTCACATGATGAAAAAAGAAGATTTATTTGCCTCAATTGTAGTGTTTTTAATTTCCATGCCCATTTGCCTTGGCGTTGCCATTGCATCCGGACTAAACCCTGTTGCTGGAATCTTTACCGGTATCATTGGGGGAGTCATCGTTGGGATATTCTCTGGCGCCCCGCTCCAAATTAGCGGCCCATCGACTGGACTTGCAGTTATGGTTTTGCATGTTGTGGATGTGTATGGCCCAACAGCTTTAATCCCACTGGGGATTATCGTGGGGGTTGCGCAACTTGCGACTGGTTTCTTTAAAGTTGCTCACTTTTTTCAGGCCACACCTCCAGCACTACTGAAAGGTATGCTTTCGGGAATTGGTGCAGCAATCCTCTTATCTCAGATTTACATTCTATTTGATCTTAAAATGAGTTCCGAAGGTCTTAAGAATATTGCCGGACTTCCTGCAATATTTGGAAATCTCTTTACTGGGAACATGAACGAGCTGCAAACACACTCTCTAATTCTTGGAGCGATCGTTATCGTAATCCTTGCACTATGGAGTAAGGGGAAGCATCAAATCTTTGAGCTATTGCCTGGACCACTTGTGGCCACTGTTGTTGCTTCTGTTCTAGTTCTGGCTTTAGGCTGGGAAGTTAAAATGGTTAACCTTCCTGAAAATATCTTTTCAAAAGCTTTTGACTACGATTATCTAGGAATTTTTGCAGCTCTTGATATGAACTTCGTTCTTTACTCGTTGGGATTTGCATTTGTAGCCAGTGCTGAAACATTGTTGTGTGTAAGCGCTGTGGATAAAATGGCCAGAACTGACTCAAACTACAATAAACAGATCATGGCGCAAGGAACTGGCAACTTGGTTGCTGGGGCACTCGGAGCTATTCCGGTTGTAGGTGTAATTAGTCGAAGTGCCGCCAATGTTGAGTTTGGTGCAAAGACAAAGCTTGCTGGGATCTTATCTGGCATTTGGATTGGTTTGTTTTTATTTCTTCCAGACGTTTTAGCGTATATTCCTATTCCAGCACTTGCAGGTTTATTAATCTATATTGGTTACAAGCTACTGGATATCTTTCACATTTGGGACTATATCAGAAACCGCAATAAAACCTCTTTGATCTTTTTTACTACTTTGTGCCTAACGATCACTGTGGACTTGTTAGTCGGTGTAGTAGGTGGCTTTGCCGTTTCTATCTTAATTCTTGTTTGGGATGTTCTGAAGTTTGACTTGAGCGTTGAGCAAAGAGGGGATAATAAGGTTTTAAAGTTTAATGGGAAGCTTTCATTTTTGGACCTTCCTGTTTTATCAAAGAAACTAAAGACACAAGGTCTTGAAGACGTTTCAAACCTTGAAATCTGTCTGAGAGAGGTTGAATATCTTGACCCTGCTATCCTGGAACACCTCGATGAACTTAAAGATAAGTTAGAGTCTCAAGGTAAAAAGATTGAGATTCATTACAATAAATTTACAATGCATTAATTAGTTAAGGCCTTTTCAGGCCTTAACTTTTTTAAGCTTTAGGTTACACTTCCATTTTAAAAATCCTAAGAAGGCTTCAACGCTTTCTTAATAACTAACTTCCACCCTTGGTATCTATTTCCAGCTAAACGCTAATTTTTGTTTCGGTGCTGTATCTGATAGCCGTTTATGTGATGTTACATGTGTTCGCTTTTGGTTATTTTTGTTTGACACTTCAAACTTTTGTTTCTAGTGTCGATCTTGTAACCATAAAGGAGATCATTATGAAAAAAATTGTTTGGTGTTTAATGTTTGTCGTTTCATCTTTTGCTATGAGTCAGGAGTCGGACCTGGTGTTGGAAGGAGAAAGATGGCTTGCGAAGTCTACAGGTTATGTTTGCAACGCCTTTGAAGAAACTGTTGAGAGAACTCCGGGTCATGAGAGGTTTAATGTTCAGTTTAGCCAACTGTCTACAGACTACACTTTGGATAACGTTTTGGTTAAAGCAAGCTTTGATCAAGGTGGGTCCAATTGTAGCTATAGCGTTTTACTTTTTGCAGACAACGCCAATGAGACTGTTAAGTTTGTTGAGTCTAGGGCATTTGCACTAAATGGAGACTCTAACTGTTTAGAAGGCAAGGATATGCTTGATAAACAATTCGCTCTAAATGAATACCTCTACTGGGGGCACCCGCACCACGTAAGCATTGTTGTTCCTGATGAAGGAGCTGCAAGTGTTTGTGGCTCCGGGGCAACTCACATTGCAATTGATTTTACTCTTTCTGGGCGTGTTAGAGAATAAGACTAACACACCAAAAAGATTGGGGAGGGCGGCGCACTCCCTCTCCATTTTTTTATGAAAAAACTAATCAGAATAACAATAAAAATTCATCGCATCTTGGGCCTGGCATTGGCATTGAATTTTTTCATCCTTTGCTTAAGCGGTACAATACTCATTTGGAAAGATGAGCTTTCAGGTCAGGGCCCAGAGAACACATCATCGTCTTCTGATGGCTTTGTTAATGTACAAGAGTATGTATTAAAAAATTATCCAACAAAGAAATTATTGTCCATATTTATTGATGACAGTGGAAATTTTCAAGCAAGGTTGGGAGAAGAAGGCCAAGAGAAGTTTAGGGGGGCAATTAAATTAAAATTTGATCCGCAGGGAAATCAGCTGCACTCTAAGACAACTAAAGACCAAGGCATTCTTTCACTCATACTAGCGATCCACAGGGAGTTATTAATTCCTGGCAAGGGAAAATACTTAGTTGGGCTACTTGGCCTTTTTATCACCTTCATCCTTCTTTCTGGATTCATAATAGCACCCAAGTTTTACAAAAATCTAAAGGCCGTAAACAACAGGCTTCGCCTTGGCATCCTCCACAAGCGGTGGGGACTTGCCTCTTTTTCATGGATACTATTGATAACGTTAACTGGAATATTGCTCTCTTTTAACGGTCTTATGATTTCATTGTTTTTAAAGTCTAGCTTAGATTCTGAAAAGGCTTTAATTAAAAATGCACGCTCACACTATGTTCGAGTAGAAACGGTTCAAAGTAATGTAAAAGCGGCACTTCCACATTTTTCTATTGATTATATCTCTTACCCAGATAATGAATTTTCCCTGCCTGGCCATTTTGCTGTGCTTGTAGAGAGGGAGAGCTTAAAGAGGATTCTTTTTGTAGAAGGGGATACAGGTGACGTTTCGAAAGTTGTTTCACTACCGTGGTATATGGAGCTGATGCTGATTTCTGAACCACTTCATTTTGGAAACTATGGTGGGGTTCTTCTTAAAGTCTATTGGACAATTATGGGACTTGGTGCCTCACTTATACCTTTTAGCGGACTTATGATTTTTCTAGCACGGAAAAAGGTTGTTAATCTTGATTCCATTAAACTTCCTAAGAGCTTTAGGAAAAAATCTATTTTATTTATCCTATTCGCCCCAATGATACTGGTTTTTATAAGTTACTATTCTTCAGAGAGATGGAAGGGGCCTGTTGGTTTTATGGCCTTGCTAATGGCCATTTATCTATTTAATGATCTCTTCCTGGGAGAAGGAAGGAGGTCTAGGTGAATAAGTCTTTGATATTCGTATCTTTGGCCTCCTGTTTATTTGGGGCTTCTCAAACAATGATTCTAGGTCTTATTCCATTCATTTCTAAAGCACTAAATCTTCCACTAGCAATAGTTGTTTCTATATATGGGTTGAGTATCCTTGTTTATTTGATATTCACCCTATGTTGGGGAAAGTTCATTCCTAAATTTGGTATAAAAAAGAGCCTACTAGCAGGAACAGGAGGGTTGGCATTATCCAATGCTGCACTACTTTTTTCAATATACTCTACTCAAGCTGGAGGAGTGTTGTTTATTGCCTCTAGATTGATTCATGCAATCGGTGCTAGTTCTATAATTCCCTTGTCCCAAGGACTCAGAGCTCAGATTCATGGAAGGGAGGCTGGTGGCCTGTTAAGTCACTCCCTATGGCTTTCAGTTGGACGTTTTAGCGGGCTTTTTCTTGGGCTAATTTTCTACACCAATATTACAACCCTGCTATTGATAACAATTCTATGCTCAATGATCTTGAATCTATGCATCTGCTTCTGGAGTGTAAGTGTAGAGCAAATCAAGGCCCAACAACCTGAAACATCGAATGCCATAAGTTTGATTTACTTTCAACCACTGCTTTTTATGAGTGTCATCGCTTACTTTAATACATCCTTATCTAAAACTGTTTCCTACTTTGAAAAAGTGGTCGTTCTTCAGACCAAGGCCTTATACCTTGGTCTATTGGTCATTGCTTTTTTTATATTACTGTTCCAAATAATTCTTAAAAAAACCACACTCTACCGTGTAGCAGTTATCAACTTCATAGCTTATTTATCTCTTGTTGGGTCTGCCTACTTTTTTCATAGGATCGAGGACTTAGATGCTCTTATCCTCTTTATTATATTGATCTCTTTTGCCGCAGCTCTTATTCCTTTAGACTACTCTGTCAAAATTTTTAGTCAGCAAAGAAAGGGTGAAGCTCTAATATCTGGAAAAATAAGTTTTTATCAAACCTTGGGTAATGCACTTGGAGGAATGCTTGCGGGTGTGGCCCTCAATTTTGATCATATGTCTTCAAATTTGATTTTACTTTTCGCATTCATGCTTCTGTGCGGACATATCTATCTAGTAATAAATAAAAAGAAAAAGGTGTTTGTATGAGCCCCAAAACAATTTCACAGAAATACTCTATGAAAGCGTTTTTTAACTCTTATTTACGTGATTACGCAGTAGAAAAGGGTGTTGTAATTAATAATAATGTTATTGAATTGCCTTTAGTCGATGCTGACTTCCTAAAGATCGAGCTTGAAAAGCAATCTCTACTGGGATCCCACAAATATACAGGAAATATTTGGCTTTGCTCTAAACAAAAAGAAAAAGAGATTGAATTTGATGAGCTTGTGGCACTTTTAGCTAATACTCACGGCAGTGATTGTGGTGTTGATTCATTTATGGCGAATGTTCAAAACTCTCGATACAATTTGGAGCTTATTCTAAAGCAGAGGCTTTCCGATTTTTCAACCGAGCTAGACTATTTAAAAAGTGAGCAAAGCCTAATCTTAGGGCATCCATTTCACCCGTACCCAAAGTGTAAAAAGGGGATGGAAAAAGCTGATGTTGAAAAATACTCCCCAGAGTTTCAAAAAAGTATACATTTGTTTTGGATTGCTTGTGCCGAAGGTACATATATTCTTGACTCAGATGAAACTTGTGGCGTTTCCTTTGAAGATATTGCCTTTTTCGATATTGGGGATGAGTCAAGTCATATTAAGAAAGAAAACTATAGACTTCTTCCCATGCATCCATGGCAGTGGTGCCGTCTTCGAAGTAAAAAAATCATAGAGAATAAAATCAAAAATAAAGAAATCTTAGAACTCGGATATGGGAGGAATGAGTGGCATGCACTTTCCTCTTTAAGGACTTTATACTGTGATGGTGCTCCTGCTCAATTAAAATTTTCAATGGATGTAACACTTACCAATTCAATTAGACACTTGCAGCAAAAAGAGGCCGTGAGAGGGATTCAAATCAGTAAAGTCCTTCGTGATATATCAAAGGAATCAGTGGGTGATCTGGAAGTTCTGTCCGAACCGTCGTTTGCTGGAATTGCAAGCAAAGAGGGAATAGTGATCCCAGAGACGATTGTGCAAGTTCGTCAAAACCTAGACTGGAAGAATTCATTTTTACTTGCAACTTTGGTGGAAGAGAATCCATTTAAAGGATTTTCCTATCTAAAGGAAAAAATAAGCACACTCGATATGAATTATGAAGTTGCAGCAAAGAAATGGTTTGGTGAATTTTTAAGTGTTGTTGCCAGGCCACTTTTAACACTAGCTTCAGAAGAAGGCGTACTTCTTGGAGCCCACATGCAAAACATCATCGTTCAAATGAGCTATTCGCTTCCTGTTAAAGCAATATATCGAGATTGCCAAGGCAGTGGATTTTCTAAAAGAGCTTATGAAAAACTGTCATTGAAACACCCTCACATTTCACCTAAGAATGGAAACATCCTAGGTGATGAGGATACGAATAAGGTATTCGTTTATTACTTTGTTATAAATACAGTATTTAGTGTAATCAGCTCTATCGCAGACTCTGAAAGTGAGATGGAGAGAAAGCTACTAAGTCAATTTAGAAACTTCATATTTAACTTGAGAATGATATCTTGTAATTCGTCAATTTATGATTTTTTGCTTGAATCTGGGACTCTTTGGCAAAAAGGCAACTTCCGCTGCTGTTTAGAAGGCCATAATGAAAACACTGTTCAAGACCCTTGGAGAATATATAACAAAATTCCAAACCCTTTGAAGACTGAGCTAAGAAGCTTAGAAACTGCAAGAATAGGTGAAGTTTATCGGGCCTATGAGCCAAAAATGCAGAAGACACTTAGTTTTCGCGTTGCAGATCCTGAAAATGATTTAGAGGTTTTTCATAAATGGCATAATAAAAAGTTTGTCAGTGAGTTTTGGGAAATGGACAAATCCAGGGAAGAACTCAAAGAATACTTGCTAAAGCTTCTTAATGGAGCTTATCAAACTCCTCTCATCTTCGAGGTTGAGGGTGAGGCCGTTGGCTACTTTGAAATTTACTGGGCCTATGATGATCGTATTGCACCTTATTGCGAAGCTAAACTATATGATAGAGGTCTGCATCTTCTTATTGGTGAAGAACGCTTTTTGAACACCCGTTGTGCATTCTACGCAATTTTACACGCATCCAATTATATGTTTAAGGATTGTGAGCACACAAAAAACCTTTGGGGGGAACCACGTTCTGATAATCAAAAGATCTTAAAAATTTCACAGGCCTTGCCTGGATGGAGTTTTCAAAGAGAATTTGATTTCCCTCACAAGCGATCTGCCCTGTTGAAATGTGAACGGGACGTATTCTTTAAAGAAAAGGGGCAACTATGAGCGGTAGTCATCTTTTTTTCTTTAATAGGGCATTGATTGTAAAGGCCATTGAAGAGTTGCAGTTTGAAGAATTATTACATATTCAGAAGATTAATGAGAAAATGTGGAAGTTAGACGCAGGAAATAATATCGAATATCAATTTAAGGGAAAAGTTGGAGCATGGAACAATATTCAAGTGCAAGAGGATTCCCTCCAAAAATTCCAATACGGCCTTGAGCAAGCTGTTTATACTGCTGCTAGCTTTTTTTATGAAGTTCAGGACGTTTGTGGGATTGATGATGCGACACTTGGTCAATTTCTAGAAGAGATGCATCAAACCTTATATTGCGATGAACTTAGGTTTAATAGGCTAAAAGCTTACACCGCGAGTGAGCTTTCAAAACTATCCTTTCACGAAATTGATCAGCTACTGCCTGGGCATCCCAAGCTTTTGCTAAATAAGGGTAGGCTCGGTTGGGGGATAGGCGAGCTCTCCGCATATACTCCGGAATCTGGACAATCATTTCAATTGATTTGGATTGCTATAAAAAAGGAGAAACTTTCTGCCGGCATAGATCCAAACATTTCATATGAGGATCTTCTTTTATCCTCATTGAATAAACGCCAAGTTGAGAGTGCTCGGGTCTCACTTGAAGAACATGGTTTAAATCCTGACTCATATTATGTGATTCCAGTCCATCCATGGCAATGGGATCGCTACATTTGTATTCAATTTCAAGATTATATTTTTAAAAAGGATATGGTGTATATCGGTGTACTAGGTGACTTTTATACGCCTCAGGCATCCATTAGAACTCTGACAAACAACAATAATCCGATGGCCTTTGATATAAAAGTCTCCACTTCCATACTAAATACATCTTGCATTAGAGGGCTTCCTGGAAAGTATGTAGGTGTGGGATATGAAATCTCTAAATTTGTAGATGAAACAATAAGCAAGGATGAATTTCTCAAAGAGCACAATACTCGCGTTCTTAAAGAAACTGCAGCAATCTCTGCAGTTTTAGAGTCTCATCAAAATGTTGAAGGATGCTCTTACCGTTACAAAGAATTGTTGGGCTGTGTTTGGCGCGAGAGTGTGGCATCTGTATTGCGTGGTGGAGAACAGGCCGTGCCAACAGGTGCACTAATCATGAATCATAATGGGGAGCATTTAATTAAGTTTTATGTTCTAGATTCAGGTTTAAGTCCAAAAGAGTGGCTAAAGCATTACTTTGATAAGGTTGTCCTACCTCTTTATCATTTGCAAATTAAACATGGAATAGGACTTGTGGCTCATGGTCAAAACACTATTCTGATACTAGAGGATTCTAGGCCATCTGGGCTGATTATTAAGGATTTTCACGGAGATCTAAGAGTATCTGAAAGTGTTAAGTTTGATGGTGAGTTTGCCGCTTTTCTAGAGCGTCTACCAAAACACTATCTTATTCATGATCTATTCACTGGGCACTTTGTAACTGTACTGCGCTATCTTTCCAGGGTGATGGAGGAGAGCTTGTCTTTGCCCGAAAAAGATTTCTACGCAGTTCTTGGTGAAGTGATTGATAGTTACCTGAGAAGCACTGAAGTCAAAATAGATATCAGCGTTGACCTGCGAAAGTCTGAGTTTGAAAAGATTCTAGTAAACAAAGTTAGATTTGTTTCTGGCTACAGTGAAACTTCTCAAAGATTGAAACCCATTTTAGGAAACAATATAAAAAATCCCATTGCTAGGAGTATGGAAGAGAGTAAATTATGAGTAAAGTGTATGACATACTAGGAATTGGTCTTGGCCCCTTTAATTTAAGTCTCGCAGCACTCCTTGATCAACACAAAGAGCTTGAAACTTGTTTCTTGGATAACAAGTCAAGTTTCTCATGGCATAGTGAGCTCATGCATTCGGACTCCATGATGCAAACCTCATATTTGAAGGATCTCGTGACACCTGTCGATCCAACGAGTCCCTATAGTTTTATGAATTATCTGGTCAAGAATGACTTATTTTATGGTTTTATGAATACTGGACGCCAAAATATAAGTCGCGTGGAGTTTGAAGGCTATTGTTCATGGGTTTCAAAACAACTCGAACAGAGTATTCAGTTCAACTCTCTTGTTGAGAGTGTGAACAGAAAAGGAGATCTCTTTGTCGTGAAAACAGGCAAAGAGGAGTTCTTGTCTAAGAATATCTGCATCGGATCTGGACCTGTTAAAAATATTCCTCCATGTACCAGGCAATGGCTTGGAGATAGGGTTTTTCATGCCAAATCCGTGGAAATGAAAAACGCCAACCTCGAAGGTAAAAGGGTTTTAATTATCGGAGGCGGACAAACTGGTGTTGAGATTCTTAGAAATGGACTAAAAGAAAAATGGGGGCGGGCCGAATCAATTACCCTTATTTCTGGTAGAGATAGCTTGCAGCCATTAGATGAGGGAGCCTTTACAAATGAGTTCTTCTCTCCTGGTTATGTAGAGTCCTTTTTAAGAACTAGTCCTCATATAAAAGAGGAAATTGTTCAAAAGCAGCTTCTGACAAGTGATGGTAATACTCCTTCCTATTTATCTGAGTTTTATAAAGAGCTCTATCTAGATAAAAACTACTATCACTCCTTTTGTAATTACCAGATCGCTCCTATGCGCTGGCTGGATCATCTGGAGTGTCATGATGGTTTGTACGATGCAACTGTACTAAATAAAATGTATGAAACTTCAGAACATTACAAAGCTGACATTGTTATCTTGGCAACGGGTTTTAGAAATAGCCTTCCCAACTACATGAGAGAGCTTTATTCGGAAATTCAATTTGATCATAATGAACGGCCTGTTATCAATGACAATTATACTCTTTCCACTAAATGGGATGGTGACGGAAAAATCTATGCAATGAATCTAAGTCGTCATCATCATGGCATTGCTGATCCACAGATTAGTCTTATGGCATGGAGATCAGCAAATATTGTAAATGACCTTTCAGGGAAAGCGTCTTATCAGATACTTAGTAGAGATTCTAACCTTTTAAAATTTACATCCAACACAAGAGAGATTTGAAATGAAATTAACACTTATATTAGTAATAAGTAGTATTCTTGCATACGGATCCGCAGATAAGGAAGAAGTGCTTGAAAACCCAACATTAAAAACTTTATCAGGGGCCTTATCCTCTTGGAGCCTCTATTCAACATTCACTTACAAAGGGGGATCTTTAGAGAAACCACTAAGTTCGGAAAGACCAAACATAACCAAAGCGGCCGAGGAGCCCGGATTAACCTCTCTAAGTGGTGTTGTGGGAATTAAATATAGACTTTCAAAGAAAGACAATTTGTCTATCCAAGTGGGGACCTATATGACGGCACCCTTTCATACCAATTATGATGGCAACTCTTCAAGGAATGAGGAAGATTTTAATAACAATAATGGACGACTAGATTTAGATGATCCTGTGATTAGCTACTTTAGAACCTATTATGTCGGTAGCATTCAAAACATAAGCTTTTTTAAATATCAACATAGCACACGTGGTATTTACACTGATTACGGTTATGACTCAGCCTTTGCATTTAGTCAGGCCTCAGCAATTCCGTTGGGAAAGAAGGTTTATTTGGCAGGGACATTTACTTACACTCAATTCTTTTTTGATAAGTCCAGCACCGAACACCCTTTACTTGGAAAGACATCCCTATATCCTTATCAAAAAGAAAGGGAGTATAAACTTAGTTTGGCAATGGAATACTACCTAAATCCAAAATTTGCACTCAGGGCCATTACAGACCTAGGCGTATATTTTCAAATGAGAGGGGATGAACTAGATGATTTAGATCATCAACCTCTACAGCAGACAATCGCAATGACGTACTTCATTAATAGAGACATCTCAATTGCTCCAAACTTACGATTTATCGCAGAGGATATCCGTTCAGACAGAACCAATGTTGGGCTTAGCCTAAATGTAAATATCTAGAGGAGAGCTAGCTAGGTGCTCTCCTTTAGATTAGTTTAGCGTAAGACCACAATTTAGTAGTTTCTTAAATGAATGCTTACTATGTGTTTTAATATACTTAATGAATTCATCGTAGAGTTCCTTGTCTTGATTAAGCTCACCAAGCATTGAACAAACTAGATTCTTGTCAATTAAGGACTTTATCTCACTCAGTCGATCCACCTTCTTTTCTAACTTGCTTAGCCTTTTAACAGTCATGTTCGAGATGTTGAATCCTCTGGTAATGCTTTCTGTATAAATTAGCTCTACGTGTTCAGAGTCATTATTCATTACCTCTCTGACTAAATCCATATCTTCAATAGTTAAAGAAACTATCTTTCCCTCTACAAATAAATTTAAGTTGTAGGTATCAAAAAACAGAGACTTCTTCTCGATGCTTATTACTCTACCTATCATTTTCCCTTCATCAAGCTCTACTTTGGAAAGACCGTAGTGTCCTCCAGTGATAAGAACAGCCAGCAAGATGAGGTATATGAACGCTTTAACTTTAAGCTTCATCTCTCCTCCGAGCATAAAAAATCGCAGACCAAGTCATTGGTCTTTTCAAATTAGACGAATTTTCTGCTTAGGCCGAGGGGGCCCTAATGAGGAGTGATTTTGAGAACAGTTTACTTTGTTCTTGAGTAAGGATTGTTAAGAAAAGTAAGCATAAAAAGAAAGGAAGTGCCTGCAGGGCAACTCTCTTAACTGGGATTGCAATTTGAGCACTTTCTTGTTTCTCTGGCCTATCGGATATCTTGTGTCTGGCACTGGAATGTATAAAGTTCGCACCAGAAGATGTTAAAACGCTTTTGAAAAATGGTTTTCTTGGAGTATCATCCACTAAGACTATAGGGTCGTAAATAGTGGAGCAAAGAGCAAAGTAGCCAAGCAATAAGAACGCGGTAAAACGAACTGATCTGATTAACTGTTCTGTGCTGAATTTGTTAATGTATTCTTTGCCTTCCATGGAGTGACTATAACATGATTATAGGTATAAACATAAGTCTTTATATGAAATGCGATCTCTCAAAAGATGATTAGATTCATCTGTATATATTTAATACTTTTTTGTACTGGGTTTACTTTCCAACCTAGTACATTAGCATTTGACCTAAATCAGAATTCATCTATAAATGCTTTAAATAACGGACACACACTGTCCGGAGCGGCAGGTAAGTCGATTACATTCGAACCTGTCGATGGACGTGAATTTCTTCTCTCAAATTCTTCTGACGGTTATTCACCTGGTCAAATTGAGTCCGACCTTGATTATAACGTTCTAAGTAATATTCAGAGACTAATACTGTCAAAAAGTATAGGAAGTCGCTCACCACCATTTCTTAATTGAAAATTATCATTTGAAATATTTAACTAAGGAATGATTATGAAAAACTTTAAAGAGTGGGTTTTCATGCTCAGCTTTCTTGTATTGACTGCTGCGTTGATAGCCTTTGAAGTTATGCGAAATAATTAATGCATTAAGAGGGCCAGGTCAAACCTGGCCTTTTTTTAATGTGCCTCTATTTCCTTTCCCCTAGATGTAAAGGAGAATGCCTTTGTTCCTATTGATCCTATCATTACTGCCTCAATAACTGGTGCAGAAATCTTATTTTGAGTTTCCCATTTAACAATAAAGTTTGCTCCAGTTCCTCCAGATAAGTCGGACTCTGGAATAACAAAATCTTTAGAAGACATCTTAGACAGAGAGAAGGGTCTGTCGATAAAGCTCTTTATTCTTTTTCCATTGGTGTCATAGTAATCAATTTGTGAGATTACAATTGATTCTTTAGGGGAGGTGTTTCTAATACTTAAAATTGCAGTAAGGTGGAGTAAATCACCCTCGAAGCGGTTGTAAATGCTAGAGTATATAGGCACGTATACTGATTGTCCGTGTATCAATCTAGCAGTGATTTCTCCAGCTGGAGCAAAGTTCTCTGAACTTGGCATCACACTGTCCTTCACAGCTCTTTTAGGCATTTGCTCATTGCAGGAGACTAAAAACATACAGGTCACAATGACTTTGATTAGTAATTTCATAATAAGACTTCCGATTTAAATATTTCAACAGTAATTTTAATGAATAAAATGGAGTTATCAAGCTTTATAGTTGCTAGTCATAGAAAAGAAAGCTTAAAGATATTTTTCAAACAACATCCAAGATAGGCCGAAAATAAAGCCTGTATTGTGGTGATCCTCAATAAGATCACTTTCTTTGTTTGCCGCAAGGGTGAGGTTTGAGTAAAAGCCACTGGTAAATAGAAACAAGTTCTTTGTAAGCTCAACCGAAAATCCTAAAGAGGCCCCAATGTCCACGACTCCTGAAAGGGCGTCAAAAGCTTCTCGAGTGGGTGTTTCAAACTCATTTTTTACACCGTAAAAGAAATTATTATAGCTTTCATCGGCAAAGGCGACACTGAATCTTGAGAAGAATGTATAAGGGCTTTCTTTAGATGGGCGGTGCCAATACTTAATGTTTGGCTCAGCGACAAAACCTTGTTCTCTAAACGTGAATGAAGGAGCTATAGAATAGTTGATTCTGAGGCCAAGACCGAATGTTAACCTAGTGAGTTTACTCTCTGTGGGGTAGCGAAATATTAAACTTGGCCCAAAGCCAAGAAGCGCATCCGTGTCAGGCATTCCGTTTCTTGCATCATTTTCTTCACTCTTAATTGGAAAGTTAAATCCACCGCTTACTCCAAACTCAAAACCCTTGTCCTTTATTATCTGAAGCCGGCTTCCTTCTTCATCAGATTTAAGATATTCACCTCTATAAATTATCCAAGGAAACGGAATCGTTCTAAGTGTCGTAGACTGTGCACCAGGGTAGTTGGGCAAGCTTAGAGATATGATTCCTGCACCAATCTCGTATATAGGCTGTTTCTTTTTTGTGAAGTTCTTGGAAATTTGAGCGGAGGACTCGCCAATTAAAAGGATTAATAAAAAAGCTGGCCCTAATAGATTGTAAATTGTCTTCTCGCTTATTTGTCTGTTTCACAGTAATAAAGTACTAAATATAACTGAATCGAGAAGAATTTCAAACAGGCATGGAATGTCTAAAAGTGATGTGAGTGAGGGCCATAGAACAGGCCCTCACTTTTGGTTTTGTTTTAAACACCTGTTTTATTGTCAACTTTTCCAGCAAAGTGCATAACCATAGCTACTACAAAGCCGATTAAAAATAGATAAAACAGTATCTGCGCCATCCCGGCACTTGCGGTTGCGATTCCGCCAAAGCCAAATACGGCGGCCACTATTGAAATTAGAAAAAATATCAGTGCCCAACGTAACATCAAAACCTCCCTTGGTTATGAATTAAGTAATTCGTTTACTTTTTTCTCTAGTTCAGCAACTCCATCGCTAAACTCTTTCTTAAACTCCTCGTAACCTTCAGATGCTTCTTCCGATACCTCTTTTAGATCTTCCTTAAGATCATCTTTTTGGTCTATGAGGTCTTCGTAAGCGTTTTCCATTTTTGCTTTCGTTTCTCCTTGAGCTCCTGCCATCTTTTCTTCAACAGTTTCGAGCTTGTCTTCGATCATTTCTAACTTGTCCTGTGCGCTTTCTTTAAATTCTTCTTTGCTCATTGCAAACGCACTTGAGATAGCAAAAGATAGTAAAAAGATCAGTCCAGTTGTAATTTTCACAATTCCTCCTTTGGAATGTTTGTTGTTACCACGAATAAAAATATTGCACGCCAAACCCCAAGGTTCATTAAATGGATGTTAAATAAAATTTACAAAACTAAAGCTGGCTTAAGGTGAAATCGATCAAATCCTTTTATCTGAAGTCCTTTAGGTGAATTTAGAAGCTAAATCAGGTTGGTAACATATTTTATTTTGTATTGGGCTTGTCTAAGTCTCTGGGGGTTAGAAATTAAGCTGGCCCTCTTACTTTGCACGAGATTACAGTTGTTTACATTTATGTACCTTAAGTTTTTCCTAATTTATGTCGATTAGTTACTGATGACTAGGCTTGTATGTAAATTAATCTTATTGGTAATGGTTAGCTCAAATCTTTTCGCTAGTGAGTGTGACCGTGACCTTGGCACCTTATTGAAGAGCAGTGTCATTCAAAATCAAGACCTGTTTGTAAAATTACATCTAATTGCCCAAATGAAGCTGGCGAGCAAGCTGTCAAAAGATCCCTTTCAATCCAATGTGATTCAAGAAAGAATTGAGAGGCTTCAAGCTACAGTTGATCCTGGAGCGGCAGCTGAGCTTTATAAGAAGGCAAGCAACTCTTTTATATTAAATGGTAAGGATCAAACCTACCAAGATGCTGTTTATTTCTCAGAAAGAAGAAATATTAAACTTACTCCTGCGATTGCTGGCCTATTGGTTAAAAACCTTGAAAAAGACGAATGTCTGAAGGCCAATTCATGTATTAATGAAAATGATCTGGCAACACTATGGCTTGGCAAGAAGCTTGGACTCTATAGGCAGGATGCTGATCTTATAAAAAGTTTAAGCAACCACAAAACTCCCAAAATATATTTAAAGAACTCACAAGGCGAGAAGGCATTTGATGACCTTCTTAAAAGGTTTAGTAGCAAGAATCTTGAGCTATTAAGTGAGTTTCAGGTTGAGGAGCAGCTTTGTGGAGGGATTTCTGACAAGGTCACATGTTCGACTGAGAGATACTCTCTATCGGTTCAAAATAAGATGAATGAGTTCGGGAATATTATTGCTTTAAGTAAGGAAGAGGCTCTCTCTGAGAGGGACTCAAGGGAGTTGTTGGGAGCTATTCAGTCTAGTTACCTAGAGCAAGCTTCTGCTGAAAATATAAACAGAGCTCCGGCGAGCATCTCCGAATATGAAAATAGGTTTTGTGGAGGCGTGGAGTTTGATCCAAAGCTTAGAAACAAAGAAGTTTTTGGATTTAACGATAGCCGTGGTGCTTTGAAAGGAAGCAGGGACGCATTCTCAACTTATAAGAAAGAAGGCATTGCTGGTTTAAAGTCCTTAAATGCTGGATCATCAAAAAACGCAGGTGAGTTTAAGGGTGCCAAGTTCTTAAATATGATATCCATCCCTGGTCCAATGTTTCGTTGTGAACCAGAGTCTCCAATCATGGTGCCTAAGGTAGGCAAGCTTAAAGCTGATAGAAAGGTTTGTTGTGAGGAAGAAGTTCGGCAGGGTTCCGTAAAGTATTACTTCTTCAGCTGGGGGGGAGGAGTTAATTGTCGAGCGTTCTTTGGCCTTCCTTACTTAGCAGAAGTCGGAGCAAAAATTGGAGCAGGATTTAACTTTACACTCGCGGGGGGAACAGAGCCTCATAGGTGTGAAGAGCGGACATGTTTTCAAGCATCTCCCATGGTTAATGTATCTGCCGGTCTATACGCAGAGGCCTTGGGAGGAGCAGGCTCTATCCAAGGCACAATTTCATGGGTGCCATATATGGCCATCAAACAATGTGTGGGAAGTTTTTCACATTTTCTACCTCCAGCGGATTTTAGCTATCAGGTTGGAAGAGTGCTGGCCATAGTAAATGCTAGACTAGGATGGGCCTTCTCGTACAATGAGGTAAAAGTAATTTATGAAGACGACAATACCAAGCATACTTCTGTTCCTCTTTTTTAGTCTGCACTCTGTGCATGCAAAAAAGTATGATCACATCCTTGTGCCATCCTACATGTCAGGAGTTAAAGTTGATCCATCTCAAAAAGGAAGTCACTATTCCTACGACGGCGGTGTCGTAGTAAATAAAGATGTGCGAGCCCTGGATTCTAATGGAGTTGAGGGTTTTGTTAAAAGGCTGTTTAGGATCTATCGCAATAAAGATATGAAGGCATTTAGAGAGCTATTAACTGAGAAGGCCCTTAGCAAGATGGAGTCATTGGGTCGCTCGGTAATAATGAAAGAATGGCAAACTCTGACCAATGCAACAGAGGCAAAATTAAGAAATTACTTTCCAATAGAGGGGGGAGTGATTGTGTCTTGGGAAGTTGGTGGTATACCCAGAGGTCTATTTCTTGTAGAAAAAAATAATAAATTTAAAATCGATGATTATCACGCTGACAGCGACAACGTGAGCTTTCATAATAGAAGCCTATTCTTCACATATTTACCTATTAAAGAAAGGCCTGCAGAGGCGACTAAAACTTTTGAGCTCAGCGACCCTATTTATGAATTAGTTTTTGAGGTGGAAAAGGAAAGACCAATTCTACACCTTTTAAAAAAGAATGGTGACGTTTGGGAGAGCAAAGTTCAAATCAAAGATAACTCTATCGGTAAAGGGCGCTTTGATGACCTGGACCCAAGGGAAGGAGTTATAAGAATTAAATTTAAAAAAGAAAACTTCACTCAAGGTAAAGAGCATGAGCTTCTGGTGCTCAAAAGTAACTTTCCAATTGATAAGTATCCTGTGAGCGAGTATCAAAAACCAAACCTCATAATCAGTCCCTAGAAAAACTTTAGTCATAGTGACCCTAAAATCTTAAAAAGGGTCGGCATGTCGACACCACTTCGACTTGAGAGGTGCGTCAAGTTTATAGAATATTTACCCGATCGTTTGGCCCCACTATTGCAAACTCACCTCCCAGTCACAACAACCTAGGAAAGGAGGGGAGATGAAAAAACTTTGTTTTTTAATGATGCTGTGTGTAGTCACGGGATCTTCATATGCTTTTGGAATCAAAGGCAGTGATGGATCAAATGGAAGCCCTGGCGTTAATGGCAGGAATGGAGAGGATGTTTCTGTCCACGCTAGTGGTGAAAAGAGGGTGTTCATTCTCAATGGAACAAATGGAACCAATGGCCAGGACGCAGACTATGGATCCAATGCATACTCTTGTTCTTATAGCGAAGGTTATGGCAATGAGTATGGAGCAGATGGTGGTGACGGTGGCAATGGTGGCTCTGGTGGAGATGGAGGCAGAGGTGGAGACGTTGTTATCTATTACACTGATATAGCTAAGCTAAAGCAAATTACTATTGAGAACCAAGGCGGCTATGGAGCCTTTGGTGGAAGAGGTGCCGACGGTGGTTTTGGTTGTCAATGCCATTCAAGTAGTTGGTCTCTAGAGAGCTGTAGGACCGAACAATCTTGTTCAACAGAAAGAGTGTGTGAAGATACTGGAACGACTAGAACTCAAGACGGAGTCACTGCTCCGGCCAGAGTTTGCCATGATCGAAGAACTTGCACTCCTGTAACAAGTTGCACGACAGATACCTACCATTGTTCAGATGGGTCAGACGGTAGCCATGGCAGAAATGGAAGTGATGGTGTTGACGGGCGATGGGGACAAATAAGCTTAGTAAGAAATTTAAAAAAATTGCCAGAGCAGTTTCCTAGTGGGGATTTTGATGTGCTCGAACTTTCCACAAAAGAAATTCTTCTAAGTAAAAGGATTTGGAAAGTAAAGTCGGGTGCAACAGAGCTATTCTCGCATGATTCTGTAATTTCTGATTCCTACCGTGAGTTCGTCAGACTTGCCACTAAAAAGTTTAAGCTTGTTTGGAAAGCTGAATCTTCTGTTGAGAAGTTTAGGGCCAATCGCTTTAAAGTTTCATTTGATGGATTCAAAGTTTACTTTAAAGACGAAGGAGAAGACTTCCTGGAGTATGATGTAACAGAGGAAGAAGACACTGTTATCGTGACTGTTACTAAAGCTTTTAAGAAAGAAGAAGTTACAAAGTTGAAGGTTGATGGCACTAGTGGGTATGGCAAAAACTTGGTGATTTCTATTAAAGACAGTGCAGGGGTAAGTACTGAAGTCATGAATAAGGTCAAGCTTCAGTTCGTACATCGCAGCTGGCTAATGTGGTATGTCGTTTATGATAAAGAAGTCCCTGCACATGCTTTGGAAATTACTGAAAACGAAATCAAAATCAAAGTTGGAGAGCTAGGCATTCTTCCAAAGGCCATCAAACGAAGGAAAAAGGTTCGTTTCACTGTTAAGGTTGAAAGATCTTTTGGAAACAACACTACTGAGATTGAAGAGTTCTTTGGTCCTGTTAAACTTTATTAGAGTCACTTAATTTGTTCCGAAATAAAAGATTTATAAAATAGGAGTCAATATGTTTAACCTACTTTTGATTATCGTTACTTTCCTGCTTTCCAATAATTCTTTTGCTCTAAGCAATCAAAGATCAATCGTCTATAAATCCGAAAGCGATACACTGTCTTTTAAGCTTTCAGGGGAGTATAAAGTTTACACCGATGAAGATGTCTCTACATGCCATGGGCCTCAGGTGAGAGTATGCAGACCGGTTTCCAGAACACAATGTAATGCAAGTGGGTGCCGGACAGTAAGACGCACAAGTTGCAGGATGGAGTATAATTCATGTTCCAACTCTTCGAGTACTGTTGTTAAAAAGAGTTATGTGGCCAATGTAAGAATTCACTTTAGAAACCTGGCACCCCTTTTAAGTATTGAGGACCGGCTTCACGTATATGTTGACTACATAAAGTATCCCTCAGAGGCTGAGGAGTCATATGAATTTAAATTTTCTTTGTCTGAAAGCATGAAAGATGAAGTTGTTTATAAGTTTAACGATTACACTTATTCGGTTGAGGCGATTACGGGAAAAGAAGAGGCCGTGGAGATAGACTACTATGTTGATATTCTTCCTGCGGATAACTTTAAGAAAGTATATGGAAGTAAGGTTCAAAATTTAAGTCTACAAAGGGATAAACTTTTTTATACAACAGCCAAGGTGCATCATAAAAAAGAGTTCTCTCCCTATATCAGAGTACTTAATAAACGAAGAAGCTTCTTTGGTGTGAAGAAAGTTCTTTTGTATGAAGGACATGTTCCTCATGAGAGTTATAAACTTCACTCGCTATCCAGCGAAGAATCTCTAGTTGAAATAGACTTATCATCTCTTTTAAAATCTCCTTTAAGATCTGGAGAGTATGAAGTAGGAGCTATTTCGACTCAAACCAATCCATTGGTCGGTGAGTATGGAGCTGGTAATCTTTTGAAAAACTTAAAGCTTCCTGCTTATGCTGTGGAGAAAAGGTACAAGTATGAAACGATTCATAGAGTTAAAAATATGGATACTATAGAAGTGGAAATATAATCCAATTGGGGGTGTCTTATCGATTCCTAAGCCACCCCTTTAAATTGATCAAAAATCCAAAACTAAATATTAATATGAACCCTAGAAGAATAAGAATCGAAGAAATCTCACTGTTGGATTGTGACTGGTTAAGTATCTCTTGAAGGTTGTCTGGACTGTGGATGAATCTGTCTATTATTGCCTTTTCTTGTGGCGTCGTGCGATTTGTATATACGTTCCAAATGAGAAAGTTCAAAACTACCAACACTGCCAAAGAAAACAGGACACCAAATAGATTAGCTTTGGACTTTTTTAAGTCAAACTCAGTGGAGCTTCTAATGAATCCCTCACCTTCATCCAGTTCTTTGTGATCTATGATGTTCTCGTTTGGAAGGATTTGATCCCATATAAGCTGTAGCAGGTTTCCCGTTTTTCCTTCCTTCAGCGCTCTCTTTTTCATGGTCTTTTTAATTTTGAGTAAGAACAGTGAAAAGAAGGAACAGCTAAGAAGGGGGATCAAGACCTTGTAAGGAAGTTCAGTGTCTCTTGTATAAATAAGTGTAAAGGCTATGACGATAAAAATAAGTCCAATCAACTTTGCAATTTTAAAAGAGTTCTTTTTTTGAATCACATAATTCTTTTTACCTGGTAAATAATAGACTTCAGTCTCTGCTCCAATCTCTTCATACAGATAGTTTTGATTTGTACCTACAAATATAACTTCCTCTCCGTTGTTATAAAACTTGATCACCGGGCAAACAGTCGTTACTTTTGAACGAGAACCATCACCAACACTTCTTGTTGTTGTTTGTTGCTTAAATGCAATGATTCTTCCTTTTCCAAGTCTTCCATATTTTCGGTAGTATGAATCAATTCCACCTAGGAAATAATAAACGATTGCACCCATCATTAAGAATGGGCCAGACATGAAAAGGGGGCCTAGTTCAAAAATCATGTGATTACCTTTGTTTTATCTATTTTATAATGATTTGATTTCTTCACAACCTTTTAAAATTAAAGGATTTGATTAGGAAGTGTTAATCCGCCTAGGGATGACTCCATGTGTAAACAGAGCATTTAAGCTGCTATAAACTTCTTTAAAATATACTTAATCTGAACTAAGCTTAAGAAATGACTAAGAAAACATCTGAATGTGAGCAGCTAACCCTCGTTGGAGTAGGATCATCCGCTGGAGGCCTTCAGGCATTAAAAGACTTTTTTGGGCATTGCGTAGAGTTGAAGAACTTTTCCTATGTTGTTGTTCAACACACTTCACCAGACTATCAAACAATGCTGCCTAAATTATTAGGTGGTAGCTCAGGTCTTAGAGTTAAAGAAGCTGAAGATAAAGAGATTATACAGAGTGGAGTGGTTTATATTACTCCATCAAACAAAGATATTAAGGTCGTAGGAAATAGGCTTGAGCTTTCAGCTCCTCAGAATTCCGTGGGGCCTAGGCCTTCCATTGATGTATTCTTTTCTTCGCTAGCACATTCAGAGTTTAAAGATATTGTGGGGATAATATTGTCAGGAACAGGAAGCGATGGCACACAAGGCTTCAAAGAGCTGAAAAGTGCTGGAGCTTTAACAATTGCTCAGGCTCCCGATTCTGCTGCTTACGACGGAATGCCGCGCTCCGCCATTTCTTCTGGTTTTACGGACCTAATTTTAACTCCGGATGAGATGGGGGCGCAGCTTAAAGAAGCAGTGGACAACTTCATAAAGTTGGAAACTCCCACTGAGGTGATCGGAGTTGAGAATCAGGCCTATGATCAAATATGCAAGATCTTAAAAAAACATGTTCAAGTGGATTTTGCTCATTATAAAAAGGCCACGATAAAAAGAAGAATTCAAAGACGTATGTTGGCCAACAAAATGGCCTCAATGCATGAGTACACTTTTTTTCTTAGGGACAACCCCCAAGAGGTTCATACTCTTTTTCAAGATGTGCTTATTTCTGTAACGGAGATGTTCAGAGATCCATTGCAATTTAAAGAACTTCAGACTGAACTTGAAGATTACCTCTCATGTAAAGATGATGGAGACACAATCCGAATTTGGAGTGCGGGTTGCTCTAGTGGTGAAGAAGCTTATTCATTGGCAATTGCTGTAAGTGAGATTCTAAAAAAACACTCTAAAAACATTCGTTTAACTGTTTTTGCGACAGACATAAATGAAATGGCCATGGAGGCCGCCAGGCGAGGTGTATACACCGAGCGAGTTCTTTCTCAGGTTGATGAGGGAATCAAATCAGACTACTTTACAAAGCTTGATGGACATTACCAAATTAATAAAAGTATTCGAGAGATGGTGGTCTTTGCAAAGCATGACCTTACTTCAGATCCACCTTTTTTAAGAGTAGACCTAATTGCATGCAGAAATGTGTTTATTTACTTTGGAGCATCAATACAAGAAAGAATAACAAGGATTTTTCATTACTCTCTAAACCCCAATGGCATCCTTTTTCTAGGGAAAGCTGAAGCAACTTCTTCAATCAAAGATTACTTTAGACCAACTCGGTCTCATTCAAGAGTATACAGAAAAATACCAAAGAAGTCGGATGGAACAATTACATTTAGCTCTTTGAAGGTAGGTCCACAAAAGCTCATCCTGCCAAAAACTTCGAAAAAGGAAAATCTTAATTCAGCTAAGCCCTTTATCAAGTCCATGGCGCCAAACTCTTTACTTCTGGATGAAGACTTCCAGGTGCTTCAAATTTTTGGTGCTGCTCAGGATTATATAAATTTAAAAGAAGGATTTGCCTCTTTAAGAGTAGAAGACCTCCTCGTTAATAGTTTAAGAAAACGTATAATGCCAGTACTTTTAAAGAGTAGAAGGCTTCAAGAAAACTCCAACACAATTAGTATTAAACTCGAAGAGACTTCACAGTCAGTCATCGTTGAAGTTTTTTACATTGAAGATGAAGCAGAAAAGCATTACCTGATCTCTTTTTCTAAGAAAATGGAAGAGGTCATTGAAAATTCTAATCCAGAGCAAATGGACTACAATTACTCTGAGATGAGGGAATTGCAACAGGAGCTTTATAATACGAGAGAACAACTCAATCTTGCCATTGAGGAACAAGAAACTAGCAATGAGGAACTTCAGGCCTTGAATGAAGAGATGCAGTCTGCCAATGAAGAATTGCAATCCACAAACGAGGAATTAGAGGTAAGCAATGAAGAGTTGCAATCAACAAATGAAGAGCTTACAACTCTAAATGAGGAGCTAAACTCCAAGTCCAACGAGCTTGTTTCAGTAAATAGAAAATTAAATAATGTAATTGAAACTATAGATGATCCAGTACTTGTTGTTGATGGAGACTTAAGGCTATCAAGCTTCAACAAGTCGGCAGAAAAAATGTTCGAGCTCAAACGTAATCCCAATATAAATAAGGATTTAAGTGTTGCATTCTTTAGAGTCTCATCAGGTGTAAAACTCGTAGATCTTGCATCAAATTGTATGAGGTCTAAAAGTGTTGAGACTCTCAAGATTAAAATTGGGAAGCGTAACTTTTTTGCTAAGGCACAGCCTATTCTGGCTGAGCATAATGAAATTGACGGGGTTGTAATATCCTTAAACGACAATACTGAGTTGGAAAACGCTTTAAGTAGGTTGAAGGGAAGTGAGCGCCAACTGAGAGAGATCTTTGAAAATTCTCCAGCTCTAGTCACCGTTAAAGATCTTACTGGAAAATATACTTATGCCAACGCAAACTTTTTAAAGCTGCTCGACAAGAAGTCTTCGGAAGTTATTGGTTCTGATGATTATCAACTTTTCTCTGAAGAAGAGGCCAATCGAATTAAAGACTTGGAAGTTGAAGCGTTAAGATCAAGACAAACCCTAATGAGAGAAGAAAATTTCAAATTTGGGGAGCAGACAGAGAACTTTTACTCTTACCGATTTAGACTACTAGATAAAGATGGAAGGCCATATGGCCTATGTGTAATGTCCTTTAATGTAACAGAGCTAGTGGCTACCAAGCGCAGACTACAACTTTTTAAAGACATCGTCTCTTCTTCTAAGAGTTGTTCTTTGATTTTTTCTGAAAGTCCTGAGGAAACAAAGAAGAGAGGGTATCCTTTCTTTTTGACGACTTATGCTTCGGATAATATTGAGCAAATGTTGGGAGTACCACCTCAGAGATTCATAAATAAAGACTTTTTCAATCTTTTCTCTCATATCCTAGGGCGTCGAGCTGAGAGACGTATCATGAGACTTATCAAAAGTATTAAAAATGAAGGATTAGAGTGGGTTGAGTTAAGAGGAATTGACAATGAAGATGGGCCAAGATGGTATGAGCTAAGAAGCTCATTTGTTCCGGGAGAGAATGGAAACCCTGATGGCTTTCACCTTATTCTAAATGATATAACAGATAAAAAACTGGAAGAGAAAAGCCAGAAGCAACATCAAGCAGAGATTCTTAAATCCGCCAGATTGGCATCTTTGGGTGAGATGGCCGCGGGAATATCTCACGAGTTGAACACGCCTCTCCAGACAATACAGTCCAGTGCAGAGTTGCTAGAAATGAGTGCCCTTAGTGGGGATGATGTTAAGGCACAGGCCTTGGCAATGAGCTCCAAGATCGTTGAGACAGTTGCTAAAATTAGCGGAATCATCAAAAGCTTAAGGTCATTGGCAAAAATGGATGAGACGCTTAAGTCGGAAACTGTTGAAGTTAGTAAACTTTTAAAACAGGTTGAGCAGGCCACGGCCTATTATTTTAAAAATGCAGGAATTGAGCTCACTTTTGAATATGACAATGAGGTTTTTATTAAATGTAGGCCAAGACAGATTGAGCAAGTCGTAATTAACTTACTTACCAATGCTGTGGATGCTATAAAAAGCCAAGAGGATAAATGGGTCAAAATGCAACTGATTAGCAATAGTCAAAGTGTTAAGATTCTTGTTGAGGATAACGGGCCTGGTGTTCCAGATTCATTGAAGTCGCAAATCATGACACCATTTTTCACAACTAAAAAGGAAGGCACTGGCCTTGGGCTTAGCCTTTCAAAATCTATTATTGAAGAGCACGAGGGTAGTTTGATTGTTAATTGTGAAAGAGGTACCACTGTGTTTGAGGTGGAACTTCCTAGGAGAACTCATGAAGTTTGATGCGTTAAAGGGTCTTCAGATGTGGATCGTTGAGGATGATGAAGACTTAAGGGCTGTTTGGCGTCAAGCTATGGAAATATACGGGATCAATTGTAAAACTTTCCCCAGAGGTGAGGATGTCATAGCTGCGTTTGAGACTGAAAGAAGGCCTGACTTGTTCATGTGTGACTTCTACTTGCCCGGTATGAATGGTGAAGAAATCATCAAAGAGGCGTTCTTAAAATATGGTGTTTCACCAGCATTACTTGTTACTGGGAAGCAAGAAACCCAAAGTACATTGACCAAAATGCCAAAAGACTTGAGGTTTAAAATTCTTAAGAAGCCTGTTGCTATAAAAGTGGTCCTTGAGAGTTTAGTTAGCTTGCTGAGTGATTAAGTTGTTCAATTTCTTCCATTTATTAAACACTTAAAGTTTACAGCTCTGGTAACTTTTTCAAAATTGGCACCAGATAGTGAAAAGCGTCCATAAAAGTGTTAGTCTTAAATAAAACTAATCTTGTTTATTACTTAACAACTCAAATATGGAGGTGGCTATCTCTGGTCAGTCGGATATTAATAAAAACGTATTTTTTTCTTCATTCTTCTTTATCGCGCTAATTACTCTTGTTGGAGCAATTTTTCCCGAGCAACTCAATTCTTTTTTTAAATCTATTCAAGGGTGGTTAATTGCTAAAACAAGTTGGATTTATGTTTTGGCGGTAGGAAGTATATTGCTGCTCACTATTTATTTAATGGTGAGTCGGCTGGGCGACATAAAGCTTGGACCTGATCATTCTGAGGCCGACTATGGAAACGTTTCCTGGTTTGCCATGTTATTTTCCGCCGGAATGGGGATTGGGTTATTATTTTTTGGCGTTGCTGAGCCAATGATGCACTTCTCTGCACCACCCGTAGGAGATCCTTCATCTATTGAAAGTGCTAGGGAGGCCATGAAAATTACCTTCTTCCATTGGGGCCTTCATGCTTGGGCGGTCTATGCGTTGCTTGCTGTAATTCTGGCGTACTTCTGTTATCGAAAAAACTTGCCCCTTCTACCACGTTCAGCCTTTTACCCTCTAATAGGAGACAAGATTCATGGCAGAATTGGGGATATTATTGATTCATTTGCCGTAATTGGAACTATGTTTGGGGTAGCAACGTCATTAGGGTTTGGTGTCTCCCAGGTGAATGCGGGACTGAATTACTTATTCGATGTGCCACAGAATACTACAGTTCAGGTTATCTTAATTGGTATTATAACAGCCTTTGCAACAATTTCAGTTGTTGCAGGTTTAGATGGGGGAATCAAAAAACTCTCTAATATAAATGTTGCTCTGGCCGTCATATTAATGGGGGCGGTTCTTTTACTTGGAAACACTGTTGATCTAATGCAAGCGTATGTGCAGAATACAGGAGCATACTTTTCGGACATTATTTATAAAACGTTTAACCTATACGCATATGATAAGAAAGAGTCATGGATTGGTGGGTGGACACTTCTTTACTGGGGCTGGTGGATATCATGGTCACCATTTGTAGGTATGTTTATTGCTAGAATTTCAAGAGGGAGAACTATTAGAGAATTTATGGTTGGTGTATTGTTTGTTCCAACTGGATTCACATTCTTATGGATGACCGTTTTTGGAAACTCTGCAATTTCATTGGCCCTTAAAGAAAATGCTGTAGGATTGGTTGCTGCTGTTGATGAGAATGTTCCAGTGGCCTTATTTAAGTTCTTTGAATACTTTCCATTCGCTTCAGTTCTCTCTATTGTAGGCCTGTTGCTTGTGACAACTTTCTTTGTAAGCTCTTCTGACTCAGGATCTTTAGTAATTGACACTCTAACATCCGGCGGGAAACAGGAGCCACCTGTTTGGCAGAGAGTTTTTTGGGCGGTGACTGAAGGTGTTGTGGCTGCCATACTGCTTCTTGCAGGTGGCCTTGAGGCCCTGCAAACAATGACCATTGCATCTGCATTTCCGATGATCTTTTTGATCCTTATTGGTGCTTATGCATTAATGAAATCACTTCGAGCTGACTATATGCACCTGAGTAGTGTTCAGAATCACACGACTACAGGTCAATATGCTCAGGCCGACTCGGCCTGGAAAGATAGACTTAAGTTTCTTATGGAATATCCTGAGTTTGATGAGGTTAATCAGTATCTTAAAGAAGTTGTAAGACCAGCTCTTACAGAGCTAAAAGATGAAATGGTTAATCAGGAACTTGATGTAAAGCTTGTTGAAGAGTCCAACATGTCAGTATCTCTTATAGTAAAGAAGGGGGATTTTGAAGACTTTAAATATATGGTTCAGTTGCGTCCATTCAGCGTGCCAGGATATGTTGAAAAAGATTACGAGAACTATTATAGGGCCGAGGTCTTTTTAACATGTGGTGGCCAAGACTACGATGTATATGGTTACAGCCAAGATCAAATTGTGGCAGATGCTGTTACTCAATATGAGAAACACTTCCACTTTTTACACATGGCCAATGCCGAATTTTTAACAAAAATTTAAAATATAAATTAAAGGCCTCCGCTTTGATCTGTACCCCAAAAATGGTACCGATTATTAAAGAGGCCCTACTTTTAAATGCCTTCGAAATTCACTCGGAGGCA
>CATMLK010000018.1:0-73479 GCA_950070535.1 uncultured Bacteriovoracaceae bacterium | reverse complement strand
TGCCTCCGAGTGAATTTCGAAGGCATTTAAAAGTAGGGCCTCTTTAATAATCGGTACCATTTTTGGGGTACAGATCATTGCTAGGGCCAATGTTTTTATTTTTTAGAAACGGCCAATTCTTGAGTCGTAAGGTCTTGGTCTGGAATCGAAACTTCTCCGTAGCCTCTCCAAGTCGCCACAACAATACATGCATTCCCTTTGGGGCCAATAAAGGTATTGTAGTTTCCTTCAGAAGTTGTTCCCTTGTCGATAGTAATATTTGCAAATAATGGCTTGCTTGGAGCTGGGCTTAAGCGAAAGCATAGTTCAGCCGCTCTGTCCTGTCTGCTCTGGTTGTCTAAAAAGTAAAAGCTAGTGATTTTTAATTCTGACGCACTGGCCAGTGTAGTTAAAAGTAAAGCTGTAATTGTAAATAGTTTCATAAAAACTCCTTTTAACTAATTGTGGGATGGATTGCCCGATTAAGTCAACTAGTTGTTAGGCTTTGTTGTAAATAGAAGCCAGAGTCTTTACTTTTGTTAAGTTTACCTTTGTTTGAACTTACCACTGATTCCTAGGTCAAGACGTACCTCATTCGGTAAATGGGTTTGATCCCTATTTTCAAAATCCTGAGGGAAAGGGTTTAGGTAGTTAGGGTCTTTATTTAATGGTTTTGATATTCTAAAGCGTACTTGCACATCTTCTCCTCTTGAGGCTTCTACAAAAACTATACTTTGTGTCCCACTTGTATAGGCCTTAGTCTCCAGTCCTGTCATAAACCTCATTGGAGTTCTTTTAGTACCTTTTTCGTAACCAAGTTGAACGAATCCACCAATATAGCTTGCACCTTCAACCTGAGTAAGTCTTGAATTTGCTCCATAGCGAACAAAAGCTCTTGAGCCTTCAGACCTGTGTATCGTTTTATCAAAAGCTGCTTCAATTTCAGCGTAGAATCCCTTGCTTCCCTCATTTGAGTCAAGATAGTTGTAGTGCCTATAGGTATCCTGGCCTGAATTTATTAGTCCGTGCCATCCATCTTGTTGGGTGATTGAGGATAGTAGAAGTGGCCTCTCGCTATCCTTGGTGTTGATCTCGTGATATCCACCTTGAGCACTCCAATAGAAGGCATCTTGTTTTTTTATTTTGTTTATAATGAATCTGACAAAGTTTTCTTCTTTAAAATAAACATCGGCCATGTAGACTCCATCTTGTCTATATAGGACGTCAAAATAGTCTTCTTGAAAAGCTTCTGGCTCTGTGCTGTTTGTATAGAGGTTGCTCTCATATGTAATTGTCGCATAGTACTGATCATTCTTTATTTTGGTGAGGTCTTTGTGGATAGAGATCTTAAAGCCGTGAGTTAACCCAATGTCATCGGGAGGAGTTACAGAGAGAACGCGAAGAACGTTATGAAAGTTGTAATCATTTCTTAAGCGTAAATCAACTTTGGCCTTTCCTACTTGATCCATTATTGAAACTACCGCTTCTTCATTTACCAACTCCTTCATTGAGGACTCCAGCTCCTCCTTGTCATCGAAAGTTAATCGTATGGATGAAGTTAACAGTGGTAAATCACTTGATGCAAATGCCGTTAAAATTGTGGAAATCAGTAAAATAAATAGTTTCATAGTACCATTTAATCACTGGAAAGGAGGCAAAGGTACACTGAGGGAAAGTTTTATACATACATGGGGCAGAGGTGTTTAACTTTTATACACTCCTAATAACTAGTCATTTTCAAGTCCACAGACTTCCACTGCCTCAGATCTTTTTAACCAGTCTCCATTAACACAAATGGAACTAGATCCTTGGCAGTGGGCAAAGGTTTTTCCTGAAGATTTTCTGAAGCAGCTTCTGGGGCCACAACGCTCGATGGCCCTAGAATCAGTTTTAGGTAGCCATTTTCCGTTCAGACAAATAGACGATTCACCTTGGCAGTGCTTGTAAGTTTTACCATTGCTGCTAACACATGTATTTACGATACTAAGTTCGTCTTCAGAGCATTTTCGGGTCGATTTACTTTGGTGCTCTTCATTTGCAAGGATTTGTTCAATAAATTCGCCTAAGATATCGTTGTCTTCTCTGGGTGCTTCTACCAAAATTCCCCTGTTTGCCAAATAGTCTCTGTGCTCTAGTAGTTCATCGTAGCTTAAAAAATTGATACCAAGGCACTTTGCAGTTTCAATTAGCTCATTCATTATTTTTGCATTAAAGTCTTTAGCATTGTCGTGAAAGAGAGCAACAAGCACGCTATTTTTTGCCTCACACATTTTTGTAAGTGTTTCCTTTAAGTACCAAGTTGGATTTGATTTAGCCTTTTTTGCAACTTCCGAATTACTGTCCATTGAGTCAAAGTTCCACCCAACGTGGTCTCGTGAAGCTCCATGAACCCTCTGGAGTGCAGAGCTTCTGAATCTTTTGTAGTCATGAAGTGCTTCCTTGTACGCTTCCTGCTCAAGAGGTGCGGCATGTTTTAGGGCGTCGGGAGTGCACGCACTTGAAGATTGTCCATGCCTAAGCATGAGCCCGAGCTCTTTTGCTGAAGGCATCGCCCCTCGACCGTATGGGAATCTGAACAACTTATGTGGCTGTCTTTCAAACAGTCCACCAGTTGCTGCCTGTAGTAAGGCGAGACTTCTTTCAATTTGCCTCTCTGACTGCGAAGGGGTGAGTATGTCGGGGTCACATTTATTTCCGTTAAGTTTTAGATCGTGTGCCTTGTGCTCATGTCCATGACTAGCAACCACATGTCCAGTTCGTATCATTGAGATTAATGTGTCGTTTTTCTTACCAGGAACTAAATTGTCAGTTGTGATGTAGAAGGATGCTTTAACACCGTTTTTATTTAGAGTATTTAGGATTTGAGGGGTGAGCTTTGGGTCTGGTCCGTCATCAAATGTTAGATGAACAGACTTTCCAGCACACTCAGACCTTAGAGACCTCAACTGTTTATAGAACTTATTGTCCCTACAGGATTGTCCAAAAGTGTTTGAAGAATAAATTAGGATTATAAATATAGTAAAAATTAGCTTCATAGATGAATACTAATCGGTAAATTCATGCTTAAGATTAAGAAAACATAAGAAAAAAGACGAAACTTGAGCTTTTTGATTTTTTGTTTTTAGATTTAGCTCGTTAGTGGGAAAATACGGAAATGGAAAACTTAGATATTTTAAAAACGTTCTCATGGATAGCGGTGGTGCTTTTATCTACGAGTTACTGGTTCCAGATTTATAAAATTCACATCCATAAAGAGGTGAGGGATTTATCCATGGCGTATCATGTTCTTTTGGCCATAGGTTTTGGAATTCTCACTTGGACCGCATGGGCCGAAAATTCCACAATTTTTGTTGTCAAACAAATTGCCACTACAGTTCCAGTCATGATTATCATTGCTCAAATTGTTTACCACAAAAATGATCATTGGCATGACGATGCTGATCCAAACTGTAATGGATGTGGCTGCGAACTAGAGCAGGACTGGGCGTTTTGTGCTTATTGTGGAGAAAAAAAGCCTTTAGTGGCGGTTGTCTCTTAGAAGTAGTAGCCATATAGAAAGGATGCTTTGCTAGTTCTAACTTTTAGTGTGTCTTGATCAATGCCTTCAAATTTGCTCTCGTCGTATTCGATAGTTGATTGCTCCACCCTAAAAATGAACCAATTCCAACTGTACTCGATAAAGAATGAAGTGCCGGGTCGAAATTGTCTATTTGCTTCGAAGGACTCGTCTGTAGAAGCTCTCTGGAGTTCAAATTTAGTCACATAGTTTAGAGATGCCCCTAAACCAATCCGAAAGGCCATACCTTTTCCACTATTAAACAATTTGTCACCCCAGTTGTAAAAGACAAATGGGTTTAAGTTGAACCTCTCAATATCAAGTTCTGTTTTGTCGCCAACTACAGGGTAATCTAGAAGCTTGGTAGAGGATTGGTTGTACCCAAAAAAATACGACCAACCAAAATTACTTGCCTTGAAGAAGGTTGGGGTGAACTCCAACCATGGCTCAATATAACCAATACCTTGGTCTTTCTTGTAACCATCACCGCACTTTTCCACATCATCGACACTTTGACTGGACTCCACACAAATCGTTGTCTCTTTATCATCACTGTTTTCAGATACAAACTCGGATGAGCTGCCAACCGGACCTATTGTTACTCTGTAAGGCTTAAAACTTGTAAGAGAGCAGGAACTGGCCAATAAAAATATCGTTAAAAATGAAAGGTTCTTCACCATTTAACTATAGCAATATTGCCGGAGGGAAAAAGGTGGGAAATTAAATCCGATTAAGTCTTTCTTAACAATGCCTTATTAGCTTGGCACCTAAAATGGCATTAAGAAAACTTATGTGCTTGAAATTAGGAGTCGATTTAGAGGAAATTAAGTGGCCTTCTAACATATGTGTAGGCAACAAAGTGAGGGATTGGTGAAAAACAAGAAGCATTTAAATCGAAGTTGGAGAGAGAGCTGGGACACTATAGACAGCGCATTTTTAAAATTAGATCTTAAGCTTGATGAGCTGGTGTCTTTGATGGGAATTAGTGAGAATGAGTACTTTAGCATCAGGAGTAAAGACTCCCCACCGCCAGAAGGAGCCCTAGAAAAAATCGAACAACTTTTACAGGAAATAGATACCTCCAAGTGAGTGTAGGCATAAAACTTGCTTAATAAATTTCTCTTTAGAAAGGGGAGTTTATGCATTCACAATGGCCACAACTTTTTTATCAGGATTACAAGGAAACTTACTTCACGCTTCATCGTTGGCTTCAAATCATTGGCAAAATAAAACTCAACAAGGCTCCTTGCCCAAACCACTCTTGGCATGCGAGCTTTAAGTTAACAAGTTCAGGCATGACCACCATGCCGTTTCCGGATCAGGACAGAACCCTCACGATTGATTTTGACTTCCTCTCGCATTCAATAACATTTACGACAAGCGATGGTGATCATGTTACTAGGGACCTTCGTTCTGAAAGTGTTTCTGATTTCTATGAAAGAGTTAAAAAAACTCTCGATTTTCTAAATGTAAACGCTCAATTCAGTGCAAGACCAAATGAGCTCCCAGACGCAATCCCTTTCTATAAAGACACCCAACATTGTGAATATGATCCATTTTATGCTCAGGACCTATGGCAGGCCATGACTAAAGTTGATGTAGCACTTTCTAAGTTCAGGGCAAGGTTTGTAGGAAAGGCGAGCGAGCCACTATTTTTTTGGGGAAGCTTTGATTTGGCATGTTCAAGGTTTTCAGGGAGAAGGGCCCCTGAGCATCCCGGAGGAATTCCTCATCTCCCAGACAAGGTAGTTAAGGAAGCTTATTCACATGAGCTCTTCACATGTGGCTTTTGGCCAGGGAACGAAATTTATCCACACCCTGCATTTTTTTGCTACATTTATCCGGAACCCAATGAGTTCGCAAAGGATGAACTTCGTAATAAAGCTGCTTTTTACCATCAAAACTTGGGTGAGTATATTCTTCCTTACGAAGCAGTTGCATTGTCAACGAATCCTCAGGCAGTGCTGTTGGAGTTTTTAGATGAGTGTTATCAAAAAGCTTCAAGGCTTGGGAATTGGGAAAAGGAGAAACTTGAAAGTGATGCTTATCTTTTAAGACTGCAGGCCAAAAACTCTGCGACTCACTAACGTATGAGGCAAGAGGTTGTAAGCTACATTCAGTCCAGTAACTTTCCATGCCTTATGGCAAAAAGTTTACTGAAAAAGGGAAACCTAAAGTTACACTCACTTGAGGATATAGATATAGAGTTCATTACAGAAAAACTTTACGAGTTTGTAAATGAATATAGAAAGAGTAACAAGCTTTCAAGTTGCATATTTATTCTCCCCGCTATCAAGCTTGAAGAGTTTGATCAAGGTGAGAAGCTCTTTTGGAGTGTTTTAAGAAAAGTTCAGGAATTCGATAAACTCAGATACAGGCACGACCCAAGAGTTTCCAGTGATCCAAGTGACCCTCAATACAGCTTTAGTGTGAAGGAGGAGGCAATGTTTGTTTTATTTCTTCATCCCAAGAGTCCTAGAAAAGCAAGGCGTTTCAAGTCTCCGGCACTTGTTTTTAATCCCCACCAGCAATTTGAAACTCTTCGAGAGAAGAACATTTTCTTTAAAATAAGAGATGCCATTAGAAAAAGAGACCTTGCTCTGCAGGGAGAGTCCAATGAAATGTTAAGTGACTTCGGTTCTAGGTCTGAAATTTTCCAGTATTCAGGGAGAAAGTATGGAGAAAGTGAGAGAATTGAACTATAAAAAAAATATGGAAACAATAAAACCAAGACATGGCGTTGGAATTATCCTTGAAAAAGGTCAAAAATTAAAAGTTGTAGATCCTCAGGGCGAACAAGTCTCAGATTTCTTTTGTTTGATGAAAGAAAACCCTGAGGAGTATTTATCCTCTGGAAGAACTATTGATTACCTTTCTAAAATCTATATGGAAAAAGGGGATGTGCTCTACTCTAGCAAAAGTAGAAAAATGTGCAAGATCATAGAGGACACATGTGGAAGGCATGACTTTTTACTGACCCCTTGCTCCCGAGATACCTTTGAAATAATTTATGGAGATAAAAGTCCTCATCAGGGATGTGAGGGTAATCTTATAAAAGCATTCAATTCTTTAGGGATAGAGTTGAGTAGTTTGCCCACAACTCTTAATCTTTTTATGAATGTTCAAATGGATCGTGATGGAAAGATCGAAGTAAAACCACCGCAAAGTCGGGCGGGAGATTTTGTTGTGATAGAGGCACTTGAAGACCTGTTGGTAGGTCTTACAGCTTGTTCAGCACTTGATTCTAATAACGGTTCTTTTAAGCCTATTGATTATGAGGTAATTTAAAGGGGACAGGACATGGCCTGCCCCCCAAGGGTGTCGTCTATGAAGCTACTGCTGAAGGAGTATCTGAAGGCCTTGATAGTCTTCTGATCACCTCTCCTGCGCTAAAGTCTTTATTTCTAATAATGTCGGCCTGAGAAATGATGCCGCAGCAGCGATCCTCCTGGTCTACCACTGGCAGGCGTCGTACCTTGTTATCTTCCATGAGGTCAACGCATTCTTCAAATGATGCGTTTTCTCCTATTGTAACTATATGATCACTCATACACTCTCGAGCAATGAGCTTTGAGGGATTTCTTCCTCTGGCCACCACTCTGCAAGCAATATCTCTATCTGTGATGACACCAACAACTTTGTTGTCTGGGTCCAGTACTGGTATTTCACCACAATCACAGTCAACCATCATTTGAGCAACTTTCCTAAGCTCCGTGTCAGGCGAGCAGAAGGCTGGGTTTCTAGTCATGTAATCTTTTACGCTTTCCATTACAACTCCTAAACTTATGCGATTTATAGAGTGCATTACACGCGCCATGCAAGGGGGTAAACTAACTTCATCCTTTGTTTTTTAATGAGTATTTGTTTAACATTGAACTATGAAATTAATAATAAGCGTTCTTTTTAGTTGGTTTTTATGTGTTTGCTCATTTGCATCTTCCGAGTTTGAGAGCTGGAAGAAGAGCTTTGGGGAGAAGGCCTCGAAAAAAGGTTTAAGTTCAACCTTTGTTGCCGAACAACTTAAATCAGTTGATTATATGCCTCAGATAATTGAAAAGGACCGTAACCAATTAACCTTGGATACAAAAATTGACTATCCAAGTTTTATTGAGCGTTGGCTTAACTCAGAACCTCCAAGAATTAAGCGTGGCAAGGAACTTCTTGCAAAGCATAATAAAGTTTTAAGCAAGATTGAGAAAAAATATAACGTTGATAAAGAGGCAATTGTATCTCTGTGGGGGGTTGAAACTCTTTACGGAAAAATTACTGGAGACCATGATATTGTTTCCGTTCTCGCCACTCTTGCATACGATAAACGAAGAAGATCATTTTTTGAAAAAGAGCTTATGGCCGCATTAAAAATTTTAAAAGAAGGCCATATTAAAAGAAAAGATTTCAAAGGAAGTTGGGCGGGAGCAATGGGACAATGTCAATTTATGCCAACAAGCTTTTTAATGTATGCTCAAGATTTCAATGGAGATGGCAAGAAGGATATTTGGAAAAATAAAGAAGATCTCTTTGCTTCAATGGCCTACTACCTGAAGCGAGCGGGGTGGAAAAAGAATAAAGAAATTGGACTTCTGGCAACAAAGAAAGGGAAAGTTGATTTTAACCATGATAAGCGTCGTTTGCCTTATCAATACAATAAGCTTGGAGTTCGAACTCTGGATGGGAAAAAACTACAGGGAAGATGGAAACGAAAGATTGCACTCATTCCACATAAGAACTCCCCATTTGTACTAAGAGGGTCAAATTACCGTGCAATAATGCGCTGGAATAGATCAAGCCTCTTTGCTGCTCTTAATATCCTTCTTATGGAAGAATTTAAAAAGAATTAAACAATTACCCTTAAAGAATCGAAGTCGAGCTGGATTTGTTCGACTTCAGTAAGAAGACGCTCTTGGGAGTCTTTGAAAAACTCCAACTCGGCGGCGGCAAACTCGTTTTGAGCACCCCAGGCCTTGAGTTTCTTTATTTCTCCTCCATAAGTCTGTGCCACTTTCTCCTTGGCCAATTCTTTGTATCTGTTGGCCCTGGGCTGTGCCAACTTTTGTGCCTTATCGATGAGATCTAAAACTAACTGTTTAGGAAGAGCTTCTCCCAATTGTTCTCTCTTAACTAAATCAAGTGCAGAGCAAACGGCATCGATGTGTTTTTTTGGAAACTTCTTGGTCACGTCTACGCCCTGAGCTGTGATAAGCACACGAATGGGGGTAATTGGAAAAAACTGTTCAATGTCATTATAAAACTTCTGCTTGGCCTCTGCCTTAAAAATCATTTCGAAGTAAACGTTGTCTCCCAATGCCTCATTGTGAGTCACAGCACATACGTTGCCCAATTCACCTTCTGTGAAGAGCTCCATTGTGGATTGTGCCAACGGATGCTCGAAATTCATAAATTTTAGATCATCGCGCTTAATCGCTAGTTTTCTATTGGCAGTGTAGCTGATGCCTTCTGAGGGAAGGTTTGGATAGCTTGGAAGGAGCATGTTATCTGCCGGACGAATAAAGTAAACATCTTGTGATAAGTCCTCAATTTCAACGCCAACTATATTGAATGCCTTTTCTAAATATGCTTGTAAGTCTCGTTTGTTGTGAAATTGCTCTATGCTTTCAACCACACTTTTTACATTGTCGTGTTTATAAGAGTGAGCATCTAGAAAAGCATTCTTCCCACTTTCTATGTTGTTTTGGAAATCTTGATATTCTTCAGCTAGTACTTTAAGACTTGCAGGTGAAAGATCCTTTTGGGCCTGATGAATTTGATCAAGATGCTCCTCGTAGAATTCAACAACACCGGTAGGGAAGCGCTCAAACAATTTAAACGCTTCATGATAAAGCTTGAAAAGGTTTTCTTCGATACTGTTTTGCACATAAGGCAAATGAATACTGATTGAGTTTTTCTGTCCAATTCGATCTAGACGTCCAATCCTTTGGAGTAAAAGCTGAGGATGGGTTGGAAGATCTAGTAGAAACAGCTCGCTCGCAAACTCAAAATTTCTTCCTTCACTTCCGGATTCAGCACTTATAAGGACTCTAGCACCCTCAGGGTCTGCGAAATAGGCTGCTTGTCTATCACGCTCAAGAAGGGATTGCTCTCCATGAAACAGTGCACTCTTAACGTTTAGAGTTTCTGTTAAGCGTCTTTGAACTTGTATAGCAAGCTTTCTACTCTTTCCAATTGCCAACACTTTTGCTTCGGGCCTTTCAATTAGTAGGCGGGCAAGCTCTTCTACCTTGGCAGAGATAACTTTTGCATCACTTGGGCGCTCAATCTTTAGGCCTTGAGGGTATAGCTTTTTAGTTGGAAAGAGGCTCTCTTGTTTCTCCAAGTTTTTTCTTCTATTGCGAAAGTAGTCTCTTTCAAAATTATACTGTTCTAGAAGTTCTTTGGAGGGAGAGCTTTCTATATAGCGCTGTTCGCTATCTTTATATTTTTCAAAAGAGGTGTACTTCTCGGGATTTAAGATCTTTAGCAATTCAAAGAAGTTCTCTTCGCCAAGGGCCTCAGGTGTTGCACTCAAAAATAAAGCGTGAATAGACTTTAAAGTGATCCCTTTTAGTAAGTTGAACTCCTCCGTGTCCTTTTTGTAGCGGTGGGCCTCATCTGCGATTATTAGGTCCCATTCTTTAGAGTTTATTATATTTTTGGCCGATTCATCTTCAAGAATGTGGGACGCCGTAGTGATGATGAAGTCATCATTTTCCACTTTGCTGGAAAGCTCTACTTCATCGCCGGCACCCAGTGTTTTAAAAAGGAAATTGAATTTTTTATACAACTCAACAAACCACTGGTATTGAAGGCTAGCCGGCACAATAATGAGAATTGTTTTCACTAGTTTTTTTTCGTAGAGGCTTTTCGCCAATACACCGGCCTCAATCGTTTTTCCAAGTCCGACCTCGTCTGCCAAGGCCAGTCTTATTCTGGACTTTTTGGAGACGTCTGAAAAAATGGAGACTTGGTGTCCAATTAAATTAATCCTTGATCCTTCAAGCCCTTTGCCTGGATATTCTTGAAGGGCCCTCTTTAGGACAAGGCTTTCATATCGAAAATCAAATAATTCTGGAGAATCAAAATCCCCTGCAAACAATCTCTCTTGGGGTTTAATTAAGCTCACTGAACTTTCAAGCTGAGTCTCTGGAAGTACCTGCCCTTCACCTAAGTAGAACACAACACCGTTTTGCTCTTTAAGTTGCTGTACCTCAAATTCAGTTCCGTCTTCAGACTTAACGATCTCGCCAACCTGAAAAATCAGCCTTTGGAGAGGGGCACTTTTCTTATTGTAGGCCCTTGATTCTTGGGCCGCGGGGTAATAAAGATTGACTAGCCTGTCATCGACAGCTTCGACTATGGCAAGTCCTAACTCGGGTTCGGTTTTACTAAACCATCTTTGACCTATTGAAAACATCGTATGAGTTTAGGCCTAAGTGATAAAAAGTTCAATGAACAATTTGAAATTTTATATTGAAAAGGGAGGTCTTATACCCATTAAGTCGGATAAACCTCCATCAAAGTCCTCTTCAAGTCCAAAGAATTGAGGGTATCTTCTTAATATCCAGGAACTATCCACTCCTTTGGATCTCAAGCTCTTTAGATGAAATTCATTGAGTCCGGACATATTGCTCTTTGAGAGCTTTATACCTGATGAATCTGTAATCAAAGGATGATGGATGAACTTGGCCTTATCAAAATGTGAAATATTGAGAAGCTTTGCCAAGTATAATTGTGCGGCACTTGATTCAATAAGATCTTCGCCGCGAACAATGAGGTTAATATCCATGTCGGTGTCGTCAATGACACTAGTTAGTTGATAAGATGGAACTCCATCCTTTCTCCAGATGATGAAATTTCCCATCGTCTTAGAGAGGTCGACACTTTTACCCGAAACATTTATGCAAGTTTGGTCGATCAATTTGACTCTTTTTGCACATTTGTTCTCAACAAATGCCAGTCGCTTTGATTCACAAGTTCCTGGGTAGAGGCCATCTAGGGAGGCGGCTACTTCCTTTCTTGTGCATTCACATGAAAAGAATAGTTCAGGGTCGCAAATTTTTTGGAAGTAATGCTCAAATTTTTTTGTCTGGCTAAAATTATCTTTGAAGTCCTGAACATTTTTAGGCCCTTCATCCCACTCAATTCCAAGCCACTCAAGGCCTTCAAAAATATCATCTAAAAACTCGTCTCGACATCGAGTGTGATCGGCATCGTCAATTCTTAAAAATAGTTTGGCATCATAATGCTTGGCGATCCACCAAGTGAGAATAAAGTTTAAAGCATTTCCCACATGCAGATATCCGCTAGGGGTGGGGGCTATTCTTGTTGCAAATTGTCCAGACATGACATAATGCTAACCGCCAATTACGGCTTTGCCAATTATTGACTGCGTAAATAGGCCTCATAAATACAGGCATCAATACGGGTTTTCCAATCTTTTATCTTTCTACACTTAAATGGTCCGGGCTTTGGTTTTTTTTGGTAATGGGCCGTAAATTGAAATTGCCCGTGCTCACCAACTCCAGGGTAAAAGGTTAGGCCTTTAAGGTATTTAGGGTTATTATGGTAATTTGCCGCCATTTTTGTAATAAGGTGTCCTGCTATGGCCCCAAAAAACACATCACTTCCCCAGTGTTTGTTGTCATACATTCTAGCATAGGCCGCAAATGCCGCCATCCCATAGGCAATAAAGGGAATTGATTTATGTTTGTTTCCATAAACTTCAACTAACGCCGTTGCCAGTGAGAAGGCCGAAGATGTGTGTCCTGAGAAAAAAGATAGTTCACCCCAGTTTCCAAATTCATAAGGCCCTTCACCCTCATTAGGCCTCTTGCGCCCTGTGGTGTACTTTACTGCTTGAGTTAAAATTCCTGTGGCGAGTCCGCCAGTAATTGCAATTAAACCAGCTCTTTTGAGTTTTCCATTTTCGAGTGTGGCCCCTAAAAAGTAAGTTCCTGCTGCAACTGCCGGAACAGTGTTTTCAACAAATTCATTAATGAAGTCTGCGGACTCTTGGATATTTTCATCTTTGGTCTCTTGTACCCAATCTAAAATCTCCTGATCATTATTGAAAATGACTAGACCTAGGCTTGTTGCAGCGGCAAATGCCGTGAGGTTTTTCTTATTGATGTCTAAAGGGATGAAGCGAGACTTTGAAGGCTCGACTGTTTTTCTAATCTCTTCAACTGTGTAGTAATCCTCTGGGTTTAAGGCCACACGTAGATCTACATCTTCTAGGTATTCATCATAGGCCACTTGTGCCTGGCTTCGGTAATCAAATTGCACGTGTTCACTATTTGTCTTGTAATAGTCCATTGGATCGAGGTCTTTAAAATTAAAGCCCTCTTGTCCAAAGACACATCCAAACTGTAGTGCGGCAATGAAGAGATAGGTCCACATAAGTTTTTCCTAATGTATATCAACAATCGTTTTTTAATATTGTTACTGATGCACAGCATTCTGTTCCACTACCGTGAAATTTATTTATAGCTGCCCACAAAAAGTATAAGTGCCTAAGTGTTCAAAAAATATAAAACCAGCTGTAATTCTTAATCTGGTTTTGGTAAAACTTTAGGTGGCCTAAGAGATGGGGGATAGCCAATGTGGAACATGATTACTTTGCAGACAATAGGTGTGATGGTTGTTTGCGCAAGTATAGGCATTGTCCTCACCCGAAGGCTGAAACTCCCTCACATTGTCCTGTATATAATAACAGGGCTTGCTCTTGGCCAAGCTGAAATGGCCTTGTTGGACAAAGAGCTTCTTAAAGAGAGCCTAGGAGCTGTAAGGGTTATTTCTGAGGCCGGAATAGCTCTTTTACTTTTCTTGGTGGGAATGGAGTTAAGCCTTTCAAAAATAAAAGACATTGGAAACGACGCTGTTGTGGCAGGACTTTGGCAAGTTGGGCTGAGTGTGTTTTTTGGATTTATAATCTCGTACCTTTCAGGGTTTGAGATAATTCCTTCTATCATTCTATCTATTGCCATGACTTTTAGCTCCACTGTTATTGTCGTAAAGCTTCTTGGAGAGAAAAAGCACCTCGGTGCTTTATATGGAAGAATCTCTATTGGAGTTTTACTTGTCCAGGACCTGGTCGTAATCCTCTTTTTGACTCAACTCTCTGGACTTAGCTCTGGTGCAGATCATGATTTTAGGACGGCCACCGTACAGTTCTTGAAGGCCCTTGGCGGCGTTGCCGGCCTGGCGGCAATAGCGTGGTTTATTACCAAAAGATTTTTACAACGGCTTATGGACTGGGCCTCTTCGTCAACTGAGCTTCTTTTGATCTGGAGCTTAACTTGGTGCTTTATTGTTGTCGCTGGAGCACACGCATTTCATTTATCTCATGAAATTGGCGCATTTTTGGCGGGCATTAGTCTGGCCCAGCTTCCATTGTCAAATAGCTTAAAGCAGCGAGTTCATCCATTAATGAATTTTTTTGTGGGAATTTTCTTCATTGCCTTGGGGATGGAAATTGATTTGGCACAGGCACTGGCCTCATGGAAAATAGCTCTGGTTTTTACGATTTTTGTCATTCTGGGTAAAATTCTTATATTCTTTGTGGTCTTTACTAGGCAAGGCTTTAATGAAAGAACTTCTTTTGTTGCAGCTTTAACTCTTTCACAGATTAGCGAGTTTTCTTTCCTGTTCGCTGCATTGGCCTTAAAAGTTGGATTGATAGATCAAACTGTGATCGCCGTGGTGGCCTTCACCGGAGTGACTACCTTTATTTCTAGCTCCTTTTTAATCTCATATAATGAGAGAATTTATTTTTGGGCCAGAGATAAAGGTCTTTTAAAATTCATGAATGCTTCACAGAGTAAGGCAAAAGATGAATATCCTTCAACTAAGAGAAAGGGACACATCGTGGTGGTAGGCATGAACTCCTTGGGAAGAGAGATCTCTAGAAGGCTATGTGCAATTGGGCACAATGTCCTAGCAATGGATAGTGACCCTAAGAAACTAAAGGGACTTCCATGCGACACTCTCATAGGCAGTGCTGACTACTCTTCAATATTAGATGAGGCAAGCTTTGAGCACGCAAAGTTAGTGGTAACAACCTTGAGAATAGAAGATGTAAATAACTCTTTGGTTTATCAGTGCAAAAAAATCGGTGTTCCCATTGCTGCTCATGGATTTGACAGCAGTGTCATTCCAGATCTTAAAAAGTTAAAGGCAGACTATATAATTGACAGCAAGTCATCCTGGCTTAACAAGCTATTCATAAAGCTTGAACAGCAAGGAGTAAAACTCTCATGATGGAGATACTATACATTCTGCTTGCCGCCTCAATTGGGCTGGGGATTTCAAAGCTTCTTAAGGTGCCAAGTGTGCCTTTGCTTATTCTTGCAGGGGGAGGACTTGACTATTTTAACGCTCCAATTGATGGAGACCTAGCAAAGGATGCCCTGCTATTAGGCCTTATTTTTTTAGTCTTTCTCTCCGGAACTTCTCTAAATCCGTGGAGAGTGGGAGAGCGCTCGAGGCTTTCCTTTTTTATAGGTGGTGCTCAGTTTTTCTTAATAGGGCTTTTTGGATTTTTCCTATGCTCATATCTAGGGTTCTCTCTTATGGAGAGTTTGTATCTTGCTTTGGCATTGTCTTCAAGCTCAACACTGGTTGTAATCAAGCTATTGCAATCTCGGGGGGAGATGTTTGAGCCTTTTGGCAGGATGATGGTAGGGGCCCTTTTAGTTCAAGACCTACTTATGATGTTAATCATTTCTGTTTTAGAGCGCTTTGGCTCTGGAGCGGTGGATATGATAATTGCGGCAATTTTAGTTGTGGCACTTTCGCTGCTGGCATTAGTCTTTAAGAGGTGGATCATACCTTGGCTTATGGTTAAGGTGGAAATCGATGAAGAGCAGCAACTCTTGTTGGCGGTGGGGACTTTATTCTTCTTTATGGGGGTCTCCCACTTATTTAACCTTCCATTTGTTGCGGGTGCTTTTGTTGCCGGAATCTCTTTGTCCTCTTTCCCGGTTAATGGGGCACTTAAAGGTCAGTTTGCTTCATTAAATAATTTTTTCAACGCTCTATTCTTTGTAACTTTGGGATTTTTTGTTGAAATGCCTCCTGTGGAGATGTTTAACTCAGTACTCTTATTCTGCACTCTGATAATCATTCTTACTCCGGCCCTGACTTTAAGTGTCGCGGCCTTTGCGGATATGCCATTTAGGACTGGGATTGAAAGTGGGTTACTCCTTGCGCAAACAAGTGAATTTTCAATTGTTTTGGCCCTAATTGGAATGAGCAATGGACATTTAAATTCCGATCATCTTGGCATGATTACATTTATGACGGTAGTGACTATGATTTTGACTCCCTTCTTGGCCAATGAAAAAGTGGCGTCTTGGTCTATGGTGGCCTTGGCCGCAATAGGGAGAAAGCCTAATAGGCCATTGGTCAACACTGGACACTTTATATTTTTTGGCTGTGGTGAAAGTGCCATGACAGCTGTGGAAAGATTAGTTGATAAGGGCGAGCAGGTTGTTGTTATAGACGATGATATTGGTGTCGTTCGAAAATTGAGAGAAATGGGGGTTGAGGCCATTCTTGGAAATGGCAGAGATACCTCGGTAATGAGCCGGGCAAATTTGTCTGGTGCACGAATGGCAATATCTTCTATGAGAAAGTTTAGCGACAATCTGGCAGTGGTTCAATTTGCCAAGGATACACCTTTTGTGGTTCGTGTATTTGATCAAGAAGAGGCGGACATTTTTAACCGGCTGGGTGCCCTTCCTATTCCTGCTACAGATGCTGCTAGTTCAGATTTTATGGAGTGGGTTCAAGAAAGCTTCAGGCCAACGAGCTAGTCTACCTTGTAGTTAAAGTAAGTTGTTGGATAAGGCTCGTCAATTAAGGTGTAATGCCACCATTCCTTTGAGTAGTTTTTGAATCCGGCCACCTCCATTATGGATTTTAGAATGAGGCGATTATTATGTGCCTTTCCGGATTTTAGAGATTTAGTGGCACTTTTAGGATCGAAAAAGTCAAAGGGGGTTCCCATGTCTAGCTCTTTCCACACTCCGTGCTCATATCTTACCAAGGTTAGGTCAACTGTTGAGCCTCGGCTGTGACCTGATTTTTCAGCAATGTATCCCTTTGTAAATAGGGTTGCCTTGTCCTCATTGGGATAAAAATCTTTTTTTGTTTTAAGGTCTTTTAAGTCTCTTGCCCATCTGACAAAGTGGTCAACTGCCATCTGAGGTCTGTAGCAGTCAAATACTTTGAGTGACAACTTCTTCTTTACTGCAAGCTTTTGAGCAACTTTCAGAGCGTTTGCCGCTTCTTTGGATAGAAAGCACTTATTAGCATCGTAGCCATCGACTCTTGTTCCAACAAAATTATTAGTACCATAGTATCTTGCATCAATTAAGATATCAGAATTAAGAGAAATGAGTTCCTTCGAGAAGGCCGATAAACAAAATAAAGCTAAATATTTCCACATACTATAATTATAGGTGCCCTTTTATTTGTTTTCAATATTGATACCTCGGGTCTCAGATGCTATTTTACGCTCATGATAAGTGCAAATGATGTAGCCTTAAGCTTTGGTGGAAAAAAGCTGTTTGAAGACGTAAACATTAAATTTACTCCTGGTAACTGCTATGGCCTAATTGGGGCCAATGGAGCTGGAAAGTCAACTTTCATTAAGTTGCTATCTGGAGATCTCGAACCTCAGAACGGTAAAATCAATATCAATGAAGGGGCCAGACTTTCAGTACTTAAGCAAGATCACTTTGCTTATGATGATTTCGAAGTGCTCCAAACAGTTCTTATGGGCAACGAGAGACTTTTCAATATAATGAAAGAAAAAGACGCTCTTTACGCCAAGGAAGACTTCTCCGACGAAGATGGTGTTAAAGCATCTGAGCTTGAAGCGGAGTTTGCTGAAATGAATGGCTGGGAAGCTGAAAGTGAGGCGGCCGTTCTTTTATCGGGTCTTGGATTGGGTGAAGAATTCCTTCCAAGAACAATGAAGGATCTTACTGGATCTGAGAAAGTGAAGGTTTTGCTTGCTCAAGCTCTTTTTGGTTCTCCAGATGTGCTTCTTCTGGACGAGCCTACCAACCACCTTGATATTAAAGCTATTCAATGGCTTGAAAACTTTTTAATGAACTTTGAAAATACTGTCATTGTGGTATCTCACGATAGACACTTTCTTAATAAAGTATGTACACACATTGCAGATATCGATTTTGGTAAAATTACCAGCTATGCGGGTAATTATGACTTCTGGAGAAAGTCCAGCGAGCTTGCAATGAAACTCAGAAGCAACGAGAGAAAGAAGGCCGAAGATAAAGCGCAGGAGCTTAAAAACTTCATCCAAAGATTTAGTGCAAACGCTTCAAAGTCTAAGCAGGCAACTTCTAGACAAAAGCAACTAGAAAAACTTCAAATTGATGATCTTCCTGTATCTACAAGAAAGTATCCATATGTTCATTTCGAGCCAAGCCGTGAGGTTGGTAAAGAAGTACTTTCTGTTAATGGTATTTCAAAAACAATTGATGGGGAAAAGCTCCTAGACAATGTGAGCTTCACTGTTAATAAGGGTGATAAAATTGTTTTCCTAGGGCCAAATGATACGGCCAAAACTGTGTTGTTCGAAATCCTAATGGGCGAGATGGAACCAGACTCTGGAAGCTATACTTGGGGTGTGACCACAAGCCAGTCTTACTTTCCAACTGATAACTCCAAGTATTTTGACTCCGGTGAACATGATCTTGTTAACTGGCTTAGACAATACTCGGAAGACCAACATGAGACTTTCTTAAGAGGGTTTCTTGGCAAGATGTTATTTTCTGGAGAAGAAGCTCTAAAGAAAACAAATGTTCTTTCAGGTGGAGAGAAAGTTCGTTGCATGCTCTCAAAGATGATGCTCTCTGGAGCGAATGTTCTAGTTATGGATGGCCCAACTAACCATTTGGACTTGGAGAGTATTACTGCTGTAAACGAGGGTCTTATCAGATACACTGGGACGCTTATGTTTACATCCCATGATCATGAGTTCATTCAGACTGTTGCGAATAGAATTATTGACTTAGATAAAAAGGTAGTGGAGGACAAGTACTCCACTTACGATGAATACCTAGGACTAGATGCTTAACGAGCTCTTCTAGAAGTATTGTTGTTGGCAATGCTTACTTTAAGAGTTCTTCCATCAAGTTGTTTGCCGTTAAGAGACTTTATGGCCTTGGCGGCATCTTCTTTGTTTGGCATTTGAACAAATCCAAAACCCTTTTTTAGCTGGGTCTTTTCATCTCTCATAAGTTTCACTCTTCTTACTTTGCCATATTTTTTGAATAGATCTCTTACGCCTATCTCGTCTTTTTTATAGTTTAGGTTGCCAATATATACAGTGGCACCCTCATAGTCTTTTTCAAGAAATGTAAATTTTGTGTCCGCTAGTGTCTTCTTTTTCATAATGCCCTCAGGTCTGTGCTTAATTGCGAGGCGTCAATATAGCGCTAAAGCGCGTCGACGGCCATTTTATTAAGAGCATTTCTGACATTTTTACGCGATATTTTGTGCTTTCTGTTGTGCGGATGGGATTTCAATACAAAAAGTCGTGTTATTGTTAGGCCTAATTAGCTTTATGTCACCATCCATACGGTTTAGAAGCTTCTTGGTGATGCTAAGGCCAATACCAGTTCCCTCAGATCTTGATTTAGTGGTAAAGAAAGGGCTCATTACTTTAGATGCTATATTATTATCAATTCCATGTCCGGTGTCCTCAACATATATCTTTACAACACCTTGATGCTCTTTGGCCGTAACAGTAATAGTTTTGATGGAGGATTCCTGCAAAGCATGTCTAGAATTGCTGATGAGGTTCAAAAATGACTGCCCAAAGTCAATAGGGCGAACATTTATAAAGATTGATTCATCCACATCAATAGTGATGTCTATTTTGTCTTTTCTAAGCTGATACCTACAAAGGGCCAAGTTGTCTTGAATCAATTCATGTAGCTTGCAAGTGTGAACTTTTTCGTTAGAGCCATCTCTAGATAGGTTTTTCATGCTTTGGATTATGGAAGAGATTCTTCCAATCGTTTTGTTTATTTTTGAAAGTTGGTCAAATGCCTTTGGCTCATGGAAGCCATTTTTTAACAATGAACGCTTTAAAAGACTTGTTTGACCTTCAATAATAGTAAGGGGATTGTTTACTTCATGAGCAATCGTTCCAGCCACTTCACCAAGAGTTGCTAGTTTAGCGGCCTGAACCAGCGCTTGTTGGCTATTTTTACTTTCTGTAACATCTTGAATCTGAGAAATGAAGAAGCTTGGTTCTCCGTTTTCTCTGATTAGAGAAACTGTTAATAATGCCCAAATGATAGAGCCGTCTTTATGAAAATATCTTTTTTCAATTTTATAAGAGTCTCTTTTATTTGATAAACATTCACTTAGAAGTTTTAAATCTGCATAGAGATCATCTGGATGGGTGAGGTTTTGAAAATCACACTCAAGTAACTCTTCTTTAGAGTAGCCTAGGATCTCACTTAAAGATGCATTTACATCTAGCCACTTACCATCTGGAGCAACCAAGGCCATCCCTATGGAAGAGTGAGTAAAAGCTGATTTAAAAAGTGAATCCTGTACCATCTGTTTCTCCGCGATAAACACTATTTATTTTGGAAACTTAAGAGTTTCTTAAGAAGATTGTATACCAATACGAATCTAATTTACTTAAGGAAATTATTTCCCTTCCAGGCATCAATTATGCATCTTTTATTCCATAACAACAAAAGGAGAATCTAATGGCAAATATTCGAAAACCTGTAAGAAAGACTAAAAAGGACAGAGAAAGAGAGCATCGAAAAATTAATGAAGAAGATGTTAAAAAGCCTAAAAAAGGCCGGGGAAACACTGATTATCGTAAATCTGACGAGATCTAAAGTGTAAAACATTTTAACAGTGGGGACTGTAAAGTCTTCACTGGCAGTGTGGGCCTAAGCGAGTTTCCTTTAAAATTGAAGCAATAAAAATAAAAGACTCAAGTTTTTTCAAAGGAAGCACTTATGGACACCAAGTCGAATCTCTTTAGGTCTGCATCACTTGCAGTATTGATCGCTGTAACGAGCAGCACGGTGCCTATGCAGGCATTTGCATCGGAACCAGTTGAAACCAAGCTTTATAGCACGGCCAATTCCCAACTGTATCAAGCACAGCAACTTCTAAATGTTCGAGATGGGGGTGATAAGGCATACGAGCTCCTTAGAGACTTGCTAAAAAATGATGACTCAATTAACGAGGTTTCTAGAAAAAAAATTCAAATGGCCGCAAATAGCATTGAGAATTATAGAGACGGAAACTTCTTAACAAGACTATTGAATACAAAAAGGTTTAAAGAGAGACCATACCTTAAAGCAAGGCACTTGCTTGCAGAAGCAATCATGGACTCTAGAGTTGCCTTAAACGAATCAAGTGATAGTGAGATTTTATTCGTTGAGAAACTTCTTAAGAATTATTTCTACCCAGGACACGCTGACAAGGTTGAGATTCATTACCCATCAACATCTGAGTTTGCTTTTAAGACATGGGCATATACTAAAGAGAACATGTATCGTGCAAAAGTTGGTGAGTCTACAGAATCGGTTGATGGCAATACGCAAAGTTATTCCCCATCAAGCGCTGGTATGGGGATGAACCAGCCTGATATTCTAGGTTTGCCAGAAGTGGGCAACACTCCTGAAGATGAAGAAGCATGGCTTGAGTTTATGGAGGGGCTTGCCACTTCCGCTGCAGAACTTGCTCAAATTAAAAGTGAATATGGACAAATCCAGCATAGGGTAATGAATAGGTATCTTTACCAGTCGATGCTTATGCAGGCAATTGCTGAGCCTGGCTCTGCTATTGTTGATCCTCAGCTGCAAGAATTTTTGAAATCAGTGCGCATTGAAATTAATCTTGGCGACACTGCAGACATTACTGAAGAAGAAGTTAAAGCTTACAAAGATCAATTAGGTGAGGGAATTGTTGACTCAAGCGATGATGAGCTTTCAATAAATCTTTCAAAGTTATATCAACTTGATAGACCAGGATCTATTTCAAACCTTAGCCTTCAAGTTAAAAAACAAAAGGACGAGGGTGATAGAACATCTCTATCTGTGATCTCAAGTGTGTCAGGCGAAGACTTGATGTTTATTAGGCTTATGCAAGTTGTGGCCGTAGGACTTAAAGACGGTCGTGAAATGAGAACAAGCAAGGCCGGAGTATTTACGATTAGCGTAATTGACAAAATCTTTGATACTTTGGCGTCTATGTCCAGCTCAATTAGAGGAAGCCAACCAGCATCCGCTTCTTTGGCCGGAAAAGCCATTAATGCTTTAAGAGCTCTCGGTGGTGGCATTTTTAAAATTCCTCAGAAGGTCTTTGACAGTATTGCATCTCTTGGACAAAGCAAGATTGGGAAGAAAGTCCTTGATAAAATTAATAGCAATAAGACCATTCAAAATGGAAACTTAATGAAAGGTCTTGTGGCACTTGGCGTTATCGCTGAAGTAACCACTGCGGCAATAGAGTATCAGTATATTGAAACAAGAAAGGAAAGACTTGATCACATAAGTGAAACCTCTACAAGAGTTGCGGCAACAATGACTTATTTAGTGCCGGTAGTAGGACAGGTTGCTGCGGTTGTTGATCTTTCACATATGGTTATGGGCACTGGACTTGAAACAGCAGACTTCTACCGTGGGATAGTCACACTATCCAAGTACGCAACACTTGCATACTACGGAGAGTCGCCAACAACAATTGCTCTATCTAAGCTTGAAGTGTTTTACAACTTACCTAGAAACAATGTTTACCTTGAGCGTCATGGAGGTTGGATTGAAAACAAAGAGGATGCAGAGGCAAGACAAGTTGATCTGTTCCTAGAAATGGAAGAAATCACTCGAAACAACCTTATCCTTCTATACAGAGCTCATAGAAGTCTTGATAGAGGTGCTAACAATGACTTTGGTGAGAGAATTTATGTATACTCTAATCAATATGAATCTAATCTAGAGATGATGCATCAGACAGAACAAGAGATCCTAAAGGAACTAGAGAAGTATCAAGATTAAATAACTTCTATGTCCCCACCCTTTGAGGGTGGGGATCTATAATCACCCCCCCTTCTAATTTTTGCCAATAGGCGATTGTTTGAGTATGTATTAAAGAAAAGGAAGGGGTATGGACGCACTAATCACCAACGACGCCACAGTTTTAGGCCTGCTATTCTTAGTTTTAGGCACCGTTTTTTACACAGAAACTCTTGATCGATTCGCAAAATTTTACGCAGTTGTACCTGCTCTTTTACTTTGCTATTTCATCCCCGGAATTATGAATTCAATTGGTCTTATTGATGGTGAAGGTTCCAAGCTTTATTATGTTGCTTCTAGGTACCTGCTTCCGGCGACATTGGTTCTTTTGACTCTTGGAGCAGACTTGCCTGGAGTTTTTAGACTTGGACCAAAAGCATTGATAATGTTTCTAACTGGTACCGCGGGAATTATTCTTGGGGGACCTGTGGCCATCTTGTTCACTAAAACCTTATTCCCAGAAATGTTTGCGCAAATGGGAGCTGAGCAGATGTGGCGTGGTATGACCACTGTTGCTGGATCATGGATTGGTGGAGGGGCCAACCAGGCCAGTATGAAAGAAATCTTTGAAGTGTCAGATCAGGCATTCTCAATATTTGTAGTCGTGGATATTATGGTGGCCAATGTTTGGATGGCAGTGTTGCTTGTACTCGCCGGTAGAAGTGCTAAGGTTGATAAAGCTTTTAAGGCCGACACCGCCGCAATATTTGACCTTAAGGATAGGCTTGAAAAGATTCAAAAAGAAAACCAGAAGATTCCTAATACGCAGAACTTGATGGTTATCGCTGCCGTTGGATTTGTGCTTACCGGAGTATCGCACTTAATAGCAGACAATATGGCACCCTTTATAAAAGAAAACTATCCAGAGCTTTCCAAGTTCAGTCTTACAAGCTCCTTCTTTTGGTTAATTGTTAGCGCCACAACATTTGGAGTGGCCCTATCCTTTACGAAGGCACGAAAGCTTGAGTACTACGGAGCAAGCCGTGTGGGAAGCGTTATGCTTTATGTATTGATCGCAACCATTGGTATGCATATGAATGTAACAGAGATATTTAGCCACCCTGGTTTGTTTATAATTGGTTTTGTTTGGATGTTGTTCCACGCAGCTTTAATGCTTGGAGTTGGAAGACTTATTAAGGCCCCACTATTTTTTATAGCCGTTGGGTCCCAGGCAAACGTTGGGGGAGCGGCCTCAGCCCCAGTAGTTGCAAGTGTTTTTCATCAATCTTTGGCCTCTGTGGGGGTTTTGTTGGCAGTGCTAGGTTATGTTTTAGGTACATATGGGGCCTGGCTTTGTGCTCAACTGATGAGAATGGCGGCCGGCTAGGCCATATTCTTAACAAGATCCATTGAGCTTAAGTACTTTAAAAATGATATGGCCTCTATTGAAGATTTAAATGAATCAAGGGGGCCTAACTCAATAAGGCCTCTTAGAATTTTTAGCTCCAATTCTTTAGAAAACTTAAATAGCTTCTCTGGGGTATAGATCTGAATGTACTCACCAGAGTCTTCCACGTTAAAAATGTTTCCATAGTTTAAAACGATCAACTGGGAAGGATTGAACTTATTTACTCTTGTCGTGGGGGAACAATTATTTAACTTGGCCAACTGAGCTTGTTTTTTTAACTCCTCAATAATCTTATCTTTATTTGTAGTGGTGAATCTAAAAAACTCTTCAGTTTGCAAAATCCTTAAAGTTTCCTCTACGGACTGGCCTTTCAAATCAATAGTGTGATTCTGCAACTCCAGTGACTTTGCTATGAAGTCTGCATAGTTAAGCTTTGGAATGGAGAATGCCAGGTGTATGGATTCATCCTCTGAGACCGCTTCATGCTCCACACCTTGTCGAAGGTAGAATGCCTTACCTTTTTCTAGTTTTAGTTCTTTATTTCCCAGAAGCCAGCTCTTTGATCCACTTAATTGTAATATAAAGATATCGTAATTGTCAGAGTGCTTTCTAAGTGCCTTCATTCCATTAGCAGAAAAGTATAAATTACACCTGCATATACAATCATAATTTAACGACATGGCATCACAAATTGTTTTGATTAAGCTAGAGGCAAGTTGAATATCGATGACTCTGAAGCTGTATTGGTTGTTGAGCGCTTCCTCTTTTAGATCTTTTAACTCATTTGGTTGCAAGAACTTTTTAAATCCACCATCCAGTAGTTTTTGAACCTTCACATATTCATTTATGCCAATAGAATCCAATAGTCTGTCAGTTGACAATTGATTTTGAAAGGAGCCATCATAATCGTATAGTTCAAGATTTTTTGGGTCGAATCTGGATATGTAGTAATTCAGTGTTGAAAGCATTTAATTAAAGTCTATGTATGGCTTAATAACAATTAATTGTCTGTTACATGGCATTATATGTAAAATCTTAAAGAAGTTAATTTTTATTAATAGTGAGGGAGTTTTCATTAAACCAAAGGCCATTAAAAATATGCTGGTTTTCTTGTCACTGCTTTCAGTGTTTTATATCCCTATATTCCTAGAGATTGAAAGCTGGCCTTTTACTGATTGGAGAGTGTTTAACTACAGTTATCACCCAGAGCGTGTGTATGTGTTTAGCTTGGAGGCCGAGTCCGGTGATAATAAAGATGAGAAGTTTCTAAGAAATATAAATTTTGACCCTGTAACCTTTAACAGATTTAGCTATAAGGCCTATTATACCAAAAATTACGATGACCTAGAAAGCTATATCGAAGGAGTGTTGAAAGGTGAGGAATTTGATAAATATCTAGAAGAGCACCCTGGAAAGCTTGATGTAAACTTTGTGATGATCTCTGTTGAGAGCACAAGACCGTTAAAATTAAAACGATCGATAATAAAACAGTATGAATTTAATCAATAGATTTTTCACGCACAAACTAAGTACTGATCAGTTCTTTGTTTTTCGGTTCCTTTTTTGTGCATCAGTCTTGATCTATCTCCTAATGAATTGGTTCTATGTGACTGGGCCTTATGGCGCTAATTATAATCCAATACCTTTATTTGAGCTTTTTTCAATTGAACAGTGGAGCTTGGGAGTAAATAAACTTCTTTTTGTATTACTGTGCGTTTCTTTATGCCTTTTGGCCTTTGGAAGGGTACCACGCATTTTTACAGCTTTAAGTGCAATATTCTTTTTCCTTTTCATGGGCAATTACCTTGGTTCCATGAAGTCTCCTAATTCGAACTATGTTTGGCATTCCCACAATATGATTCTTTATATTTTGTTGGCCCTAAATTTTCTGCCAGTGAATAAAGTCAAAACACTAAGCTCTCAAAGCAAGGAATATTTTTTGTGGGAGCTGGTATTATTAAAGCTAATTGTCTGCACAGGCTACTTTGGAAGTGCTTTTATTAAATTAAAAACTAGTGGCCTGGATTGGATGGACGGGTATACGTTGCAAGCATACTTTATACAAAAACATATTCTAACTGGTAACACATTCGTCCTTAACTTTGTCGATAGCTTAAGTTTGTTAGTTGCGATTAGCTGGTTAACAATCATGCTAGAACTTATTTTGTGCTTTGGTCTGCTTTTTAAAAAAACAGAGTTTTATGTTCTTGGATTGTTGTTTGGGTTTCATCTTATGATTCTACTAACCCTTGAAATAAACTTTATCAACAGTCACTTTATACCTATTTCAACACTTTTTATGGCCAGACCCATACTGGGGGCAATTAAACGACGTTTAAGTCAAACCTCTTTGTCTTAAGAGGTCTAGCTTGTACATTTTTTACAGATCTCGAGTTGAAAATCACCTCTCTTCGTTTGTTGGCGAATTTTAGAAAAGCTCTGTTTGTGCCAAATATCTAAAATGGTCTCATTCTCAAGGTCTCCATAAATATAGTCTCCGTGATAGTCATTGCAACAAAGAACAACTTTTCCCAGGGCATTAATGGTCAATGTTTGTGAAGGATACATACATCTTTTAAACCGTTTGTAGTTGCTCAATTCTACGGAGCCGCCTCGATTCATCAACTCTAGATCTGTTTTAGGGCGATAGGTGATTTTAATTAACTTGGAAAACTTTTTAGTAAGCTCTATCAAGTTGTTTCTGAGTCTTTCGCCATGTTCCGTTATTATGATCCCATCTACTCGGTTTTCTACTAGTTTGTGTATGAGTTGCTCGTTTAAAAAATCTCCATTTGTGTGAATTGCAATCATTGAATCATTTAGTCTCTTTTTAGCATAACCGAGCATTTCAGGGAGCCTTTCATCTATTAATGGTTCGCCATAGAGGTGAGGGAGTAGTCTGCCGGAGAAGTTTAACTCTGAGAGCTCATCTATCAACTTGTAATAGACACTGGGGTCAAGCTTAACCTCATTCTTTCTATTCCCCCTGTCAAAATTTACATTAGGACAGTATGAGCATCTTCTATTGCAGTAAGTTGTTGTTTCAATAATTATGGTATTAAAGAAACCTTTTAGTCCGTTACTTATATTTAAGAAGTCGAAATAGTAATTCCAAAAAACGTTTGATGAGTTAATTAACTTTTTCATTTAATTCCTCAAATCCAGATCAATTATAAGAAAGCCCGAGCATGACCAAATTGGATTGTATTTTTTAACTTTATCATAAAAAAAATGTGGGTAACAAGGCTTAGAATCGCTTTACTAAGACTCTTTGATTTGATCTATGGAAATTGACTTCAATCTGTGTTTATTGGAGATCTTCTTTAACACCTCCTCATAGTTAGAGTAATCAGTAAATTTTGCCAAAGGAATATGACCTAACCTCAAATGTGGGTCATTTATTTCGAGATCGTGAGTGGTCTTAAGCCAGTCTTTGACCTGAACAAAATTATCTTTGCTAAGAAGGTCGTTGCTTGGCCTGAAATATAGAAAATGATTGGCGCAAAAGGATGCCTGCGGGTTTGGTTTTGAATCTGTGCCGGCCTCAAATGCCGCAAGTACAGAGTAACCAATTTGAAAGTAATTTAAATAAATATGATTCTCTTTTAATTCGGTTGAAAAGGCCTGGTTATTATGCTCAGTGAAGGGGATTGGAATAGGTCTTGTGTGGTTGTCAAAAATAACCTCTACAAATCCACCTTCCCAGTCATTCAACAAATCCTCTGCCATGTGTATATAATAATTTAAATTCTTCATTGATTGGCCTAGTTCTTTCAATTCTTTATGCTTTGGAGATTGATTTAGAAGATCTAGAACTTTTGGGTAGTAATCTTCGAAAGCTTGGTGAAGCTTCCATAGCGAGCGTTTGTTTATTTTGGTTGGAGCATATTTTGAGAGATTAAAATTAAAATTGTTTTTTAAACCTTGCTCGCATTCCTTTAATTCAGAAAAAATTAAGCTTGAAACATGCTCAAGATTTTGAAAACAAGCTCCATAAAATAGACCATCACGCAAAAGGGATGGATAAGTGTTGAGCTGAAATGACAAGGCGTAGCACCATTGCCGTGGGATCGAGTTATTAAATACATTGGCACACAGTGACAGCTCATTTCCTTTGTTATCTTGGAAGCAGTAATTAACGTTTAATTGATCATCATAGTTCAGAGTTTGCTTCTCATCGATCAAGTAATTATTTGCTTTAAACCACTCAAAAGCTGTTTTTATTAGCACTCTCTCTTTGGGTGAAGGATTAGAGTCTTTATGATGTAGGGCCAAGATATCTTCTATTGTAAAAGTCTTAAGCTCTTTAAAGTAGTGAAATAGGAGTGCTTTTAACTTATTAAGTTTTTTTGATTCGCTAATTTTTGGCCCTAGAAGGAAGGGATTTTGATCAAAATCAAAAATGAGGTAGATATCTTTATTTAATTTGAATCTCACAATCTGCACAACCTTAAATATGGTGTATAATCAAAATGATAGAAAAATAACTTCTAAACTATAGGTTAATTATATGATGGAAAAAATGATTTCTCTAACTAAATCTGTGCAGACTGAATTTCCTGAAATATTAGAGCAATTACAAAAGTACAATAATCAGTTAGCACTTAAAGAGGTGATTTCCAGCAACCTAAGTATCGATGGAACTTTTACTCTTAAAAACCACAAGAGGTCTAAATTTAAAAAGTTGGATGATGGAGGTTTCATATCATTTAAAGGATTTTTAGGGGAGTATCAGGACTACAGCCAATTACTAGAAAATGGTCAAAACATTTTAGGAAATAAAAACACTGCCCAAATGTTTCCAATTATCGAGAGAAAAATTCCATTTCAATGTCTGCTCTCAGAGTTGACGAAAGAGTATGAAGTCAGTCTGAGGTTTATAGAAAAATATATAGACGTTTATAAAACAATTCCAAACATTCCAATCCCATTAGCAATTTACTCTTACAATGATGAATTTAAGGATACGATTCTAGCTACGTTGGAAAAAAAACTTCCCAAATTTGTATTTGAAGAGGTTAAGAGCATAACAAAAAATGATTCATTTTCTGTTATGAAGTACTTCTATCCAACTGCACCATTTAGAGTTATGGACGTCAGAGTTAGAGATCAGAGGGCCGAAATGTTTTGGAACTCAAATCACTCTATTATCTTTTCTTGGTGTGATTTGTTAATTGAATCGGTGCTAATTGGTTTTTTTCCAGGAACTAAACATTTTGCGATCCAAGGCACAGCACTTGATCCACAGAATCTTCTTCTTAGTGGAGGTTTTAGCGATTTAGGCTCACTTGTTTCCATCTCTGAGCTCAGTGAAGCAGTAGTATTGGAGTCTTTTATCTATTGCATGCAAAAGATAGTTCAATCTAGTCTTCTGATATTGGATTTAAATATTGAAAATAACTCTATGAAGGAAGAGAGAAAGAGCTACTTAATGGGAAAGATAAGCTTGTACATAGAAAACAAGATTGAAAGCACATCGACAAAATACGCACGCCCCATACCTAGGCCAATAAAACATTTCTTAGGAAGTGATAAAGAGAGCATATTAGAGAACTATAACTACTTAGCATAACCAATACACTTCTTAATGATTTTATACACCTTGAATGGTTTATCGTTTTTACTCATAATATCTATTTTTCTCTTATGGTAGTGAAATTCTAAGAATTCTTCGTCTCCATTACAATATTTGGGTAAAAAGCCATTAAAAAGTGATTGTTCTAGATATGCCGATGTAAAGAAAGCATCTGCAAAGTATTTGCCTTGAGGCATTGTTTTAGAACTAAATAGAAATTGGGGCTCCTTCGTTGGAGTTCTTTTATACGTCAAAACCTCATAGTTGTGAAAACCTGGTGCTGGTGCCACCAATCCCCAGTGTTGAGGAATTGTATATGATCTTAGACCTTCGGCTAGTTGCCTCTCATAAGATATACTTGGAATTTGATCTAAGTGTTTTGGGAAATAGTTCCATGCGATAAGCGAAAGTGTTAAAAAGCCAATTAATGACTTTTCTAGAAAAGTGATTTTAAAGTACTTAACTTTTGCTTTAGGGTTAGTGTCAAAAAATAAAAACCAAAAAGATATCATCGCCAGTGAAAATACAGTGAGTACTGAGGTAATACCTATAGAAAAATGAAATAATACAAAGCTGATTGCGACAAGGTTTTTTGCAGTAGCACCTACTTGCTTATTTCTAAATAGAGCAAATAAAAGTAAGGATAATGCCGATGCCTCCAAAATCAAGAATGCGGTTGTTAAAACTTTTAGTAATTCGGGATAGTGAGTCAGAAACTTGGCCCAGGGCAGAGACCATTGATCCGAGAGCAAGAAATATAAAAGGGCATTTCGCGACTCTGTCCAGACAGGATCCGTCTTAAAGTAAAAGGAACAGAAGTATATAACAGCAGCAAATACGAAAATAGTTAAATTAACAACAGGGTTATAGTATTTGATACTATTTCCAATATTTTTACCTGAAAGTGGAACTTTTGGAAGGCAAAAGAAAAATAGAAGGTATGGCCAAATTATTCGAAGACCTTTTCCAATGTAAACTCCATCTAATGAACTAATAGAGAGTAGCAAGAATAGTAAAAATATATTTGATTTATGAAAGTGTTTATTTATTAAAAAGATAATTGCCGAAAAAATAGTCACAACGTATAGAGTAGGTACTAGTAAAATTGAGCCCCCTGTTAGGCTGTAATTCTTTAATTCAAAAATATTTAAGCTTGCTGTATAAATCTCTGGAATGTCTTGATAAAAGCTAAAAAAGAAGAATAGACGCTCAAAGCATCTTAATACTAGGGAGACAACGAGAAGGATTCTTGCAATAATCAGGAAGCGGGTAGAGATTCCAAAATAACTTTGCATGGCCAACGCTTCCATATCATTGACTTAAAATAACTTTTCCAGCAATGGAAAGTCGTGGAGTTTCTTCCTTATGAATATTGGTGAAGTGGAACATCCAGCTCGGAAAAAAGATTAATTTACCTTTTTGAGGTTTTATTTTAACGTAAGTATTAAATTTGACTTCATCTTCCTCGTGAATAAAGTGAGGAGCCTCAATATTTAGCAAGGTATCGGAGTCATCTAAAAAAAGTACCCAGCTTATACTTTGTTCGTCTTTAATAACATGGCAATGTCTAGTTGCCTGCTCTCCTGTTTTTAGTAAGTTCAGCCACGCGTGATGCTCAGAAACCTTAAGCTCCAGCCCCAACTCAATGATAAGCTCTTTTGATTGAGAAGTTACTATATCCTTAAGGGTTTTTAATTCTTGTTGGGGGAGATCTGAAAAAATGTTGTAGAGCCTGTAGTAGTTTAACAGAAAGTTTCTATGCTCTTTTGGTATTAGCTTTTCTCGCTTTTTGATTTCTGAAATATAGTGATCCAAGTTTGTTTCGATCCTACTAAAAAGATGGTCATTTTCAAGTAAATGTTCTTGAATGAAGAAGTCAAAAGCAGGAGGGTTAAGTATATCCCGATTGCTTCGATTTGAATTTATTCCTCTGTAGTACTTGATCGTTTGGCTCCAGAAAAAAGATGTTCCAGTTGAAATGGGATATATATTTATTTCAAGTATCTTGTTTGATAATATAATACTTTATGAGCTCAAATACAATTGTACTTCTCATTTTAAGTTTTGTCTTTTTTGTTTCAGAGTATTTTTTTACTTACAAAAAAACAAACCTTATGGATCGCTTAACTCAATTCATTAAGGATATACCTTTTTTTTGTTTCAACACCATAATCCCCGCGTATTTAATTAAAACTATTTTCTTCTATTACATTAGCTTTCTACACTGGGCCAGTCCTGGATATGTTCCTCTTTTGGAAGGTTTTGAACTGTCTGCAGGATTGCTTTTTTTTATTGGTTTTCTAATTAGTGATTTCGTTGGATATATGACACATAGGTTTTTGTATCATAAAAAACTGTGGATCTTGCATAGGATGCACCATAGTTCCAAAGTTGTCCGATGGCACAGCTCATTTCGCTTCAATCCATTAGAGTTGGCGTTAACGACTTCATTGATTTATATCATTTACTCTCTGCTTGGAATCCCTAAATACCTTTTTTATGACCTGTTGATTTTCAATTATTTCATAAATTATATGGCACACTCAGAGCTTCCTATCGGAAATAAATACATTGAGAAAATTCTAGTGACGCCTAATTATCACAGGGTCCATCACTCTGTTGATATTAATAATCAAAGATCAAACTACGCAGGTGTATTTACCATTTGGGATAGAATGTTTTGTTCAGTAAATGACACGCCTTTGAAGAATATGAAGCTAGGTATTAAATGAGGTACACTCAATGAAGTTTTTATCTCCTAGTGAAGATGAATTAGTTGAAGTTAATATTTACAATTACAATAATCAAAGATTATTTGAAAACAACAACGCGTTTTTGTTTAACGGCTTTTTCCCGAATTTGGCTGCCGAGTTACTGAGACAAAAAAAGAGTATCAGTTTCTTATCACGTTACAACCTCGAAATAGCTAACAAGTACTTTCCCGAGTATGAAACTCATTTACATCTAGTACCACCGTCTTTAGAAAAAACTAATCAAAGCAATCAAAGATCCATTAGGAATATCGTATATGAGGGACATGCTAATTTTTTTAGCGGAATTGATTTATCGACAAGATTAATATGCACAATGGTGAGTGAGAATAGGGGTCTTGAGTCTTTTATTTCCACACACATTGAGCCAAGTGTCCGTGTTCCTGTTCAATTTACTTCTGATTTTGATCATCATATTCATGATTTGCCCATGCATTGGGAGAGCTTCTACTCAAAAGTTCAGGAGGAATTTAAGGCCTGCGGTGGTATCGATTTGAGTCTCACAGACGATTTAGATCCTAGGAGTACTCTAATTATCAATTGTTCCACATCTTATCACCAGCCATTTTTCCATAAGACATTTGAGCTCCTTGAGGGCGGAGCAAGTTTTTTTGGTTCGACTAGAAACCCTTACCAAGATTATTTTGGCCTAAATAATATTGAAACGTTTCATGCGACAGCAATTAGAAACTGGTCACCATTTCATCCTGAAAGCTATATCAATTTAGCACTTGAACAGAGGTTGGTGGGACTTCTTAAGAGGAGGTTTCAATTTGTTTGAATTAGTTAAATTAAACTCTGAAGTCGATATAATAACTGTTAAAAGCAAAAAGTTTATCTGCTCTAAAAATGGTAATTACATTAACCAAAAAATTGGTGTTTTACCTGAAGGTGAGGGGACTGTTGAATTTATAGAAACTCTTCAAAGAGATTTTTGCAACCTAAAAGAAACAAAAGAATTTTTTCAAAAGTCAGTTGAGCTCAAGTTGCTCTTTAATCAACTTATAACGGGTGTATTCTTTATTTTTAAGAAAAACTCATCTGATAAATTTGTTTTCTACCCAAAACACTCAAAGTCTATGAGTGATATCACTGATGTGAATTTTGAAAAAGATCCTTTGATCGAAAACAGGGCTTTTTTAAGAAAGGTTGGAAAAAAGTGGGAAATCGACTCACCGTCTTCATCGTTTTATATTAAAACTGATTCTGATGTCGATGATATTTCCAAACTTCCTACGGACTTTTTAGCTTGTCTAAATTTGAAGCTTCTAAACTGTAATACAAATGGGGAAATTGATTTCAAAGATGAGTTATTTCTTTATAACTTAAGAAAACGTTCCGATTTACCTAAGGGGACCGTTAAGAAGCGTCAGGATATTCATATAGGTGGCCTCAATCACTTATATGGTAGAAACTGTGAAGAGCTGAATCTTCATAAGCTTCCTAGCGAGTTTCGACGCAACTCCTCAAGAAGTGACTCTGAACTACCAAAGACACCTTTTTTGAGATTTTTAGAAGACGTTTTCTCTATCCAGGCCGTACTGGATGATCCCTACTTTGGAAGAGTTAATAAAAAGAACTTTCCAAGTGCGGGGTCGGGATATGGTCTGATACCTATAATTTACATCAATAAGGTGTCTGGTATGAAGAAAGGGGTTTACACAATCGATGAGCAAAACCATTGCTTAGTCGAAATGCAAGTTCCTGATTCACATTTTCAAACATCCATACAATCTTTTAAAAAATCATGGGGAGCTATAAATGGTTTTCCTCCCGCGACAATTCAGTTTATCTTTTCCCCTTCATATTACTATCAAAAATACGCACAAACTTGCCTTGCCTTGAATATTTTAAATGGGGGGGTAATGTTTTCTGAGGTATATAAATTTGCACAAAAGAATGACCTGGGTGCATGTGCTCTGGGTGGGGTTTATGAGGATTTATGGTCTGAAATTACAAACGGGGAGTTCTTTAGCCTCTGCGAGATTAGCCTAACTGCCTAAGAATAATAAGTTTTCTTCTATTAGAAAATCAATTTGCTTCCTGGAAATTTCAACTTTCTTGTTATTTAAGAAACTATATACAGCTATAGACTTTGGTTGGTCCAGCTCTTCAGAGTCTGTCTCTAATAGAGGTTTGTTATTTAGGGATAATACAGATTCTTTTATTGAGATAAGTGGACTTAGATAAAGTTTAACAGACTCAATCTTTAATATTTTAGCGTGCTTTGCGTATATCTTGTTGAATTCTTCAGCGATGGATTGTTCACTACGGGTGATTTGTTTTAACAAAATTGATTTATCGATTGGGGCTCTTTTTTTTGGTCCATTTATAAGAGCAAAAATCCTTTCTTTTGAGTCGACCTTGGCTAAGGTTATAGATTTCACACCTGTGAGCTTATGAAGCCTGTCTGCGACGTCAAATGGATTTATTACTGGTTTGGAGTCCAAGAAGTTTACACCTATTTCGATAATTCGATTTGTGCTTTCGTATTCATTTATTAGATCTTGGTGTGCCCCCCAGCGGCTGATTATTGCTGGAGCTGTATTCCACGATAAAAACTCTCTTAGCGCTATGCCATAGTTCTCATTAGGGTATGTGCTTAAAAAAATTCCTATTGCCGAAGTTTTTTCACAAAATTTTCGAATTGTATTTTTATCTTTAAAACCATGGAATCTGACTTGATCTTGGTAGCCTTGGACCTCTAAAAGTTTAAGGACTGTCTCCCGATAGTTATTTGATTGAGAGTTCGACTTACCTGTGTAATCAAACTCACCAAAAAAGTTAATTGTATAGTTTGGCAGAGATCCATATTTTAATTTATAGGCCTGAAGTGAGTTGATTATTTCGGTAATGCCTTTCTCTGGGTTGAGTCGCCCGAAGAAGACTAGATTTTTTGTGCCCTTAAATTCCTTCTTGACCATATTCAAGCTCAGAATATCTAGCTTATTGACAGTATTTTTTGGAAATAAAGTTTTTAAAATCTCCTCATCACTATCACATAGACAAAGAAAGCTATCCGATTCATCAAAAGCGTCAAGTCCGAAATATTTAAATTGATAGCCTAGGGACTTTAAACTATTGGTGATTATGTATTTACAGCTAATTGAGGCTGCCTCTCTTAACTTCTTTATGAAACGACCCGTTTCCTTATTGAGATTCATACATATAACGGAGCTGCATTTTTTTAAAATTAAGTCGTAATTCTTCTCAAAATTTTTGTCAGTAACATCAATTACGTAAGGGATTATGTCTGGGTTTTGTTCTATTACCTTAGTGATGATGATTTTATTAATTTGGGCCATTGATAACCAATTGTCTGAGAACTTGGAGTAGAGAATCAGAGTTACTGGTTGATTGTTATCTACCGAAATGAGGTTAGCAAATGGGTCTTGATTAAAAACTCTATAAGGGGAAATGTTTAAAAAGTGGTCCATTCAATTATCCTAAAATATGAAATGCAGTTTTGTTATTATATTTTAGAATACTCTTTTCAGGAAGGTGTCCATTAAGAAAGGAATGGCTTGGGTCATTGCTGAAAATAGGGCTTATCAAGTCTTTACTTTGGGCTTTAGAAAAATAAAGGGGACAATTAGGTAGACCCTGCAGTTCAACCTTTTCCACATAGCTTTTAATTTCTGGATTCTTGGGAGCTGGAAATTTTAATTGCTTATTAGAGGTGTATTTATCAAGCAGAAAGGTTGAATATTGAGAGTCCATGGATAAAGAGATATGTTCATCAACTCCCACTTTGTCTAATTTCGAAAACTGATCAAAACTGAGAGGGGCATACGGGAAGTCATTGGAAAAGAAACCATCGATGAAACGTATACACTCATTGAAGGCCTTTGTTGTAGCTTGAGTTAGGTCTTTAGCGACTCCGAAGCCTAGAAAGACACCAAAGCTTCCTTTGCAGGAATTTCTTCCATCTGCTATTGCCATTACTGCAACTTCATCCTCACTGCTGTCCATTATGCCAAACCTCAACTCAACACCAAGCTTTGCCAACTCTGTGGTGGCGAAATACTCGACACTATCGGGTTTAAGGTCAAATATCTTAATCGAGGCACCAGAGAAGTGGATTCTCATATATAAGTCTCTTTCTTTTAATTCACTTATGGCATTTTCTTCACAAAGGCCAGGATCAGTGTGAACAGCACAACCATTTGAGTTCTTCAGCTTTTTCTCTACAAACACAATTCTTTCCAGAGCCTCAATTAAACTTACTGTTAATGAGGTCAGTTGGTCATTGGAAGTGTATATTCCGAAAGATGTTTTTTGATTGTAAGTTAGAAAAGAGCACGTGTAGAACGTTGGAAGTATTTCTTTAAATGGAAGAGACCACTCCCTTTTGAAGCTATGTAGGTTAAGCTTTTTAGTATTTTGTAGAAACCAGAGATTAACTCTCTTGAGGTCGGCTTTTTTACTCATAAATCAACTGCTGTCAGAGTAGGATGAACTATTAGTTGCTGTAAGAGTTGTAAATCCGTATGCGGCCAGTTCCGGTGAGTATAATTCGTCATAAGTTTTAAGCTTTATACCGAGTTCATTGAACTCTTGCGAAAGTTTGGTCTCAAGGTCTGACTTAATTAAATTAGAGTCCTGAACTGCCTCAGATTGTAAGATTCCAAGATCTAAGAGCTTTTGTGCGACAGACAGATTTTCATTATTTAACTTGGAAAAATCTCCATTTATGACGCTTTTAAAAACTGAAGTAGCTTGACCTGATAGTTCGATAATAGAGTCAGCATCATCATCGAGAAAGCAGCAGATGTAGATATCGTTTTCTATCTCGTAATTGTAGATTATATTGTTTGAGAGTTTTAATTCTTTCATCTCTATTCCCATGTGAATTTGTCAGTCTAGGTCATTATATCACATTTGTTAATTATTTTCATTATTATTAGGTTTCCCTTTGTTTTTCTTAATATTCTTAGTTTTTCTGGCTAAGAGCTTAATAATGTAAAGTAGAGTACCAAATAGAAATACCGCACCTTGAATTAAATAGCCACGGATTGATGGGTCGATATAGGCCAAAGCATTGTCTGAAAAGAGTGCCAAATAAAGTAAACTTAGAAGTTTTATATTATACTCCATATAATCGTTTTTATTACTTTAAGGTAACAATGAGTGTGAATCAAGATATTGTCCGAAAATTTGAGAAGTTTAGCCTCTCTTTGAGTCAATGTGCGGAAAAGGAGATCGAGAAGATTAAACTTAAGCTTACTAAGGATCTTATTGGGTATGATCAATCCAGTTTTGCCTTGGTAATTATGGGAAGTCTGGCCAAGAGGGAGCCATCAATAAACTACGACAGAGATAGTATTCTGATATTTGGAAACGACATCGACGAAAATGTAAAATCTGAAATTACAAAAAAATGCATAAGCTCATTTGATGAACTTGGTATACCCAAATGCACTGGTGGAATGTCTATCGACTCAGAGCAAGCAGTTAGAAGTTTGATGGGCTGGAATGAATTCTTTGGCCGGCTTACAAAGTTTCCTCGTCTAAAACAATTAATATTTGTTGATGCAATGAGGTGTTCAGTCCTTATCGTTGGAAATCCACATTTGTTTAAGGTTCATCAAGAGTTAGTCGCTCACTGTATTCTTGGTGGGGCAAGCACGGAGCTATTATTGATCTCAAGTTGTTTAATGCTACTTTCCCCATCGAAAAAAAATATTAAGCTAATTTTGAATCAAATTATTAAGTATAATTACATCTATGAACCGAGTCTTTTGTATGAGATGTCCCTTCCTCGCAATTTGAATTTTTTAATTAACCAAGGCATATTGACAAACGACAATGTCAGCTGGCTTAAAGGATACTATATCCGGTACATGTCTCATAGAACAATGATTAAGCTAGATGAAGAAGAGTCTATTAGTGATTTTTTTTCAATGCTTAAATTGAGATTAATTGCATTGAAAGTTCTAGTTCGTGTTGTAGGAAGAAGGATTGTTAGTTCGTGACAGAGAAACTTAAATCATTATTTGTAGTAGCCTTCCCTGGGCAGGTTATTTTTCTATCCTCTGGGTTAAACCTATTATTAATTAAAAGTGTAGGACACTTTTCAAGTGGTAAATGGTATTTGGCTGTACCAATTCTTACTGGTTTCGCATTTTCATTTATAATTATGACTATTTTGAACAAGTTGAATAAACAGAAGGTTATACTATTTATTCAATATACATCCTTTTTATTTGTGCTCTTTCAGTTTGTTATAGCCTACAACGAATACGGGTACTATGCAGAGTGCGTTTTCTTTGGGATATTACTATTTCCTTTCCTCTATTCTTACTTATTAAGGTTTAAGGAAGTTATAGTTTATTTTTCGGTTCTGTATCTGTGTTTAAATATTTATTATTTGAATGGGGTGAATATATTTGCTCAAACTTTTGAAAGACCCAAATTCCAACACTTAAATTATTCCTCTAAAGGAAACTTGTCACTACCAAATATTTATCATTTCCTAATCGATGAAGCTTCATTTGAAACCTTTCAAAAAATTTTTAGTAACAGTAAGTTTGAAAATTTAATTGAGTTTGATGTCTTTTCAAACATTACCACTAGCTATTCTTTCAGCATGGGCTCTGGCTACTCAACGTTTACTTCGAAACACCTTCTCGATGGCGACAGTGTTACTGCCAAGTTTAAAGAGGCATTCGAAGAAGGACCAACATTAGTTTCTAGTTTAAAGGAGCTAGGATATGAGACTGTCAAAATTGGAAATCTTCCCAATACGATAAAATCAGATTTTAACTTTAGGTTTGAAGAATACCAATATGAAGAAGAGGTTTATAAGTACGAGGCCATAAATAACATCATTGTTTTTTTACAGCTATTTAAGAGTAAATACACGCCATTTTTTAGAGAGCCGTTTATAAACCAGTTCTTATATCCCTATACCATCTATTCCGAGAAATATGGATTTCAAAAGTTTTTGGAACAGGAAGAAAGGCTCTCAAACAAAGGTCGGTACTCACTTATCTATTTAACGTCTCCACACTTTCCTTATCTAATGGATGACAACTGTGATCATAAACCTGTTCTGGAGTATACAACGTATCGCTCTAGCTATAATTGTAGTTTAAAAATGATTAACCAATTCTTAGCTCGCTTAAAAGAACTTAACCGGTTTGAAAGTTCATTGATTATTGTTCATTCCGATCACGGTAAAGATTATGGGAGAAGACTTGGAGATCTAGGGAATAGGCATCATCCTGTATTTTTATTTAAAAGGAGTAATCAAAGAGTCGGCGAAAGTTTTAATATCGCAGGTGAGTTATTGGACCTACCCAAAACGATACTATCTCAACTCGACACACCACTTGTTAAAGAGTTTGGCGGGATAAACTTATATGACAACCGTGGAAAAAAAGAGCGACACTTTTTTCAGCTAAATCCTTTTGGAAGGTGGAAAAAAGGTTTCCATTATAAATTAGACGAAGATATGAAGCCAGCTTTTCTAGGTATTTATCGCCTTGAGGAGTAAATAGTTTTTGCATACTCCTTCTGTTGCATGAGAAAAGTGTCTATGTTTTCTTTTGTAATAACTGTGACACTTTTAGTTATATCCAACCTGTCTTTTGAAAGCACACCATTGGATAGGTACTTTGCAATTTCGGTTGTTGCAAAAGGGTAATAGTGGTGACCATCTCTTGAGTAACGCTCATATTCCATCGAAAGAGGGTTTAAGTAGGTAGTAAAGTAAACTTTTTGATATACATCCACGAGGTCTTTAATCCAATTATGATAGTTCACAAGCAGTCCATTGCTTCTATAAATAACCTGTAACATTGTTTTGGATATAGGGGTGGTGAATACGATTATATTAGCATCTTTAGCTGTATTTCTAACGTCTAAAAGAATATTTGAAAAATTAGGAATGTATAAGTGATTCTTAGGATAGAGTCTTTCAGCTTCCTTAATACTTACATGCACACTGGAAACTATTTCCGTCTGAACAATATTTTCCATTTCTCTGTTGTACGAACGAAAGGAGGAAGAGTTTGTAATTGATCGATATGCATTTATTAGGGAGTGCTTGGTCATATCCAACGTTAGGTAGTTGAATAAAAGGTGTTCTAATTGGTTTCGTCCATTTACTTCTCTCAGTATTGACCTGTTCGCATTGACTCTAGTTGCAATGTTCTCTCTGTATCTAAGCATACATCCAAAGAAATCAAACCCGATTATAAGATTCTCCAACTTATTGTAACGCTTAAAGTTTTCTATGAAATCTATAAACTCAAAAGGCTTGGCCCCGCTCACAGAGTAGTTGAAAACCTTCATATTATTAAAATAGTTCTGGTTATAATAGGTAGTTCTACTACTTCCAAGTAGTAGAGTGTCATACTTTTTAGGATTGTTTTTAAGATACATCGACTTTAATTTTCGCTCATCAAAGGCCCTTTGCAATTTATTAAATGGATGCGTGTGAGAGAAAATCCACATTGGATCAATTAGGTAATTGAAGACTCCTATCAATATTAAAGAGAAAGAAAGAAAACTAAACCAAATTTCAACCCATTTTTTTGCATTCATTGAAGCTCTTATTCAAAAATTAAAATATAAAAATTCAGAGACTTTATTTAGACTTAGAATTGCAGTAACAAAAGCAGCCCCTGACCAAAGAACAGTACTAATACTAACATTAAAACATTTAACAATTTGATTTGAGTTACTAAACCCCAAGGTTATTACAAAGCCAAAAAATATCCAGACCAAAGTCCATGCACTTCCGTTAACTTGTAATAACCAGTCATTAAGTCCTCGGTGTATAGGAATGGGGTTGTAACCTGCCATTGAGAGAATGACACTAAGTGCCTCGTCTGAGTTTTGAGCTCTAAAAACCACCATTGTTACATTGATAAAGATAAATGTTAGAACCCAAGCGATAATGGGAGGTAGTTTGATGTTTAGTTTCTTCCAAAATCTTTCAGACAAAACTCCTACACCGTGTAAAAGGCCCCAAGTTATGAAGGTCCATCCTGCTCCATGCCATAACCCTCCAAGAAAGAAAACAATCAGTAAATTGGTAATAACAATGAATTCACGGGCTCTATTTCCACCAAGAGGAATGTAGACGTATTCCTTTAAAAAACGAGAAAGTGTAATGTGCCATCTTTGCCAAAATTCCCGAACGCTTTTCGCTTTGTAAGGCGAGTTGAAGTTGATAGGCAGTCTTATATTGAATAGCAGTGCACTACCTAGCGCCATATCTGTGTAACCACTAAAATCAAAGTATATTTGAAACGAAAAGGACAAGGAGGTTACCCAAGCTTCAATTAAGTTCAGTGAGCCAGAGTTTTGAAAGCCTGCGTTTGACCACACCGCAAAAGTATCAGCAAGCACGACTTTTTTAAAAAGTCCGATTGAAAATATAAATAAGCCTTCTGCGATGTTTTTGTAATTAATTGAAAAAACATCGAGTTTTCTAAATTGAGGCATCATTTCTTTATGATGCACAATTGGGCCTGAGATTAACTGAGGAAAAAATGAAACAAATAAAGTGTAATCGATGAAGTTGTCTGAGTTTCTTTTACACTTATAAGAGTCTACTAAGTATGCTATCTGCTGAAATGTAAAAAAAGAAATTGCAAGGGGGAGAGCAAGGTTTAGTAAGGATATGTCTTCATCAAAGACGGTGTTATAATTTTTTATAAAAAAATCACCGTACTTAAAATATGCAAGCAAGCCCAGATTTCCTGTTATTCCAATAATTAGGCAGTATTTTTTTAATACGCCATAATGTCTCAGCATTACATTTTTAATAAAGTAATTAAAGGCAATTGACCCGATGATTATAGGTAAGTATGAAGGGTTCCACCACGAGTAAAAGAATAAAGACGACAGGGCCAAAAAAACTAAGGAGTAAGCTTTAGAAATTTTTAGGTTCAAGAAGAGATATAGGGCCAGAGTAATTGGGAGAAATATAAATATGAAACCAAATGAGTTAAATAGCACTTCGTGTTACCTCTTTCAAGAGCCTCAATACCAAATAAGTTCTAGCTGATCTCTGTTAGACCCTAATGTTGGAACTTTTTGTAGAACTCATCATTCGTCAGCTGCCTTCTCTTATTTAAAAAATAGTGAGCATCGTCTAAAACTACGTATTCAGACTTTGGTTTATTCGCTTGAACTGCTGTTATTACTATATCAGCGACCTTGTCTGCACTGGGGAGGTTCTCATCTATATTTTTCAGAGTTGTCTTAAACTTGTTTACGCCTTTTAAATAATCTTTTGGGATGGATTCCGACTCTAGTTTTGATAGTCCTTTTTTGACCAAATTTGATCTAAAGCTTCCTGGCTGAATTTTTACAACGCTAATATTGAATTCCTCAACTTCCATTCTAAGAGCATCGCTCATTCCCTCTACAGCATGCTTGGATGCAGAGTACCAACCAAGCATTGGATAAGAAAACTTTCCTGCTGCTGATGAAATATTGATAATTTTGCCAGACTTCCTCTCACGCATATGTGGCAAGACTGCAGCTTGCATTCTTGCATAACCAAACACATTTACCTCGAACTGATTAATCACATCTTCTATATCAGTTGTTTCGATGGGGCCAAATTCTGCGTATCCAGCATTATTTATGAGAATGTCTACTTTGCCACTTTTTAAAATAATCTCATTAATTTTTTTTGTAACTAGTTTGGAGTCTCTGACATCCAACTCAAATGGATGAGCTCCCAATTCCTCTAAATATTTATTACCCTCGGTATCAATATCCCCGCCGTATACAATGTATCCAAGTTTCGTGAGTTTCGTGGCAATTGATTTTCCAAGGCCTGAAGCGGTGCCTGTTATCACCACAATATCTTTTTTAGAGACTATTGTTTTATTTGATGGGTTTTGATGCTGACTGAGTGAACAACTCAAGAGGAAAAAGAGTGATACCGTTGCGAATTGTTTTGCATTAGAACGTAGCATGGTTAAGACCTCGAGTGGTATAAATAAATCAGAATAGTAAAACAGTATCGTGGATTTAAAACTATTTCACCTTAACTTTCGAAATTTATCCTTATCTCAATGACCTTTTTTGGGTAGTTAATTGGGCATTTGGAAGGGCGCCATAAAGTTGAGAAGGTCCTCACAATCGCTTCATTAGTTTTTTCTTCCAAGTTGCTGAAATTACGTTTTATCATTGTCTGGTCTAATAAATTCAGTTAACATTTGATTAAGAGGAAGTATGGCCAAAGAGAATAAGAAAAAAAAGCTTAAAAAGCTCAATATAAAAACTGTGCAATCACCGTTTGATGAAGATTTTCAAAAAATAGATTTAGACTTTGATGAGTCTGATGAACTTGAAGCTTACGCCTTTTATGATTCTGGCTGTAGGGATTATGATACCTGCAATGACGGTCTTGGACCCCCGTACTCTAGGGATGAGTAACATTTTGTCTCATTCTTATTGAGTATTTATCTTCCAATGGGAGTGCGATATTTCAAACGTTTCCGCCGATTACCATTTAAATAAAAAATATGTATTACACCTAGCCGATGGCATTGGAGCTGTCTTTCTATCTCAAACTTCGATAATACCACTACCTAAAACCAATTATGATGTACTTAAGGAGTTGTGTGAGTCAGGTTTTAACTTAGATGGACAAGATCAAAGTAAGCTTAAAAAGTTTCTGGTTTCCAGCAACATCTTTATCCCTTCTTACAAAAAACAACTAAAGGTTCATCTCAATTGTATTGGTACACATTATCCAGAATTTATTGATCTAGATATTGAGGGAGTGGCGTTTGTGCCACCAGAAGACAGTGATTTGATGGTGCTTGTTGCTCAGAACTATTTTCAGGAAGAAATTGAAGCTGAGTTGGCGAATAGTCAGCGGCCTGTATTGTTGTGGGTTCCTTATGGAGATCAAGTTAGTGTTGGTCCCCTTTATGATGGAACGGAAACAACATGCTACCAGTGCTTTAGAAAGTCAGTAATAAGAAACTGTCTTAGTGATTTTGACACAGGTCCTCTTGAGTATCCGGCCATTGTCTCCAAGGTTAATTTAAAGCTTGCTGTTGGATTGCTTGAACAAGAACTATCAAAGATCCATAAATCAGATTTTTTAAAGCAGAATGTCGTGCTTTTTAATGCTGCATTTAGAAATTACGAAATTTGCGAGGTCTACTCTTCTCCTGGCTGTAAACTTTGTAATATAGATTATGATGAAACATTAAGGAATGTGGCGTTTTTACCAGGAACATTGCGTGAAAGTTCTTCCTCGGAGGCCTTTAAAAAAGTAAAAAAACTTGTAAATCCACTTACTGGTGTCCTAAATAAAATTATTCCCAATAATAATATGGCGCCCGGGGCCACAATAGGACTCAGCAGCCTTGGCATTAAGTCAAAGTTTTTAATTGATAATGTCGCCTTCTCAATGGGCAAGGGAAGTAGCAAAGAATTATCAGAGCTTAGTTGCATCGGCGAAGCGGTGGAAAGAAGTACTATGTCCAACTTCCATAGAACTGGATTTTTGACGGGGGAGCTTGCCACTCTTAGAGCTGATTATGAATGTATATCTCCAGATGATCTTGAGCTCTTCTCTGAAAAGCAGAGACTTGATTGGAAAAAACTGCCTGAAAACTCCTTTAAATATAAAGCTGGAGTGTTTGTTTCTCCAAGACTCGATCCAAGCGAACCAATAGATTGGAAGAGATCATTCAACTTAACAAGGAATGAGGAGTGCTTACTACCTTGCAGCTACTTGTATCGCTGGGATCTTTTGAGCGATGAAGAGATTTATTGTGTTCCAAATAGTACTGGTATGGCGAGTGGATTTAATACACCAGAAGCAATCATTCATGGAACGATGGAACTTATTGAAAGAGATGCTGTCGGAATGTGGTGGTATAATGAACTCTCACTTCCCGAAATAAAGGTTAAAGACTTATCATCTGATTTTTGCTTCAGTGTTTTCAACTTCTTTAAACACAGAGGGAGGTTAGTCCACCTTCTGTACGCTAAAACGGACTACAAGGCTCATACCGTAATAGCTGTCTCTAGTGATGAAAACGGCAATGATGTAAATGTGGGTTTTGGAACTGGTTTTGTTTTAAAGGCCGCAGCTGAGAGGGCCATGGGGGAGCTGTCACAGGTTACAGTGTTCAAGTATAGTGGAGAGCAGGTTTCAAACTCCACGTTATCATTCTCGGATAACCTATGCTTTCTTCCAAATACAAAAATAAGCTTCAGAGAACTCTATGATCAAGATTTTGAATTTTCCAATAGTTCTCAGGCGATAGAGCACATCGTTCAGGATGCTAAAGAAAAAGGGCACTCGGTTATTTACACAAATATGAACTCTGAATTTCCAATGACTGTGGTGAAGGTCGTTATCCCTGGACTTATTAAACACTATTCTAGGTTTGGAAATCCTCGTCTTTTTGATTTGCCTGTAAAAATGGGATATTTAAAAGCTAAAAAGAGTGAGGGTGAACTAAATCCAATTTCATATGAGGCCTGGAAGAAGAACCTTTGGAGCGCAAAAACATGAGCAAATACGAACTTGGAAAGGACATTGCCTACGATACAGAAATGAATGGAGCGTTATTTATTGGCAGCAAAAACGCCGAGGATTTATACAAATTTACAGATCATAATATGGATATAATTCAATTTCTCCTCAAAGGGCAGAGTATCGAAGAAATTACCAATAAATTAAAGGCCAGCTACGATTTTGAAGGGGATACCAACGTCGAAGAGTATGTACAGAGCTTCATAAGTACCCTCTTAGAAATGGGCATACTGTGTGAAAAAAAGTAGTGCTCTTATCCATTTTAGAGAATGTGTTCAAACCACTAAAAATGAGCACATTTTTATGATCACCTTGGGGGAGTTTGAGTTGACTTTGCCGTTGGTCAAGTTTCCCTTTCTCCTAAGTGTTGAACGTGGGGTGGAATTTAGCGCGGAGTCTTTCGAACCTAACCAAAAGCTTCTAGGACTTCTAATACATCACAGATTAATAATGTTAAGAGTTGATTTTAAAGACTGTCAGGCACTTATAACACCCAAGACCAATGAGTATTTTAAGAGCATTTTAGATAATAAGGCCGTAAAAGCAAATACAGGTGTTTTAAGGTTTGGTCAAAATTTAATATATGAAGACCCTGCAGGAGACGCACATTTAATTTTTAAAACGGACAAAATCGAAGATGTGCAGTTCTTTATGAATTCATTTCCTGAATATATGCCAAACTTGCTTGAAGGAGTGGGAACAAATTATGAGAAACTTGAAGGGAGTGATCTCTCTTTTCTTGCATCCTCCTCCTCGATGACTGCGAGCACTTTAATTGGAGGTCTGTACTTGGGAAAAGATCTGCCATTGAGTAAAAAGCATGTTTCTCGAAGCGAGGAATCAATTAGCTTTAAAGGCCATCAAGTTTTAACACCACTGCTAGACAATTTTTTGAAACGCAAAAGCTGTAGATCTTACTCAGAAAGTAACTTAGGCGCTCACAAGCTTTTTGGACTTTTGGACCGTATTAGTATGCGCCGTCCAGGCACTGGAAATAGAAAAAAACTTTATCCCAATGGTGGAGCAATTCATGAGAATGAGTTCTTTTATCTTAGCTTAAATACAGAGTCCTTAAGTAGTGGACTTTACTACCTCAATCAAGAGGAAAGCTTGTTGGAGCCTCAAAAAGTAAGTGATAAAAAAATGGAGCTAATAAAGGATAGGATGGTTCCCCATTCGTGGGACGGCCATGCTCAGGGATATATTATTGTTACAGCTTCAATATTTAAAAGAATGCAAAAGTATTCTGGGATGGCCCTTAGACACGCTCTTTTAAATGCAGGGGTGATTGTTGATTTTATTTATGTAAACTGTGCCGATCTTGAGATCGCTTGTTGTGCCCACGGTTCCTGGTCAGGTTCCAAGTTCTTTAGTGAGCTCGTAGGCACCGACTTCTTCGAAAGCCCAATTGTTGCTGTCGTGGGAGTTGGAGTTTCTAGAGAAGACAACAATAATTAGGCACGGCACAGTTGCAAGTAGGTGGTAAACGGCGACTAAACTTGAGAAAAGCATCATTGTTAATGTGGTTTGCCCTTGCTTAATAGCTTTATACTTTTCTATATTAAAAATTTTGATGGCACCATTAATTGAATCTTTAAGAATACCGACTCTGTTATATTGCCATAAAAACTTAATTCGATAAAATACTTCTACGCTAGCCTTAAAAAAATAGCTCATTATAGATGTCGGCTCTAATACTTTATTCACGTAAATACTGAGTGCTGGGTGAAACTGTATGCCTTGCATTCTTAATCGGTAAGCAAGCTCTCTATCTTCGTAACGAGTAAAAGCTTTATTATATCCATTTATGTCCTTGAGGGTTTTCTTTTTAATGACCAGGGCGGCCGAGTCCAGCCATTTATTTCTTTCGGCGATATTCCACGTCCTGCCGGATGTGCGGTAATAAGAGAGTCTTTCATATGCCTGATAGATAGGTTCATTTTTTAAGCCGGCCGTCATTCTAATAGAGAGCTGAATAACCTGTTCGTCAATTTTGGATAGTCTTAACAGCGCATCTTTCTTGGTAAATAAAGAGTTATCATCAAGAAATATCAAAGTTGAGTTTTGAGCGGCATTGGCCCCTACATTCCTCGCTATTGACCTAGATGGGAAGGGAAGCCTTATAACTCTTGCTTTGCCATTTAGATAATCTGGTACAGAACTTTGAACTTTAGAATTATGCACGATTAGAATCTCAATTAGATCCTTGGGGTAGAGCTGTGACTCAATAGTCTTAATGGTACTCTTAAGCATCTGAGAAAATTCTTTAATAGGAATGATGATTGAAAAAGCTTTAAGTTTGGACAAAGAGACCACACTCCCATAAGTGATTTACTAACTCTTTAGCGAGTTCTCTATCAAGTTTACATTTCTTGTTAAGCTCGTTTAATCTAAAAGGAGCTGAGTAAATTTCATAGATAAAGTCTTCCATGCCGTCTGAGTTTTCTAGCTCAAACTTATACCCGTTGTTAGACAAGTACAATATATCGTTGTTAAGTTCAAGCTCATACTCACTTGATACGGCAACATAGTTTTTAGAAGGAGAAAAGCTTTTAGGCCTTGCTCCTTCCAGTGAAACGTTTGGAACAGGTGCCACAGTGGAGTCATGTGTCTTGGCCGTGTTGGCCTTCTCAAAAGGGTTGAAGTCTGTAATTGCCTTAAGTAGTTCCTTCTTCGCTTTGGCAAATTCCTTTTTTTTCTCTTCAAGAGAGAGGGAAGGCTTTATTGTTATATCTTTTGTTTCACTTTTTAATTTGTTTAGAAGAATCTCTTTAACCGATATCTCTAAAACCCCATAAGTCATGTGCAAAGAGTGGGAGTCAGATGTGTAAGCAAGGTGCTCCATATCCTTTGGAAGTATTAGTACGTCACCGGCCTCTAGGGTAAACTCCTTAATTGTTTCTTTGTCTTCCCAGACTTTCCAGTGTTTTTTACCAGATGTCTGTATGATAATTATATTGTATGGATCCTTGTGTGATTCAAAGCAATGAGAGTTAGAAGGTGTGTAATAGGCATTCGAAGATATATCTGTATGGAAGTAGTTTCTTAGTTCTCTATCCATTTTCTTTAATGGATCAAAATAGTTTGAGAAATTATACACCTTTATAGAGTAGCGTTTTTCGCTCGCGATTGGGATTAGTTTATCCATTACCCAGTAGCGCTCGCTCGAGCGCCCTGCTAGTTTGGCCTTTGTTGCTGTGGTTGAAATCTTTTGGTTTTGGCAAATACCTTTATTAAAGAGCAGCAGTGTCTTTGTGTCTAAAAGTGAATTTTGGATTGTGGACTGAAAGTCATCGACAGAAAGCAAGTTGGAGGCAATGCCCCTTTCTATGTGAACTCTCTCATAAAATGTACTTTCAAAAATCTTTCTACTTACCTTAGCCAAATTCAGCATCTGATTTCCCACACAAGTTTCATAAGTTTATACACATTGTAGCATGTGCAAAATCAGTAATGGAGCTAAGAATTTTAAAAATTTAGGTCTAGTTTTTGTAAAACAGGGGGTAAGTAGAATAGAGAACTTGTCTTTTACCCCTGTTATTTTTAGATTTAAAGTGCCGACAGCTCCTCGTGAAAGTCAGAACTTTCAGTCTGATTACTGTAGTCTGCTTTGGCCTCGGTGTGGTAATCATGGGAAGCATAGCCATTGTAAGTCGTATAGCGTGCGTCGTTAGAGTTTACCTGATCGATGGCCTGCTCGTTCCAATTAAAGTTTTTTAAATTCATGTGAACTCCTTTTCTCTGATTTAGATCATACATGTAAATTCGATAACATAAGTTAAATAACTTTGCGTGTTAGGTTATTCCTAATTGTTGATCGTGATTTCAGTCGGTTAGGGGGTGTGTAGGATTGATATAAGGAGACTACTTTGAATGTGCTACGTTTTGTTAGACAGTAAAACTATGGAAGGGGAAAAAGAATATTACTTTCAATGTCCATATTGTTTAAGTCCAATATCTATGGTCTTTGAGCTCTACCATGGAAACCAGAGTTATATAGAGGACTGTGAAGTGTGTTGCAGGCCAATAGAAATAAGTTACACCTGTAATGGTGAGGAAGTAACTTCATTCGAGGCAAAAAGACTTTGAGTTAGTATTCAGTTCTTTCAAATACATCAACCCAGCTTTTGAACTTGGCCAAGTTCTCATTAAGTGTGGATTTTTGATCATTGTCCATCAAGTCTAGTAGCTTCTTTATAATCAGGGAGTGTTGATGAGTAACATCTTTTTTAAAGCGTTGGTTGGTGTAACTTGAAAGGAGTTTCTTGAACTGTTTGTCATCACCTTTGGATTTAAAAAGTTTCAACAGTTCTTCTTTAAGGATTTGTCGACGCTCAATATAGGCCTTTAGTCGTGACTTAAAAAAGTTTTCGTTGCTCTTTAAGATACTTAACATTTTTTTGTTTAGCTCTCCAAAAAACCTCTCGTATTTTTCTTCTTGTGGCTCTACCTGATCCTCATTTAGACGCTCAAGCAATTCTTCAGTTCGTTCATTATAATTTTCGAAAAAGTGCTTTTGTTGCTTGGTGGTCAATCCCACCAAGTAAGAAGAGTATTTATCAATAATTTCAAGCATCATGTCTTTATAAAAATCTTGCCAAAAGAGCATCTCCTTCTCAATCTGTGATTGGTTAATTTTGCCGGTTCCCAGGAGTTTCTGGTAACTTGAAAGCTTTTGATTGATTTCATTTGCAACATGCTTTTTGCTCTCCAGGAAACTATCGATATCTTGGTCTAGCTGCTGCTTTTGTTTGTAGTATAGGTCCAGGGTAGAGGAAACTCTGACACTGATTAAGGTATCCAGATTCTTAACGAAAAGGTTTCCGACCCAGCATCCGGTAGTAAGTAAAATTAGCGAGGCCATGGCTATATTTCTCATCATAATTCATTCTAGATGGTGCAATGAGTCTTTGTCATTAGGCATTGTTTGATTTTCGTTTAATTTGGAGCTATATTCTTGGCTCATTGTTAATGAGTAAGTCAATTTTTCTCAGGTAACTGAGAATGGAGGAAAAAATGGAAAAAGTTAAAGCTACTGAAAATTACACTATTTTTAAGAAAAAAAGTGGTCGTTACGGTGTTAAAGGCACTAACAAAAAATGGATCAATGGAGACGAGAAAACAAAAATTCTTTCTTCTGAAGGTCTAATCAAGCTTTCTAAGGCCGCTGAAAAGCCTGCTGAGGAAGCAACTGAAGAAGCTACTGAAGCGACTGAAGAATAAAACAATCAAGGGAGCTTTTAAAGCTCCCTTTTTATTTTAATCAATGACACATACCTCATTGGTACCTCTGGCACTTTCAACAAACTCAATTCTATCTAGTAGCAACTGTTTACCCTGGTTAATGTTCTGATTCACATTAAAAGTGTTTGATGTTGTGTAGCTTGGAATTGTATATTCACTTACTCCTGTTTCCCCAGGGTTAAGAGTTAGTGAGGATGATAAAAGCCAGTTCGCAGAATTTGACGTTGTGAATCTTCCCGTCTCTATAAAAGAAATACGTGGGGAAAAGGTGTGGCTGTTAACGCTGGAAACATTCTTCCAAATAAGTCTAATCTTGTCTCCAGAGTATAAACTAAATCCTGCACCACTCACACCTGCGTGGTTATAATTTTCGTGTGATCCAATAACCGTTGTGATTCCATCTTGGTAAACATCCGTGTAGACGTCACTAAAGATTGTATCAAACCTTGAGTCTGGTAGGGTAGACCCTGCAGAATCAAAATCAACTATAACTGCACATCTCTCAATTCCATCAGGAGGAGATATTGTAATTAAAAAGTCTCTTGCTACAGTGGCGTTTTCCGAGTCAGTAGCTACAAAAGTGATTGTTGCACTGAACACAGAGTCAGGAGTTCCAGATAAAACTCCTTGTGAGGAAAGAGTCACTCCTGATGGCAAGGAGTCTTGGGTAGAGAAAGTGTAGGGCTGCACACCCCCTTGTGAAGTAAGTGCGACTTCAAAATTTTCTCCAACCTTGCCTTTTGCTATTGATGTGGTGCTAATTGATAGAGGCAGCTCTTTAGACGAATCATTAGGTGAGCTGACTTCTTCAGAGAGCTCGCCATTGCAGGAGATGCAAAGCAAGCACATAAGAATTAATAGGCGATTAAGTAAATTCATAAGAAAACTTTAACACCAAAGTGTTAAGTCATTCTTTAAATTTGTAGGCAAGTTTTTGTTATTACATAGGAATATAAATTACCTAGATATCTAAGTGTAAGAATTCATTGGGAAAAGGAGTCGTGAATGATTCTTGTCATAAACAGTATTTATGTGGATGGATTTTTAGCTATTTACAGATATTGCTAAAAAATGGTGCCACAAACTCGGGGCACTTAAGTTGAAACGAACGTGCCAGTTGTACTAAAAAGTTTAATAAGTAGGTCTAAATTCTTGGAAGCCTGTCATAAGAGCCTCTTCCATAAATTGAGCCGGTCATTTCCATCTCAAGGTATGAAGATATAATCGATCCAATTTTATCGTTCAATATCTCTTGATAGCCAATACAGCTTGAGTCGTTAAATAGTAGGGCCTCTAAAGCATAGGCCTCCTCTTTATTCTCGTCTTTTTGATCGGAGCCTCTCAATGAATAAATCATTTCACCCGTTTTTTCATGTAGCTCATCCACTCTATTGCCAAGTTCAATGACATAAGCAGAGCAAGTCTTTGTAATATCCTTGTTTTCGCACTTGAAAAATGTGTCATTGTTTTTTCTATAGTCACTGAATTTTCTAAAGTATGGAGCGTAGAACTCCCTGGTTTGTGGATCTTGTCCACCACCTACATTTCTCTTTTCATATATAAAGTCCGTGTTTACTATGAAGTAAGAGTGCATTGGGACGTTTCCAGAGCTAAACTGAACGCCGATTGCTCCCTGTTCAGGTTGATCAATCTCTTCGCAATACTGATTCAGGTATTCGTTGAACTCGTCAACACCCACGTGCATTCTTCTCCCCATTAGACCAAGGCTTAACAATGTATTATTGTGGCAGTTTGGGCCATTCTGAAGATGCATCTCCCATTTATTATTTTTGATAGAAGAGGGGATTATGTCATCAATTATTATTGGTTTATCGATACTGTAATTTCCTGTAGGCCTAATAGAGCTTAATCTTGAAAAGTCTCTGATTACTCTCGATTTTTGAGTAGGTGGCCCTTTGAGGATGTAGTGATCATTGGCCATTTCAATAGAGAGTTCTTTCTCAATTTCAAAGCCAAATTTTAGTTTCACCTTATCCCAAACTGAGAATTCTGCATTTCTTAATTCAGCATTTACAAGAGTTGGAATTAGAATAATAGGAATTAGAAGTTTTCTCATACCTCTAAGATATCCGATAATAAGAGCTGCCTACACCTTTAATGAAAGAAATACAAAAGTGTATAAGATTTTGACAGCTCGTCTTTAGCTAAATAAATCTTTTAAAAGGGCCCCCACATTTGCTTGTTTTTCAATGTAATAGCTTGCGTGGGTATTCTCAGGAGCACCCACTTTTAGGGTTATTGCCTCTTTATCAAGAGTTGAGAACATGTCTTCATCTGTTTTATCATCACCCATGGCAAAGATTCTTTCTCCACCTTGAGCATATCTTGAAGTAAACCACTGAGTGAAGTAGCCTTTGTTTGCCTCAATGGATTTAACTTCCACCACTTTCTTACCAAGAATTACGCTTACCGGAAAATGACTTAAACCTGACTCCAAGTCCACTACAAGTTTTCTTGCCTGGAACTCGCCAAAGTCTTGTGGAGAGTTTCTGTAGTGCCATGCTATGGCATAGTTTTTCTTTTCAAAAAAACTACCAGGGGTTCTTCTAGTGTACTCTTTGATAATTTGTGCCGCTTGTGGAAACCATTCTCTTTTATTAGATGCTACGAGATTTCTCCATTTCTTTGTTTTGTAATCGTAAAACTTTGCTCCGTGTTCACAGGCCAAATAACATTCGACACCATCAAATTGTTTGCAAATAAAATTTGAATCCCTTCCGGTTATAATAACCACTTCTGTGTTTTTATCGTTTTGAAGCTTTTTGATTAGAGACTTCATCTTGGGCCTCAAAAGAGCGTCTTGAGGGTTGTTGACTATAGGGGTGAGTGTGCCGTCATAGTCAAGCAGAAGTATTCTTTTGTGTCCTTTGAGATATTGTTTTGCTTTTTGCTGGTGTTTAGTTTCTTGAATATTGATCAACTTAGGTGCCTGCTCAAGGGTTTTATGCTCCAGGTGATTTATAAATGAAGAGGCCCAACTTGTTGCTGTGTACTGTTTGAGGTAATCGTACATAATGGTGTGACGTCTTTGCCTCTCGCCTTTATCTAACTCAAGAGATGCCTTTATCTTTTCTGCCGTGTCTTGAATGTTCATTGGATTTATCAAGGTGGCATGACTTAAAGTGGATGCGGCTCCAGTAAATTCTGACAGCATAACAACACCAGGATTCCCTGGGTCTTGAGCAGCAATATATTCTAAGCAGACAAGGTTCATACCATCTCGCTTGCTTGTCACCAGCAAAATATCGCAGGCACGGTAAAGTGCCATCAAGTCATGAACAGAAACTGAGTTGAAAATATACTTCACTGGAATGTAATCTATCTGGGAGAATTCTCCATTGATCTCCGATACCAGTCTTTCCACCTCGTGGCGCAAATTGATGTACTCTGGCACGTCAGTTCTAGAGGGGACCGCTATTTGAATCAGCTGAACTTTACCAATATAGTTAGGATTTTCTTTCAAGAATCTCTGATAGGCCTCAAGCTTATATAAAATACCCTTTGAGTAATCTAGTCTATCTACACCTAGAATGTACCTTCTATCGCCCGCGTTAAGGCCATAGTTTTCTATTGCCTTAGTTGTTTTTTTGCTCGCTGCCTTCTTTATGAAATCCTGAGTGTCAATCGAAACTGGGTAGACGCCAAGCTTTGTGGTGTTGAAAGATGAGTTGATCTCAAGAAGGGAAGAGTGAATCCCTAACAGGTTATAGACTGAGCTTACAAAGTGTCTAAGATATGAAAAATCATGAAAACCAACCAAGTCTGCGTGGATGACCGATTCTAAAATTTCTTCTCGCACTGGAAGCTGTTTCCAAATCTCTGAGCTTGGGAATGGAACATGAAGAAAAAATCCAACCTTTAAATCAGGGTTGATTTCTTTAAGTAGCTTTGGAACTAGGAACAGCTGATAATCATGCAACCAAATAATGTCGTCCTTTTTTGCAACTTTTGCGACATGCTTGGCAAAGATCTGATTTACCTTTTTGTAGTCCTGCCATCTATCTATGGAGAACTTAACACTATCACTTTCATAGTGCAGAATTGGCCAAAGAACATCATTGCAGAATCCGTTGTAATAGTTGTCATAAAGTTCGCTATCTAGATCTGGAAAAGAAAACTTAATGTTGTCTTTGTCTCGGTATTGTCTAACTAATTTTTTGGGAACATTGTTTGGGATTGAACCAATCCACAATACTTCTTTTTTTGTCTTGATTCCTCGAATTGCGGTAACTAGGCCTCCAGAGCTAGTCTTGAGCCCATTGTTGGCCTTGTCATAAGAAAAAGGTAACCTATTACTAACTATGATCCATCTACTCATTAACTGCACCTAACCTTTATAGAACTTATATTTTCCTGACTAGACAACTCTTGTCTTGAAGTTTAACAGGCAAGAGATTAAGATTCAAACATGTCTAAGAAACATGTATATCCTTTTGGGATAATTGGAAATTGTTCTTATATGAGTTATATCGACGAGTCAGCAAATGTCGTATGGCAGTGTTGGCCGTATTTTGACTCCAGCTATATATTTGGAAAGCTCATTAGTGAAAAAAAGGGAGGGCAGTTTTCGATTACACCGGCTGCTCGTTATTCTTCCAAGCAATACTATTTGTCCAACACAAACATTTTGGTAACAGAGTTCGATGCGCAAGATGGCTCATTTAGGGTTGTCGACTTTGCACCAAGGTTTGAACTTTATGACAGGTACCATAAACCTATTCAACTGTTTAGAAAGATTGAACTTCTTTCGGGTGCTCCTTCTATTAAGGTCGTGTGCAGACCAATGGGAGAGTATGGTGAAAGAGAGGCCGAGGCCGTGGTTGGCAGTAACTCGATAAACTTTGAAGGCCTGGAAACTAAGGTTAGACTGACCACAGATATTGCTAAAACACACATTCTAAACGAAAAAGCGCTTGTATTAACTGAAAATAAGCATCTTGTTTTATCATGGGGCTCTCCGCTTGAAGCCCCTTTAAAAAGAACATTTGACGAGTTTTTGGAAAGGACAAAAGAGTATTGGAGAAATTGGATACGAAGGTCTTCAATACCCGCAATCTATCAAAAGGAAGTCATCCGAAGCGCACTCTTACTTAAGCTTCATCAGTATGAAGATACTGGTGCAATAATCGCTTCTGGAACAACTTCTCTGCCAGAATATCCAAATCACGGGAGAAACTGGGACTATCGCTACTGCTGGATTCGTGACAGTTATTTCACATTGGCGGCCCTTACAGATTTAGGCCATTTCACAGAGGCCGAGCGATACTCACACTGGATACAAAATATTGTTCAAAATGAGAATGGACATTTTCAGCCTGTTTATAAGATCGATGGCTCCAAAGATATAGTCGAGAGAGAACTTGACCTTGAAGGATTTCAAGGAAATCAACCTGTAAGGATCGGCAATGATGCCTACACTCAGATTCAGCATGACGTATATGGACAAATGCTTTTGTCCTTGGTTCCACTATTTACGGATTTGAGAGTCTTTGACCATTCAAACCCACCAAGCTTGGATCTGGTTCACAAGTGCTTGGATAAAATTACAGAGGTTATGGACTCGCCATGTGCTGGGATATGGGAATTTAGAGGTAAGATGCAACATCATGCTGAATCATATCTTTTCCATTGGGCCGGTGCTATGGGGGCTCAGAAAATAGCCAAAAATTATAATGATAAAAAACTTCTTGAGAAGGCACAAAAAATTCAAAAAATCGCGTCTGAAAATATAGAGAAATGTTACGACAAGGCCAATAAACTCTATGGGCAAAGCCATGAGAACAAAAATGCTAATGCTTCAGAGTTTCTCCTTGTAACGATGAATTACCTTGGACATGGTGACGTTGCCAAAGACCATGTTAAGGGACTTGAGAAGTTTTTAAAAACCGAAGACAATCTAATTTATAGATACAGGGATCTTGATGACTTTGGAGAAACTCACTCCACATTTTTAATTTGCGGCTTCTGGTATGCCGAAGCTCTCGCAAATATTGGAGAGGTTGATAAGGCAAAAGAAGTCTTTGAATCCCTTTTGGAGCGTTCCAATAAACTTGGCATTTTTTCCGAAGATATATGCCCGCAAGATGGTTCGCAATGGGGAAATGTCGCCCAAACATACAGCCATGTTGGTCTAATAAATACAGCATTTAAAATAGCTAGCCAGCTGGATAAGCCAAACTTTTTCGATAGTTAGAAGGCCAACGCACTAGTTCTTAACACACCAATCGAGTAGGCCTACAATCATATGCATTACAAATCTTTTTAGGAGCAAATATGAAGTTTTCTATTATAGCAATTTTGTTGTTGGCGGTTTCATGTTCATCAAGATCATTTAAAAGAGACTATAAGGTGGTAGATGCAAGCCATAAAGAAATCCCCGAGTGGATTAATGAGCCTATGGAGTATGCTGAAGATGAGGATGATGATGATTTTGAGTCACATCGATATTATGTATACTCGACAGAGCCAAAAAACTCGAAAACGATTGCCTGTGAAATTGCTAAAGCAAGGGCCACAAGCGAAATTGCAAGCGAGATTACTCAGTTTATTCAACAGAGCTTGGCCTCAACAATCCAAGGAGATCCAACGGAGATGGATCAGAAGCTTTCAGAATACGTTGAAGACAATTTAGCCAAAGAGACACAGAGTTTTGTAATTGGATCTAAAACTTTTAAGCAGTATTGGGAAAAGCGAAGATTTGAAAAAGATCTGGGGGCAAAGAAGGACTATGATGGCTACGTTTGCTCTGTCTTAGTTAAAATATCCAAAGAAAATCTTGAGCTTGCTTTTAATAGGGCCAACCAAAAGCTTGTTGAAAAGGCCGATACTACTAAAGCTAAGGCCAAGGTCGCAAAAGTTATTGAAGACGCAAGAGAAGCATTTCACAATAATTAATTAGAAGCTCACCAGCAGGTGAGCTCCTTTTACTTTCAGCTATCCTAAGTATTCCATTTGAATTCCGCTTGCCTTGAAATTAAGGCCCATACTTTCCTGCTTGGTGTTGTGTATTTATTTCATGGAAATTTAAAACGTATCCTAATGTAAATGAGCCAGAGCCTGTTCTAATTTAGATTGGAATCAAGAAAAAGTTTCGAAATTTGAAGGAGAAGAAAATGAAGATGGCAAAAGTACTAATTACAGAAATCTTTATTTTGTTTGGACTCGTAAGCATCGTTAATGCAAGAGAGAATGAGTCTGCGATGTCAACAACTCTAACAATTAAAGGAGTTGCTTCTTCCGTGTTCTTATTATTAAGTGTTGATGAAATTGATACGTACTTTTAAAGCTCTAACTATCGATTAAGTCCTTGCTCAGGAAGACAGAGACTTAAAACAAACTTCATTTCGATCAAGAACGATCGTCTTTAGAATCAAGGTTTGATTCACATTTATTTAAAGTCAAAGAAACAAAAAACACGGTTTGGATATAAACCACTAGATTTATGAATAGGAGAATATTATGAAAACGATTTTACTCGGATTAACATTATTAACATCAATGTCTTCAATGGCATCAACTTACAAGATTACTTCATCATATGAGGAAGAAGACCAATATATAAAAGTTGTTGAAAAGAATGACTCAATATCTTTTTACTTTTGTGACTACTATCGTTGTGAAGTCATGGGGCCACGAGATTCCTATCCTAAATCAAAATTATTGTCAAAGAAACGAAAAGAGTACCTTAAGACAGTTGGTGCCGTCGTAGGAGATTTAGGAATTGGAATAGCTGCTTTTGCTGGAAGTGGTTATTTAGCAGCGACTTACTTAGCTGCGAATATGGGAATAAATGGAATGGGAATTACTATGATTGCGGGAGGAGCAAGTGGTGCATCAGTTAGCCAAATTCTCTCACTTTCTACAGCAGCTCTTAATCCTAAGAATCATTATGACTCTGGAAAAAATCTTGAAAAAGCTCTATCTCAAAAACACTTTGAAGAGCAGGATATTTTAGAGTTTAAAAATAATTTAGAAGAGCTGTTGTTTGAAATTCTAGACTAAAATCTAAAACCCTAGATTCTAATTGAGAGCTTTTACAACAAACCTCAAGGAGAAATGAAGCTTATATGTGATAAACGACTTCTTAAAATGGAAATAAATGTTTATGGTTGGTGCCTATGATCTTGGATCAGATAGTGCTGTTGCCCAAAGTGGGCAGAAGAACTAGTTAAGTCTGATCCAGAGAAGTCTCTTAAGAGAGAAAATCTATCTTTAAAAGCCAAACTTGGAGACCTGTATCTGCAAGTTAAGATGTTAAAAAAAGCGGAAAGTTTCATACAGCGGGTATAGAAGAGTAGAGCGGGAGCTAAGGTCTAAAGGCCATGTGAATAATTTTAAAATAGTTCTTCGGATGATGAAGAAATTTGGGATTGAAAGTTGTCATGTCAGAAAGAAAAATCAATTCCAAGTTTATCAAAAGTTTAACGAGGGAAGGGCATTCGAAAACCTTAGGCTGCATTAACCATAGTGATCAAGGTGCCCAGTATTGATCTGAAGAATACGTTAGGTATTTAAAAGAATCTGGATTTCGAATTAGTATGTCGGATAAAGGCAGCCCTACTCAAAATGCTTTTATAGAGTCATTTTTTAAGACTCTAAAGTATGAAGAAATCTACTTTAAAGGGTATAAAACGTTACACGATGTAATGAAAAAGCTTCCAAAATTTATCGAGGCAGTATACAACGCCAAAAGACTTCATTACTCTTTGGGATATAAAAGTCCTTTGGCATATGAGGATTAACTGATAAAGCTAGTTGGGCTTGTTCGGAAAGAGCCCGAAGATCTGTCCAACCAACGGGGTTCACTCCAGTTTAAAGAATTATAAATGTAGATTTCGTCCTATGTTCTCTGTACTGAAGGCCAAGACGCCTTAATTCCCAATTTCTCGAAGCATGCTTAACAAAGAAACTCCTTTGTAGTTTAGATCTTATTCGCTAAGTCCACACCCTGCTTAATGGCCCGTTTGGCATCTATCTCCATTGATTTCTCAGCACCTCCAATGAGGTGTGCTGGTCTATTGTCTAATTCTTTGAACTTGTGAAAAAGCTCGTTGTCGCTGTACTGACCTGCACAGATGACTACGTTGTCGACATCAAGTACTTTGCTCCCCTCTGGAGTTTCAATATGAAGGCCTTGATCGTCTATTTTTTTATAGGTTACTTCTTTGAGCATGTTTACATTGGCGTCTTTTAGGCTCTGTCTATGAATCCATCCAGTTGTTTTTCCTAAAAATTTTCCATGCTTTGTGGCCTTCCTTTGAAGAAGGTATATCTCTCTAAAGGGTGCGGGTTTTTCTTTGGGGGTAACTGCACCTCTGTCTTTGTAGTCTGTATCTATACCCCAATGTTTAAAGAACGCCTCTTTATCCATGGATTCTGAGATATGGTCTGGATTGTGAATTAAAAATTCAGATGTATCAAATCCAATACCACCTGCTCCTATGACGGCAACTTTCTTTCCAACAGGTTTCTTTTGGTACAGGACTTCTGGATAGGAGAGAACCTTCTCATGGCCTATGCCGTCTATTTTAGGAATCCGCGGACGAACGCCACTTGCAAAAACAACCTCGTCAAAATCTGAAGAGCCTAAAAAGTCTATATTCACTTCCTTATTGAGATGTAGTTCGATATTTAAAACTTCGATCTGTTTTAAAAAATACCTTATGGTTTCTCTGAACTCTTCCTTGCCTGGAATCTCTTTGGCGATATTAAATTGGCCACCGATCTCTGAGGCCTTCTCAAAGATGACAGGTTGGTGGCCCCTTTGAGCGGCTTCAACTGCAAAGGATAGGCCTGCAGGGCCTGATCCAACCACAGCAATTCGTTTTGCTTTTTTTACCTTTTCTGAAGTGTACTCAGTTTCATGACATGCCTTGGGATTTACAAGACATGAGGATATCTTATTTTGAAAAATGTGATCAAGACAGGCCTGATTGCATGCAATGCATGTGTTTATCTCATCTGATTTGTTTGCTTGGGCCTTTAATAAAAAGTCTGGATCAGCAAGAAAAGGTCTTGCCATTGAAACAAGATCTGCCTGTCCGGACTCCAGAATCTCTTCAATTTTATCTGGCGTGTTGATTCGATTTGTCGCAACTACAGGAAGATCAATTTCTTTTTTTATTCTCTCGGTAATCCAAACAAAAGCAGCTCTTGGAACCATTGTGGCTATTGTGGGAACACGAGCTTCATGCCAGCCAATTCCAGTATTAACAATGTTAACGCCTGCTTCTTTAAGTTGTTTTGCTAATGTAACGACTTCATCCCATGTCTGTCCGTCTTTAATAAGATCAAGCATTGAAAGACGGTAGATGATTATAAAGTTCTCACCAGTTTTTTTTCTTATAGATCGTATGACTTCTAAAGCGAACCTGGATCTGTTTTCAAAACTTCCGCCATATTCATCGGTTCGCTTATTGGTTCTTGGGGCAAGAAATTGATTTATTAGGTAACCTTCGCTTCCCATTATCTCGACGCCATCATAACCAGCTTTTTGAGCGAGGCGGGCACAGTTTGCATAATCCCAAATTGTTTTCTTTATTCCAAGCTTGCTCATCCCTCTGGCCTTAAAAGGTGAGATTGGTGCCTTAGATGTAGACGGTGTTGCCCCAAAGGGGTGATATGCATACCTACCTGCGTGTAAAATTTGGAGGCATATCTTAGTATCGTGCTTATGAACTTCGTTTGTGATTTTTTTGTGCTTGGCCACTTGCCATGGATAGGAGAGCTGTAAACCAAAAGGGTGAATTCTTCCTTGAAGGTTTGGGGCTATTCCACCTGTAACTATTAGGCCTACGCCACCCTTTGCCCTATCTCCATAGAATGCTGCCATTTTGTCGAAACCGTTTTTAGTCTCTTCAAGTCCTGTGTGCATTGACCCCATGATGACGCGGTTTCTCAATTTGCAAAATCCAAGATCAAGCGGTTTAAACAAGGCGTCGTAGTTTTTCATTAATGCTCCCAAAGCTGTCATTTTCGATCCAATATGCTAATATTATCATACTTATGAATATCGATGTTAAATACCAAAATATTTTAAATGAAGCAGAACCATACCTCTTAGGCAATCCCAAGGCGTTTGATAAATATAACCTGAGTGTATTTGGCAAAGAATTTAAAGAAGAAAATTTGAAAAACTGTTTAGCAGTGAAAAACAGCAATTTCTTCTCTTTAGTTCACCGAATGGATAGCCTCACGTTTGGCCATCAAGGTATGGGGATGGATAAGTGGGTCTTTTTTGATTGTTCGGCGATGCCCGCAGGTATTTTTGGATTTGGTATACCAAAGGAGAAAGCACCTGAAGACTTTTTGCAAATGCTCGCAGTTGAGGAAGATTACGAGGGATTAATTCCAATCTCGATGTATATGGCCATACCCACTAGTGATAGAGGAAGATGGTTTGGACATAATCTCTCATCTTTAAATAGCTTTCTTGGACAGAAGTATCCTGGCCTTGGACTGTTAACTAAGGCATTTGCTTGTAGGGTCTTCGGAATTCATATGTGCTACGGAGCTACCCAGTGGGGCTCAAGTGCTTTGGAAATTCACACTCAGCTTGCCAATATGCAGCTTAGGGCCGCTCATCTTCCGGCACATACTCACCCAAATTCTCTTTGTTATTTGTCCGACTACAGTGAAAAGAATATCCTAAATGCATTAAGTGGAAAAAAGAGAAGTTTAGAAGATTATGACTTGCTACTTAACGCTGAAGATATAGAAAGGCAGAAGAAGCTTCATCAAGATATCGAAAGAGGTCTAAAGGTTGAAATCGGTGGACGTCCAGTTCATCAAGGCAAAGACACTCTTTATCCAATAAATTTTTTAGAGGTCTAGGCCACATCCTCGTGGTTTTTTATTTGAATTACTCTTCTACAAGAGCTGTTTGAACACAAGACATACTCAGAACTTAAGGCCTTTGCCATGACGTTAAGTTCATCACAAAATGGGCATTTAAACTCCATAAAGAGCAACATGGGTGCAGACTTGGCCGTTGCCTGCATTCTTTGCTCGAGGGAATCTAAATCATTTTTATTTTTCTTCGACATTACGACTGGCCTTGGTTCTTGGACCTTCATAACTCGGTTGTATGGGAGAAAAATTAAGGAATATTTATGTTTTTGAAGATTTTTTCACAAGAATGGGAAGGCAAATGCCTTCCCAAAATTTATTTACAAAATAAAAGTTAGTGAAAGTGGAAGAACGAAGAAAAACACAGCAATATAGGCAACCCCGTGGGCCCTATTTTTCAGTGTTCTATCAGCAAGCTTTTCACAAAGCTTTACAGGAACTTCTCTCAATGTTGGATGAACATACCATAACAGCATTCCAGAGATATTAAATAAAAAGTGAACAAGCGCAATCCCAAGTCCTGCCACATTTCCCGTTAAAGCGGCCAGCAGTGCCGTTGCAGTTGTACCTATATTTGCACCTATGGTTATTGGTAAAATTGTTTTTAGTCCTATAACTCCCGCACCTGCCATTGGCACTAAAAGAGAAGTTGTGATCGAGCTTGATTGAACGGCAATCGTCAATAATGAACCGAAGACAATCGCCACATAACCATTTTTGGAAAGGAGATTTTCTATAATTTCTCCTTTGTTAGACTCAACAACCTTTTTCATTATCTTAACAATAAAGCTTAGGGAAAAAATGATTAAGACCGCGGCCGTTACCACCATCGCCACACCTGCCAACACACCTTCAAGTGCCACAACATCTGTAATGAGAGCCTTGACTCCCTTTGCAACAGGTTTAATAGCAGCTTTTAGAGGGGAGTTGTAAGACATTGCCGAGCCGCTTCCATATAATATGGCCGCAAGAGTTGATGCAGACTTTTCAAGAATGCCTGTCATGAGTTCCAAAGGAAGCATTACTGCCACTGTTAGGATGTTAAATAGGTCATGCACTGTTGCCGCCGCAAATGCATTTCTAAAATGTGTTTGATTCTTTAAATAACCCAAAGATACCAAAGAGTTTGTGACACTCGTTCCAAGGTTTGCACCCATTACCATTGGAATTGCACCTCCCAAAGGCAGTGAGCCACTGGCCACAAGGCCCACTATTATCGAAGTTGTGACAGAGGAGCTTTGAAATAAAACTGTGGCAAACATTCCCGAGCATAATCCCAGGATTGGATTTGCTGTTACATTTAATAGCCCCTTTGCAAAACCTCCGCCCAGGAGCTTAAAGGATGAGCCAAGTGTTTTTACACCTACTAGAAATATAAATAAAAGTGATACGACTGCTAGGGTTCTAAGTATAAGGTCAAGGACCTTTGATTTGTCCAATCCTTCACTGGTGATTGCCGTTTGTTGTGTGTTCATTAAGCTCTCCTTGTTAGACAACGGCAACATACCAGAGTCTTCAGGAAAGTTGTGTTAGGGTTTTGTTAAGATGCCTAACTACAGGGTTCTTTTTGGCTTAATGAGCACATTTCCAAAATAGGCACCTGCGACAAGACCCATGCCAATACTGGCGGAATTGAAGATGGCATTAATCCCATCGATAGTATTTTGGCTAAATAGGAAGTTTAACCCCTTGTAATTTATACTTCCTGGGACAAGTAGAATAATAGCAGGAAGTGCGACAATTAAAGAAGGTCTTTGCTTAAATCTTGCAAACAGATTAGAACCGGCCCCAATCACAGTGCCACTAAAAAACGATCCGGCCACAACTCCAAAGTAAGCTGTGCCATATTTGGAAGATGTGAAACTTATAACACCCGCAAGCACAATCCAAAAGGCATCACGTGTGTTTGCTTGAAAGTTGACTACAAATGTTAAAGGCACAAATAAAAGAACAGGCCAGATCCATAGAGGATCCAGCACATAGCCTGTGGCCATAAAGTCCGTGGGAAAAAAGGACTTTGCCACCTGGGCCCCGATATAGGAGCCAAATGAGATTTTTAGCATAATTATCATGGCCCCTGTAAGCCTTGCAGTTCCACTTGTGAGGTTTTGTGAGGAAAGCTCATGAATTGCCATGGTCAAGTTTAGGCCAGGTATGTAGAAGATGATTGCGGCCAAAATGACAAGACCTGGGTTAATAGGGATTTGATAATAAGGAAGAAGAAATGCTCCAAAAGAGATTGCAAATGCGATGATCGCCTCTGAAATGGTATCAATTCTCTCTGTTTTTACTTTAGAGGTGAATAGGCCAGACGCCAAACAGAATAGACCTGATGCAACTGCATCATGAAGAGACCCTTTAAGTATAATGGCAACACCAAAGGCCAGGATGAAAAGGCTTATATTAACGTGAAGGTCATTAAATCGAGGTCTTCTCTGGAAAATTTCATTAAGAATATTGATTCCTTCAGCGAGGGTGATTTTTCCATCTAGAACGTCGTCTACTGTCTGATCCGCATCACTGAGCTTCTCTAAGTTTATCTTTCCTGGCTCCAAGCGCTCCATTGAGGTGAACTCATCGTGATCTGGCAGCCTGAAGTTTGCATATATACTTGTTGGGATGGAGAAGAAGTTCCCCTGGATATTTAAGCCTCTAGACACACCGTAAAGCGCTTTCTCTATCCTGTCCGCACTTGCTCCATAGTGGTGCAAGGCCTTGCCTAGGAGCATTATAAATTCAACTTTTTCTTTGCTGGACGCGTTTTGGTTCATGTTATGCCTTTAAATACCTGCAAAAATGCGCTTTAAATACAAGGTGATTTACGTACTTATTTTTAACAGCGAATCGAAATAAAAGCCATCGGAAATCCAGTGGAAATTAATTTAACTAAAGTAAAAAACATTGTCTTTCTAACCGGTGCTGGAGTATCCCAGGAATCTGGAATTAAAACTTTCAGGGATCAAAACGGCCTATGGGAAAATCACTCAATTGAGGAAGTTGCAACGCCTCAGGCCTATGAGCGAGATCCAGCTCTTGTGCACAGATTTTATAACCTCAGAAGAGAGCAGCTAAATCAAGTTGAGCCAAACAGTGCCCATATAGCTATTGGGGAGTTGAGCAAGAGCGAAAAGTATAATGTTTGCGTCATCACCCAAAACGTGGATGACCTCCATGAGAGAGGGGGCGCCACAAAAATTTTGCACATGCACGGAGAACTTAGAAAGATCAGAAACAACCATACCGGACAAATCAAATACTTCGAGGGGCAAGTTGAAGAGGCCGACTATGAGATCTGGCGGCCAGATATCGTTTGGTTTGGAGAGGCGATTAAGTGTGGTGATGAAATTCCAGAAGTGATTGAGCAAGCTGATCTGTACATAACTGTAGGGACCTCAAGCCAAGTCTATCCAGCCGCAGGGTTGGTGGGACTTGCCAACAAGTATGGAGTTGCGACAATTGAAATTAACCTAGAGCGAACCAATATGAGCTCCAGCTACCACGAAAATTTTTGGGGAAAGGCCGGTGAGATTGTTCCTGAATTTATAGAAAAGTATCTAAAATGAAATCTAGCTCCAAGCCAGTAACAGCATCGTCATACGTAAGTGATGAAGACCTAATCGCCATTGCTTCCAAGTTTTCACTAGAAAACTACCGAAGACCTTCGGAAGAGAAAGACAAGATAAAGATTGTCTTGAAAGAAAAACTTTGTGGCAAAGACGTTATCTTCGACACAGGGTGTGGAGTTGGCGAGAGTTCAAATTTATTAGCACTAGAAAACCCTGATAAGGTTGTTTTAGGCGTTGATAAATCTGTTAGTCGAATAGAGAGAAAGAACACCTTCAAACAAAGCCTACCAGGCAACCTCGTTTTAATCCAGGCGGATCTTCAAGATGTTTGGCCTGCCTTGTATGAGCTTCAAGAGCAAGGGGCCCTCAAGGTATGCAAGCAGTATATTTTATATCCTAATCCTTGGCCTAAGCTTAAGGGGGTCAAAAGAAGGTGGTATGCCAATCCAATGCTAAGCTTTATCTTAGGACTAAATTGCGAAATTGAAATAAGGAGCAATTGGAAAAAATATCTTGAGGACTTTTCGACTGTTGTCCAACATATTGCAAAGAGAGAGTGTGCGATGGAGGAGTTTGTTCCAAAGGGATTTTTAACGCCTTTTGAGAGAAAATACCATTTAAGTTCTCAAAGCTTATATAAACTAAATATTTCAGGTGAGAAATGAACCAAGGCTTTATTCTAAATAGTTTCTGGGATGACTCGAAACCACACCCTTTAGAAATTTATGGAACTTCTACGCAAGGTCCATTTCTATTAAGGTTTAACAATCAAGAGCCTTTATTTTTTGTCGGAAAAGGTTCAAGCATTCCCCAAGACATTGGTCATATTAAAGAAAAAGATATTTCCCTAAGAACATTTGAAGGAGAGCCTGTTAAGGCCCTATATTTTGATCGCCTACAAAAGCTTTATGAAGGCAGAGAAAAGCTTTCTCAAAAAGGAATCCGCTCCTACGAAAATGACATTCGTCCAGAGTCCAGGTTTTTAATGGAACGCTTTGTTAATGGGTCTTTGGCATTTTCAGGCGACTATGAAATGCAAGGTAAGTTAAAGGTCTATACCAATCCACAAGTAAAGGCGGAGTGGTTTCGGCCAGAACTATCCGTTCTTTCTTTAGATATAGAGACCGGAATGGATGGAAGTCTTTTCTCTGTGGGACTTAGTTACTTTGGTCCAGAGAAAGAGCGCGATATCGTCTTTATGAGAGGTGATGCAGACACTCAGCTTGATGATTTGTGCCACGTAAAGCCTAGTGAAAAAGAACTTCTGGAAAAAACTGTTGAGTTTATTAATGAGATTGACCCTGATTACATTGTCGGTTGGCATGTGGTGGGCTTTGATTTTAAGTTTTTGGACAATAAGGCAAGAAAGTACGGCGTGCAACTAAATATTGGAAGGGATGGCTCTCAGCTTGAATTGCAAGAAAGAAACAATATGTTTTACGCCAATATCAAAGGAAGAGTCATTTTGGATGGCCCTCCACTTCTAAGGAGCAACTTCTTCTCTTTTAAAAACATGAAGCTTGATACCGTTGCAAATGAAGTGCTTGGTTTAGGCAAAGATATATCGGCCACAGGCAAAGAAAAGGTTGAAGAAATTGAGAGAAGGTTTCGTGAGGACAAGGCCTCACTGGCCTTTTATAATATTGAAGACTGTAGGCTAGTCCATCAGATATTTACAAAACTTGATATCTATAACTTGATACACGCTAGAAGTATGTTTAGTGGACAGCAGATTGACAAGGTTGGAATCTCCACAATGGCATTTGACCATTTCTTTCTTCCAAGATTGCATAGAAAGGGCTATGTCGCACCAAACGTATTAGATATGGCGAGGGAAGAGCACTCGGCCGGTGGAATGGTCATTGAGCCGGTGGCAGGACTTTACCGAGATGTTGCAGTTTTTGATTTTAAGAGTCTATACCCTTCAATCATAAGAACATTTTCAATCGATCCTTACTCTAGGCTTAAGAGTGAGGTCAATCCTGTAAAAACTCCAAGCGGGATTAAGTTTAGTTCAAGTGAAAATATTTTACCCTCCTTTTTAGAGGAGCTTGGAAATAAAAGGAGCAAGGCCAAAGAAAACAATAATCAGGCCTTGTCTCAGGCAATAAAAATTCTTATGAACTCTTTTTATGGAGTTATGGGGTCTCCAAGATCGAGATTTTATCATTCAGATTTGCCTACAGCAATTACTACGACTGGACACTGGATCTTAAACCAATCAATTTCTTTTTTCGACAATCTCGGCCTGAAAGTTGTTTACGGAGATACAGACTCTCTTTTTGTAAAATTAAATGGAGGGGAGGATGTAGAGAAGATGGCCGGTGATTTAAATTATTACCTTTCACAAATTATTTCAGATGAATTTAAATGTAGTTCAAAATTGGAAGTAGAATTTGAGAAAAAATTTGAACAAATCTTCTTCTCAAGTGCTAGAGGCTCGGATCAAGGCGCCAAAAAAAGATATGTCGGCTATAGCAAGGGTCAGATGAGTTTTGTGGGAATGGAGTATGTGAGAAGTGATTGGACAGAGCTTGCCAAAGACTTTCAGTACTCGTTATTTGAGCGGCTTTTTATAGGGGAGCCACTCGAGCAGTTTATAAAGTCTGAGATAAAGAAACTTGAAAGTGGTGTATACGACAAAAAACTTATCTACACAAAGAAGCTTTCAAAAGGCCTGGATGAATATACAAAAAGTGTACCTCCACATATTAAGGCCGCAAGACTTCTTCCCCTTGAAAAACAGAAGCGTCTTCGTTCAATTCGTTACGTCATCACAAAGAGCGGCCCTCGGCCTGCATCAGAAAATAAGGATCAACCAGACTATCATCACTATATAGAAAAGCAGATAAAGCCTGTTGCTCAAACAGTTCTGCAAGGACAAGGCTTGAACTTTGATGACATCCACACTGGCAATCAGCTCTCGATGTTTTAGGCCGTCTACCAAAGAGTGATAGTTAAAGCTTGAAGAAGAAAAAAAAGTGGATATGCTCATATTCTATGAAAAACTTTAATCAATTACTGGAACATTGTCGCACGTATCACGCCTTTGAGAGAGATTCTGTTAAAGAGGAAGAAATCTTAGAGGCCTTAAGCGCATCACTAAAAGCACCGAATCATAAATTTAGCTTCCCTTGGAGATATATCCTGATAAAAGGGGATACCAAAAAGAAGCTTGCTCAACTTGCCTTAGAAATAAAGTCTAAGGGAGAGAAGCTTCCCCCTGCAAAGCAAGAAGCAATTCAAGACAAGATTTTAAATCCTGAACTTGTTGCATTCTGTCAAAAGAGAAGTCCTGATGAGTTTACTAACAAAGAAGACTACGCAACATTAAGTTGCTCGGTACAGCTATTTGCTTTATCTCTTGCTGAGAAAGGAATAGGCTATAAATGGAGCACAGCAAAAATAATAACCGATGATCGTTTCTACAAGCTTATAGACGTTGATCGAGAAGACTATGAAGTAGTAGGCCTTATCATGGCAGGTCGTCCATGCACTGTGCCAAAGCCTAGAAGGCGCCCAGCACTTGAAGATGTTTTGACAAGGCGCGAATGAAAAGAAAGAAAAAGTTAAGTTGATTGAATTGCTAAAGCATTAAGTTTCTTATAAAAACTCTTTAGGGAGATCTATGAGAACATTACTAGCACTTTTTATTTTAACATCAACCGCCTACGCCGCTCCAAGAGTCATCTATGGAGATGATAATAGAATAGACGTAGAACATATTATTAATCCCCAAATTAAACTTCTATCAAATTCCATTGCAGGGAGAGTTTCGAACGCTAATATTTTAATCCACGGTGACACTTTTAACTATGGACATACTCCCAAGCTTTCCGATCCATGGACAGAAAATGTGTGCAGCGACGAAAAATTCGCAAATCAGAAGTCTCTACCAGACTGCACAGGCTTTCTTGTAGGGCCTGATCTTTTAGCGACTGCCGCCCACTGTGTAATGAACACTGATGAAATAATTAAAAATGAAGAGACGCGTCTTTGTACAAAGTATGCTTGGGTTTTTGATTATAAGACCAAGGGTGGAAAGGTAAAAACTAGAGGTCTTTCTGTTAATAAGATTTATAAGTGTAAAGAAGTAATTGTTGCTGACTATAGAGGGATGAATGATTACGCATTGGTAAGGTTGGATAGAGAGGTGGAAGGAAGACTTCCTCTAAAAATAAGAAGAGTAGGACAAGTAAAAAAGAATATGCGTTTATTTACTGTGGGACACCCATCAGGCCTTCCTTTGAAATATACTGATAAAGGATCCGTAGTTAGCAATGATGAGAAAGAGTTTTTCACAGTCAGCCTTGACACTTTTCACGGCAATTCAGGCTCACCAGTATTTAATAGCGAAACTTTAGAGGTTGAAGGCATTCTTGTTAGAGGAAGAACTGACTATGTCGACGGTGAATTTGAAGGAAAGTATTGTCAAAGAGTTAATCGTTGTGAACAAGACGGTAAGAACTGTGAAATTGACGATCCTGAGTTTGAAGGGCAAGGCGAGCACGCCACACGAATTACAAGACTTCTGAAGTATCTTCCATAATTTATAAGATTAAGAATGACTGCATTATGACTCAGCTTTTTTTCCTTTCAATTTTAGCGCTGTTTTCCTTAAACCACGCTGAATCCAAGGAACTCAATGAACAAGTGAGTCAACAACTCAAAGAACGATTTGAACTCTTTGCTAACGAAATTTACTGCGATAACCACTCAGAGTGTACGTTTGAAATCCTATGGAAGCATGATCTGGGCGATCTTCACGCACATCCTTGGCGAAAACAAAATACTAAAAACATTGGTTTTAATCTTGGTGCAGGTTGGAAAGTCGCAAAGTGGGCAAGTCAAGACGTACTAGACTTGGTTATGTGTCATGAACTGGGACATCTCTTTGGTGGCGAACCTTTAAAGCATAAATTAAAATATTCAGTTGAAGGGCAGGCAGATTACTTTTCTAGTCATGAGTGCTTGGGAAAACTTTGGGCATATGATCTAAAAAACAACACGACCGTTCTTCGTATTGAAAATGTCATTGAGTTTAAGCATGTTCCTCATGAATTCAAAACGAACTGCGAAAAACACTTCGCGCCAAAAGAAGATGAAGTGGTGATCTGTAAACGGACACTCGAAGCGGCCTTCCTATTAACCCAATTTATCAACAATCAGGTCCCAGTGGTATGGCGAAAACCTTTAAGCTTTTTTACACCTGATGAGCATGATAGGGGGCCTTTTTTACTTGAGGGGCACCCCAGTCCACAGTGCCGACTAGACACATTTTACGCAGGGCTCTTTTCATTAAAAAGACCCCGTTGTTGGATTGGTTCAAGGCAGTAACCTGGCCAACAGGTTAGAGGCGATACTACTGTCGTTTTGGTTACGCTGCTTTAGTTATTTTAGCTCAACTGCTTCTTTGATGATTTTTTGCGTTGTCCTAATGTCAACCGTCATACCAATTGATTCCAAGAACTCCTTTAAACCGCCTAATTTTCCAAAAGTTTCTTCACTGTCCAATATACAGGAAATTCCTTCAACCTCTGAAAGTTCACCAAGTTCGAAGGTAAAAGGATATGCAGCTAAATCGTCTCCTGTGTATAAAGCATTTGTTATCTTTAAATAAGACCCTGAAGAGATCTTTCTTGGAAAATTAACCACATCATGAACTTTTAGAAGACAGGCAAGTCTATTCTCACCCAAAAAAGCAGCTCTCTTACCAGCAGGCACGAGTATATCTTTGGAAGTCGTAATGCTTTCAGTGAGTTTTGGGGCCTCACGAAAGGACACGTCAGATAAGTCAACACCAGCAGTTGCTGAGACGGATATAAACAACGAAAGAATAAAAAATAAACCTTTTTTCATAGAGCTTTTAATTGTGGAATTTAGACTGAGATAAAGACCTTGCTCTTATTCATTCAATTGGTCGCCTCTCTTACCGCCATTAGTGCATTCACAACCTTTGAACTTTTAACTTTATCTCTCAAGGACTCCTCGAAGTCACCTTGCTCCATTAGAATCTTTTTTATGTCTTTATAGTTAAGGTTTCTGTTAACACTTTTAACAAGTGCTGCAATACCCGCCACAACTGGAGCCGCCATAGATGTACCTGACATATTAGCGTAAGTCTGTTCAGAGTCTGGACAAGGCCCGTAACAACTTGGAACGCCCAAAGACAGGAGGCCTCCAAAGTAGCTATCTCCGCCAGGAGCTGCAACGTGAACAGACTCGCTTCCAAAATTTGAGTAACTTGTAAGGTAGTTGTACCTATCAACACTTGCTACAGAAATAATATTTTCTTGATCAAAGCTTGCAGGGTATACAGGATTTGCATCATTGCAATCTCCAAGTCCATCCACTCCACCATTTCCAGCAGCAGCAACAAGTAGAACATTGTTCTCTTTAGCACTTATAACAGAGCCTAATAGGGCCTGTATGTCCGCGTTTGCCTGCCCAGCACCTGGGCCGCCAAGAGAAAGGTTTATAATGTCCACCCCCATATCTATTGCGTATAAGATTCCCGCTGCGATAGTGGCCAAATCACCACGACCTTGTGAGTTTAGAACCTTGACCGGGAGAACTTTAGCCTTTGGAGCTACGCCACCAAATGTACCGGCCGCAAGACCCGCCACATGCGTTCCATGTCCATGGTCATCCATTGGGTATTGGTCTCCATTATAAAAGTCCCATCCTGCGTAATCATCTACAAATCCATTACCATCATTGTCACGTCCATCACCACTACTGCCGTGTCCATCCCTTGTGTTGATTTTTATATTTGGACTTATGTGTGGGTGGTTATAATGAATACCAGTATCAACAACTGCGACAACGACATCGTCTTTTTTAGTAAAGTGTCGCCAAGACTCTTCTAAATTAATAGATCCTTCTTTAAGTTTTGGGTCAATTCCCCAACTTGTAAACTTATTAGACAGTTGCTCTTCTGAATAAGCAAGATTTGCTCTTGT
>CATMLK010000017.1:0-73574 GCA_950070535.1 uncultured Bacteriovoracaceae bacterium | reverse complement strand
GAGTCTTATGAGCTCTTGCAAGGCCGCTTTGACGATCTTAGCAAGGAAGAGCTTTTAAAATTGATGTTTGTCTGGAAGTTCAACAAAGAAATGAGAAGGTATAATAACCTCGCAGATATTGAATCCGTAATGGATGACGGCGGAAGGCCAAAAGCAAATCAAAGAGAAAGAGCAGGTAGGAACCGTAGGGCGGCAAAGTCAAGAGCTGAAGGCAAGGGAAGGCCTTTTAAAGGAAGTGGTAAAAAGAAAAAGAAGTAACAATCGATGCGGAGTTATTGCATAAACGTAAGTGATTGTTTTATTGAATTGTTTTTATACCTTGTTAAGAAATTTCAAATATCACCGATTAGTTTACTAGGTGATACTATGACTATTAAACTCTATATTCAAAATATGGCCGTTTTATCCATGATGGCCTTGAGTTGTGCGTGTTCCCGTGCCGCAAGCGACTCAGCTTCAATCGCGAAGTCCATTAAGTCGTTTAGTATTTCAAACATTCAATCCAATAAATTTAGTGCAAAAGTTGAAACTGCTAATACTTTGGAGAGCTCCGATAAGGCAACTCTCTATTACTGCAACCATACAAAGGTTCCAGATTGCGATCCCAGGTATTGGTATGGGATAGAAATGGATAAGTCTGGACAAGACTTTATTGTCGACTCACCAACATTTAAGTTTCCAGATGATCCTCAAGACGAGATGAATGTGACAGTTAAAGTTGAATTTGGATCTGACTCCGTCGAAAGACAGGAAGTCGTCAAACTTGATGGGCCTTCACAAATTTATCGCTCCATTGGTGTTGGCACTACTACTGCGTTAGAAACCCGAACTTCAAGTGGAACAAATGAGGCGATTATAGCTGATTCCACCATAACTTTTGACTCTAACGTAGCACTTAATATTGGCATTGGAGATGCTATCGTAGTCGACCATGATACACCCATAGGGTTTGAGGACATCTTTTTTATTAGAAAAAGAATTGCTGCTAATCAATTTCTTCTAAATGATAAAGATGGTGAAGAGTTGTCATCTGACTTTAGCACCATAACTGACTGGCAGATTTTTAGGGCCTACTCGAGTCTTCCAGATTCAAATGAACAAACAGAAAATACAGGCATACCGGTTGAGGTTAGAGACTTTGATACATCCAGAGATGCTGTTTCTGACAATCGAGCGTGGCATTTCGCATTCTATGCAGATGCTGCGTGGAACTTAACAACAAGGCATAACATTGGGACATGGAACTTGTCAGGAGACAATTATCTTCGCTACTTTGTACCATTTCTCAGCACCGAGGTTGGAACCACTCAAAGGCACCAGGGGCAATGGGATAGCTCAAAAGCACTAATTACTTTCATGGCGGATAGAGAATATTCTTGGCCTTTTATGCAAAGAGGTTCCGGAAAAGATGCAGTACGATAGTAATGGCTATGACAATGTCTATGCAATCCGTTTTGACTCATATCAAATTAGTGCTGAAAACTACTTATACTTTCATAATAATATAGTTAAAGGTGTTGGCTCCGGAGGAGGTTCTGGCGCAGTTTCTGTTTCGGGCGATGGTTTGAAAGCTTACATATTCGCAAATATAGCCTATAACAACGATGGAACAGCCTTCTCTCTAATGGGGGAAGACACTATGGCCTCTCACAATACTTCATACAATAATCATTGGAATTTTCTTTCAAGTAGTAGTTGGCCAAGTGCAGTGCTAGCAAACATTTCTATGAGTGCCAACCTGTATTTTTATAGGGGTGATTATCTTTCAAGCTCAACTTACAACCTTTCAGGTGTGAGCGGCCCTATTGGTGGATCAGACAGCATTGAAAATGCGCTCGAATCAGAAGTGTCATTTGTAAGTACAGTACCTGGTAGTGAGAATTTTTGCACGACAAGTTCGTCTGTAGCTTACATTGTTGGGCCAAAAATGATCAATGAGTCGGATCCGTATAAGATTTATTATGATGCTGCCGGTAATGTCAGAAATCCAAACGATTCAGACTTTCCACTAGGGGCCTGCTCCCTCTAGGCCCTACTAATCATTTACACCAAGAAATTATTGTTGAATTTGATAAAACTCAAAAGTAAGTACGGTAATTGTGAAGGAAAGGTTTTAAGGAAATAGCTCTAAGATATTATCAAAATTTGCTTCAACTCGATTTTCACGCATAATCGGGTCAATGGACCATTCATAAAAGTCAAAATCAATGAGTTTTACTTCTCCGGAATTGGTTATTATCATTTGTGCATCTAGAACAGATACTTCTAAGTCATTTAGTGCCTTTTCTAAAGATTGAAGGTTTGATCTCACTATATGATTAAATTCAGGGGAGCGCGGCAATTGACTAAGGTTTGGTATTTTACCTTTTTCAATAAACGCCTGCTTTATCATTGTACCGTCCACTTCTTCCATGAGTATTCCAATGTTTGTATGAGGGCTGAGTTGATCAAACTTAGCCTTTAGCTCGTCCAAAGACTCTTTGAAGTAAACATTTCTGATCTTGGGGGCAAGGCCAAAGTTACTTAAATGTTTTTGTAGAAGAATTTTGTGGCCATACATGTCAAGAAAAGCTTCCTCTGGAAGAAGCTTTAAAACATAATCACCCTCTGGGGTCTCGGCCCTAAAAATTCCAACTGACACTCTACCTTTAATTTCTTGAGGCAGCTCCGAAATTGAATGGATAAAGTTACCTTTGGGTTTAAGCTCTTGTATTCTCGAAAACCAGGATTGATTTTTATCAGTATAAAGTTTTATATGCTCAGGTGAGGATAAGAAGTAAAACTCACAAGGGGAGTATAGTTTAGAGGTTGAGCTTATAAGATTAAGTTTATTTTATGGAGTAAATGAATTTAAGTTAGCTTGAGGCTCTTAGTGAACTCTTAAGGTTCCCTCTACTGCCTCAATCATATCTTTTACTATATCTTCGCCTAATATGTAGAGCTTCCCTCTTGTGGAGTGCTCATGTCTGGATTTATTTCCTAAGTCTACTATTACTAGGTCTATACCATTGCTGGCCAAGGCCTTAATCAATTCACTTTTAACTAAAGGGGAGATTTTATTTTGTGAGAGGTACTCGTTTAAAGAGGTACCATTTTCAATTAACAATTTCTTTCCCATACGGTGTTTCCAGTCAGTTTATTTCTAAGTTTCTATTAAGAAAAACTTAAAGTTATTTTTTAGTAGGTAATGAATAAATTGCATCCAATAAGTTTTCGTCTTATAGGAAAATTCATTAATTCAAGATTTGTTCAAGAATTTAAAACCTGTGAATGTTTAAAAGAAATTTGCCATACATGTGTCATGAGTATTAAGATTTAATCATGAAGATATTGGTAGTAGAGGATGATAAAGAGCTTTCAAGTGAGCTTAGGGAACACTTGGGCTTTAAAAAGCACTTTGTTGAAGTGGCATCTACTCTTAGGGAAGCAAGTGAGCTTCTTGATAAAAGCTCTTTTAATTTAATGTTGCTTGATTACAAATTGGGACTTGAGGATGGATTAAAAATTCTTAATAAACTTAAGTGCTATACCCAAACCCCAGTTGTTGTACTGATGACTTCATTTGCAACAAAGGAAGTTGCCATCAGGGCACTCAATTATGGGGTATTCAAATTTTTAGAGAAGCCTTTTTTGCCACAGTCTATTGACGATATTTTAGATGAGATGGAAGTGGATAGGTCTAGTTCCAAAATAAATCTGGCCCCACATGGCCATGTTGCGATTGAAGATGGCAAGGAAGTGGAACTTACCGAACTTGAATATAAAATTCTCTCATTTCTTTTGGAGAATCAAAACCAACTGGTTACCAAATCTGAGCTCCACAGGTATGTCTACTCCTCGGAGATCAAGGCAAGAAACGCTCTCAATACACATCTGTCTAATTTAAAAAACAAACTTTCTGATGATTTTACGAGACAGCTAAAAACAATTCGCTCTAAAGGATATATTTTTGAAACTGATACCTAGCTTTATTGATACTGAAGACAAAAGAGATGCCTATCTTGCCGGAGTTTTATACATTTCATTAACGCTTTTAGTTTTTCCATATGAGAGGACCCTGATACCAAAAGAGCTTGTGGGTGCTTACACTGTATTAAAACTTGCTCCTTCTATTCTCGCTTTTCCTCTTTTTTATCTCTTAGTGAGGAATCCATACAACCAACTTGCCACTTCCGGTGTGCTTGTCCTACTTACCGCCTATGCTGCAATCGGAGAGTATTTCTCCCCGCTGTATCTCTATGCATTTATCATGGGAATGCTTGGCTTTACAATCTTACTTAGACCAAAAACTATAACTTTGCTCCCTTTTGTGATTTTTGGTGGAGTACCAGTGCTCTATCTTCAATATCTTAAAGAAACAGGTGAAATAACTCATGCAAGGCAGGCGATAACATTTGATTACGTTTTTATGGCCTTGGAGTATATGGTCATCATTCTGGTCATTTTTGGAGGGTTCAGCAAGAGAAGAAGGAAAGAAATAGAGTTTAAAGAGAGGTTTTCAATTATCGGGCAAGACCTAAATACTTTTGCTCATAATATAAAAAGCATGCTTTCTTCTCAGTTTTTAATCAATCAAAACTTGTTAAACAACATCTCCAATCCCGAGAAGTTGGAGTTTTATTTAAAGAGCAACAAAAAAACTTTGGAGAATATTCATTCTTATTTAAATACCTTTAATGTCCTTGAAAAAACAGATCGGGAATTAGTAAATATTAAAGAATCCATTACCAATACCGGTGTTTTACTAAGAATACCCAAGCATTCAATTGAATTAGAACTGGAAGAAGACATTCGCCACCATGTTATTAAACAGGATTTCGAAACAATTCTTATTAATGTCTTTTCAAACGCAACCAAGGCCATCTGCGACAGTGAAGAGAAAATAAAGGTATCCTTAAAAGATAACCTATTATCAATACAGTATCCATTTAGTGAAACTTACACTGCTTCTTCAGGAATTGGGGAGAGTATATGCAATAGACTGGCACAGAGAAACAATCTACTTCTGAATATACAGCGGGGTAGTGCTACTCGACCATATGAGGTTCAAATTAAGTTTTAGTAATCGAATTTATGGAGCATGATAATCTTATTCAATGAAGGCTATTTATAATCACATCTTTACTATTATGTTTTTCACTTTAATTGGTAGCTCCTTTGCTGGTGTGAGGCCAGTCGCACATAGAGGTGCTTCTGCGTATGCACCGGAAAACACACTTAGCTCTATTAATAAAGCTCTTGAGTTGAAATCCTCATTCATTGAAATTGATGTCCATATGACTGCTGACGGTGAAATAGTGGCCATACATGACTCTACTTTAGATCGAACATCAAATGCTTCTGGCAAGATTAGTGATTACCCTTTATCCAAACTTAAAGAATTTGACTTTGGTTCATGGTTTGGACGTGAATTTGAAAATGAAAGGATCCCGACCCTTAAGGAAGTGCTGGAAGCAATTGATGGAAGAGCAGTTCTTATTATAGAGCTTAAGTATGGGGGAGAGCGGTATGAGAAAATTGAAGAAGAGATCGTAGAGCTTGTAGCAAGTCTAGGGCTTGAGAGACATGTGATTCTAAAGTCATTTTCATATAAAATATTAAATAAATTTGAATCAATAGCACCTGATATTGAACGCCTGTATTGCACTTTTTGGGGGAATAATTGGCTTACTGTTGATAATTTCCTGCGCTTTAAAGGCATCTTTGATGGAGCATCATTTCAATATCTTCAGGTTCATAAATACTTTCTATCTAAGGATTTGATTGAGAAAGCGCACGAGCGCAATATCAAAGTTGTTGTCTGGGATGTTCATGATATTGAGTCGATGAAAGAGTTCTCTAGCTTGAATGTAGATTTTATTGAGACAGACAATCCAGACCTAGTTCTTGGTCTTAAATAAATAAGTTAAATAGACTACCATTAAAATCTAAATCAATGACGGGAGAGATTAGTGCCAATTTTACAGATAAAGGCTTTGCCTCAAAAAGATGAATCAAAGATAACACCTGCACTTAAAAAAACATGTAAAGCAATTGCAGAGTTTTACCAGTGTGAACCTAAACATGTTTGGGCAACTTGGGAAGAGTTAAAATCTGAATTTTATGTGGAGGGAGAAAAGTCTGCCGCAATCCAACCTGATGACACACATCCACCCATGGCGTCGCTAACTTGTTTTGAGGGCAAAAGTCCTGAGCAAATAGAGAAGCTTCTTAAAATCACTTCGAATACTCTGTCAAAGGAGCTTGGACTTGGTGATAACATTTTTATTACCTATCATGAGGCAAAGTCTGGACAAGTTGTTTCCGGCAACCAAATTGTACGAAAGTCATAACTGGGCAAGTTGGCCATTTTTTAAGCTAAGCTTTAAAAAAGTGTTGACTCGGGTGGTAAGAGTTGACCAATTTGTAAGACATCACATTTATGGATAACAATTTTAAGCTTCCTTTGTTAGCATTTCTTATAGATTGAGGTTAGTGAAATGAATGAATCCTACTTTGAAAAAGAGTACGAAGTTAATAGTGTAAATATAAATATGAATAAAAGACTAGGTCTTTTTGGGATGCTTGGCATCCTTCAAGATGTTGGGACTATCCATGCCGAGCATATGGGAGTTGGTCTTGAGGCCATGGTCAAAAATAATGCTTTTTGGGTCTTCACTCAGCAAAAGCTCATCATGAAAAAATGGCCGAAATGGCAAGATAAGATCTTAGTTAAAACCTGGCCTAGAAGAATTCACGGCATGAAGGCCTACAGGGACTGGACCATTCACCTAGGGGATGAACAAATTGGCGAGTCAGCTGCAACCTTCATGGTTTTGGATGGAACAACTCGAAGACCTATTCAGCCAAAGCTTGATGAGAGTATTGTACAGGGGATTCCAAAGAAAGAGCTGAATATTATTCCAGAGAAAGTTATTGTTCCAGAAAACATGAAAGTAGAGAATACTATTGTAGTTAGAAACAGTGATTTAGATATGAATAATCATGTGAATAACACCAAGTACTCTCAATGGATCTTGGACACTATTCCTATAAATTATCATCGAAGTTTTGTGGTCAGTGAGTTTGACATTAATTTTATTTCAGAAGCAAAGCTTGGAGATGAAATAGACATCCATATGATTAAGGGAGAGGACTCTAAGGAAATACAGTCTTTTTATCAGGGGATAAGGAAGTCTGATTCAAAGGTGGTTTTCACCTCCCACATCAAGGGAGTAGAAGTTTCTAAGTAAAATTGGGCGATATTTTATTTCAATTAAACTCCTTATAGTTTGACTTTGATACCCGGTGGGGGTATACTATTTATACCCTGATGGGGTATGGAGGAGAGCATGGGCTGCTGTGAAGTCAAAAATGAAGAGTCTGAGAGCTGCCACGCTTCTAGTGGAAAGAAAAGAGACTATGTGTTTCTTGGAGTGTTGACTCTTGGAGTTTCGTTCTACTTAGGACATATCTTAAATACATACGTCATTCAAAGTAGTGCGCACATCACTCACTTATTTCATCGGTTTTTCGAATTGTTTAATACAATGTCCTGGGGGATTGCTCTTGGTATTGTCTTTGTTGGATTGTTGGGAAGAGTTCCTAGGGAGTATGTCGTTTCTATATTGGGAAGGCCTGGAAGTAAAATCGGTCTTTTAAGGGCCACCTTGGCAGGACTGCTTTTGGATCTCTGTAGCCATGGCATATTAATGGTGGGCATGAAATTGTATGAGAGAGGGGCAAGTTTAGGACAAACCATGGCCTTCTTAATAGCAAGTCCTTGGAACTCAATATCTTTAACTATTATCTTGATCTCACTTATTGGGTTAAAGTGGACTCTTCTCTTTATTTTTTTATCCGGTGTTATTGCCATCATTTCAGGCATAATTTTTGATTCATTTGAAAAGAGAGGCGTATTACCAAAGAACCCTAATAAAGTTGAAATTCCTGAAGATTTTAAGATTGTGGATAATCTCAAGAAAGATCTAAAGGGATTTGAGTTTTCATTTAAGGAGGTTGCCTCAATTTTAAATGATGGTTTAAAAGACTCAAAAATGATCATCAAGTGGGTGCTATTTGGAGCCTTGCTTTCAAGTGTTATTAATGTTTTTGTTGATCAAGGTCTTTTTGAACAATATTTTGGGCCAAGTCTGTTAGGGCTGTTTTCGACTTTAGTAGTTACCACCATACTTGAAGTTTGCTCTGAAGGAGCAACGCCCTTGGCGGCTGACTTAATGAATAGAGCATCAGCGCCTGGTAATAGTTTTACCTTTCTGATGGCCGGTGTGTCGACTGATTATACAGAGATATTATCGTTAAAAGAGACTACAAGATCTTGGAAGATAGCATTCTTTCTTCCATTGATCACAGTACCTCAGGTTTTATTAATTGGGCTAATTCTTAATGGAACAATATAGGAAACGTATATGAGTAAAAAGCATGCTGAGCACACAAACCACCTGCCTAGAATTAAAAGAATTGAAGGTCAAATTCGAGGTATTTCTAAAATGGTGGAGGAGGAAAGGTATTGTGTGGATATATTAACCCAAATCAAAGCTGCACGCTCTGCCTTAAAGTCTTTAGAGAGTAAGATATTGGAGGAGCACTTAAACCATTGTGTTCATAAGGCCATAAGTACTGGAAATTCAGTAGAAAGCAAGCAATTGATTGATGAGCTTCTAATGCTTGTAAAAAAGGCCAGTAGCTAAATAACTGGATTTGTAATATCCTGAAAGAGTACGGTAGTATAAATATGATGAAAAAGTTTTTGTTTATTCTAATGATTTTTAACTTCACTTGGGTGCAAGCAATGGCACTTGGCTGTGGAGTTAATTGCGTTGTACAAGATTCGTTGGAAAAGCAGACTCAAGATATGGATATGGCAGGCCATGAATGTTGTCATGGAAATAAAGAGAGTAAAGACGAGACTGAGCGCTCAAACTGTATGGACGGCTTTAGCGGGGTATGCTTTCATGAGATTGCTTCAGATGTCGTAAATTATAATGATCTAACCTATAAAATTGTCTTTTTTAAAGAACTTCCAGTTATAAATATTATAAAACTTGTGGGCATCAATAATAGATACCTTCCTAAAATCCCAGATGATGGGTTTCTTAAATACAAATCAAATCTCAATCTCTATATCCTTAAGGGTCAGTTCCTGATCTAGAAAATACCCAATTTTATTTTTTATCTCTATTTTTAACCTTAATATAGGGTAAGGCCATGAAGGGTATTTTTCTTGTTACATTTTTATTAATTAGTTCATTCACTCATGCTGAGAGCTTTGAAGAGTTGACTCAAAGACTTGAAAGCCATGAGCTTTTAAAATCTCAGTTAAGTAAAGTCGAGGCCATGCAGGAGAAGGCAAGGCAATCTGGAAGCTGGGGAGATCCCATGCTGTCGGTGTCTGCCGTTAACTTTCCAGTAGAATCATTAAGTCGAAACGAATCAATGATGACGGGTATTCAGTTTGGTCTGTCGCAAAAACTATCTATATCTGGAAAGTATGGAAAGCTTGAAGAGTCCGCAATTCAGCAGGCAAAAACTCAGAAGGCCCAAACTATGCAGCTTTCCAGAGAGTTTTTAAAAGGAATTTGGGAATTTGGAATTCAAAAGGAAAGGCTTGTTAATGAATATAAGGTGTTGAAAGGGAACTATGACTGGATCGAAAACCACCTAAAAATTACAAAAAGGCTCTATTCTACGGGCAAAGTTCCACAACAGGCAGTCTTAGACATCCAGATAAGAAAAAGTGAGCTTAAATCTCAAATTGACCAAAACAAGTACTCTCAAGAGTCACTTAAAAGTCAATTAAGCGTGCTTTTAAGTTCTGAAAAAACTTTAGATATCGATTTGGGCACAATTCCATGGAAGCTGTTGAACTCATGGCAAAAATCTAAGAGCGACCAAGATTACCATGAGCTTGCTTTAAAACATAATCTTCAAGCAAGTGACTTAAAGGTGGATGCACAGAATCGAAACTATTTTCCAGATATTACTCTGGGAGTCTCTTATACCGAAAGAAACGACATTGATGGGGTGGGGGATTTTGTTGGGGCGAGTATTACTATTCCACTTCCAACAAGTGAGATGCGTTACGCTGCTAAAAAAGAAGCTGTCTTTAAGAAGATGGAAGCACAGAAACAGTACCGAAACTATTTAAACTCCAGACCAAATATACTTAAAAAATTGACCTTTGAGATTATGGATGTGAGCAATCAGCTTCAAGTTTTGCAAAAAGAAACATTGAAATACTCAAAAAGCTCAAGAGACGTAACGGCAAAATCGTACTCAAGAGGAGGAGCTGACTACGTTGAACTCCTCCGTTCTGAGCTTCAATATCAAAATCAGCTAATAAAAGAGATTAATCTTATTGCAAACTTAAAGACTAAAAAGATTAATTACCTTTTTGTGAACGGCAGTAGTCTTAGGACAGGGAGAGAACTATGAAAAATATATTGATATTAATAATGTTAAGCCTATTTGCAACGGCCTGCTTTAAAGAAGAGAAGGCTGAGCAAAAAGTCGAAAAACAAAAAGTTCAAACTTACTACACCTGCTCGATGCACCCACAAATTAAACAAGAGACTCCTGGAGATTGTCCCATTTGTGGCATGGGCCTAACCAAGGTGGAGGTTGAGCATGACGATCACGCCGAGCACTCCGCTCCAAGCAAAGCACAAGAAAATGTGTACTACTGTGAATCTGACCCAAGTGTTACAAGCGCCGCTGCAGGTGAGTGTCCCTTGGATGGCACGCCCATGTTGAAAAAGGTGCCATCCTCAGAGACCGTAGCAAAGGTAAAGCTTAGAAAGTCTCAAGTTAAGCACTTCAAATCGGATTTATTTGAAGTTACTTCTATGAAAATGCAAAAAAAGATAAGACTGCTTGGCACACTCCTTAAATCAGAAGAAAAAGAATCGAATATTCCTGCGAGAGTTCCTGGAAGAGTTGAGGATGTTTTTGTTCAATCTACCGGCTCACTTGTTAAAAAAGGAGACCCAGTGCTTAAGCTTTATAGCCCTGAGCTTCTCACAGGTGGAGATGAATATCTGATCGCTAGAAAGAATTACTTTTCCAATAGAAACAGCAAAGAATTTCAAGACCTATATGAGCAGAGCATTCAAAGAATGAAGCTCTGGGGGGTGCTGGACAAGCAACTTGAAGCTTGGGCCAAGACTAACAAGGTCCCTCGTGAAATTACGATTTATTCACCTGTGACAGGGATTGTTGAAAAGAAGCACGCGATCAAAGGAAAATACTTTAAAGAGGGACAAAGCTTTTTTGATCTGGTCGATCTTAACTCGCTTTGGGTTGAAATGGATGTATATGAGCACGACTCCGCGCTGGTCAATTTGGGGCAAACCGTTCAGTTGGAGTTTAGCGCGTACCCCGGCGAGATATGGGAGGGGAAGATTGACTTCATTAGCCCTGTATTAAATAAACAAACAAGAACTTTGAAAATTAGAACAACTCTTGACAACAATGAAGGAAAACTCCGCCCAGGAATGGTGGGAACGGCATCTGTAACACTTGACTTGGAAGGCACGCCGCTTGTAATTCCAAGAACCGCGATTATTGATACTGGCAAGAGAAAGGTTGTCTGGGTTGACCAAGGCAATCACCGCTACCAAGCGAAAAAGGTTCTTACAGGCTTTGAATCGGAAGGCTATGTGGAAGTTAAGCATGGCCTATCAGAGGGAGAAAAGGTCGTCATTGATGGCAACTTCCTTCTTGATGCCCAGGCGCAACTGTTTGGCGGGTATGATGAAAAATCCTCGTCTGGCGGACATCAACACTAAGAGGGAAGGAAGCTGAAATGGTACATAAATTAATTGAGTTTTCCATAAAGTACAGGGTTTTTGTTGTCATCGGATTTGCTGTACTTGCTCTTGGCTCGGTATTTGCGGTTAAAAACGCAAGGATTGATGCCATCCCCGATATAGGAGAAAACCAACAAATAGTTTTCACTGAATGGAAGGGAAGATCTCCCAAAGATATAGAAGAACAAATTACTTATCCTTTAAGCATACTCCTTCAAGGAATTCCTGGGATCGACAGAGTAAGAGGCACAAGTGCGTTTGGCTTTTCCACCGTTTACATAATCTTTAAAGATGATGTTGATTTCTACTGGTCACGAAGCAGAGTTCTAGAAAAGCTTTCAACCGCTTCAAGTGAGCTTCCCGAAGGTGCTACTCCCACGTTAGGCCCGGACGCCACAGGCCTTGGTCAAATCTTTTGGTACACGCTTGAGAATACCGAGGACAATCCCAATCCAAAATCACTACAAGAGCTGCGCTCTTTACAAGACTTCTATGTGAAGTATCTGTTGCAATCCACAGAAGGTGTTTCTGAAGTGGCAAGCATTGGTGGGTTTGTTAAAGAGTATCAAGTCGACGTTGATCCAAATAAAATCTTTGCCTTTGACATTCACTTTCCTCAAATAATTAAGGCCATTAAGAATTCCAACATCGATGTGGGGGCTGAGGTCATTGAAGAGGGCGATCGCGAGATGATTGTAAGGGGGATTGGTTTTTTCAAAAGTATCTCGGATATTGAAGAAGTTGTGGTCGCGGTAAAAGAAGGCACTCCCATTAGAGTCAAAGACCTTGCTTCTGTTCAAATAGGTCCTGCATTTAGAAGAGGTGCCCTAGACAAGGATGGACAAGAAGCAGTTGGTGGAATTGTTACAATGCGTTTTGGGGAGAATCCTAAAGACGTGATTGATCGAGTTAAGGATAAACTTAAACAAATAAGACAGGGACTTCCAAAAGGCGTTGTTTTAAGGCCCTATTATGATCGAAGCGAATTGGTAGAAAAAACAATTGGCACCGTGTACTCAGCGCTCACTCAAGAAATAATTATTACAATTATTATTATTGTTGTGTTTCTGCTTCACTTTAAAGCATCGGTGCTTGTGAGTTTAACATTGCCTTTTGGGGTGGGCATTAGCTTAATTTTAATGCATCTCATAGGCATTGATTCTAATGTGATGAGTCTTTCAGGTCTCGTTATCGCCATTGGGACAATGGTGGATATGGGCATCATTATGACCGAGAATATATACTCTCACTTGGCCGAGCGAAAAGATTCAAATATTACAAGTTCTGAGAGAATTGAGATTATAAAAAACTCGGCCAAAGAAATAGGACCTGCAATACTCACAGCAGTGTTAACAACGATAGTTACATTTATACCTGTGTTTGCGCTGGAAGGAGCGGAGGGAAAACTTTTTGTTCCACTTGCTTGGGCAAAGACCCTTGCAATGCTTGGAGCTGTTTTTGTCGCCATCGTGCTTACTCCGGTGCTTTCAATATTCATGCTCAAGGGGCAGCTAAAACCAATTGAGAAAAATAGGGTTAGCAGGAACATCGTCAATGTTTACAGGCCAGCTCTTAGCTGGGTACTGGAGCATCGAAAAACCTTTATGCTAGCACCTATCATTGCCTGTGTTCTTGGCACAGTGGCATTTACGCAACTTGGGCGAGAGTTCATGCCTTCTTTAAATGAAGGGGATATTCTTTATATGCCTGTCACGACACCGGATGTTAGCATCACAAAAGCTAGGGAGCTTCTTGCCTATACTGACAAAATTATTAAAGAGCATCCACTTGTTGAAACCTCAGTTGGAAAATTGGGAAGAGCTGAGACAAGTCTAGATCCTGCTCCTGTGGCCATGTTTGAAACTATTATAAAGCTTGTGCCTAAAGAAAAGTGGCCTTTTGGGGTCAGCATATATGACATAATGAGCGAGCTGGATCAGAAAGTTCAAATTCCTGGAGTCGTTAATTCCTGGGATTTCCCAATTCAAACAAGAATTGGAATGATCTCCACTGGTATAAGAACCCAAGTCGCCGCAAAAATCTTTGGACCAAATTTGAAAACCTTGGAAAAGATCGGAAGCGATGTTGCCGCTACTTTGGAAGAAGTTCAAGGGGCGTACGGTATTTACGCTGAACAAATAAACGGCAAGCCCTACGTTGAGTTTGAAATAGATAGGGTTAAGGCCAGTAGATATGGGGTGAACACTGGAGATGTGAACACAATCATTCAAACTGCTATTGGTGGAATGAAAATCGATCAAATGTACGAGGGACGTGAGAGATATCCAATCAGGGTTCGCTATAAAAAAGAGCTTAGAGACAGGCTCGACGATCTCAAAAACATTCTTGTGGCCACCCCCAAAGGTCAGCATATTCCGATTAGCCAGCTTGCTGATATTAAAATAACAGTAGGCCCGGCCATGATACAGTCTGAAAACGGACTTCTTAGATCAACTGTGCAGTTAAATGTGAGGGATAGAGATTTAATAGGATTTGTGGAAGAAGCTAAAGAGCGAGTCTCTAAAGAAGTTGAGCTACCCTCTGGCTACTCAATTCAATGGGCCGGGCAATTTGAGAAACAAGAAAGAGCGAATAAGCGGCTCATGGTTCTTGTGCCCTTATCACTTTTGATAAACCTACTTATTATTTACTTTAGTTTTAGATCATTTAGCTTGAGTGCCATAGTCTTTACCGCCGTTCCAATTGCCGCGTCGGGCGGACTTATTCTGCTCTGGATCGGAGGCTTTAACACCTCCGTTGCTGTCTGGGTTGGATTTATAGCTCTCTTTGGGATTGCTGTGGACGATGGAGTCGTTATGATGACTTTTCTTCGAGAGGCGCTTAAAAGTCGCAAACCTTCAACTTGGAGTGAGTTAAAGGAAACTATTTGTGAGGCGGGCTGCAGAAGAATTAGACCACTTGTTATGACAACCACAACTACTGTCATTGCGCTACTGCCGGTAATGTGGGCAACAGGCCAGGGGAGTGAGGTTATGAAGCCTATGGCGATTCCGACTTTAGGAGGAATGGCAATTGAGCTTATCAGCTTATTTGTGGTTCCAGTAATATTTAGCTTTGTTTACGAAAATAAAATTAAGAATCAAAACGAAAAAGGAGACTTCGTATGAAAAAAATTATTTTAACTGCTTTATTGTTTTCAGGTCTAGGCTTTGGGCAAGACGGCACTCACAACCACCATCAGGAGCATGGGAAAAAGATGGAAATGAATGAGCATAATCATGGTGTTGAAAACACTAAATTTAATAAGGCCCTGATTAAGTATGAAGGGCTTCACCAAGCGTTTTTTGATAATAATCTGGCCAAAATCAAATCAAATGCGAAAGAAGTATTGGAAGAACTTAAAAATATTCAAAACGAAAAGATTAATAAAACGCTCATTTATACCAAAAAGAAACTCGGAGAAATAAGTATGTCTGATGATATCAAAGAGAGTAAGGAAGCAATGAATACAGTTTCTCAAGGCATGCTTGTTGTACTCGAAAAGCATGCTCCAAATAAGGACTATGCACGTTTCTACTGCCCAATGGTAAAAAAGTATTGGATTCAAAATAAAACAAAAATAAAGAAAGTGATGAACCCTTATGCTTCAAGCTCTATGCCTCACTGCGGGTCAATAAAGCAATAGACCATACTGAAACGCATGGCACGTCCTAAGATTACTAATCATTAAGCGACATGCCATGCATTTAATGGTATAAAAAAGTCGCAGAGGTCTATTTAGGCCAATCAACTACAGTCCTCTTTGCAAGTAGTGTTAGCTATTGGAATCACAAGTGGACTGTGCATGTCTTAATTCTTAACGGTATAGATAATAATTTCAATGATAATGTTACGTGTCGCATTTTGTTTTTACACTAAAGAAAACTACAAAATGTGAGGACTCAAAATGAAAAAACTAATTATGTCTGGTCTTTTATTATTAAGTTCACTAACTGCATACTCTGACTCTAACGGTTCATACCACTTAAAAGTAACACCTACTGAGAAAAATCACATGTTCATAGAGGCATGCAGGAGTGCTGAGCTTAGGAATTGCTTAAAAGTTGGCCCAGAAGCAGGAGTATTTCTTCCAGCTCTAAAGAAACTACAAACCCAGGACACAAGTACTCAGGATATGATTGACTCTCTTCTTTCATTAAATGGAAAAGCGGTGGGTGTGGAAGAATTAGTGTATCTTGATTCAGATTTGAGCTCTCTTGAGGAAGAACATTCTGAAATCTATTCAAATCTAGAGGAGCATAATAAAGAACTAGAGAAATTTAGAAATATGGATTCGCCAATGAGTTTTGTTAAGTTTGGAAAGCACGTTTGCGGAGATCACATTTCGGAAGAATTTCTTTTAGAAGTGTATGAAAGTATCTCTACTACTGAAGCAAGGAATGAATTTAAGGTTCCAAGAAGTTTCATTAAGGATTATATGACTAATGAGATAAGAAGAATCTGTCAGTAAAACTAAGATTATCGGGCTCCCTAGAGGCTTTTTCTAGGGAGCTCCGGGTTTTAAAAGGTTGTTATAAGAGCTTACTTATTTCAAGGACTAGATCTTTATCATTTGGTTTTTTAGATGATGGGAACCACTTTACGAACTCACCATTTTTATTAAACAAAAACTTTTCAAAGTTCCATTTAACGCTCTTTTTATTGGAAAGGCTCAAGAGTCTTTTGGCAACAGGCGAAAGATCTTCTCCTTTAAAGCTCTGCTTCTCTGTTATTGGAAAGCTTGCTCCGTATTTGAGCCTACAAAACTTCGCGACTTCTTTGTCTTTTTCTGGTGTTTGGGACCCAAAAGAATTTGAGGGTATTCCAATAATTTGGAGACCTTTGTCTTTATACTCTTTGTAAAGCGACTCCAGTCCCTCCAGTTGTCCAGTATAGCCGCAACGGGTTGCTATGTTCACAACCAATAGGACAGAACCTTTAAACGTTGAAAAATTTATGACCTCATCGCCTTGGGCCGCAGCCAGCTTTATGTCATGTATAGAGTTTGCGTATGAAAATGAACAAGATAATAGGAATACCAAAAAAACAAACAAACTTTTACTCACTTTATAACTCCTTGTTATTGCGTTTTATTTATACCTTTTATAAGAAAAAAAGTCACACACCAAAGGTGTAAACACTTTTTACACAGGCCGAAGTTTTTTCAAGAGTCCTTAAGGTTTTTACCAGTTGTGGGATAATGAATTTAAATTTAATTAGGGAGTTAGGATAGATGAAGGGTCTTCTTATTGCGATGGCCTCGCTATTGCCATTGATGTCTTTTGCAAGTCAGGATAGCTGTATTTATGGAGTGCGGCCTGTTAGTTATACTATAAATAGTTCTCATGATGTAGGCACCGAAGAGCTGGTTTTTTCTCTTTATATTAGCTCCAGTAAGGATATTTCTATACCCGAAGTGGCAACACATGAAGTATTTGAAAACGTTGATCTGCAAGACAATCAGGCACATCACATTGTATCCCACCAGGACTTTAAAGAGCTTAGAATTAATAAGCGAGGTGAGTTCTCTGTTGGGATGTTGGCCGAGGAAGTGGACTTTTTACTTTCCACCAAGCTCCTTGCACAAACAAGGATATTTAAAGTTCAAGAGCTTGATTTTGATGAAGACTCTAGTGCTTTTCATACTTTTGAAAGCGAAGAGGCAAGTGTAACGGTTTCATTTAGGCAATTCTGCGAAGAATAGAGGCGAATGAAACCTTATAAATCTTATAATCGGACTAGTCTGTTTGCTCTTGTGTGTTACAAAAACTGAACCAACCTAAGGATGACCACTGATGAAACTACTTAGCTTTACTTTACTATTTCTAACATCCATTCAAGCATTTGCTATTTGCCATGATACCCATACTGTTTTTACAAAAGAAGGTAAGGATGATGGTATCGTTTTAGATCTGATCCACACTTGTGATGCTGATGGGGAAGAGATTTGTTTATACTCAAACTCTGATATTGGTGCTGTCACTGGAAGCCTAAGAGGGAACTATATCTCTACTACTGAATTTTACAGAAGAAAGTACAAAGTCACAGGAAATAAGCTAAGAATTTTGGCAATGACTTCAATATGGGAGTCTTTCTTTAATCATCAACAAGTTGAAGTTAATCTTGATCTGGAAACAGTAAGTGGAGAGATTTCTGTTATTGGCGATGGGTTGGATCCAAACTCAGGTAAAGTTAAGTCCACCCTGAAATCCGTGATTAATTGTCGCGAGTGAACCTAAGTCAACTTACACTTTAAATGATTTTCGAAGCGCTGTTCATTTAGTCTGGGCTTATAAAAAGCAGTTATTGGTGTGTCGAGGGTGGTTAACGAGCATCTTATTTTAGTGAGTTCATTATTCTTTATTTTCTCATTTACAAGGTTGTCTGGTAAAATTGCAAAGCAGTTCATGCTTAGTACTGTCTGGAGTGTCAGATTCAAGTCATCTATCTCAGCACTTCTAATTGGGTGAATATTTTTGGAGTTAAACAATTTTTGAATTTTAAAGTGGATATCAGAGTCTGGCGTATAGTTGATGAAGCGCTGTTCATTAACGGCCTCAACTCCTTTGACCGGCCCTATCTTAGCTGCTAACTTATTATTACATACAAGTGAGAATTTTTTTACACCAAGTTTTTTTTCCTTATATGCACCCTTCAGCCCGAGTTTGGCATTTGTTGTAAATAGTAAATCAATGTCACCATCATTAAAGGCTTTGGTAAGGTAGCTGTTTTCACCCTGATGAATTTTAACTGTGTAGTATGGGTCCTCAATGATGTTAAAACTTAACTTGTATCGAACTTCTTTCGATAATGAGGGACAAAAGCCAATATTAACCAATTTTACATCCACATGTTTGTGGTTAACTAGACTCTCAAACATCTCATCTAATTTTGGGAAGAAATTATCGAGTTCAGTAAAGATCTCCTTGCCGGCGAGGCCCAAAGTCATTCTTTTTTGACTGCGGTCGAACAAGTCTACACCCACCCTTGATTCCAAAATTTTAATTTGTTCTGAGATGGAAGAAGGGGATACGTTTAAAATCACACTCGCTTTTTGAATGCTCTCCTCTTTGGCCACTACCCAAAAATAGTAAATGTGTTTTAAGTTCAAGCTTTGTAGCAATTCTGTTTATCCGAACATGAAGTTATCTTAATTCTGATTTATTGTACTTAAAAAATGGCCATAATAACAAGTGCTAATTGCAAAAAAATTATACTCTAGATTGGGAGAAGCTAAATGGGAAATAATAGGGGCAGTATAGGAAGTGAGTTATATGAGTTTTTCAAAGACAGCTTGGAACAAGTTAACCCTAGAGAGAATTTTAAAGGAATTTTTTCAAACTGGAGAAAGGACTTATTAGCAGGTGTAACAGTAGCTTTCATCGCTTTACCTCTTGCACTAGCATTTGGGGTTGGGTCAGGCCTTGGAGCAATGTCCGGATTATGGGGGGCAATTGCTGGAGGCCTAATTGGTAGTCTGTTTGGCGGTTCACGAATAGGAGTGAGCGGACCGACTGGTCCAAAAATGGCACAACTTGCTGTTATAATGATTGGCTACCAGTTGGCTAGTGGTGCTCCGGATATAACTTTTGCTTTCACAATTATTTTTCTCAGTGGAGTTATTTTGGTTGCTCTCTCTTTCTTGAAAGTTGGTCGCTTGATATATTATACTCCTTACTCCGTGATCGCAGGTTTCATGTGTGGCATAGGTGTTCTTGTAATTATTTTGGAGCTGGACCCATTGCTAGGGTTGCCAAATGCCAAAAATGTTATGGACGTGCTTAAAGGCCTGCCTTATGCAATTACACACTTTAGGCCACATTCGGTTGAGTTATCACTTGGCACTCTTGCTTTGCTATTTGCCTATCCAAAAATTAGTAAAAGGATTTCTTTTCTTAGAGGTATTCCCGGTACTTTACTTGCCTTAGTGGTAGGAAGTTTGGTGGCGAATTTTTTCGGTCTGGATGTAGACTTTATTGGGAACATACCCGTTGGTTTGCCGGAGTTGCATATGCCATCTTTCACAAGTTATACCTTTTCAGATTACCTCTTGCCTTCCTTATCCCTTGCTGGTTTAGCGGTTTTTGACTCTCTTCTAACCTGCCTGGTTAATGATAACCTAAGTAATGATAAACATAATTCTGATAGAGAGTTGTTTGGGCAGGGACTGGCCAATATTTTTGCAGGTCTAATCGGGGGGTTAACCACTGCAACTGCAACTATGAGATCAGTTGCACTATTTAAGTCTGGTGGGAGGACTGTTTTCGCATCATTCGTCCATGGACTTGTACTGCTCGCCATTGCTGTCTTTTTAGGGCCTGTCGCCGCAAAAATCCCGCTACCATGTCTGGCAGCTATTCTATTTAAAGTAGGCGTGGACATTATAGACTATAGGGTTGTACCTATTGCCCACAAATTACCTGTTTCAGATTTAATTGTATTTATTACTGTCCTAGTGGTTACGGTTGTAGAGGACCTTCTAGTCGCTATGGGTATTGGAATGGCCCTGGCATGCTTTCGATTTGTACAGGAAATTACAAAAGTATATAAATATGAGCTGGATAAAGATTCAAATACCGAAGAGCTCTCAGAACGGGATGGAAATGTGACATTCTCACCAAAGGGGCCTCTGTTTTTTGGTTCAGTTCAGAAAATTAATAATGTTTTGTCTGGTGTATCTAATCAGAAATCTATTCTCATTGATCTCAGTAATGTTGTCTTTATTGATTTAAGTGGTGCTTTCGCACTTGATGATGCGGTTAAAAATTTTAGGGAAAGAGGAGTGGTCGTAGAAATCTATTCCCCAAAAGGGGAAGTGAATAAAGTCTTAGAGAATTTAAACCTTTACAAAAAATGGCAGGAAGAATGTGAAGCAAAATTACAGCTGGCCGTATAGGTAAACACTGAATTTACTTAATGACTTATAGGTTTCTTTTTATTTATGGGGGAGATTACTTAAATAAACTGTAAAGCTGAGTGGAAAAGCAATAAACACTGTCTTTGTCACTATCTGGTGAGCTTGTAGCAATTTTGTTTAGGTTTCTGTTAAAGTTGTAAATCAGCTCTTTTAACTCTGGAAGCTTTTCTTTGTCGATGGCCATAACAAGAGTTTGGAAATCTCTCTCATCCACTTTTTGGTTGTCGATAGCTTTAATGGCCTTGTCTAGGTACTGCTTATGATGAGAGCGAATTGAGCTTTTCGGTATGTCGTGACTACTTGTTACAAGAAACTTGCCAGTAGGGGTGATTTTTCTACGAGACTTTTTTAGAATATTAAAATGGACGAGCCTTGTGATTGCCTTTTGAACCTTTATAACTGACAGGTCTAATGCCTGCGCTATCCATAGTGAGTCGCTTTTAAAGGTTTTTAATTTGCTTAACTCCATTATAGAGAAATGTTCCCAGTCTGAAAGGACTTTGAATGCTTCTGAGTCCAAATCCTTTTCAATTACGCGGTTGAACCTTTTAAGCTTGTCCTTTGCCTCTTGTTTCTTGACTTTGCTTCTAGCATGCTCGCTTTGAACTAAAAGGCAGAAATATTCGGTTTCCGTTTTATTGAATTTAAATTTTGCACTAAAATAAATGGCCTTCTCTTGGGAGAGTCCTTGTTTTTTAGAAAGCACCTCACTCATCTTTGAGCGTGTTATGCCCAAATCTTTAGAAAAACTACTGAGATTGTAATGGGGATTTTTGGCCTGCCTAATAGTCAGCTGATCTTTTATTATATCCCTGTAATCCTTATGAAACTCCATCGCTAAAAGTATAGCTGCCTACAATCTCCAGACATCCCGTAGTTGTTTTCAAATCTGCACTTGGTGAAGTGAAGCTTATGCTCTTTATGGATGAGTTTGTGGTTCTTGTTTGTTGTCCACGATCTTGGATTGGCATCCCATATTGTTGACTGCCTATCGACTTCTACTTTAAAGAATAAATCAAGCTCAAAAGAAGTGTGAATCCTTAGATTTTGAGCGGAGAAGCTTCGCTTACTAAAACAAACCCAGTTTAAATTTCCTTTAAGTGTAAGTTTTTGAATTTGTGCCTCTCCATCAAATGGCTCAAGCTCTCCCCAGTGCAGATTGTTAAAGTAGCTGTATTTTAAACGGGGACTGTTTAATCGATCACACTTTAGCCTTTTGTTAATCGAAGGCGTAAGGTCAATCAACTCATGTGAGTCTGCAAGAATTAGATCTGCTAAGGATGGAGTGGCACTAAAGTAGCTTCTACGCATAAGATGATCAACAAAGTTTAATGCCCTGTTATAAGCGGTAACATCGATAAAAGGATGTTGGTACTCTGATAGGTCAACCTTTTTTACCATCCCACGGGATGCCATCATTACCTTTGCCCCAAGTTGATCCAGGTATGCATGATCCTTAACGTTGTGATGGTGGCCAAACTCATGAACTAAGTAGCCCACTGCTCTGATAACCGTAATTGGCTGAGGGACGCCAAAATCATCTTTGGGATATAGGCGATCGTAGTTAAAATATATTTTATCTCCAACGAAGTCGCCGGTCATGGCAATTCTCGCCTCTCCCTGATTATCAAGCTCGAAAAGCTCCGGATGCTTTGCACCAGATTTGAAAACAATGTTCATTTGTGCTCTCTCCTCATCCAGAGAGTCGATTATTTTTTGGAGAAGGGCCTTATCTTTATCAACCAATCCAGCTGAGCTAGATTTCAAAGCCACATTTATAAATTTCTGAACATTCTCCCATGCGTAAATGATATTTGCTTCAGAACTGCCACCGCCATTTCCAGTGTGTGAGCCCTCTCTTGATTGGGCACTAAAGATCGTTAAACATACTAGTGCTATAGATAAAATTCTCATTGGACTTCCCCCATTTTCGATTTGGTACCAACAAAAAATCATAAAGAGTAGGGTATGTGAAAAAAATAGGCATTGCTGCTCTGTGTCTCGGAGAACTTCACAGAGCAGTAAATGGGGAAACCTCTACCTAAAGCACTTCAAATGATCTTTAATCTCGCCACGGCTTAAGATAAGGAGGATTCATTGAAAAAGAAAATTTGTATAAGCTTGTGCTTGGTGGTTACTTTTGGCTGTGCGTCAGTAAGCGAACTTAAAGAGGCCAAAAGTTGTAAAGTTTGGGAAGAGCAACCGGTTATAGGGCCATTTGGAGTAGATGCGAACCCTAAGTTTTCTTATTGGAAAGGTAAATGTGCCATACTCGGTTTGTTTCTGTGTCACTGGGTAAAAACTGATATGACCGGTAATGAGGTTTTCCAAGAAACAAATGGCATCTTTAGTTCAAGAACCAAAATTGCCACGTTGTCGGGTGAAAGTGTGACATATAACCAAACTTTTCTTTCAAAGGTTTTTGATATAAAACCCATTAAAATTGATATGGATAGAAAAGTAGCTTCTTTTAAGGTGGACCTACCAAACCCTGTGGGGGGGAAGTTAAAAGGAGAACGTACAATTAATTTTAATAATGCTTGTACCGTTAAAGAAGTGGCAATGGGCACGCTTACATTAATAACGGCCAAGAACAAATTGGACTAAGGGAGAATCATATGAAGAGCTTAATTTTAATTTTTGTAACGATATTTGCAGTTTCATGCATCGAGGAAAATAAAGCAAGTGATGGTAAAGGAAACGATGTAAGGGCCATTAGAGATGGTAACTTAAATGGAGTCGTAGCAGGGAAGGCCTGGGATTTCATCAAAGGTAGGGTTGCTCCATCAAGAAATTTTCCAAATGAGCATACCTTTGACTTTTGGGATGAGGATATTTCTAATGAATGTGATCCTTTCACTTTCGGTGGAGATAGAAACATCATGGGAGTTTTTCCATTGAAAGTTGGGACAATCAACCTAAACAACACCAACAGCCTTACATTTTATTATAATAACAACAACCTTGTTACCTCTGAGGGGAAAATCGAGATTCTTGAAATTACAGACTCTTATGTTGGAGGAAAACTAAAGGCCCGTTTTGATTCAAACAATTATGTAGAGGGTGAGTTTAGATTGGAAATTTGCCAATAGAAGTAATCCCTAAAGCTTGTATCCATTTAGGTGGATACAAGCTGTGTTCAACCAATCTAATTGGTCTGCTGTCTCTTCTCGTCTCTGTATTCCTCATCATTTTTACCCTTTTTCCAGTAACCAGAGATGTAGACATTCTCAGTAGGCAAACACCTCTCTTTTAAAAGGTATTTTCGAAGAGCGTTTATTTCATTCGCCTCTCCTGCAGCAAAGACAATTGTTCTATCACTCAGGTTTTCGTAACTCTTGGCAAACTCCAAATAATTATAACCTAGTGGTGAAACTTTAAAGTGAATCGCGACAGAACTCTTGGTGGGTAGGTCTAAAAAGTCCTCATGGTAAGGAACCAAAACTATAGCTTTACCGGAAGCTTTTTCAGGAAGAAGCTTAAGGTATGCTCGCAAAGCGTTTATTGATGTTAGATCTACAAAGAAAAGGTAGTCAGTCTCAGGAAAGTCATAAATTTTTCTTGGCCCTGGGCCAGCGATTACAACTTGTTCTCCTGGTCTAGCATTTTTAGCCCAATTAGTGGAAAGACCCTCGTGCATATTAATCACAAAATCAAGTGCCAAGGTCGAATTCTTTTCATCATATTCAGCTACTGTGTAGGATCTCATTTTTGGCCTATGCTTTGAGTTTTCAAGTAATGCCTTATCTTTTTCAAGGATAAGTTTTACGTAGGCCCCTTCTTCGTTTTGGGGGAAAGTTTTTAAATCCTCTCCTCCTAAAATTATACGTTGAAGGTGAGGGGTTATTTGGATTGAATTTACAACTGTGGCATTTCGGAACGTGGCCATTGATGATCTCCTATTTTTCTCCTTATTTAATATTGCATATTTTTGTTTGATATGTCAAACATGGTTTATAAAACAAACACTATTGCATAGTAATTTCAGTATGTTGATGGGCCAACAAAGGAGTGGCGCTTAAGACTTTCAAGCTTTGTTAAAACTTTAACTTAAGTTTCTAAAGATGTGCAGACCCTAATGTTTTTGATGATTTACGACGATAAACTAAGCAGGAGTTATTTATGAAGTTCATATTTTTCGCACATTTTCTCTTCTTAAGTACAACCTCTTTTTCTTCCTCTGTAGAGATAGGCAAAGTACCAGTAAGGCGGATTTTAGAGGATTTGGTCGAAGTAGAAATGATTGTGCGAGGAGAGAAGGACTTAACTCAAGAGATTAATCAAGTTACCTGTGGTGGAGAGGCTCAACAGGTCATGGATCAAAATGATACTTCGTGGGCAAGTTTTTTGAAACTTTCCCTTATTGAATCTGGGACTAAGCCATTTACAGATGTCTTATCTGAAATGAATGTTAAAAGCTTAGACTGTGGTCAAAGCATAGATCTCCGGCCAATTGTTAAGATGTGGGGGGACAGGACAAATGTCTCTAAGGTATCTTACTCATGCCCTGATGAAAGTATGGCAAAAGGCGTTGGGGTCGTTCCAAGTGTTATTTTTGAAGCTCAAATAGACAATAAGCAGTGCTTTCTTTCTTTTAAACCAGAAATACTAGATGAAATTCTTAGAGACTCAAAACAGGCCGAGTACTCAGAATCAGCTTTATCCAAGTTTGCAAATAATGTCTCATGCCTCACTGAAGATAAAAATATTGAACTAGTTGCATTTTCAAAAGATGAAAATGACAACTTCAAAATTATTAAAGACGGCTCATTTGATATTAAAGATATCAAAGTTTTAAGTGGAAATTTTGGAGCTAGTCTAGTGGGTGCAAGCGTTGGAGCCGATTTAAACTTGAACGGTCCCCATGTTGGGGCCACTTACACAGTAAGTGTAATTGGAAACGTTATGAGCCTTTTTGCTGAAGCTCCCGTTACCGCCGATGGATTAATGTCTTCTATGTTGATGTCTGATGGCACTAAAAAGAACTTTAAAAAGTACTTAAAGGACAAAAATATTGATGGAAGCTCCTCTCTATACTTCGTTGCTGCTGAAGCTAGTGGGCGCAACTATTTGCAAGAACACACCGGATACAACCTAGATAGTTTTAGTCAGCAGCTCACTAGGGTTGGACTCAACACAGTCGTCTCTAAAGGAATTGACGATAATAAAGATGTCACCTTGAAACTTAATAACTCCGTTTCCCCGGACAGCGGGTATGATCTTAGGGCCACAGGGCATATGAGAGTAAATGACGACATTGATGTTTATGGAAGCTATGGCCTTAATTCAAGCGTTACTGCCACTTATGATATTGGAGACTCCAAAGGATTAACTGTTGGGGCACAAGCATCAACTATGGGAGGGGCCGGGCTTTGCACTGGGTACTTCTCCCAAAAGAAGAATGGTGTTAAGAAGAAAAATGGTGTGTGCATTAGTCAGGGGGGAGGAGAGTTTTACTCTCAGGCCGGTTGTCCTGAACTCTATGGAACATCGTGTACTATGTCTGTGACAAGCATTTTTCCAGCTGAAGGTTTTATTGATATCAAAACGATCAATATGATGAGGCCAGGTGAGTATTACAAACTCGACAATGGAAACTTAGTTGGAGTGAGAAAGGTTACCTCAGCTGATGACCCAAACAAATATCACTTTCAACTCTACCAATATCCTGAAGATGTTAATGAGATCAGAAATGAAATTTTTAAAAAAGAAGAATACATCAATAAGATTGCTCCTATTGTAATAGAAAGCCTGCCATTAGACAGTAAAAGGGCCGCTCAAGAATATAATTTCTTTTTATCCAGAAGGCTTAGGCCATACCTATTTGCCAAGGGAAAGGATGTTAAGGGGGTTCGTGTTGATCTGTCCGGAGGTGGCAAAAAGAAGAATGAGCTAACCTCGGATGGTGTGCTAATTGTCAGAAACTTCAATGACTTATTGTATGACGTTGAAAAAAACAAAGTGGACTACTCCCTAAAAAGAAAATCCATTTCTGGTGACCAGGTAGATCAAGAGCTCTCAAATATTGTGTCCGAGTTACAAGATGCAGGCGTTATTCTTGATTTAGATTTAAATTCTCTGTCTTCAAAAGAGCAAGAAGGTTTAAAGATATATCTTAAATTTTTAACGGCAAATTACGGTCTTTCAAACCTTAAAGGTAGACGGGTAATTTTAAATGAAGATCCTAAGAAGTTTCTTGGATTTGGGGATGACCCGTTTGACTTCTCAGGCACAGACCTAAAGGTGAGTACTGGAGTGTTGGAGAAGTTAACAGACTTTGATTTTGACCATAAGGTACCAAGTGACTTTACTCCTAGGCGAGCTAAGGAGTGCTCTGATGCGCCAGATAGAGATAAGTGTATGCAAGATGCACTTTTATCAGTGATCTATAGTAATAACTTTCAGTTAGGCGGCAATAAAGTTGTGTTTGCAGACCGTGATGCAATTGCGGATGTCATTCCAAAGAACGAATACGTAAATAGGGTGACTGCCAGAAAAAGAGTTCCAACTGTATATGAGGCAGATGGCGTAGTGTATGTTCTTAATGAGGCAGATAAGATAGAAGACTTTTTGGAGCCAGGTATTTTTCACAGTCCTGTAAAAACTCTTAGAAAGGCGATGATTCCAGATGACTTGGTAGAGTCGTTTGAGCTTATGAGTAAGATGACTAGTGCCGCCTCTATGGTGTCGCAGGTTGCTAAAAATCACAAAGCAAAACTTGGAAATTCTGATGCTGAGCTCTATAACTTTAAAAATAGAGGAAATGACCAGTATCACTTCAGTGATGTCTATGAGAACGAAGTGAAGATAAAACATAATGGAAAAGAGGTTTCTAACTGCTTTATGGTAAAGGATGGAGTGGCCACAGCATTTTATAAAAACAAGGGTGAGAGTTGCGGTAAGATCGCTCCTGCGTCTAGGAACATTGCCGGCACTATAGACTTGTCAAACCCTGATAAAAGTAGCTCTGTATATAAAGAGGTATTCTCAGCACACCTTTCGGCACTAATGGATGTAAGGGAGCTGAAGAATTAATAATTAAAACTCATATCTAGGGTGACTAATTAGTTTAATTTGGTCACCCTCGTCTAATTCATACAGTTTATTTATAGATTCCTTTATCCAGTCAATATCCTTGTTTTCAAACCTTTTAACTGCAGAGATGTATTGAGTTCTACCATCTGTTAGCTCAATTGTCTTAAAGGGGTTCATTATGATTAGAGAGTAGAGAACGTGAGTGTTAGTTTCTGAATCAATTGTGCCTATGTATCCTCCAGAGTCAGTGGGAAGTCCGCCAGCATTTCCATTTGATATCGTCCAAGAAATCTTGGTGTTGTCTGGAACTTCTGGATTACCTTTTACAAGTACTCCGTCATTGTATAGTTTGATGCCATTGTTCTCACTCGTTGGCTCGCCTCCCGGAGCAAACTCTCTAGGTCCATAGCCTGAGAAAACTATTGGTAGCTCATGGTTATAATCATGGGGCATGCCAAGTTGTGCAATAGAGAAATTCTGTTCTTCTGAGTTTACTTCAAACTGAATAAGTGCCATGTCGGATGGTATGAATTTGTTTAGGATTTCATTCCATGTAGAGCCTGATAGGCCACTCATTAATCTGTCCCAAAACTCTTTGTTTTTATTGTTTGAAACATCGTACTGATGAAGAACATTTTTAATTTTATGCAGGACTATTTCATCTTTTGATGTTGTCTTAACTAGTTTTGGGCTAAAAGAGACAAAGAGCTCAAACCCCTTGTAGAGATCCCATTTACCATTGTCATCAATAAATGGGTATACGCAGTGGTTATTGGTGATAGCGATGTCCTTGGCGATTCTTACAAGGCTGCAACTAACTTTAATGCTTGGGTAAGAGTTGAAATAGTCTATATACTTAAAGTCACTTCTCTCTATCTTAACCAATGCTCCAACAGGCGAAGGATCTATATTTCGTACTTCTCCTAAATGGACTGCATGAAGTAAGGGCAGGTAGCAAGTAAAGAAAACCAAAATCATTTTCATATTAGTAGAATAACGTACAAAGAGATCATTAAATGGAGAATTGTAAATAATTCATGAACTTTATGATACTCTTAAAACCATGAATAAACCCAAAGCATTTATGGAAACAGATAGGGCCCATTTGAGGGCATTTTGCGAAGAAGATTATACTGAACTTGTCTCAATGATGTCTGATTTAGAGGTTATGAAGTATACAGGATTTCGAAGCCCCCAGAGTCCAGATCAAGTCATGGAATCTCTAAGAAATTGGGTTAGGGAAGGAAAGGACCCCTTTGGTGTGTGGTGTGCTGAAGATAAACTCAATGGGGAATTTATAGGCTGGTTTATGCTTAAAAAACACAGGTACGATTATCCTGAGCTTGGCTTCATGTTGCCAAGGAAAAGGTGGGGGCAGGGCCTTGCTTGTGAGATCAGTCACAGAATTTTAAAATATGCCCTTGAAGATTTAGGTGTTGAGAAAGTCTTGGCGACGACTGTTAAAGAGAATGTCAGCTCAATATCTGTCTTGAAGAAAATAGGAATGTGCATCTCTAATGTAGTACCAATTCGAGATCCAAACTTTGAAATTATTTGTTTTGAAAAATGCTCGTCGCTCTTGGAGGCATAAAAAAAGGCCCAAAGTATGGGCCTTAGAATTTATTTTTGGAAGCTACACTCATCCATTTCAATGATTAAAGTGTACTTTGGAAATAGAAAACCTTCCTTTTCAATTTTAAGGTCATCTTTATAGTAATTTACGTCATTGCAATAACTCTTCCCAACTGGGACATGCACTGAGAATTGATAATAATTATTGAACGCTGGTGAGCTTAGAACATTTGTCATATCTGTATCTTCAATCGTGCACTCAAACTGGTTGCCATTTTTATTTAGTGAACAACTATCATGAGTTTCCCAGTTTCCTGGCATGAATATCAATGTAACGTATTTGGAAATGTGTAGACGGAGCTTTGCTTCGTGCTCTTTCTTTACTTCAAGGTTGGAGACTTTGATTTTTACATCAATCTCTTCAAGGATATCTTTTAGCTTGCTTTTAGAGATACTGTCGATATCTATAATTTCAGCTTGGGTTGTGGCAGAGAAGAGTAGAGTAAAGAGTAATAGTGATATTAGTTTCATATTGTAACCTTTTGTATTTCCCAATAGCTTTCGTTTTTCATTCGGCCAGGGGAGGTTAATAATTAGTAGGTTTAGTTCTATCTCGATTTTGGATTTTGCAAAATACTACTACCCAAAATTTACATACCTCCAAGAATTGTCACTTAAAGTAAGTTTGTAAAATTATTCTGATTTGACCTAGTGTAGATGAATTGACCTAATTCTTTTTTGATTAAAATTCATAAATTAAGACATTGTTCTAGTTCGCCAATGACCAATGAATTTTTTGACTAAGTTGTTGAAAATTAAAAGCTAACTAGATGGGGTATACGATGTCGTTTACTTTTCTCTTGTTTCTGGTTTATGTTTGTTTTAAGGTTTAACTATCCTTAATCCCATCTTAGAGTTCAGTCGAAGGGATTACACTTAAAAGGTAAAAGTATGAAATTTGTTTTGATTGTTTTCGCTCTTGTTGTGGTTTCTGGGGTCTCATTTGTTGGCTGCGCGAGCTTTGGAACAAGGCCAAAAGAAGAAGATAAAAGTAGGTTTAAAGAATCAAAACACTATAACGCTTCTGAGGGGATGTTTGAAAATAGAAGACCAAATCTAATCAAAGAGATGAAAAAAAGAACTCTAACATGGTCCACCTTTAGAGAGTTTTTTAAGTCTGGTACTGATAGAGTACCCGCACAAAGAATGCCAGAGATACGGCCGGATATGGATGAATTTTTAATGCCCTCTGAGGAATTAAAAGTCATCTGGTTTGGACACTCCTCCTTTTTATTAAACATGGATGGCAAGATCGTACTCGTAGATCCTGTTTTTAGTGGTGCTGCCTCCCCAATAAGCTTTATGGTGAAGAGATTTCAAAGGCCAGTTCTAGAGCTCTCAGAACTTCCAAAGATTGATTACATAATCATCTCACATGATCATTACGATCACTTGGACATGAAGTCTATAAAATTTTTTGCCGGAAGCGACACTCAGTTTGTTGTGCCTCTGGGAGTAGGTTCTCACTTAAGAGGCTGGGGAGTTGATTCACAAAAAATTGTCGAAAGGGATTGGTGGCAGGAAGCAAATTTTTATGAAATTGATTTCATAGCAACTCCCGCCCAACACTTTTCAGGGCGAAACGGCATTCATGAAAATGAAACTCTTTGGGCATCTTGGGTTTTAAAATCTAAAAATCATAAAGTCTATTTCAGTGGTGACTCTGGCTACGACACTCACTTTAAAGAGATAGGTGATAAGTTTGGGCCTTTTGATATTGCCTTTATTGAGAGCGGGCAATACAACAAGAAATGGGAGGAAGTTCATCTCCTACCGGAGCAGGGATTGGCCGCATTTAGAGACCTAAGGGCACAAAAGTACTTTCCTGTTCATTGGGGGATGTTTGAACTGTCTACACACCCATGGTATGAGCCAGTTGAGTATTTGTTTGAATTTTCCCAAAACCTCAACTTTGATCTAGTCGTGCCAAGATTGGGTCAAATCGTGTCTCCAAATAGAGTGTTGCCAGTTGATAAGTGGTGGCGAGATTAAATGCAGTTGTCAAAGGCCAGATTGTTATCGTCGTAGTGAAGACATCTTCTTTCTCCTGGGCCACGTTGACTTAAGTATTCATACGCTTCCCAACATTCGTTTATCGATAAGTTGTAGCTTTTGTAGAAGTTGATGGTCTTTATATTCAGTATGAGAGAGTGACGAAACTTACTCATCAGAGTTTCTTATTGAAGAGAAGTAGAAGTAAGCAACGCTATATAAGGTTTATCGCAATCCCTAAAGCTGTGGCAACTCCAAGAATTTTAAAGAGACCCGCTTTAAATTTAAACTGCATTAACACTGCTATAATGCAAATTCCGGCGGCATAGAAATCTAATGATGAAAGTACAGGATAGCTAAAGTCAAATATAGCGGCCTTTACTTCATTGGATTTTAGAAATAGTGCATTAAGAACAAACCATAGAGATAAATTAAATATGACTCCAACAATGGATGCTGTTATCGCCGAAAGTGCATCAGAGAAAATCTTTTGGCCTCTTATGAACTCAATATATGGGGCGAAAGTAAAAATATCAGCAACGCTGATGTGTCTCTAACTTGGCTGCTTGATCAAGACTTATGCATTATACCTTCTTCAACAAGCGAGAAACACCTAAGATCAAACTTCAATGTAGAATGTGGGATACTTGATGCAGAAGACGTTGAAAGTTTAGAAGCACTTGAGAGAAATTACAGAATCGCAAACCCTGACTTTGCTCCCAAGTGGGATTAAGGAGGCAATATGTTGTTTGAAAAATACAAGCTTTCAGGTTTGAAGTTAAAAAATAGAATAGTTATGCCTCCGCTTACTAGGGCCAGGGCAGCTGGTGGCGAAGTTCCAACTGAGCTCATGGCCAAATACTATGCTCAAAGAGCAAGTGCTGGTTTGATTATCTCTGAGGGAACTCAAATTAGTCGCCAAGGGCAGGGCTATGCAGGCACACCAGGTATTTATACTGCTGAGCAGGTTGAAGGTTGGAAGAGAGTAACTGATGCCGTTCACAGAGAAGGTGGAGTAATGTTTGCTCAACTTTGGCATGTTGGAAGGATAAGTCATGTAAGTCTTCAAGAAGATGGTGCACAACCTGTGGCACCTTCGGCCATAAGTGCTCCAGGGGTTAAGGTTTTTATAAATGGCAAGAATGGTGGTGAAATGGTTCAACACTCTGAGCCCAGGGAGTTAAGTTTACGTGAGATTAGGTCCATTATTGGGGATTATGCGGCAGCCGCGGCCAATGCAGTTAAGGCGGGCTTTGATGGGGTAGAATTACATGGTGCAAATGGATATTTGATTGAGCAGTTTATTGATTCGGAGACTAATCTTCGAAATGACATATATGGTGGAAGCTTAGAGAACCGTTTAAGATTTTTAAAAGAAGTTGTTATCGCCGTAGGTGAAGAAATCGGTTTTGATAGAGTTGGAGTGAGGCAAGCTCCTTTAACAACCCTTATGGGAGCACAAGATGCAAATCCTGAGCTGACTTATATAGAAGCGGCAAAGATGCTTAACGAATTGGGGATTGCTTATATCCATGTTGCCGAAGCTGATTGGGACGATGCACCTGTGATGAGTATGGAGTTTAAAAGAAAGTATAGACAGGCCTTCTCGGGCACCCTTATCTATGCAGGTAAATATACCAAAGACAGAGCGATTGAGGCCATTGAGAATGGACTTGCTGATTTGATTGCTTTTGGCAGGCCTTTCAAAGCAAATCCTGATCTACCGTTTCGCTTTGAAAGAGGAACGAAGCTAAACCAACCTAGGCCTGAATTTTTCTTTGGCGGGGCAGAAGAGGGTTATACCGATTATCCAGAATTTGCTTAAATTTATAGGGTGAGATCTAATCACCCTTTTTTGTTTAGAACTGGTGCAGAAATAAAAGCATGGAGAATCCTCCTATCATTGTGGTCATGATATTTTTGGATTTTAGAGAGATTCCTATTGCAAATATACTGGCCACAAGGCGCTCGTTAAAAATATGAACAGGTTCGTACTTAACTAATATTCCAGGAAAAATCATCGCTGGAAGAATTGAAATCACTAAAAAACTCAATGCCAATTTGGCATCTTTAGAAAATGTAAGCCTATGGCCAAATAAGATAAAGGAAGAGCGAATAAAATAAGTCACCAAAATCAAGATGGTAATTAGTATGTAGTATTTCATTTTGAACCTTTTCTCTTTTCTAAAAATACACCAGTGGCCATGGCCCCAATTGTGGAGAGAAGAAGTCCCAAGTTAAAAGGCACCTTGTAGAGGATAACCGAAAGGCTCACAGCAACTAAAAAGACGCTAATATTTATCCTGTCCTTAAGCTTTGGTCCAAAGATTCCTATGAAGGCCAATGGAACCAAGAAATCCAAGTGTTCGCCGTAGGGCAAGTTATCTCCTGCAAAAAAGCCCATTATTGAGCCCAACTGCCAGAAGGATAAAAGAAGAATTCCTGATGACAAAAAATACCAGAACTTTTCTTCTTCTGTGACGAGTGTATCTTTATTGGTTTCAAAGGTTGCGTAAGTTTGATCGATGACAAAAAAAGACAACAGCATCTTTTTAAAAGTTCCAAGCTCTTTAAAATCACTATGGAGCGAAAGACTATATAAAAACATTCTGCAATTTATTAGAGTGCAGGAAACTAATATTACCAGAAAATTGATGTTGTTCTTGTATTGATCTACGAAGGCCAGTTGAGATGCACCAGCGTTTAGCGACAAATTCATATATAGAAATTCTTGAGTATTTAAAGTGAACTTATAGGCCGTTGCTCCCATCACAATTCCAAAAGGAAATGAACTTAAGGCCAAAGCAAAATTATCTTTGATGGACTGTAGAATTATTTGGTTTTTTCTATTTGTAACTATAGTTTGCATGAATCTATATTCTCACGAAAGCCTAGAGCGTGCTATGAAGAAAATATAGCTCATATTTGAGTGGACTATCGGCTCACAAAAGTTAAACAGTTCTTTTTTATATAAACCCACATTTTAAAATCCCATTTGATTATTCTTATACCGATTTGTGAATTTGACCTATGTTTATTAAGCTCATCTTAGGAGTATTTTATGAATGAAAAAGTTTTGCTAATTACTGGTGCATCTAGTGGTATTGGACGTGCAACGGCACTAAAAGCTGCGAAAGAGGGTTACAAACTGGCACTTTTGGCCAGAAGGGAAAATAAACTAAATGAGATCGTTCAAGAAGTGGGTGAAGATAACGCTATTTCCCTTCCGACAGATGTTACAAAGCTAGATGATCTTGGAAAGTCTATCCATAAAACTGTTGAAAGATTTGGAAAAATTGATGCCGTATTCGCTAATGCTGGGAAAGGTTTAAACAAAGCGGGTACAGAGCATGGTGATCCAAGAGAGTGGGATGAATTAGTTGATTTAAACATAAAAGGTCTTCTTTGGACCGCCAAGATGACAATGCAGCATCTAAGGCAGACCAAAGGTCACTTCCTAATAACAAGCTCTGTTGCCGGAAAAATCTATTTACCAGGATCAGTCTATGGTGCTTCCAAATGGTTTGCATCAGGCTTTGGACATAATCTGGCCAGAGAGATGAAAGAATGGGGCGGAAGGTGTACGGTGATTTGTCCAGGCATGGTAGACACTGATTTCTTTGACGAGCCTAAACCTGATAAACTTAAACCTGAAGATATTGCTGATGCTGTGGTTTTTGCCTTAAGTGCCCCCCAAAGAAGTACCGTTAGAGAAATTGAAGTAATGCCAACCAACTAGGGAAATGTACTCCTCTTAATAGCCAAAAGTAAAAGCTATATACCAAATAGTTTTTGTTACTTGACCCTATGGGCCAGTACTATAAATAATGAGTTTAAAGGACGTGACATATGCGTTATATTTAATCTGAATAAGGATAAATTATGACGCAGACTGAAATCAAAAAACAAATTGAAAGTGTAATCCAAAATATGCCAAATGATTGGCTTAAGCTCACAACACACCGACTTGATATCTACAATGAAGAGTTGGCAAAAACCGAATTTATTGATCAATTTCTAAAGGGGAAAAGTCTTGAGCTTCTTCCTACTGCCTATGATTATATCCGTCTTGGTCATCCGCTTTCGTGCATTCTAGAATGGGGGATAGCTGAGAATAAAAGTGTGAGTGTTAATAATGTAATTTCATTCTCTTCACAAACTATGCCCTTGATGGCCATACTTAGAAAAAGTCACTTTGAGGGAAGTAAAGTACAAATAGTAAATGCTGAAATGCTCCCTAAATCGTTTGATATGGACTTAGTTAAAAATGTTTATGGGTATGAGTCTGAACTCGTAGAGGAGCTTGATCCTGAGTTTAAAGGTCATTCAGTAGCGCTCTCTGGTTTTAAAGAAGCTTGGTCTGACCAAGTTCTTGAGGCGGACTTTATTATCTATTTACACAAAGAACTTGGAAGTGTTGTAGTCGCAAACCTTGATACATACGTATCGGAGATTCAGCATGTGCGAAGAAGAGAATCCATCGCCATGACACCACATGATTGTTTTAATGTTTTAAGAGAGTTTATTGGAAACAAAGAGTACAATGTTATCAAAGTTGATCGCTTCGAGCTTGATAAAACTATTCAAAAAATAACTAATACCAGTGGACCAGTAGGTATAGGTTCATGTGGTCTAAGTGCTCAGTATGCTATCATGATGGGCCTTATCGAACATGCCCTAAATGTTCACCCAGGAAAAGAAGTTAAATTTATTGTTCCACCAAATTGCTATGGGGGAACAAATGATCAGGCGAGAAGAGTAGCAGCTTGTCTAGATCATGTGGAAATCATTGATCTAAAAGTCGATAGCGGAAACGATATGGTTGATGGGATCGACCACATTCTGGAAGAGCTTTCAAAGACGAATGCAGTTCCATATATTATTGCTGAAATCCCAACCAATCCTCGTGTTGAAGTCCCGGATTTGGAAAGGTTAAAGAAAGTACTAAGCAAGGAGAGAAAGACGAGTGAGGGTGAAACCGCTATAGAGTCAGTGTTTATCCTTGATCAAACATTTTGTCCCGACACCCAGTTCCTTGGAGAAGGGGATTATTTAGGAAGTTCAAAAGCACTTTCCTATGTTAGTGGTTCAAAGTTTCCAAGCGGTGGTCTTTGTACTGCCGGATATGTTGTCGCAAATGAGTTGGCCATAGAATATATGGATTACGTTCAAAGGCATTTAGAAATCTGTGACAATGGAGCAACAACGTTTCAAATAAAAACTCTGACTGAACAAATGCCTAGTATGGTTGAACGTATAAAGGCCGCTTATAAAAACACTCGGGAGTTTGTAAGTTTTATTGAAGAAACTCTTCCTGAGTCAAAGATTAACTTTGTTCCAAGTGAAGTTGTGGACGCCGGATTTACTCCATCTGTTTTTTCATTGGATCTTCCTACTAGAGGGGAATCAGCTGAAGAAAGAGAATTGAATAAAAGAGAGTTAAATCAAAAGTTGATAAATCTCATGATCAACGAAATACCAGGTGGGAGCAAGCACTGTGTGAGTTATGGCCAGCTTAAGGGGTCTTATTGGACAATCCCGGCGACCTCGACCCAAGGGACCACTAAAGAAGGTGATAAAGATTATATCGTTAGAGTCTCTATGTCTCCTGAAGTTGACTTGGCCAAACATAAAGAAGTCTTTAAGAAGTTCTGCACTTTGAATTATTAAGTTTAGTTAAGGTTTTTAATAATCTCTTCTTCTAAATATGCTTGTGTGTATAATGTAATAAATAGAAGGAGAGGTATGAAGTGTCCAGCATGTGAAGATGTATTAAAAACCTATAAAGTTAAGGGCAATGCTGAGCTTTTAGTTGAGAAGTGTTTAGCCTGCAATGGCCTATGGTTTGATGATAATGAATTGAACCTCGTCTTACAAAATGACAAGATCTTGAAAGAGTTAAATACTAATGGATTAAAAAGTCTTCACACCTCCAAAAGAAGGTGCCCTCACTGTGCCGTCAGTCTCTCTTCTGGGCTTGTTGGCTCAACCGGAATTCTTGTGGAAAGTTGTTCAAAGTGCAATGGCTATTTTCTAGATGAAGGAGAGTTGAAAAAGTTAAATCTAAACGAACCAAATTCAAACTATGCAAAGTTGCTTGGAAATAATCGTAGAAGTCTCAAGAGGAAGTTACCACGATTCTTCACCAATGTTTTAGAAAGCGATGAGAGCGTAATCTGGGCCGAGAAGCCACATCTCATTACTTATGTCTTGGGACTTGCACCAATTTCTATTATTCCTGGAGTTGTAATTGGTATGCTCTCCGTTCGTGGCGCAAACATACCAGGCGGAGGTATTTTTGTAGGATTGCTATTAGCAATTGTGATTGCTGTTTTTATCTACATAAATTATAAAAATGTTATTTATGTTCTAACCTCCAAGAGGATTATCATCTCAACTGGATTTTTTGGAGTTGATTTTCACTCTATTGATTATGACAAGGTTACTGATCTTACAGTGAGTGTTAGTGTCCTTCAAAGAGTCTGGGGATCTGGCAATATTGTTTTTGCTACAGCTTCTTCAATGGGGCTGCAGTCAAGGTTTAATAAGAACGTGTTTCGCTCAGTTCTAAATCCATACGATATTTATAGAAAAGTAAAAAAACTTACCTATAGTTCAACTCATGAAAAAACGGCCTAGGAGCTAAATAAGCTGTTAATTTGTGCTTGAACTTGCTTTAAGCTTACAGGTTTTACAAGATGCCCTTTAAAGCCTAGTTTTTTAGTTCGAGCTTTATCTTTTTCTTGGCCCCATCCAGATAGTGCAACAATTGATATTGTCTTTCCCCAGGGTTTGGAGAGGATCTCCGTGGCGGCCTGGTGCCCGTCTTTTACTGGCATACCTAAGTCCATGAGGATTAGATTAGGTTTAAATTTTTCTGCACAAGCTATGGCCTCTTCTCCGTCTTTTGCAAGCTCAACAGAGTTGTTAAATTTTTCAAGTGCAAGCTTTAGCATGTTTGCGGCATCACTATTGTCGTCTGCAATTAAAATTCGTAAATTTTTTTGGATTCTTAATTCCTCATTTTGTCCCTTTTTAGGAGCTGGGGTATCAATAGTTGGGAGCTCAATGGAAACCTCAAGTCCTTTTCCAATACCTTCACTCTTTGCTTTAATTGTACCTTTATGCATTTCTATAAGCATTTTAGAGATCGAAAGCCCAAGCCCGAGTCCCTTGTGGATCCCTGGCTTTTCAACTTGGACAAACATTTCAAAGATGTGTGATAGTTTTTGTTTTTCGACACCGAGGCCCTCGTCTTTTATGCGAATTAAGACATTTTTCCCTTCAAGAGAAGCAGTAAGGATTATTCTTTTATCCTTAGGTGTAAATTTTTGAGAATTATTTATTAAGTTGTTTATAACCTGGTTTATCCTTACGGGGTCAGCTTTAACCCAGATTTCCTTTTTGGGTAGAATTAAGTCTAAATTTTCGAAATCGCCAGGAGAGGTTTTTCTTAGTGAGTCAATAATCTCCTCGATCAATTTGGCTATCTCTACATTTTGTAAATTAAGGTTGAGTTTTCCTCTACTTATACGTGATGTATCGGTTAGATCATCAATGAGCTTTTCTAAGTGTGAAATTTGACGCTCCATTGTTGGAATTAGTTCCATAATATTGATGTCCATCTTCAATAGCTCAACTCCTGAACGTATTGGTGCGAGTGGATTTCTTAGTTCATGGGCCAAGGTCGCTAAAAAGATGTCTTTTTGTCGATTAGACTTTTTTAACTCCGCATGTGCTTTACTCAATTCGTGACTGTAGGTCATTAACTTCGCATCAAGTTCTTGCCCTGATTGTTTTAGCTTCACTCTTTCAGTGACATCCTCTGCCTGGTGAATAATATAGATAACCTTTCCTTCTTCGTCTAAGACAGGTGTATTTATAGGGGTCCAGTATCTTTCTTCAAAACCTCCGCCCATACTCTCAGGTCTTCTTATGTCGTATCTTTGAACAGGTAATATATCTTGTTTTCTAGTCTCCACAACTCTTAAGAGGGATATGGTTAAGTTTGACTCCCCATTGGCATTTTTGTCTTTTGGATTGTCTGGAAATACTTCAAACAAACCTTTTCCGATTATCTCATCTCGCTTTGTCATTGTTTGCTTATTGTAAGCGTCACTAGAATACTCAATAGTATATGTTGGTGTGTTAGGCTTCACAATTAGGTAGAGTCCTGGAAGGGACTTAAATATGCTTTTAAAATCTGTAGTTGCTTTTTCCATGTTTTACCAATCATAAAAAACTTAAGTGGCCTAAGATTAGCATTAATTACATTGACTTGACATGGAATTAGCGTTTTCTACATGTGCTGAGCACTTAGATAGTTCTTATACAAACCTGAATATTAATGCAATTTCATTGGGCGAGATTAATTAGGTGGCCAATAGTTCATCGATTGGTGAGCTTTAATTAATGTTTAGCTCTTCCAGTTCACATGCTTGAGACCCATCAGATTCTAGGTATGCCCTGAAGTATAAAGGACCTGAGGATATAAAGTCTTTTAAGACTGAACTGATATCCGATGATGTATTTGCTTCTGATGAGTTGTCCGTAGCAGATGTCCAGCCTGAATTATAATATGAGAAATTGGTTCCATCTTTTGAGAATTGATATTTTACAGTGCATCCAGAACTAATGGTGTCACTTACAGTTTCGATCTCGCCATCAATTGTAACAGCTGTTGAGCTTGTTATACTGTCGGGTCCAGATTGGTATGAGGTAGGTGAGAAGCCAATTGAATCCAGAGTCGGAACACATGCCTGTGTTGCGCCTGCACATGATTGGTTTTCCTGGGCCTCCATGATAACACGGTACTGGAAGTATCTTGATTGAAGAGCGGACTCATCAAAAACTGGAAAGTCTGCAAAGAGTATATCTAATGGGTCGGCCAGCTTTGCTCCAGAAACAGAAAACTCGGTATGATCACAAGTATCCGGAGATGAAACATAACAGAGCGAGAAAATAGAATCTAAGGTTGCACTACTTCTATTATAAAGCTCTGAAAAGAAGGTTGATGAATCACCACCTGGCCCTTTCCATTCTGGATTTGCAGAACAGCTCGCATCGGAACAAATTCTCACTTGATATTTAACCCTGTTCGCTCCTTGACGATAAAGTTGTAGGACTTCACTCGCACTTAGGTTCTTTCTCCAAATATTTACAGAGTCGATGTTTCCGTTAAAGAAGTTACTTGCGCTACCTTGGGCATTGTTTGCACAAATATAAACATCTCTATCAAAATCTGCTGTGGCACCAAGTGCCTCTTGACGATAGTATGTTATTGGTTGTGACTTACCATCCACATAAATGGCTACTGTTTGGGCTGGGACATTGTAATTGGCACATATATGATGCCATTTTCCATCGATAATCCCAGTGTCGTTGTTTACAACTACAGATAGTGTGGCATTGCTTCCACCAGCGGCATCGCGGGTATATGCAAATATTCTTCCTTCCTCATTGGCACTTAAAAGCCCTCTGTTTATTTGAAGCTGAAAAGAGGATGCATTTGGAGTATTCCCGTCATAATTGCCAATTATACTTTGTATAGCAGTGTCACCAGTTCTTATCCAAGAGCATGTAGTGAAACCATTTATGATGTCTGTGCCAAGGCTACCAAGAGTGCCAGCGTTTAGATATCCTGTTGTACCGTCAAAAGCATATGAGCCTGCAAGTAGACCAGAATGGCCTTGAGTTACACCTCCAACAAGTGTTGTACTGCTCGCCGAAATAGAATCTACTGGACTTCCGGTCGATTCATTTAACTCCCAAGAAGCAAATATATTGTCCGCAAGGTTCCCAGTTAAAGAGGAGTAGTCAGAGGAATTTTCGTTAGTTGTTCCAAGTTCTTTCAAAAATGGAAGCTCAGTTGTAGGAGTCAAATTTGTAATACTTTGATTACTTCCCAAATCGATTACGGGAGAGTCATAAGATGAAACCTGTTTTTGCTTTTGTCTTTCATAAATACTTTTGATCTCGGCGTCCGTAAGGGCAGTCTCCCAAATTGAGACCTCATCCAGCTTGCCTAGAAAGTAAGCATCGTAGGAAGTGGCAGCACCAATTCTTAGTGGGTCCGCAGTGTTTCCTGTGTTTATAGGATTTGATGTGGTGACTTGAGTATCAAGTTTGCCATCGACATAGAGCTTACATGTATTAATATTTGCTCCAGTACAGCTTACAGCAACAAAGTGCCATGCTTGGTCTGCTATGTGAACCGTCCCGTTTTCACCATTTCCTTGAGACTCAACTCTTAAAACATTGCCCCTAACTTGAAAATTAAATCTCTCGCCAACATTGGAGGGACCCCAATCTACAATTGTTTTCTTTAATCCATCATCAGCGGTTTTTACCCATGCTGTGACAGTCCTGGGGGTTGAGCCTAACACCGGATAAGTATTGGTAGAGAGAAATCCTGAAGAGCCGTTGAATTGTCCAGCCCCTGTGCCCACCATATTAGTTGAACTATAAGAAACTCCACCGTTTGCCGTGCCATGTGAAGCACTAGGTGAGGAGTCGGCCCATGAGCCATTCATCTTCCAGTATCCTACAATGCTATCGAACTGAGGAGTCCACGTTGAGGATAGTTCGGAAAAGTTCCCATGCTGAGATTCATATATTCTTCTTATTTCTTCTGCGTTTAACTTTGTATTGTACACTACCAGTTCATCATAAAACCCGTTAAGTGCAGAGCCTTGTGTAAAAGTGTCGCCAATTAGAAACGGCCTTGTTCCGCTGTCTAGACTATTGATTCCAACCGTTGAGTCAGGGCTATTGGCATCCTCGACTCCATTAACATAAAGACGCAGGCCTGATGAACTGTTTGCTTGAAAGGATATACAAACATGCGTCCATTGGTTTTGAACGGAGATTTTTGAAGCACCCTCAATTCTAGCTTCAGAACTGCCGTCTCTCATGTATATGGTGTAAGTGTCCGTTCTACCTGTGTTACCACCAACGTCGTCTCTTAGAAATAAAAACCTCTGATTTGTTCCGCCAGAGCTTTGGCTTTTTGAGAAAATATAATCATCATTAGAGATGGTGTTGTGATACACCCAAATACAGCCCGTAAAGGCCGTTGCATCGTCAATTTGTTGAATATCCCCAAATGAGATCGAATCACCGCCACTGCCATTGATTTGAACCGAACCTGATCCGATTTTTGTAGGAGAAGTTGCAAGGGCGGTGTTCCCATTTAGGCTGCCATTATTACCGAGAGAAGATGCATCATTTAAGTTTCCATCAAATCGCCAATATCCAATAAGCGATGAAGATCTAGAAGGCAGGATCGTGTTTATATGGGTTTGATCTACACTTGGAGAAGTTAATAGGGTTAGTTTGTTGCTTACAACATCACTTCCTAAGTGAGTGCCGCTATTAAAATCGCTGCCGGAAAACTGAGTACTTATACTTTTAAGCTGTGCTTTGTTTCCACTTACTTCTATAACATTTGAATCAAACGTGTAGTTAGAGGAGTTTGAAAAATCCCAACCTACTGAGCTTGAGACACTGCTATCATCTTCAGAGTCTTGTTTGGGTTCCGGACAGGTTCCGTCTTCTAGCCTCTGGCCTGGACAGTAATTTAGATTGGCAAGTTCAGGCAACTCATCCACACAGCTTGTAAGGCCCAAGAGTAACAGAGAGAATGTGATTAATTTGGAAAAGTCTTTCAAAACTTAACTCCTGTTTCCGCACTAATAGTGATCTCTTTGTTCGTCTGTTCAATGTCGTCTGTTTCAATTGATTCTTGGCCATAAGAAAATGAAATGCTGAAGGTTTCTCCATTTTTTTCATAGTATGAACTAGCTCCTAACTTCCAAAAAGAGGTGAGCTCTGTATCATAGCTTGGTTGGGATGATGGTAAAAAGGCTCCAAGACCCCAAAAGGCCTTAAGGCCGTAGCCACTATTAAAACTTGTTAAAGTATGGGCTCCTGAAACTGTAAGCTTTGGGATTACAACTTTTTCTATCTCAAGCTCTGTATTACTATTTGAAGTAAGGAGTAGGGTCTCATTAAGTCCTGCTTCCACCTCAAAGTTGTGCTTATTGCTGTATTTATAGCTAATCCCTACACCACCATATGTTTTTGTTAAGCTTTCTTCTTTTAGGCTCTTTCCTTCCGACACTGAAAAATTGTATTTAGAGATTGAACCATTTAAGAAAAAATTAAATCGATCACTCCACTTGTGTACCCATTTGATAGATGCCCCATATGCTAGGTCTGATGCTGCGATCTCGTTCTCACCAGTTTCAGATTCTGTTGCACTTAAACTTCTTGAACTTAGACTAAGACCAATTAATAGAGACTGGTAGTTCACTTGTTCTTCTGCAACTTTGTTTGCTTGTCTATCTACCTTAAATGGAGGTTGATGTTCTGGTTTACCTTTATTTGTAAGAAGGTTAAACTCTTTTGGGAATCTAAGAGTTTCACCAGGCACGATATTGTTTGGATCCCCAATATGGGGATTATGCTCCAGCAGTTTTAACAGGTTGCCATTTCTGCCATATATTCGGCCTTCGACATTTTTGAAAAGAATGTCGCTTGCTGTGTCGCCTGGCCTAACCACGTAAACATCCGCGAAGGTTAAAGAACAGGCCAAAAATGTTGAAATACTTATTACTTGTTTTTTCATATATTAACATTTTCTTATTATATTCCTTTGCTCCATCGGTAACTGAGTTAATATATTTAATTCATAATTTTAATAGGTTAGGCGGTTTAGAAAATGTAGTTATGAAAATTAAAATAACTTAAGTGCCAAAAAAGATTGGTAATTTTTTAAGAAGTTAAAAAAAAGAACAATGATATCAAATACTTGATGGTTATTGATCTGACTCAATATTGAATGGTTTTTGTCGGAAAAATTGTTAAATTCTCCTTGTTTTGTAGAGTGGAAAGTTCTGTGAAGAAATCTTCACACATTATAAGTGTTTGTAATGACAAAAGTGTCTTAACTGGATATTATTTAGCTTATGACTGATGAAACTCAAAATTGTCCTAAATGCAACTCACCCTATGGCTACCCAGATGGATCTTTATGGGTGTGCCCTGAATGTTTCCATGAGTGGTCCTTGGATTCCTCTGAAGAAGAAATAGAAAGTCCATTTATAGATGCCAATGGAAATCCACTCTGTGATGGTGATTCAGTTACAACAATTAAGGATCTCAAGGCCGGAAAGGGCACCATTAAGGCAGGAACCAAGGTTAAAAATATTCGTCTGCTGGATACACCTGTGAATGGACATGATATCTCCTGCAAAGTTGATGGACACGGGTCCATGTATTTAAAATGCTCAGTGGTTAAGAAAGCTTGAGCCCAACCTTGTATCAAAAAGACCATTTCCGAATAGAAGCACTGGAGGACAGTGAACTTAGAGCTCTCATGAAGCCTTTGATGGGGGAGGTTTATAACACTTACCCTACATTTAGCACTGAAGGTCTTAATTGGAACTCCCAAGAGCTTGATTCTAACAGGTCCAGTCTTTACACACTTAACCTAGGTCTTTTTCATAAAGATGAATTCATTGGATGGAGCAATGGTATCCAAACAAGTGATAATCGCTACTACATGAAAAACTCAGGGGTTCTGCCCAAATTTAGATCTCAAGGTCTATACACTGAGTTGCTAAAGGTGGTCATTGAAGAAACAAAAAAACAAGGGTTCTTGGAACTCTATAGTAACCACCACACAGATAATAATGCCGTTATCATAGCTAAGCTTAAACAGGGCTTCTTTATAACTGGCATGGAAGTTTTACCAAAGTATGGTCTTACTGTTCAGTTAAGCTATAGTCATAGTCCAAAGCTCAAAGATATGCACAGTTATCGAATTGGTCGAGCGCTAAGTCCTGATATTAAAGATCGTCTTAAATAAGTATTTAAATTTTTTGTAACAGCTTTTGATTTACAACGGCCCAAGAGATGTTAAGTTATTTGTGTTATTGAGATCTCTTTAGGGGAGGGGCAGTTGAACCTTTTCAACTTTATAGATTATTTGGGTACTTTTGTTTTTGCAGTGACTGGAGCCTCAATTGGAGGAAATTCTAGGTTTGATTTTTTTGGAATGCTATTTTTGGCCTTCCTTACAGCTGTTGGTGGTGGAACGGTAAGAGACCTAATTATTTCTGAATCCGTTTTCTGGACACTTAACCCTATATACTTATACATCATTCTTCTAGGCACTATTTCCACCTTCTTTATGCTTAACTTCTACGAGAAGCAAAAGTCGGTCTTACTGTTTTTAGACACCCTGGGACTTGGGTTCTTCGTTGTGGTTGGAACTCAAAAAACGATAATGTTGGGCTTTAACAGCGAGACGGCCTTGATAATGGGGACAATTAGCGCTGTTCTGGGAGGGATTTTAAGATCAGCTTTTAGCGGTGAGGAGTCTATCCTTTATCAAAAAGAGCTTTATGCCACGGTTGCCGCGATGTCATCTCTGTTGTTTATATTTCTAACCAGTCTTGGGTTGGAGTGGGTCTATTGTGCGGCGGCATCGATCTTAGTTGCTTTTGTAACGAGGTATAGCGCCATCAAGTTTGGCATAAAACTACCTGCTCTTAACAAATCGGATTGAAGAGAATATGGTGGAACTTTCCAGAGTTGAGTAATATTTGAATATGGAGGAAGTTATGGATCGCAAAGATATCGAAGTTCAAACAAAGGGCTACGCGTTTAATCATACAATGTTGAGAATCAAAGACCCTATAAACTCATTGAAATTCTATGAAGAAGTTTTGGGTATGCGACTTTTAAGAAAGCTGGATTTTGAAGAGTGGAAGTTTTCTTTGTTTTTTCTAGGATATCTTCCATCCGATCAGGAACCGCCAAAAGAGGAAGAGGCAAATTCTAAGTTTACCTTTGGAAGAGAAGGGGTATTGGAATTAACTCATAACTGGGGCACTGAAGAGTTAGACAGTAGCCCATATCATGATGGCAATAAAGAGCCACAGGGTTTTGGTCACATTTGTATTTCAGTCCCAGACATTCATAAGGCATGTACCCGCTTTGAGGAAATGGGAGTTGAGTTTCAGAAGAAGCTTGGACAGGGTGGCATGAAAAACTTGGCCTTTATTAAGGATCCAGATGGCTATTGGATTGAAATTGTTCAACCTGGCCTTATTTAAATTATTGTAAATTTTACAGGGGGTTCATATCTTTGAGCACCCTCTCAGGCCATCTACCATATATATATTATAAGCAAGCTTTTCTATGTGTGACTGGTACGGTAAGTATTAGTTAAACTTAAGGGGAATTTTAGTGAAACTACTGGCAGCAATTCTAACGTTAACGTTCTTAGGCACTCTGCAAGCAAGTACGATCAAGTCTTGTGCTAAACCCGAAGGGATATATATAAGTATTGAGCAGGCGGTAACATCTCTTGTTTATAATACTACTGTTAGCGTACCCGATTTATGTAAAGAGGGTGAAAATCAAATTGATTGTGTTAATGAGGTATTGGAATGGGTTGATTGGGTAGAGTGTTCTTATCCTAAGTTTACAAAGCATTGCCAGGATTACGCAGACAAAGAGAACTTCTTATCAGGCCATGAAGAAGAGCATGAGCAATTTATGAATAGATGTGTTACTGACAACTACAAGGCCTACGTAGAGTACATTAAAAAACTAAACCAATAATTAAAAGATTTACTTTTTTCTAAACGCCCTTCAAAAACAAGAACATTTTTGCAACATCTTCGATTTCCTTGTCTGTCACGTTGTCTTTCTTCCCAAATAGAATTGGAAAGAAAATAATTCCATTCACGAGTTCGTTTAAGAAATCTAAAACAATTAGAGGCTCTTCTTCTTTAGATAGTTTTCCATCATCTTGAGCATGCTGAATCCATTCAAGCGTAACCTTTTCAGTCTTCAGAACCTCTTCGAGCATATCTTTTAAGAAACCTTCGCCTTTCAGTGCCTCAGATAAAATAATTTTGGCGAGTTTGAGGTTGCTGGGACAGAGAATGTGATCAGTCTTGTGTTTAATGATACCTTGAACTTGAATAAGTATGTCTTCTTCTTTGCTGTACTTAAAGTTTAGACCGCTTTGTTTTTCATCCACAAGCTGAATAAGAATATCATCGAGTAGTGCATGCTTGTTTGGGAAGTACTTATATAGTGTTCTCTTTGAAACTCCGGCCCGAGAAGCAATAGAGTCCATTGTTGGGCGGTCAAAACCCTCGTTTACGAAAATTTCAATAGATGCAGAGATGATTTCCTCTTTTTTACTCATCTGTTTTACCTCTGGTGACATCTCTAACCCCTTGTAATCGTTTCACTTACTAATATTATACCATTATTTTCTTGAACTGGTAAACGTTATCGTTTACTTTTTGACTAGGTAAACTGTGGCGTTTACTTAAAACGGACGTTTGATTAAAAATGGAAAATACACCTAAGAAAAAATTGATTAAACATGCTCAGAAGCTTTTCTTGGATAAAGGCCCTGATGGCACCTCGATTAGAGAAATTGCCAACAGTGCTGGTGTAAACATTTCCGCAATTAGTTACTACTTCTCCGGCAAAGATGGACTTTATCGTGCCTGTATTGAAGACTTTGGACTTGAGACACTTTCTTTTGTTGAGAAAGTCCTAGTCTCTCCCACGGACTTCGCTGACTTCAAAAAGAGATTATCAAGTTTTACTGAACATATTTTTGAAATCTATACCCAAAGACCAGAGCTCGTAAGATTAGTTTTTAAAGAACTGCAACGTGATGAATCTAAAGGTCCAACGATTGTCGGTGAATCTTTTGTGCGGCTATTTGAAAAACTTGTAGAATTTTTTCAATCGGCAAAAGACAAAAAAATTATCAAAAAGAATTTGAGCCCGTTTACAGTCGCGTCTATTTTTATGTCAAGCTTCTTTCAAGGCGTTTGTCATGATTCCCACCGCGAAGCTTTGTTTGGCTGCTCTATTAAAGAAGATAACAACTACAGAGAAGAATATTCAACACACATAACAGAAATTTTTACTAACGGCATAGGTGCTATATGAGGAGTTTAAGAATGAAAAATATCTGGTTAATGATGGCGCTCATTTGTGCTTGGGTTATTAGTCCAAGTGTTTTTGGGCAAGACCAGCTAAGCTTGGAAGATGCGACAGGGCTTGCTTTAAAGAGAAGTGAGAATGTTCAGCAGGCCGCAATCGAAATTGAAAGGGCACAGGCACAAATTAAAGAAGCATGGGCGAGTGTCTTGCCACAAATCTCTGCAAATTTTCAGTCTATTAGGCATACAAAATCACCAGTAATTCAAATTGGTGATACAAGTGCTCCCATTAAAGAGGACTGGGAGATGTTATCTAGCCTTCAGTTAAACCAGGTAATCTATAGCTTTGGGAGAGTAAGTCACGCTCTTGATTTGGCAAAAATCTCTCAACAGGCCAGACAGTCAGCAAAAGATGCCGTTGAGAGGGAGATAAGGTACGCTGTCGAGGTTGCTTACTTTAATGCTTTATCAGCTCAGGAAGTTCTACAAATTGCAAAAGACTCTCATGCTAATGCCAAGAAAAACCTTGAAGCACTACAAAAGAGATTTCAAGGTGGACGAGTTCCAAGGTTTGATAATATTAGAATGGCCGCTGATATAGCTAGTAGAGCTCCAATCGTATCGGATGCTGAAAAGAATTTAAAGCTAGCTTTTCTTCAGTTAAACTTACTTACAGAGATGCCAATAGAGTCAAGACCAAGCTTGACTACTAGCATGTCCACTCTTTTTCCAGCCTTGAATAAAAGTGAACTTTTGAACGAAGCTTATGAAAATCCTTCACTTAAGTCCATAGAACTGGCCGCAGAAATAGCACAAAAACAAACTATGCTTGCCAAGGCCGAGCACTATCCGACAATTTCCGCTTTTGGACAACTCAATCATGGAGGTACAGGTGATACCTTCCAACCTGAAGATGATCGCATGTTCACTTCATCGGCCATTGGTCTAAGTTTGAATATACCAATATTTGAAGGTGGTGCAGTTAAGGCACGTCATCAACAAGCTGCATTGGAGGCTGTTAAGGCCAAAATAGAGTTAAAGAAGCAGAAGGAGATGCTTGAAGTGCAACTGGCGTCATCGATTGAAGAATATAAAGCAAATATTCAAAAGTATGCAGCAACTAAAAAAGCTGTTGGCCTTGCTAAAAGAGGTTATGAACTTACAAGAACTCGTTTTGCAACTGGTGGTGCCACCAGGAATGATCTAAACACGGCTGAAAGCTCATTAACCAACGCACGAATTCAACAACAAACAGCCTTGTTTCAGATTTACCAAAACAAGGCGTCAATAAAAAGATTTACTAAAGGGGTGGTGGCAAAATGATTAGAGCTATCTTTTATATAGGGCTGGTTGCGTTAATCGCGATATCTGTGAATTGGAAAATTGGTGTGATTAAAGACAAAAGAAACGCACCTACTATCTCGATAACTAATGAGTATAAGAAGTTTGGAAAACCCGTTGAAACATTCAAAGTTAAAACCGACGATCTTAAATTTTTTGAAAGAGTGACTGGCGAATCTCGCAACAACAAAGTTGAGCTTATGGTTTCAAAAATTCAGTGGCAAAAAATAAAAAACTCCCAGCAGGCCATAGTTTATACAGGCAATGGCGTTATTGATGGAGAAGTCATTATTAAAAATAAACTGCCGGATACAAATACTGGACTTTATAAAGTCGTAGTAAAAACTGATGACGCAATAAGAGCTAAAACTACCAAGAATATAGTTGTTGATATAAACACAAAAACTCTTAGAGATGTAATCACAATTCCTTCAACCTCGATTAAGCAAGAGGATAAGGAGAGTTATGTTTGGGTTCTTACCGATGATGGAAAAGCTGTTAAGCGGGCTGTGAAGAAAGGGGACGAGTCTCAAATGTACGTTGAGATTGTGGATGGTCTTTCAATTGGTGAAAAATTAATAGTGAGGGGAGCTAGCTCCCTAAATAAAGGTGACGTGGCAAGAATTGTAACAGGAGAGCAAAAATGATTGAAACATTCGTAAAACGTCCGGCGATGACCATTGTCTTTATTTTGGTTTTTGTCGTTTTGGGACTATTTTCATATAAAAACTTAATTATTGAAGCGACTCCGAGAATTGAGTACCCAATTGTAAGTATAAACATGCCTTACCCTGGTGCCACTCCGATTGAAGTCGAAACCCAGCTTTTGAAAAAAGTTGAAGACGCCGTTGCCGAAATTTCGGATATTAAAAAAATTAATGGAAATGCTTATGAAAGTTTTGGTCTATTAATGATCGAGTTTGAGATTAAGGCAGACGTTAACAATAAAGCGATTGAGGTAAAAGATAAGGTCGAAGCTATCTTGAATGAACTGCCAGAAGCTGCTGAAAGACCAATTATTTCAAAGTTTGATCCGTTGGTAACTCCAATTTTCTATTTAACCCTCTCTTCTGATAGTTTGGATGCAAGAGAGCTCTATCAAATGGCAGATAACAAAGTTAAACCACTTCTATCTACTGTACCAGGTGTTGCTTCTGTAGAGATTTCTGGTGGGCTTGAGCGTCAAATCAATATTAATCTTAATAGAAACCTAATGCAGAGATACTTTGTTACCTTGCCAGATATTTCGAGTGCTATTAAAAAACGTAACTTGAACGTACCTGGTGGTTCAATCACCCAGGGTAAGAACGAAGTAACAGTTCGCTTTCAAGGCGAGTTTCAGACAGTAAAAGATATTAGAGATATGCCTATCGTTACTCAGGAGGGGATAAGTATTAAACTTAGCGACGTAGCAACCGTCGTCGACGGCGCTGAGGAGGTAGAAACTGAATCAAGATGGAATGGTAAAAAATCAGTTACATTGGCAATTAATAAGCTCTCAGACGGTGATGCCATTTCGATTGCCGCCAGAGCAAGAACTGAAATCGAGAATATTGCTACCACTTTGCCTGAAGGTACAAAGCTTGAAGTGGCCTCCGACTCTACTGAGAGAATTATTACAAATACAAATAACACCCTAAATAACATCGCAATAGGGGTTATCTTAACCGTTGTAATTCTCTTTATGTTTCTTGGAAACTTCAGAGTTACATTCATTGCCGCGATTGTAATTCCAACCTCGATCATCTCAAGTTTTCTCTTAATGGACTTCGCGAATTTCAGTATAAATATGATGACCCTTTTGGCCGTGGGTACTGCATTGGGAACCCTAATTGCCAACGCGATTGTTATTATAGAGTCAGTTGTTAGCAAACTTGAACAAGGACTTGACTCTCAAGAAGCCGCAATCCAGGGAACAAAAGACGTGGCCTTGGCAGTTCTTGCATCTGCCGGAACAAACTTGGTAGTGTTTACACCAATTGCATTTATGGGGGGAATGGTAGGACAGTTTATGAATCAATTTGGTCTTACCGTTGTTTTTGCCACAATCTTCTCTGTAATTGGCTCGTTTACCCTAACCCCGATGATGTGTGGGGCCCTTTTAAATCGTAAAATGGTTGAGCATAAGGAACATCAAAATGATGGGCCTATTAGAAAACTTCTACAAAAACTGATTGTAAGACCTGTAGATGCAACTCTTAACTTTCTTTTAAAAGAATACCAAAGAATTTTCAATCTGCTATTTAGAATCCCAAAGACTAGTTTGATTGTGATCTTCTTAATTGTTGCTTCTCCGGCCTTTATCATGCCTTATATTGGTGGAGAATTTTTCTCCACGTCTGATGAAGACATCATCCGTGTTTCTGTTGAAATGCCTCAGGGGTCTGCTCTTAGCGAAACAGCAAAGGCCGTAGAGCAGATTGAAAACTATGTAGATGAGGTGCCTGAAGTATCAAGCTTTTTATCCATTGTAGGCGAGGATGGCTACGAGAATGCTAGGGTCATTGTGAATCTTGAAGACTTGGAAAAGAGAACCAGAAGTGATGTGGATATTATAAATATTTTAACCCCACAATTTGCAAAGATACCAGATGCTAAAATTACAATGGCCAGAGGTGCTGGCGGGGGAGCTTCAGGAGAGGCCGACGTTACTATTGATGTGAGGGGAATTGAATATGACAAAATGGTAGCACTCTCAAGAAAGATGGAGAGTATAATGAAAGATTCTGGGTTTTTCAGATCAATCACCTCCACACATAAAGATCCAAAGGACGAAATCGTATTTGTTCCAGATACCAATGCACTTCAAAGGTTTGGTGTTTCCAATTCACAAGTCGGCCCCCTTATCAGAACGGCAGTTACCGGTGATGATGTGGCGGTATTTAGAGAACTGGGTGAAGAGTACGACATAAATGTAACTGTGGCAGATGAATTTAAAAGAAACATCGATGATATATCTTCTCTCTATATAGACACCAAGGGCGGATTATTGCCGATTTCCAGGCTGGGGGAGCTAAAGGTGCAAAAGGCACTTCCACCACTAAAGAGAAGAGACAAAAGAAGAATTATTCAGTTGTCAGGCTACCTTTCAAAAAGCTCAGCAAATGAAGTGCAGGCCTTATTGGCGGAAAAGTTTAATAAGGAAATTACCTTTGAAGAGGGTTATGACTTTGCATACACCGGTCGTGCGGAGAGTATGGAAGAAACTGGACAGGAAATCGCAACAGCATTTTTGATGGCGGTAATTTTGACGTACATGCTTCTTGTTGCAATCTTAAACTCTTTTATTCACCCTTTTACTATTGTAAGTGCAGTTTTCACCTCTTTTGTTGGAGTGTTCTATTTTCTATTTTTCATGGAGTTTACAATCAATATTGGATCTATGATGTCATTTGTCATGTTGGTAGGTCTGGCCGTTAACAACGCAATTCTTTTATTAGATCAAACTATGGTTCATAGACAGAATGGTAAATCCATTCAAGATGCACTGTGGTTGGCCGTTGAAGAGAAATTTAGGCCAATTGCCATGACTTCACTGGCCGTAATTGCTGGTACATTACCTCAGCTCTTTGACAATGATGGTGTGAAGGCATCAATGGGTGCCGTGGTAGTTGGTGGTATGGTGGCATCAATGTTCTTCACCTTTGTGCTTATTCCACTTGTTTATAATTACCTTGAGATGGCCATCGGGTTTTTCAAGCGAATTGGTCCGCAAGCTACTGAAAATACCGAGGAATTTACAGATATCAAAGAGGCACAAACAGTATAAGTGCAAACACTTACGCCTGATTTTAAGATCAGGCGTATTTCTTTAAACTGGAAGAATCTAACTTATTGACTATTGTGACCTAATAAACTTAGAATGAGAGCATGTTGATTAAGCTACTTTGCCTTTTATCCATTTTTTCTTTTTTAAGTGCTTCTAATGTTGAAGTTGGATCACTTGTCATGGATAGTGACTTGAGTGTTTCCGCTCAAATAGATAAAGATTTGAGTGCCTCTGAAGTCGAAAAAGAGCATTGTAATGATTGTAGAGGTGATGGTTGTTCAGACAGTGAAGACTGTTGTAAGAGCCTATGCTCATGTTCTTCAAATTACTTTGTTAGTGATGTCTATGAGGTTTCTGATCTCAATTCACGGCCCCTTTCTAAATCTAGGTGGTTCTTTTTTAGTCATTATCAACTTCCTTTCTTAGATCCTGCTCTAAAGCCTCCGCTGTTCTCCTAGTTCTTTTTAGATCTACAAAAAAATAATACTTAATTAGATTATTAGGAGAAGTAATGTCTACTTTAAAAAACTTTATATTAGTTATCGTCTCAATATTTTTAGTATCGTGCTCCAGTTTAAGTAGTAATCTGGAAAACTCAAAAAACCAAGAAATTGAGGAGGGATACTATGAGCGTTACGACCGAAAATGGTAAGGTGTGCACCATTCTGGGACTAATCTTATGCATTATAGGCCCTCAATCAATATATGCATTAGAAGGTGGACATGCTCAGGAGCATGTCCACGGTTCACATTTAGAGTGTGAACTACCTAAAAGCTCAATGGACATAGTTGAGTGTGCGATGAAGTTGCATCCTAGTATTAGAAGAGCACAAGTAAAGCATGAGTCTATTGAAAACTTAGAGATAAAGGCACTCTAGCGACCAAACCCAACCCTTTCCACTAGGTTTGTGAGAGGTGATAGTGATGGACAAGAAATATCTGAACTTGAGGCGAACTTCAATTTTACCGTAGAACTTGGCAATAAACGTGGTGCTCGTAAAGAAGTCGCACTTGCAAGAAGATATAACGTCGAAGCACAGATAGACTCAGTTAAGGCAAGGGTTAAGCTTTTAACAATTCTCAATATGCACCGTCTTAGACAGGTGCTTAGGGAGAAGACGCTCTTGGATGAATCAGTAAAAGCAATTAATAATGTCCTGGCTCGTCTAAAAAAGTTGCCAAGGCTAACAGCTGAACAAGAAACATCCTTAACTCTTTTTGAACTAGCTATGGAAGAGTCAAAAGTACATGGAGCAGAGTTGTTTGAGCTGGAGAAAAGCTTAGAGCACTTTTTTCATGTGGCGACTGGACATGCTCTCAATGAAATTACCTCTTTCTTGCCAGATACACCAAGTAAATGGCCTACAATTAATACCGCTCAACAAGTTAGTGATTCACCTCAAATTCGAGAATTAAAGTCTTTGGCACAAATTGCAAATAGAGAATACAAGCTTGAAAACTCTAAAGCTTTTCCTGACATCAAAATTGGACCTTCTTACGCACGTGAGGAGAATGGTGAAAGAAAAAACGAAATGTTTGGATTCAATATTCAATTGCCAATACCAATTTTTCAAAGAAATGAGGGGGGGCGTGCATTCGCTAAAAGTGAAGAGTTAAGAGCTAAAAGAAACATTACTCTGGCCAAGTCTGAAATGAAACATGAAAGATTTGAAAGAAGAAGAGTATATGAGAATGCTGTAAAAAATCTGAAATCCACCATGAGCGTGGAACAACTTGAAGCAAAGCATAAAAAAATTGAAAAACTCTACCACAGGGGGGTTGTTTCAAGTTCAATTTATTTAGACTCTTTCAAACAGAGGCTTAGTTATCTAAAGCGCAGGAATCAACGTGAAATGACCGCGCTCAATTCACTATGGGAAGTACATCTATATGATGGAAAAATCTTTAAGGAGAAATTATGAAATTAATCGCTATAGCAGTCATTGCAGTTATCCAAATTGTAGTTGCGTCGGGGGAGGCGCCTTCCACCTCCGTTGAAATAAAGGAAGGTTCTGCTGTGACTGCATTTAATAAAGAGGATGGATTTAAGCTTTCTGAGAAAGCATTAAAAAATCTAGAAGTAACGTTTAGGAAGATAAGTGGATCTGGACCTTGGACTGTACCAAAATCTTCTTTAGTGAGAATAAAACATTCTAGTGGGGTTTATCGAAAGTGGAATGGCTGGATAACTATGGTGCTTGTGAATGTCATTGCTCAATCTAAAGACACAATCACTATCACATCAGTTGATTTACAGGGACAGGATGAGGTTGCTGTTACTGGTGTTTCCTTTTTGAGAATGACGGATGCTGATCTAAATTCAGATACTGTCGACTCCTGTGCTCATTAGGGAAATAAACTATGATATCGAAAATAGTAAGATTTTCTATTGATAATAGGTGGGTTGTTATAATTTTAACTGGACTTGTCGCCTTTGCAGGTTGGGAGAGTTTTAAGGGGCTGCCCATTGATGCCGTACCCGATATAACAAATGTACAAGTGCAAATAAATTCTCAAGTTGAAGGTAGAGGTCCACAGGAGATAGAGAGGACCGTCACTTACCCATTGGAGACGGCTTTAAATGGAATACCCGGCGTAACACAGGTAAGGTCTATTACTAGGTATGGGCTTTCACAAGTTACAGTTGTATTTGAGGATGATACTGATATTTATCTTGCACGCCAGCTTGTGTCCGAACGTCTTCAGTCTATGAAACGACAACTTCCCAACGATGTTGATCCAATGCTAGGCCCGGTGAGTACTGGACTTGGTGAGATCTTTCATTATGTAATTGAGGCAGAACAAGTTGCAGAGGGCGCAGAGCGGCTTAGGCAACTAACGGAGATTCGGGCGATTCAAGATTGGTATGTTCGCCCAAGACTTCTTACTTTAAAGGGGATTGCTGAGGTAAATACAATCGGTGGGTATGAAAGGCAATATCACATAGAACCCAGTCCTAAGTTAATGGCGAAATATGGACTTCATTTTGCTGATATCGAAAGGGCGATTGAAAAGGTTAATAAAAACGCTGGCGGTGGATATGTTGAGCAAACTGCAGATCAATTTATAATTCAAGCTAGTGGTCTTTTTGAGAGTCTAGATGATATAAGAAATGTGCCAGTAAAAATCCTAGGAAACCTAAAAGTTGTATCTATTTCAGATATAGCTAAAGTCAGATTCGGAAAAGAACTGAGAACAGGTGCTGCACTTTACAACGGACGTGAAGTTGTTATTGGAACAGTACTGATGTTGCTTGGAGAGAATTCTAGGGAAGTAAGTTTGAGAGTCGCTGAGCAAATAGAAAAAATTAAAATGGGACTGCCGGAAGGTTTTCACATTAAAACCCTTTATAACCGGTCTGACTTGGTTAATGAGACACTTAATACTGTTAAACACAACCTTTTAACTGGTGCAGCTCTCGTAATAGTAATTTTGTTTCTTTTAGTGGGCAATATTCGTGCTGCACTTATAACTGCGATTGTTATACCTGTCGCATTATTAATTACTTTTATACTGATGAGGAAATATGGAATTTCGGGCAATCTCGTAAGTCTGGGGGCACTTGATTTTGGTATCATTGTCGACGGTGCGGTTATTGTTTTAGATAACTGTGTACGCCATCTCAAGGACAAGGCGGCAAGCCTTGGCAGGAAATTGACATCTCTTGAGACCAAAGAAACCGTTCATGCAGCCACAATGGAGATTCGAAAGTCCGCTGGATTTGGCGAGTTGGTGATAGTTGTAGTTTTTATTCCTGTATTCGCTTTCGTGGGGATTGAAGGCAAGATGTTTATACCTATGGCCGCAACATTCATCTTTGCTTTATTATCTGCTTTGGTTCTTTCTTTTACATTTGTGCCAGCTCTTGCAACACTTCTCCTAAGAGGTAATGTAAGTGAGAAAGATCCCATCTTGATGAGAGGGCTGGAGAGAGTCTATTCACCAGCACTAGAGTTTTCTCTCAAGGCCAAGCGTCTAGTAATTGGTCTATCTGTTGGGGCCATAGTATTGGGCAGCGTTCTATTTTCAAGGCTAGGAGGGGAGTTCCTTCCAACTCTTAATGAGGGCTCAATCGCTGTGCAAATGATCAGACCGGTCACTGTAGGTATTAGCCATTCTGTTGCATTGGAAGAGAAATCCCAAAAAATAATTAAGGCAATACCTGAAGTTGATCATGTATTCAGTAGGGTTGGCACGGCCGAAATCTCAATGGATCCAATGGGACCAAATATTTCTGATAGCTACATAATGCTAAAACCAAAAGACAAGCGAGCGCTGATTAATGGCAAATTAAGATCAAAAGATGAAATTGTCGCTGAAATTGTAAAGGAATTAGAGGCAACAACACCCGGACAGCGAATCCTTGTAAGTCAGCCGATTCAACTTCGTTTTAACGAGTTGATGGAGGGTACAAGGTCTGACGTATCTCTGAAAGTATTTGGCGAAGATCAAGACGTTCTAACTGAAGAAGCTGAAAAAATCGCTTCAGTTATTCAGCAAATAGATGGAGCTGGTGATGTTGAACTTGAAGCGAAGGGTAAAATGACAGTGTTGGATGTAACTCCCAAGTACAACGTTTTGAAGGATTTGGGGATTTCATCAGCTGAGGTATTGGAGTCAATAGGGATTGCCGTCGGAGGAGATCAAGTAGGAGTCTTCTATGAAGGAATGAGAAGATTTCCCATTATTGTAAGGCTTGGAGACAAAGTTAGAAATAGTATTGAAGAGTTAAAAGAGCTTCCTGTCGGACTTACTGGTGGATCAACAATTCCTCTAAGCGAGGTTGCAAACATAAGCTTTAAAGAACAGTACAGCTCATTTAGCAGGGAAGAAACAAAGCGAAGAATCGCAGTTTTAGTAAACCCCAGAGGGCGTGATACTGAGTCCTTCATACAAGAGGCACAGAGTGCTGTTGAAGAAAAGGTTAAACTCCCTCCTGGCTACTATATGGAGTGGGGCGGAAACTTTAAGAATCTTAACCAGGCAAAAGAGAGATTATCTATTTTGGCCCCAATCGCTTTGCTGTTTGTTCTCATCATGATCTATGCTGCATTTAGGAATGTTTATGAAACAATTTTGATATTCTTATGTGTTCCGTTTGCACTGGTTGGCGGTGTGCTAGCACTGATGTTTAAAGGAATACCATTTAGCGTCTCGGCGGGGGTTGGCTTTATTGCTCTGTCGGGAATTGCTGTCTTAAATGGGGTAGTTCTAGTAAATAACTTCAAAAATCTCAGAGATAAGGGAAAGAGCGGCTTGGAAGTTATCAAAAGTGGAGCATTGCTTAGGCTTCGACCTGTTATGATGACAGCTCTAACTGATATACTTGGATTTTTACCTATGGCAATTGCAACAGGGCTTGGGGCCGAAGTACAAACGCCTCTAGCAACGGTAATTATCGGTGGGATCATCTCTTCAACAATTTTAACTTTAATATTATTGCCAGTCTTATACTCAAGTATGGAAAAGTGGATTCTGGTCAAAAAATCATAAATGGAGGTTTTTATGAAAATTTCGTTGGTAACTGCGTATTTGTTGAGTTGTTTATTCTTTTCAGTTGGCTCGTTTGCTGCATCTGAAGTTCAGAGTGTTGTAGATACAAAAGAGCAGAGTCAAACAAGTGAAAAAAGAAGTAGAAGGAAGAAGGTGATGATGTGCCATGAGTGTGGAAAGGCTGAAACTGAGTGTGAGTGTGAAGGGGAAGGCCATGGAGTTGACAATAGTGAGCACGAAAGTCATTGAGTAAGTTAAGCGGAGTTAAGAGCTCCGCTTTATTATGGATTAAATTTTAATCTGTTTTGTTGGTAGTTTTTTAGTACAGATAGTTTTCTTTCATATTCCTGATTCATCAGAGATGAGTTTACAAAATAATCAGCACTTGATTGATTGCAGGCCATGGGTACATTGTAAAGTGTTGCTATTCTTAAAAGAGCTTTTATGTCTGGATCATGTGCCATTGACTCCAATGGGTCCCAGAAGAATATTAGCATATCAATTTCACCCTCTACGATAGAGCTTCCAAGCTGAAAGTCTCCACCAATTGGGCCGCTAAGGTATCTTTTTACCTTTACTCCCAGCTTCTCTTCCAGAAGCCTTCCTGTAGTACCAGTGGCACATAGTTCGTGTTTTGAAAGGGTCTCTTTGTGCTTTAAACACCAATCGATTAGATCATTTTTTCTATTGTCATGGGCAACTAATGAAATCTTTTTTTTCTTCATATATAGAGTCTATTTAGTTTGTAATTCTAAGTAAAGAGCTTCTGAGTGAAGTCTGGTAATAAGTGCCCACGTGCCAAATCATAAAGTACACACAAGTCATTAATTATATTTAGATAAAGATTTTACCCCATTCGATTGTTGACCGGTTGGTCAAATAAGGCTAAATTAGATCCATGAGTAGAAATACAGATTTTAATAAAGAAGAAGTTGTTGGCAAGGCCATGGAAGTCTTTTGGAATAAGGGCTATGAGAACACAAGTATGCGCGATCTTGTTGAAGCAACTGGCCTACTGAAGGGAAGTCTGTACAATACATTTGAATCAAAGGAAAACTTGTTTCTCCTATGTTTAGAAAAATATGGTGCACACTCAAGAAGTTTCTACTTCTCGGAGGGCGATGACCCAAAAGCATATCTCAAAAAATTCTTCAAGAGGTTGGTAGATGAGGGAGTTGATAAGGACTTTACCAAAGGTTGTCTGATTATGAACTCTTGCCTGGAGTTTATGGGAAAGGATAATGCTTTGGGTAAGAAGTCCAGTGCACTATTTTCTGCTGTAGAGCTAAATTTGGGCAATGTTGCCTCCGCTATTGCTATTGAAGATTCAAGCATTAATGTAGAGAAGACAAAGACGAACCTGATATCAGCTGCATTCTCAATTAGGGAAATCTCAAAGTTTAGAAAAGATAAAAAGTTTTTAAAGCAAATCGCAAATAACGCTTTAAATGATTTAAAGCTAAACATTTAAATTTTTTTTGCGATATATTTGACCGAATGGTCAAGAATGAAGGAGTGAAAGTGTCAATAAGTCTAATGTTCAGTTCGTTTCTAGCGGGTGTTTTAACAATATTTTCTCCCTGCATCTTGCCGATGGTTCCGTTTGTCGTTCGCTCCTCTCTGCAGAAGTCTAAATGGGGGCCTGTTCTACTGGCATTCGGTGTGGCGATAAGCTTTTCTATTACTACGTATGTTGTAGCAACTTCTGGACAATTAATAGGACTAACTCCTGATAAGTTAAAAATTCTTTCCGGGATCTTTCTTCTAATTGCCTCACTCTTTTTTATATTTCCTAAGCTGATAGACAAGCTTTCAATGGCACTTGCTCCTGTAAATAATAAATTGCAGTCAATAAATCAGAAAAGCACCAAGGGCAAAGATTCGGTTTTTATGGAGTTTGTTAACGGTCTTTTTCTAGGACCTATTTGGGCTCCATGTAGCGGTCCTACACTCGCTGTGATAATTGGCATCATTATTAATACGCCTGAAGTTAAGTCCTCTGTGATTCTACTTGCAATCTTTTCTATCGGTTCAATTCTTCCGATTCTCTTATTCTCCTATGGCGCACAAAAGCTTGTAATGAAGATTCAGAAGAAGAGCCTTGAGAACTCTAACAAGATTAAAATAAGTATGGGCGTTTTTTGTGGCGCAATGTCCATACTCATTTTGACCAGCCTGGATAAAGATCTTGAAGCTTTTATCCTTAGTATATTACCAGAATTTATTACAAACATATCTCTATCAGTTTAACTAAAGGAGTTTAAACATGAAGTTGTTAACCTTATCTCTTCTACTTTTTGGATGCTTTTCTCTTCAGGCAAAAGAGGACTCTACAAAAAAGATTAATCAATTTTTAGAAAAAAACGAAAATGTCTTAGTGCATGTGCATGCAGATTGGTGTCCATCCTGTAAAACTCAAAAAAAGATCATTTCGGGGCTTGATAAGAAAAATTTTAAATTGCTGGAAGTTGACTTTGATAGCGATAAAGAGTTTTTAAAAAAGAACAAAGTCTTCCAACAGTCAATGTTGATCGCCTTTAGAGGTGGGAAAGAGAAGGCCAGAGTTTTTGGAATAACAAAAAAGGATAAAATTATGAACTTTACTGAAACAAACTTTGATTATTCACTTCAAGCTGAAATTGACAAGAAAAGAAGTGGCTCGAAGATTCCTCAGGACGCGAGGATGACAATGGAGCAAGCAACAGAAGAGTTGAGAAACTCCGGAATCATAGACAAAGCAAAGAAGAAAGGTGACAAATTTATCGATTTCACCCTTCCAAACATTAAAGGTGAAAAAGTGACTCTTTCTGAGAAGCTTAAGGATGGGCCAATCATCCTTACATTTTATAGAGGGGGCTGGTGTCCATATTGTAATATGCAGCTAAAGGCCTACCAAGATCATCTTGGACAATTTAGGGCCGCGGGTGGGCAACTTATTGCTGTTTCTCCAGAGTCTGCCGAATCTGGAAATAGTACAGTTGACAAAAATGATATCGAATTTGAAATTCTTAGTGACAACTTAAATAAGGAAGCTAGAAAGTATGGACTAGTATTTAAACTTAATGAAAAACTGAAAAATGTTTACCTTAAGTTTGGTCTAGACTTGGAAAAAAATCAAGGCAACGACTCTTGGGAGCTTCCAGTGCCTGCAACGTATGTAATCGATAAAGAAGGCAATATCGTATACTCTTTTCTTAATGTGGATTACGTGCAAAGAGCTGAACCAAAAGATATCATTGATGCTTTAGAGGCCCTAAAGTAATCTTCCCTTGCGATCTGCTGGAGGTTCTTCTTAAACGAAGAACCTCCATTTTCTCAAATAAACTCCTTCGTTTTTTGAGATGAAACCAGTGGCCATATTTGTAATAGGGTTATTAATAAAGCAGCAATAATAGGCCCTAGGAAAACACCCGGCACACCAAACGTTTCAATCCCTCCGATTATTGCGAGTAAAGAGACTAGAGGATGCATCTCATTTCTTCCCTTTAATATCCATGGTCTTATGAAGTTGTCTATCGTGGCCGTAAAGGCTCCAAGTAAGAGCATTAAAACCACGCTCCCTGTACTGCCCACCCACAAAAGGTATAAGCTTCCTGATAACCAAACCGGCACACTTCCTAAGAGAGGAATAAATGCAAATATGAAAGTTACACCTCCGGCAAAAAATGCGGCCGGTACATCTAATGCCAGAAAACCGGTCGTCATGATTATTGCCTGAATTCCTGCGGCCGCCATAGTTGCCCAAACGACAGAGATCGCTGTGTCTTTAAATACATCTGTTAACCTCTGTCGAATTTCATCCTCAAAGGGAAGTCTTATGTAAATCCACTTTAAAAAATCTGGGCCATCCCTTAGAAAGAAAAAACAAGTAAGGCCTGCAAGGAAAAACTTCATGAGTCCCTCTGGTACATTCTTTGCAAAAGTCACAACCCACTTGCTGGCCGCTTTACCTACTGTTTGAAGAGTCGCTTTAAGTTGACCTTCAATGTCTCGCTCTCCAATAACAGCACCAATTAAAGGCCACTTTTTCATTGAAGAGACTACCTCGCCAAATGTAATTGCCTCCGACTGCGCAAGCCCCTGGCCGACAACCACCGCTTGTTTTACCGCTAGCCCGGCAAAGGTAACCATTGGTCCCAAGGCGAGTAAGATCACCAAAAATGTCACTACAAAAGCTGAGACTGTTGGTCTTTGGTTTTTATGTAAGATTAACCTGTAAGCAGGGTAGGATAGAAGGGCCAGCAATCCACCCATTATGATTGTTACGGCAAAGGACTTTATTAAATACACAGTAATTGCAAAAACTATAAACAAGGTCCAGAAAAACGCCCTGCGACTTGCCGTCATCTCTTTGGTATTCACAAACACTTCCTTTAAAAAAGTTAATTCTATAAATTAACTGTTAAAGGCATTATTTCCTAAATGGTGGAGATTGACGCTATTAAGTGTATATACAATTGTTAACCCAGCTACTAATCAGGGGGGAGGGACAGATACTTCACTAACTTTTCTTAATAAATCGGTAAAATCGGGTTTTTTATAAATACCGAGAAAGCTTTCATAGCTCAGAGGTAAGTTCAGATCAATGCATGAAGTGAACATCATAAATTTTATAGTAGAGTCAGAACTCTTTAAGTACCTTAAGACGCTTAGTCCGTCACCATCTGGCATTTGATAGTCACAAATAACCAAATCAAAGCTTGATTGCTGATTGTTTAGGATCTCAATCGCCCTGTTACCAGAGTTTGTTTCTAAAACTTCATGCTTGAGGCCTAAGAATTCCTTAAGTACCATTGTCACCGACGGATCATCATCAATTAACAAAATTTTCATCACTCCGCCTATGTCTAATAAATTGGACGCATACTTGCTTTTATATTCGTACAATTTATTGGACAACTTTAGTAGGGGGGAGAGATTCTTTGGCAAAGAAGAGAAAATTAGCAGATGAAGAATGGCAAATCGCACTTTCTGAGCATATAAAAAGTCACATTTTTGATCGTGGATATGTATCAGAATACGATTTCTGGATTCAAGAGTGTGGGGAAGACATCTCTAGGGCCAATCTAAACAATATTTTAAATGGGAAGGTTGATCCAAAATCTTCAACATTAAGAAAAATTGCAGAAAGCTTAGGTATAACTATGTCGACCCTTGTAAAGGGCGTTGAAAATAAGTATTTAGCACTCAAGTAATTTTTCCGATTAGAAGTCATGAGATTGGCCTTTAGCATTTTTCTATTTAGTTCTTTTTTATACTCTCAAGATTGTCTACATGATGAGAGCAATTTCAAATGCGTGGAATACGTTAGGAACTATGATGCCGATACCGTTACTTTCAACATTCCCAAGCTTCATCCATTAATTGGTAAAAATGTAAATGTTCGCGTGGCCGGAGTTGATACTCCGGAGATTCGTACTAAAGACCAGTGCGAAAAACGCAAAGCTGTTGCTGCCAAAAAGCTAGTACAAAACCTGCTTAAAAAGGCAAATAGGGTGGATCTTCGAAACATCTCTAGAGGGAAGTACTTTAGAATTGTTGCTGACATCATTATTGATGGCGTATCTTTACAAGAATTACTTTTAAAGAGTGGCCATGCTTATTCTTATACCGGAGGTACTAAGAAAAAAGTGGATTGGTGTCAATCAAATCGAGCTATTGCTTCCAAAAATACTTTTTAATAATGAAGTCTATTGGTAATCAAAAAAGGATCTGCACACAAATTGGACTTTTCCATTCTTTATAAACTTGTATTTATCTTGAATAAGTCCGTTTGAAAACTCCAACCTGTAAGACTTAAAGTCATCCTTGTAGTCCAGAACGTTTTTTCTTCCATCTTGGTAAATGTCGGCCTTTGAGTAGTCCATGTTAAAAAAGAACTGCATCGTTCCTTGCTTGCTTCTTAATTGGTACTTTATAGAGTATAGATTTTCAATTCTCTTACCACCTTGGAATACTTCTGTCTGTTCTTGGTCGTCAAAGCTTACCAATATATACAGAAGTACAAAAGTTGTTCTAAAAAAAGAAGGAACCAGTTCCTCATTATAGCTTGCGACCTCACACGTAACCGTTTTGCCATTGAAGTCCTGCAGAAAGCTTCCTGCATATGCACAATTCAATAAGAACAATAACAATAGTGAGATTCTCATTACCTATCCTTTTTCTTTTCATATTACCTTTAGTCGTTCTGACAATACAGGGAAGTGTAAAAACTCCATAGCTAGCGGTATATTAAAATTAAAACTTTGTGCATTTGCTTTTGCTTCTAAAGCTAGATACTCTTACTGTAAGGCAATTTAAAACCCTCCGCTAAACCATTTCGCCCTACAAAGTCATATATTATTAACCCCACTTCTATAGGAGTAGTCTTTTATGAAAAGAAACAACAAGTTAACCTGGCCAGAGCTTATGACTAAGAAAGAACAAGAAGCAAAAACTTATACCACATCTAGTAGCTACTATGTCGGTGATTATATTAAACACCAAAGCTTTGGGGTAGGATATGTTCAAGATAGTTTTAGTAACAAGCTGGACGTTTTATTTGAAGATAAAGCGAGAACTTTAGTACATATGGTCATGTTTTAATTGAGATTGAGCTTTTAAATAAACTGTCTATCAATAATTAAGTTGTTATTAACTCTATTAAAGGTTAGAGTGCTAATAACTAAGACCCACAAGGGGTCTACACTTGTCTTTTTTTGGTCCATACACTTCCAATCAATTTCATGTATTAAACACAGACGAAACGTCATGAGACGTGCCGTTGTATCCATGCACCTTGGAGGTCATTATGGAAAACAAACTTTATGTAGGTAACTTACCATTTACAATCACTGAAGAGAGCCTAAGCACTCAATTCTCTAAATTCGGAACTGTTTCTTCTGCGAAAGTAATAATAGATAGAGACACAAACAGAAGCAAAGGCTTTGGGTTTGTTGAAATGTCTACTGAAGGCGAAGCACAAGATGCTATTTCTTCTCTTGATGGCCATGAGCTTGAAGGTAGAGCTATGAAGGTTAACCTGGCAAAGCCTCAAGCTCCTAGAAACGATAGAGGAAACTTCCGTTACTAGTACGGAGATCGCTTATGGGTAGACCTAAATCCACATTCGAGAAAATGCAGAGGGAAAAGGCTAAGCGTGAGCGAAGGCGTGAGAAACTTGCCCTTAAAGAAGTTAAAAAACAGGAAAAGGCTGAAGCTAAAGTAGATAGTTGTGAGGATGGGGAAGATCCAGACCTTGCTGGCATCGTTGCTGGACCACAGCCAATAGACTTAACTCTTTAGTCGTTAACTTGGGGATCAAGAATAAGTAGATCCTCAATTAACATTTAAAGGGAAGTTGGATTTAGATTAGTTTTTTGATTAAATTGTAGCTTAAAGTTGCACTGTATTGCTGGGTAAGTCATTAAACTTACCCAGTGTATTACACTCAGGTTCTAGAACTTTAATAAATACTCAAGGTAAGCGAATTTACTTTGCTCTTGCTCTTCGAAGTAATCCCCATGATCAAATACCATGTAGGCCAATTGAATTCGCTCCATTTTGGTAGGCTTGTACGCTAGAACAAGGTCAAGCTCGTTCCCAAGATGATCTTCGTTAACATCTCCTTGAAGTGTTTTACTTGTTGCCTGGTTGTACGCTAGGGTATCATCATCCACCTTCTTGAAGTTGAAGTACTCCGCTCTCAAAGCGAGTTTATCTGAAAATGCGTAATTAGTGCCCACAGAGATTGTTTCCAAGTTCTTTCTACCAACAATGTCAATGAAGCCATTGTATTTGTGTCTATTGGCATAAAGCTGATCGTAGTCTTCGGTAGCTACTGCATAGCTAATAAAAGGGGTAAAATCTGCAAGATCGTGGGAGTATTCAAAGTTTAAATTGTAAGCGCTATTTTCAGAGTTGCTAAAGTCTTGATAGATATTTTCGGTTGTGAACTTTGCAGCATCTCCTTTAAATTGGTAGCGAAACCCATATGAATTTGAGTCCGCATTCTCCTCACCAGCTCCGTCAACATTGTCGTTAGAGACATTATTTGAAATAATATAAGTGTCAAGCTTATGGGATTTTCCCATTTTTAATTTATAGTATAAAAAGGTCAGGGTAGCGTCGTCATTGACAATTTTATTGTCGTCATTCGCTACTTTTGAATATACTAGGTCTAGCTCTCCCCCTCCAATAGTTGTGGTGAATTTGGCAGCGTCAAACGCCTGGCCGGATGGAGTCCAGTTTCTATTTCCTAAAATGATTTTTCCACCGTAGCTAAGTGCTTGCCGGCCAAGTTTCAGGCTATGCTCTCCTAGAGGAATGTATGCATAAGCTTCATAGAACTCTAGGGGACTGTCATATTTGTCACCACTTGTTCTGTTGAAGTCTGCACTGCCATCGTCATCAATTTCAGCGACATATTCACCAAAACTCTTTACGGCCTGAGGAGAGATGTGAAATTTTCGACCTTCTGGGAGCTTTATATCCAAGTCAAGTCTTGCCCTCATTGTAGTAAAGTCTTTCTTGTTAGATCTACCTTGGTAGATGTCATAGTTTTCGTGACGAATTCTAAACTGTCCAGAATGCTCAACTTCCATTTGTGCATTCGCCGCCGTTGCCGTTGCCAAAGCTAGACATATGCTTATTCTTTTCATTAAAAGCTCCTTAATAAATAATTCTTAGGTGGACTATTACGTCAATTAAGGTTTGAACCTTAAAGATTTATTAGGATTTTTTAATATTAAGAAAATTGTGCCCCCATCTTAAGTTTTAAATTAAGTTAATTTTCCTTTAATTTTTGCAAGCATTTCTCCGAATTGTAATTAGAACTGCTATTAGTTTTACTTAATTTAGGAGAAGAGTGTGGGAAGAATGACCATTAAAAAACAAGTACTTTTATTTGCTTTATTCTTATTAAGCATAAAGGTGTCAATAGGACTTATAGGGCACAGCTCACTTATTAATGTTCAGGAAAACCTGCGATCTGTATTTAAAACTAGGCTGCCTAGTGTGAACTTGCTATCGCAAGCAGATAGGGATTTTCAACAGGCCTTGGTTGCAGAAAGAACACTTTTACTAGAGGGGCTTCCAGCTGAAAAAAGGAAAAAGCTTGCTAGTGACTACTTTGAAAATCGCCAACAGGTTCTAGATCGTTTTAAGGCATATCAAGATTTAGGTAAGACTGAAGAAGAGAAGAAGTTAGGTGCTGAGTTTTTAGAAAAGTTTGCAACTTGGGAAAAACTCTCAAACTCCCGACTGGGTCTGACCGAACAAGGTGAGTTTTCCGCGGTTAACAGCCTTTCAGAAGCCGCTAAAGAAAGCTTTGATTTGTCTGCATCTTTTGAAGCTGCAAGAGGCAAGCTGGACAACCTTCAAGACACTGTTGGAGAGTTAGGCGAGCGTGAATTTTCTGCTGGTATTTCTAGCTTTGAAAAAGCTGAAACCTTTATGGTGTCATTCTCATTAATTGGAGTTCTTGTGGCATTGGTGGCTTCTTTTCTATTAACCAGAAGTGTTTCAAATAAACTTACAAAAATTGCTAAGGCCTTGGGCAATGGAAATCTTGATCTGACTAAAATGTCAGGGGATTTAAGAGAGAGAGCAACTTCCCTTGCAAGTGCTTCAAGAGAGCAGGCCTCCAGTGTTACTGAGACATCTTCTTCACTTCATGAAATTAGTAAAATGGTTGAGAACAACACTAAGCACGCTGAAAACTCAACAGTGTTAGTTAATGAAAGCAACCATGTTATACAAAGAGGTATTCGCACTGTTGAGGAGTTGCGTGACAAAATACAGAGTGTAGATAACGCATCGGATAAGCTAGCAGGTAGTGTTGAGAAGAATAATAAAGACCTGGAAAAGATTATCGCTGTTTTTGTGGAAATCAAAGATAAGACTAATGTGATAAACGACATCGTTTTCCAAACGAAACTTCTTTCTTTCAACGCTTCAGTCGAGGCCGCTAGAGCTGGGGCCCATGGCAAAGGATTCTCTGTTGTTGCCGAAGAAATTGGAAACCTTGCAAAGGTGAGTGGAAGGTCAGCAAAAGAGATAACCGATTTGCTTGAAAACTCACTTTCTCAAGTTAATGAGTTGGTGGAAAACTCACAAACTGGGCTACAGAAGTCTCTTGGAGAAAATAAGGATCAAATTAATCAAAGTGTGCAGATATCTGAAAGAGCACAAGAGGCCTTTGAGGAAATCTCGGAAAAGTTTAAGAATGTTTTATCCTCTTCTCATGAAGTGGCTGAGGCATCAAGAGAGCAACAATCTGGAGTTAATGAAATCAACTTAGCAATGCAAGAAATTAGCTCGACAATCTCAGTTGCAAATCAAAGTTCAGAAGAAGTGGAAGTATCCTCTGTTAAGCTAAAAAATATGGTTGATATGATCGCTGAAAATATTAAGGCACTGGAGGCCATCGTTGGTCTGAAGCCTCAAAGAGTCGCTGAAAAAGCACCAGAACAAAAACAGGTCACAACCATTACTCAAATTGACGAAGAAGAAGATCGCTTTGAAGATTGGGCCGTTTAATTAGAAGGTTTTGGCGTCAAACTGAGACGCCACCTCTTCCAAAAATGCTTTAACACTCAAGGGCATATTCTTTCTACTAGGTGTAAGTGCCCAAATGGGCACTTCTTTTGGAGTGAACGATTCAAGAAGAGAGATAAGTTGTCCACTTTCTATATAAGGTCTAACGTAAACTCCGGGCAGCATGCAAATACCTAAATCTGCTAATGTTGCCTTCATCATTGAACGACCGTTATTGCTCTTAAAATTTGAATTCACTCTAAAAGGCACAAGCTTTTCATTAAAGAATAAATTCCAATTGTCCTTTGGGGTTATACAATTGTGCACTTTTAAGTCTTCTGGCGTCTTTGGTATACCATGAAGGTTAAGATAGGAAGGTGTTGCACAAATGTACTCTTTCCTAATGGCTATTTTTTTAGCGATTAGCGAAGAGTCTTTAAGGGAACCAACTCTTATAGCAATGTCATAGGATTCTTTTACCAAGTCTACAAGTTTCTCTTCAAAATGTAGCTCTATTTGGATCCGAGGATATTTTTTAATAAACGATGCTAAGAATGGGGCAATGTAATCTTCTCCAAAAGCTCCGGCCAAACTGATTTTAAGTTTGCCGTGGGGAGAGTCTGCATTTTGAAGAATCTCCTCCTGTGCCTTTGAAATATTGTATAAACTTGCTGAGCATGCCTCATAAAACTTTTTACCTGCATGGGTTAGCTCAACCATTCTTGTTGATCGGTTAAGCAAGCGCTGCCCAAGCTCATCCTCCAACTTTTGAACCTGTTTGCTTACATATGCTTTAGACACACCAAGCTCTTTGGCCGCTGCCGAAAAGCTCTTTAGGCCTGCCACTTGCACAAACGCCAGTATTGTCTGTAAGTTTTTGACTGTTTCCATATGTAAACAATCTGTCAACTTGAGTCAGGATTGTCAATGAATTATGATAGGTAAAAGAATCTAACTAAAGGAAATTATATGGAAAAGAAAACGATGAAAGTTAAAGCGGCGGTTGCTTGGGCACCAAATGAACCTCTAAGCATAGAAGAAGTCGATCTTGAGATGCCAAAGAAAGGTGAAGTTCTTGTAAAAATTGTGGCAACTGGTGTTTGTCACACCGATGCTTACACTCTTTCAGGTCAGGATCCTGAGGGACTATTCCCTGTAATTTTAGGTCATGAGGGTGGTGGAATTGTAGAGGCCGTCGGTGAGGGAGTAACTACTCTTGAGAAAGGTGACCACGTTATTCCTTTATACACTGCGGAGTGCGGCGAGTGCAAAATGTGCAAGTCTGGCAAAACAAACCTTTGCTCTTCTGTAAGAGAGACTCAGGGAAGGGGATTGATGCCAGATGGAACTTCAAGATTCTCAAAAGACGGAAAAATGATTCACCACTATATGGGAACGTCCACCTTTGCCGAGTATACTGTCCTCCCAGAAGTGTCTCTGGCCAAAGTAAGCAAGGAAGCTCCATTGGACAAAATTTGTCTTCTCGGTTGTGGAGTCACTACGGGAATAGGTGCTGTTTTTAACACGGCTAAAGTTGAGGAGGGCGCTACCATCGCAGTGTTTGGTCTTGGAGGTATTGGTCTTTCAGTAATTCAAGGCTCCAAGATGGCAAAGGCCAAAAGAATTATTGCCATTGATATTAATAATGACAAATTTGATATGGCCAAGAAGTTTGGAGCAACAGATTGTGTAAACCCTAAAGAGTATGACAGGCCTATTCAAGAAGTTATTGTTGAGCTAACAGATGGGGGAGTTGATTACTCATTTGAATGTGTGGGGAATGTGGACTTAATGAGGTCGGCCCTGGAGTGTTGTCACAAAGGATGGGGTGAATCTATCATTATAGGTGTCGCTGGAGCTGGGCAGGAAATAAGCACTCGTCCGTTTCAACTAGTAACAGGAAGAGTTTGGAAAGGTAGTGCCTTTGGCGGAGTAAAGGGGCGAACAGAGCTTCCGGGATATGTAGATCGTTATATGAGTGGCGAGATTAACCTTGATGATTTGGTTACTTTTAAACTTCCTTTAAATAAGATTAATGAAGCCTTTGATCTTATGCACGAAGGAAAAAGTATACGAACAGTAATTGATTACACTGCGGAGTAAAAATGTCTTACACAGTATTGAAAAAACATAAAAGCTTTGGGGGAGCGACTATTTTTTGTGAGCATCATTCAGAGTCCACAAAAACGAAAATGAATTTTTCCGCCTTTCTTCCAAAAAACATCGAGGAAGTTGAGAGTGCTGTTATCTGGCTATCGGGACTAACTTGCAACGAAGAAAACTTTATTACCAAGGCCGGGGTGCAAGCGCACCTGGCCGGAACAAATACTATGGTCATTTGCCCAGATACATCTCCTCGAGGACAAAACATTCCTGGAGAGGATGACAGTTACGATTTTGGCAGCGGAGCTGGCTTTTATCTTAATGCTAAAACCGAGAAGTATGAAAGTAGCTACCAGATGTATGACTACGTGGTGAAAGATATTGTAAAACTCTTGAAAGAGGACTTTGGCGTTAAAAAAATATCAATCTTTGGACATTCTATGGGAGGGCATGGGGCACTTGTCTGTGGAATAAAGGAGAGTGATAAGTTTGAGTCAGTTTCGGCGTTCTCACCTATAGTAAACCCCGTAAATTGCCCATGGGGGCAAAAGGCATTTAAGGGCTACCTTGGTGATGATGAAACCAAATGGAAAGATTATGACGCAACAGAATTAATCAAATCTGGCAAAAAGGCAAAGAGTAAGATCCTGATTGATCAAGGAACGGCCGACGAATTCTTGAAAAAGGAATTGCTAACTCAAAAATTTGAGGAGGTCTGTGGTGAGGGCGTAGCGGATATAAATTATAGAGAAGGTTACGATCATAGCTATTATTTCATCTCAACCTTTTTAAAAGGTCACATCGAGTTTCATTTATCACATCTAGAATAAAAATCTGCCGCTAGGATACCACTAGCGGTCTTAAGTTACCGAAATTAATAAGCTCCTTTAGGTAATTGCTCTAAATCCTGTTCATTGATGATTTTGAGATCTTTCCTACGGCCCCATGTCATTTAAATTATTTGGCCATCCGTCTTTTTTGTTCTAAATTTAGTTCATGGGTTTTGATGTTCTAAAAAATATTTCAATAAAAAAAGTAAAACATTGGATTCGCAAGGATTTGAATCAAAAGTTTATTGAAGTTGTCCACGAATTGATCATTAGCAAAGAGAAAATATTACAATTAGAAAAAAATAAAGCCGAACTTGAGGACGAAGTTCGACGCCTTAAAGGCGAGCAGGCCAGGCCTAAGTTTAAAGGCAAGAAAAAGATTAAGAAGAGAGATACTTCAGAGCTTGATCACGACGATGATGATGAGGACCCTCCCGCTCCCAAAAAGAAATCAATTCCAGTTGATAAAGAAGTAGAAGTGGACGTTGATCAAAAAGATCTTCCAAAAGATGCTCGATTCATTGGTACCTTCGAACGTGTTATTCAAAACTTAAAAATTGAGCGGGTAAATGTTAAATTCATCTTCAAGAGATACTATTCACCATCTTTGAAGAAAACTTTTATTGGCGAAGTTGAAGGAGTTGATGGCTCCAAGTTTGGTGGTGACCTTAGGGCCTTAATTGATTACTTATACTTTAAGCTCCGTGTCCCTCACGAAAAGATTCGTGAGTTTTTAATGGAGTTTGAAATTGAAATCTCCAAGGGACAAATTTGCAGAATCTTAAATGAATCAAGACCTGAACTTGAAGAAGAACTTGAAGGGGCCAGACAAGCATCACTTATAAAAAGTAAAACCAATCACCTGGACGAGACTGGGCACAAGTTAAGCAATCTTCCCTTATATACATTCTGTTTTTCAAATATTTACATGACCTTTTTAAAAACATTTGGACGTAAAACAAAAGCAGACGCAATGTCTACAGTCTTTGGAATGAATGAAGCTTATTGCTTTGATCACACAGCGATCAATTACCTAGCTTCTGAGGGAGCTGGTGAAAAGTTCCTAAGAGAGTCTAGGAAGCTTTTTAGCAATACAGTGTTTACAAGGACGAGCTTTTTCAAGCTTTTAGAAGGCTTGGAGCTTTCAAAACCTCA
>CATMLK010000016.1:0-76290 GCA_950070535.1 uncultured Bacteriovoracaceae bacterium | reverse complement strand
AAGGAGTATTCCGCTACCAAAAGCAAATTGATAGACGCAATTGAGTGGAGACGAAACTTTCATCCTTTGCTAACCAATAGTGAGATTCGCTCAAGGCCATCAATTGATGGGTTAAGGGATGGCCATGATGTTACAAAAATTCAATCAAGGCCAAACGGAGTTGATCAGAGATTTACTTTTGGCGAAGTTTGGAACTTATACAGAAAACAACACTTTCCTCTTTTGGAGCCTCAAACACGCCTTGATCGGGAGAAGTTTGCCAAAAGCTTTTTGCCAGAGCTTATGAAGTTCAGAATGGTGGAGCTTAATCCGGAGTTGATGGATGCCTTTATGGAAAAAAAAGTTTTGGACGCAAAGGAGCTTAATAATCCGAGGCGGAAGCACTTTGACAATGATCTAAAGTGTTTGAAGGCGATGTTGAATTGGTATCGCGAAAATTATGACGGTCTCTTTGTCATTCCAATACTCAAACGACATTACACCCTAGGTATCATTCGAAAGGAAGTAAGGCGCAACTCGAAGAAAATGACCGTTGAGGAAGTTCAATTGTTTTTCGAATCTTTTGACTGTCAATTTTGGAGAGACTTTGCGGAATTTCACTTTTATATGGCGGGAAGATGCCAAGAGCCTGCAGGGCTGCAAGTAGAGAATCTGTTTGCGGATCATCTAAAGGTTGAGGATGTTGCGGTTTGGGGAGAAGATAAAAAGTTTCTTCGTTTAAAGGAAACACCAAAGAACGGAGAGGAGAGATCTGTTTATTATAATAACCGGATGAAAGAAATCCTGCGAAGACGCTTTAAAGAGCGCTCAAAAGTTCCTTGTGAGTTCTTCAGGGAGTCGACAGGTGAACGGCTGAATTTTGTTTTTGAAATTGATGGCCAGCCATTGGCATATAGGACCATTCAATATCAGTACAATAAGGCCCTTAAAAAAGCAGGTCTTTATTCAAGGTTTAAATCCACGCATATTCTTAGGAAGGCCATGGCCAATCTTGTAAGAAGCAAACTTGGACTTGATGCTGCCCAGGCGGCAGGTGGTTGGAAGTCGAGAGATGTGGTTGAGAAGATTTATACGGACGCCCCAAACGAGTTAAGCAGGCAAGCTGTGGACTTGGCCGAAAGGCTGGTTGTCAACGCTAGGAGGCCGGTAGCTGGTGGCTCTTTTTTGCAATTAAATTGTGAAGATAGTGATGTTTGATGTGCCCAACCGGAACAAACCGGAACAGATTGGATTTTGGGCAAAAAAAAGCCCCTGTTTCCAGGGGCTTATATAAAAATGGCACTCCCAAGGGGATTCGAACCCCTGTTACCGCCGTGAAAAGGCGATGTCCTAGACCGGGCTAGACGATGGGAGCATTTACTTATCGTCTTATGTTTTAAGATGGTGATCTCGCTGTGACTCGAACACAGGACCCTCTCCTTAAAAGGGAGATGCTCTAACCAACTGAGCTACGAGACCGAACCGTCTTAAAAACGTGTACTGAATTTAAAGTTCCTTAAGGAAAAAGTCAATAATAAAAAATAAAAAAGTGTATTTAATTATAAATTTTTTATGAAAACAGCTACTGGATTGTCTTTTAACTAGAAATCATTTACAGTGCGCGTCTAGTTAAGAGTCTTTAATATGAAAAAAACAGTATCTTTCCATACCCTAGGTTGCAGATTAAACATGTCCGAAACAGGCCAAATAGCTCAGTCATTTGTTGATAGGGGTTATAAGGTTGTACCCTTCGGTGAGAATAGCGATGTTACCTTCTTAAATACATGTACAGTTACTGATGGTGCAGATTCCAGCTGCCGAAATTTGATTAGAAAGGCACAAAAGAATAGTCCTGAAGGAAAAGTCGTTGTGGCTGGTTGTTATGCTCAGATGGAAGCTGAGAAAATAAAGAAAATGCAAGGCGTGGACTTAATCTTGGGGACGAATGAAAAATACAAAGTATTTGATTATCTTCAGGAAGAAGAGGAAAGTGTGGTTAAAATTGATAAAACCACTGAGTTCTGGGGAGCCACAACCACCAAAGCAGACTCTCACACTCGCGCGTTTTTAAAAATACAAGATGGATGCAATTACGTTTGCTCTTATTGTATTATTCCATTTGCTAGAGGTAGATCAAGAACAATAACTGTCTCCAAGGCTATTGAAGAGGCCAAAAAATTAGTGGCCGATGGCTTTAAAGAGATCGTTCTAACCGGTGTTAATATTGGGGAATATGAGTCAACATCTGGAGAGAGGCTTGAGGATCTAGTTAGGGGTGTTGTACAGGTTGATGGCCTCGAGCGACTTAGAATGTCCTCTGTTGAGCCAAATACTATCACCAAAGAACTTTTGGAAGTTCTTAAAGACAGTGGCAAATATCAAGATCATTTTCATATACCACTTCAAAGTGGCTCAGATAAAATCCTCACTTCTATGAAAAGAAAGTACGATGTCGCCTTCTATAAAGAGACCATTGCGATGGTTAGAGAATACTTTCCAAATTGCTCTATTGGAGCGGATGTTATCGTCGGCTACCCCGGTGAAACAGATAAAGAATTTATGGAAACTTACAGTCTTTTAAGAGAGCTTCCAATAACCCACTTTCATGTTTTTCCATATTCAAAAAGAAAAAACACTGTGGCTGCAAAAATGGAAGATCATGTTCAAGCTCCAGTTAAGAAAGAGAGAGTTAAGACTCTTATTAATCTTGGTGAAGAGAAGAAGGTTGAGTTTGCTAAAACTTTAATCGACCTAGAAGGTGAAGTTCTTTTTGAAAGAGAGAAGGATGGAAACTATGAGGGTTACTGCTCAAGTTATATAAAAGTCTCAGTTCAGTCTGATCAGGCCTTAGAAAACCAAATTAAAAAAGTAGCCTACATTGAAAGTATAGGTGACAGGATTATTGGGCAGCTCGTTTAGATAGAGCCAGTGTGAAAGACAGATAAAATCTGTTTTTAGAAACTTAGAAGTGCCTAATTGTTCAAAGTCTTGTTTAAGCGTAAAATACTTCTATTAAGAGGTATTTTTTATGAATGAAAAAGGGTTCTCCTTAGTCAGTGTCATGATCGCTGCGGGTCTCACTGGTGGTTTGGCTTTAGTGGGTACCCAGGTCATATCCAACCTTAGTCAGGGACAAAGAGAAGTCATGGCAATGGCCGATGAGATGACTTTACGAAGCGGAGTGGATATTGTTCTCAGCAATCATAATTTCTGTACAGCATCTTTGGGCGGGAGTTGGGCCCCGTACTCAGCTTCAAATCCATTAAAGTTTAAAAAAACAGATATTGATGAACAATCGGAAGGTCTGGAAAGTGAACTGTACCTATCTAGCTTTGATGGCAGTGCCAGAACAAAGCTGAAGTACAGTGCTACTGATGAAGGTGCGAGGAAAGTTGGTCAATTAACAATCGAGTCAATCAGGTTAATTCTCCCAAATGGAGTTGGTAATTATCCTTCAAACACAACACTTAACGATTATGGTGAGTTGCTTATAACTGTGAATAAGCCAAGTGGAAAAAATGCATCAAGATCCAAGAATTATACTTTTCCACTTAATGTACAGATTGAAACTGACTCATCAGGAAAAAGTACAATTTTAAGTTGTTCATCTCAATCAAGCGGGAGTGGGAGTGTGAATTTCTCAACAGGAATAACAAGCTCACTTCCCAAACATTCAGGTAATAAGTGTACTTTCTCTTCTCCCACCACGTGGCAGAAGGCTGTAAATATTGGAGCCGGAAGAGACTGCTTTGCAATGGTTGAAAGAACGAAATCAACTTATCGATACAATAGTATGGGCTGTTCATATGTTGAAAGCTCAGGTTGGGTAATGGCCTGTTCAAATGACAATGAGGTCATGTGCCGTTGGGTATGCTTTGATGATCCACCACCAGTGCCAAGTGCAGGCACACCAGGAGGTGGAGGAAGCTCTCCTGGAGGCGGAGGAAGCTCTCCTGGCGGTGGAGGGAGCATTCCAGGTGGCCCTATTTATAAGATGAAATAATTGCTGTAAGGTCAGTTCTATACTGGTCTTCTTTAAATTTAGACTTCATCGTGACATCTATATCAATCTGTCTTAGGTTCTTTTCAGAAAACATCTATATTAAACGTAGAGCCCCTTAGAACGTTCCTCCTGTCAAAAAATTTTACACTGTAGATTTCTTAATCAAAGCATCATGCCTAAGTAATTGATTCTACAAGATATATATGGCCTTCTAATTGCAAAAATAAGGCTTATGAAGTTTATCTGTATTCTTTTTATTTTTTCGATAGTGTCATTCTCTCAAGAGCTTTGTATTGAGAGGGTTGAAAAGCTTTGTGATAGGCCCTCAAGTACCCTTCATCAAGATTATCACGAAGTAAAGAAGAAGGCTTTTCGATCAATTCTGGATGAAGAGGAATTCCAAGATATGGTTTGCCGAAATTTTGTCGCACAGGCCGACGGCTCGTTTGGGGCAAACTTCTCTTGGGTCAGAGATTGTGATTCGAAGTGGGCAAAAGAACTTGTTAATGCCAATAACATAGCAGATTGTGAAGACTTTTTTGCAATTGGAGCTGGCCCTTACTTTGTTGATTTTTGCAGAAAGACTGTTGCTAAAACAATGACTCAATCTCTAAAAGATAGACATTATACTGAATTTGAACAGGCCATGAATGAAGTTCTAGATGACTATAAAAAGCTAGTGGTGAGCTTTGGTGCAAGTGATGATGTTGAAAGACTTTTTTCTACCATCCTTCCGACATTTACTTCGAAAGTAAATCTTGGGGAAGTAAAACCAGTGTTCTTTCAGGTCAGTGAGCTTTGCAATATGTATCCAGAAAAACAAATATGTAAACTCTATAAAGACTCATTGAAATTGATCCTAGTTCCTGGTGGGAGTATTTTTCTTCCTTATCATCACATCAAGGCAGGTCTTGCTCAAACTGTTGCCGGCCTGTTGGCCGAAAAAATGCATAATCAATTGCTAGCAAGTCGAATGAATGTATTTTTTAGATTATTTCCTTCAAACCAAAGATTGGAGTCCATTGTTGCAAGAGCATCTGTTTCTGGCAGTATGAACTTTAAAGTCAATGCAGCGATTCTTCTCTCTAAGTATTTTGAGTTGAACTCCACAAGCCCGACAATTGAGGATGAACTTTCATTTATTTGTTTGGAAAAAAATAACAGCGTACTCAACCCAAACTTTCCAACAATAAGTATTCTTGAGGAAATGAAGATTATGACCTGCTTACAATAGAGAAGCAGGTCATAGGTTTTAAAGGTAGTCTTTTCTAAAGTGAATTTGTTTTCTATCCGGGCCAAAGGCTACAATACCTACTGGAATCTCAACGGCCTTTTCAATTAGCTCAATATACGCTTGAAGCTCCGTGCTGTAATTTTCATCAATAAATTGATCGCTAAAAGGTTTTACGTCTTTTAAAACAGGTTTTGCATCCTCCAAATCAAGTCCCGGGAACGCACATTCGTATTTAGTTCCGTTAATTTCATAGGCCTCACAAACTTTGAGTTCTTTAAGACCACTTAAAACATCAACTTTAGTTAGGGCCAGTGATGTAAGAGAGCTTGCTTTAACGGCATATCTTAAGGCGGGTAGATCAAGCCACCCACATCTTCTTTTTCTACCGGTGGTTGCTCCAAACTCATTGCCTATCTTTTGGATTTCAACTCCAATCTCGTCCGTAATCTCTGTTGGCATGGGGCCTTCACCAACTCTGGTAGTATAGGCCTTAACTATCCCAAGCTTCTCATCAACTTTGCCATTGCCTGTTCCTGCACCTGTAAAAACACCTGCGGCACTTGTGCTTGAAGATGTTACATAAGGATAGGAGCCGTAATCTATATCTAGCAATACACCTTGTGCTCCTTCAAAAAGAACTTTCTTGCCACTTCTAATTTCTCTATCCAAGAAGCTGAAAGTGTCCTCGACAAATGGAGCAAGCTTGTCTCCCAAGGCCAAAAGTCTTGTGACCTCTTCTTCAATTGATGGCACCTCAACACCATAAACATTTTTAAAAAGATGGGCTTTTTCTTCCAATGAGATTGTAAGTTTTTTTTGAAGACTTTGTTTATCTAAAAGGTCTTTAACTTTAAGTGCCCTTCTTCCAACTTTGTCTTCATATGCAGGACCAATTCCTTTGCCTGTGGTTCCGATCTTATTGGAGCTTTTTCCCTCGCGAGCGGCATCCAATATCTTATGATAGCTTGTGATGACTGTGGCATTTAAAGAAACTTTCAGTCTCTCAGGTGAAACGCTTACTTTTTCTTCTACTCGAGAAAGCTCTTCAAGAAAGGCTTCTGGTTCAAAGACTACCCCATGAGCTATAACTGAAACGCAGTTACTTCTTAAAATCCCTGAGGGAAGTTGATGAAGAACAATTTTTTCTCCATCAACTATGATTGTGTGACCAGCGTTGTTTCCACCTTGAAATCGAACTACCAAGTCGACTTTCTCACCTAGAAGGTCGGTAATTTTGCCCTTTCCCTCATCTCCCCATTGCGCACCAATTATTGCAAGAGATTTCATTCCTAGGCCTTTACTTCATTAAGAAGGTTATCGTTTACAAAAAATTCAACCATTTGAGATGCGGCCATTTGACCCACTCTAAATTGTGCTTCCTCAGTACTGCCACCTAGGTGTGGTGTCAGGACAATGTTGTCTAGCTCTTTGAGCTTACTCTCATTTTCAAGCGGCTCGTTTGCGAACACGTCAAAGCCAGCTCCTTTAATTGTTCTCTCTTTAAGAGCTGTGTAAAGGTCATCTTCATTAACAATCTTTCCTCTGGCAGCGTTTACAAGGACTGCATCCGACTTCATTTTTCCAATTAAGTCTGAATTCACTACTCCTTTTGTGGCATCAAGCAGCGGAGTATGGATTGAAATGATATCAGACTTTGAAAATAACTCATCCAAGGTTTCAACCTTCTTTGCATAAGAGAACTCGGACTCTTTAATGCCTGGGTCAAAAAACAATACGTTTGGCTCAAAGCCTTGAAGCCTTTTACAAAGGATTTGACCAATTCTTCCAAATCCCATGATACCAACTGTTTTTTTCCAAAGTTCGTTTCCAGTAAACTGTGCCTTTTCCCATTTACCTTGCTTCATTGATGCGTCTGCCGAAGCTGTTTTTCTGAGGACTGTCATTATTAAAGCTAAGGCATGCTCAGCTGCCGAGTTATTATTTGCGCCAGGAGTGTTGGAAACTTTAATTCCTTTTTCTTGGCAGTACGTCTTGTCGATATTGTCTGTCCCTTCTCCGGCCCTAATGATATATTTTAGGTTTGGAGCTAGGTCGATAAATTCTTTGTTTGGTTTAGTTGCTGATCTAATTACAAGTCCGTTGACCTTTGGCAGAAGCTCCTTGATCTCTTCTTGAGTCAATTTGGGGCTTGGATGAACTTCCAGATTTTCATTGTTTTTTAGTTCTTCAAAAACGCTCTTGTCCATACCGTCGCAAACTACGATAAATGGTTTTGACATAAATATCTCCTGGTTTGTTTCTAATGAATCATCTTGCAAACATTAAAATCATATATCCATCCATGTAGAAAGCAACCAAGAAATGGTTGAAAAACCCTTTATTTTTAATTAGTTGATATACTTGGCCAAAAGACTCTGAACAGTGTTAAACTTATAGAAATAATCAAAATTAAAGGCAGGCCCGAATTCACGGGCCTTTTCCAGGTCTTCAATCCAGGGGGGGAGAAGAAGGGAGTTTTTTAAGCTATAGAACGTAGCTCAAGGTTCGCCTTTAACGAATCCAACGTTGTCTGGAATTCGCTCAGTGTTGGCAGGTTGCCAAAGTGAGTGTTGTCAAACGAGTTCATGGCAATGAAGTCAAAAACTTCAATTGGAGTAGAGGACTCTCGATCTTTCTGGAAGCATCTCCAGTGAGTTTTCCCAGTGATTCTGTAATTTTCAAAGACGCTCTTTACAAGCTCTTCTCTAGTCTTAACACCGACACCTCGCACCTTTCCGTTGGGACCTATTTCAAGGTACCAAACTTTGTAATCGGTTTTTTTGGAAGGATGTTTGTGTGTCTCCACAGCTACGGCTAAAAACATGGCGAACCTCCTTGGTCTCTGGTCTTGGGCATTTCCTATCCCAAAAAATTGTTAGCATCCTGCTAGGTGTGTGTTGTTGGGCCAAAGTTCCTTCCATGGATTAGCGGGCCCCAACTGTAAGCTTCCTGCCCAAATAAAGCATATCGCTGTATAAGCCCTGTATCACTTGTTTTAGGTTAACAAATTCTTGCGCGAGAAAGAGGAAATGTTAGAAACACGGAGCCAAAGCGCACTTGGCGTGCGCGCGTTAATTTGTAAATGTTTGTAATCTTTCATATACGCTCTGTGACGAGCTTTCGAGCATTTCTAATCTCGCTTTGCGTGATGAAAACTTACCCCTTGATTTGAAACTGCGATATGTGCGCGCCTAATGAATTGTTCTAACCTTGTAATATTATTTACATGGCCTAGGCTTTGAATTAACATTTTTCAAAAAGGCATATCATTGGCTAAATCCAAAGCAGTATTACTTTCATCCATAAAAATGGCGGTTGCTACATTTTGTAGTAGAATCTTTGGCCTTGTTAGAGAGCAAGTACTTGCTTTTATGTTTGGTGCCAGCTCAATGACCGACGCCTTTTATGTTGCCTTCAGAATTCCAAACCTATTGAGAGATCTATTTGCTGAGGGAGCTTTCTCAGCAGCATTTGTGCCAACCTTTATTGAGGCCAAGGAGGAAAGTGCTGAGAGTGCCCGAAGGCTTCTATGGTCATTACTGATAGTTCTGACTGGCACCACACTAACAATTTCCGGGCTCATAATATATTTTGCCCCTGAGATCGTGTCTGTTTTTGCGCCAGGCTTTGTGGGTGATACTGAGAAATTTGAAGTTACGGTTGGACTCACTAGAATCATGGCACCTTTTTTATGTTTTGTTTCTATTGCTGCCTTATTTATGGGGGCCCTTAATTCGCTGAAAGTTTTCTTTGTGCCTGCATTGGCCCCCGCGTTTTTTAACGTGACAATGATTATTTCGATGATTGCACTTCCTACTTGGATGACCTCTCAAGGGTTGCCGACTGTTTATGCTTTGGGAGCTGGGGTCTTTATAGGCGGACTCGTGCAAGGTTTAGTACAAGTTCCATTGATTATTAAGCACGGATTTGGTCCTTCTTTAAATGGGGGACTTCATCCAAAGACTAAGAAAGTGATTAAATTACTTGGTCCTGGCCTTATTGGCTTTGCGGCCACTCAGGTTAATTTAATTGTTAATACTATACTTGCCACTGGCACGGTGGTGGGGGCAGTTAGTTGGTTGAGTTATGCATTTAGGCTATTCCAACTTCCAGTGGGAATACTAAGTGTCTCTATAGGAAATGCCAATTTAGTTCATTTTTCAAACGCTTGGAAAAGTAATGAAAGAGAGGATGCTACAGATATCCTTAAGAGCAGCTATCTGACTGGTTGGATGATCATTTTGCCAGCGATGGTTATCTCAATAATTTTCGCTCAAGAAATTGTCCATTTAATTTTTGAAAGAGGAGAGTTTGGCCAGAACTCAACACTTATGACTTCAAAAGTATTGATGTGGTATGCACTTGGTCTTCCGTTTTATGGCATTTATAAAATTCTTGTTCCGGCCTTCTACACTATTGATCGACAAAAAGTGCCAGTTTATTGTTCAATACTTTCTATCATTTTTAATATTGCCTTCTGCATAAGCTTAGTGCCAGTTTATGGGTTTGAAGTTCTGGCGTTGGGAACAACCTTCTCGATGTTCCTTAATTCGTCCGTTCAAACTGTGATCATGACTAAAGATCTTAAAGTGAGCCTTTTTGAATTTATAAACTTAAGGCTAGTGAAGGTTTTGATCGCAGCTTTGGTTACTGGGGGGATGACATGGTTTGTTAACTCTCAAGTTCCATATTTTGAATTTAACTTCTATGGCAAATGTGGATACTTAGCTTTCTCCTTCACCTGCGTTTTTATCCTTTATGGGCTGTTATTATTCTTACTTGGAGAAAGAAGCGTTGTGTTGAAAGCATTGAGTAGAATTAAAAAGAGGCTAGGCAAATAGTTAAATTAATAAAGAAAAAGTCAAATATTGTTGTAGTATTGCTTTCTATTGATGTAGACTGGGGTGTAATAAAATTTAAAAAGGACACTTTTTATGCGAACTGACTTTACCACGCTTACCGCTTTGGCCACTCATACTATTAATCATTTAAAACAAGATGATCTAATAGAGTATGAAGCGGACAAGAGAAGTGATCTCATTGACGCTTTGGCTACTGAGTTGGGTGTAAGCTTTTCTACAGACGAAGATATTCGTGATCAGGCCATTGAAGAAGTTGAAGAGAAGTTTGGACTTGAAGAAGTTACAGAAGATATCACTGAAACTGAAATGTTTAACCATGCTAGGAAAGAAATCATAAAATCTTTTCAAGGCGAGAATATTGGCGGGCTTTACATGGTCGAGTCTCTTCACAACATTGCTAAAAGAGTGAAGGACTTCTTGTTAACTAGCGACACGGTTGAAGAGGTTTATAGCTCCGATGATGAACTTATTGAGTTTCTTGTTGCAGCGATAAGACGCTTTAACCCGAAATCAGGGCACCAACCACAACTGTAAATACCTCATCTGTACGGCCCCAATCTCTGGGGCCTTTTAATTTCATTGCTTACCTTTACTGTCTATTCTTATCAAATTTTGTTGTTTTTTTCTGTAATTACGAAGGTTTAGTTTCATTAAGTAATTTGGCCAACTTTCCGACAAGATATTGAAAGGGAAATTTTTCCCAGCTCAAAGAGTTTTGTTTAATAGCGAATATTAAGCAAGAAATAGAAATTTAACTCTATAGGTGAGTAATTATGTTTAAGGGAATTCAACTACTGTTGTTACTGTTTATGTCTCATTCGGCCATCGCCGGGGAAGAGGTCGTTGATAAGCTGATTGGACGATGTAAATCCTTGGGTGGAGATTACGAGGTCGAGGCCGTTGATGATCCAGATGGAAAGCGAAGAGAGTGCCACGCTGTAAAGTGTTCCTTGAGTGAAAATGCTGATGATGCGACAGTTGCCCAAGTTGAGGCGGCATTTCCAGAAGGAAGTGGGGCATTCATCGGTGGTTGGAAAACTCAGTGTTATGAAAGAAGAGACTCTGATCAAGTTTTAAAAGACGCTACAGGTGGAGAGTTCAACATTAAAGGTATCGGCTGGGTTGATCTTGATTTGTTTAATAAATTATGTGGCGAAGATAGAAGCAGATGTAAGCTTGATGGCGGGGTTTGGGTTCGTTTACCTGGCTTTGACTCTGATGGAAGCAGCAGCGGCGGCAGTGGTAGTGGTAATGGCAAGAGTGGGACTTATATTCATAGAGAAGGTGGAATTTCTTTCAGATGTAGCTATGGTGAGTCTTTAGAGGCCTGTATAGGTAATGATGCAAATATAATCGTTTCAACATATGGTGATGGTATGAACTGCGTTGATTGTTCAAGCGGATCATACAGAGGCGGAGTTTATGGAACTTTAAGTGGAATAGCTGAGGTTGCAGGAGCTGTACTGCCTCCAGTAATGGGCTACTTGGGTGTAAGAGCTCAATCCAAGGCCTACCTTCAATCAAACCAGGCCTGGGCGGGAGCTGCCGCTTCTGGGTTTGAAAACTGTAGAATGATGCAAACAAACTATATCGACGGCTACTATGCTGATATTCAGGCACAACGTAACTATGTTGTTAATCAAGGATTTCCTGATCAAGAGTTTGGTGGAAATATGAATATTCCTAGCTGTAATGGCTACCAGTTAAGTGCCTATGGAGGTGCAGGTGGTTTTATGGGTAACGGCATGGGCGGATATGGAAACCCATGGTTTTCCGGAGGATACACTCCTGGCTTCATGGGTGGAATGTATGGACCTTACGGAATGCAAAATCCTTATGGCAATCCATTCGCAAGACCTGGATTTGGACTACAGATTGGGCTTGGAGGTGGAATGCCAGGCGGATTCGGCGGCGGATTCCCTGGAGGCGGCGGCTTCGGTGGTGGAGGCTTCGGCGGTGGATTCCCTGGAGGCTATGCTGGTGGCGGTATGATGTGCTTTACACAACCATGTCCTGGGCAAGTTTCATTTCCTGGTGCCGGCGGTGGATTCCAAATTGGAATAGGTGGCGGCCTTGGAGGCAGCTTCGGAACTTCAATGCCTGCAGGTATGGGTAGTTATGGCTATCCTATTTTGTCCGGCGGATATAACGGTAGCCTTTATGGCAATCCTAATATGGGTGCATATGCTGGAGCAGGTGTTGTTCCTTGGGGGAACGGTGCTGGTTCATATTGGAATGGCTCCGGAGGCTGGGGCCAAAGCGGCACAGCTGGATGGGGAAATGTTCAGCAAAGTTATGCGGGAAGCAACCAAGCATTTATGCAGGATCAATACCTGCAACAAGCGGCCCTTGGAAATTCATATCAGCAATCTGCTAGAAATCTATGGTCAAACGGCTATGGAGGACAAGCTGGCATGAGTACTTATGGATATGCTCCATACTCGCCAAGTAATTTGGGATTTTCACTAAGTGCTGGTTGGGGATTTAACTGGTAATAAATAAAAAAGAAAAGAAGATAAGAAAAAAGAAAAGGGAGCGTTTGCTCCCTTTTTTATTTGTTGTGAACTAGAGTTTTGATTTCATGTTGGAAAAGAACTTCGATTTTTCCGTCAACAAGATCCTGTACTATTCCTGGACCAAACTTTTTGTGATCCACAAGATCCCCAACCTCAAAGCTTTCTCTGATAGTGTAAGCTTTAGGTTTTCCTTTTGCCTTGCTTAGTTCTTCTGTCCACAGGTCGTTAACCGACATTGATTTAGATTTTCCGCCAGGGATGGAAGATTTCTTTCTAACTTTCTTGGTTTTGGAAGAAGGATCTTTATAAGCGTGAGTGCCTTTACAGGTTCTACACTCAACCTTTCCGATTGTGTTAACATCTTTCATCGACACAATTATATGCGACAATGTCAGTTTGCATTTGCCACAGTAAGATAACACTTCTTTTCCAGCCGCATACTTGGACATAGATTTCCTTTTTGGTTATAAATTGATGAAGTGGAAAGACAATACTCAAAACAGGGTGATTTATTGTCCAGGCCAAATAAAAAAAACTTTTAACATAGTAACTAAAAAATAAGTAACCGTAAAGATGAGCTTAAATGAACAAATAATGGCCGAGCTTCTTGCTAAGGCAAATTCTCTTCCTAAGTCCCCGGGGTGTTACTTAATGAAGGACAAGGATGAAACCATACTCTATGTCGGGAAGGCGAAAAACCTTAAAAGTAGAGTTTCAAGCTATTTCAACAAGTCTGCCAAATCTGCCAAAACTCAAATACTAGTGTCCAAAGTGTTGGACTTTGATTTTATTATTACAAATTCAGAAGCTGAATCATATGTTTTAGAAAACAACTTAATTAAGGACAATCGACCAAAGTATAATATTCGTCTTAAGGACGATAAAAGTTATCCATATGTACAGGTGAACAAGTCACATGAATACCCTAAATTGGATTATGTAAGACGACCAAAACGGAAAAGAGGTGTTGAGTTATTTGGACCTTATCCCTCTGGATCAAATATTTCCTCAGTAATGAGAACTATCACCAAGGCATTTAGCCTTCGAGACTGCTCTGACTGGGACTTCAGTTCTAGAAAAACCCCATGCATCCTTTATCAAATGAACCAGTGTAGTGCTCCCTGTGTGAATTATATCTCAAAAGAGGACTATAATAAGGATCTGGAAGACGCTCTTAAAGTTCTTAGAGGAAATAGGAATGCAAAAAAAGCTGTAGGGCTACTGGAGCAGCGAATGATTCAATTTGCTGAAGAAGAAAAGTTTGAACAGGCGGCCATGCTTAGGGATTATATAGAAGAGCTTAGACCATTTTTAGAAAGATCGTTTGATCAAAAAGTTGAATTTCTAAACGAAAAGAATGTTGATGTATTCTCCTGCTACAAAGGTGATAAAGAGCTAGATATTAGTTTGTATATGATTAGGCAAGGAAGCTTGTTAGGCCATAAGAGTTTTAACTTTTATATCGAAGATCTCTTTGATGAAATTTCAGAAGAAGTGATTCTGTTCATGCTTCAATACTATGGTCAAAGTTCTGAGCCCCTTCCTGAAACAATCGTTGCCGATCTGGACAAAGAAAAGTCAAAGAACTTTGAGTCTGCATTGAAAGCAACTGTTGGCGAAAGTGTGAAGTTTAATGTCGTCTCAGGGGAGGGAAAGTATAAGAACCTAGTTGAGGCGGCAAAACAACATGCACAAGAGTCTCAAAGAGTGAGAATTGAGAATCAAGAGAGTGAGTACTCCGGCCTTCATAAGCTCAAAGACCTTCTAGGCCTGGGGGAGAGACCTCGTGTTTTGGAGTGTTATGACATTGCTATTTGGCAAGGGAAGTCTCCTACTGCTTCTAAAGTAGTTTTTCACGATGGTAAACCAGATAAAAAGTCCTACAGGCACTATCACCTAAAAGAACTTCCGGAAGGGAATAATGATTTTGCAATGATGAAAGAGGTATTTGAGCGAAGAATTAAAAAAAGACCGCTTCCTGACGTTTTTATTGTTGATGGTGGCGTGGCACAGGTAAATGTCGCTGTTAAAGTTTTAAAGGAAGTGGGTGTTGAAGTTCCAGTCGTGGGGATTGCCAAGGCACGTGATTTAAAAAAGAATTTCAGGAGTTCAAGTATATCAAAGTCCGAAGAGAGATTAATTATTCAAAATCGCTCCAACCCTTACATTTTGAACAAGTGTCCATCGTTATTCAGAATAATTGTTCAAATGCGAGATGAGGCACATAGATTTAGTAGAAGATTGCATCACAAGGCAGAGAAAAAAAGGATTTTTAAGTCTTGGATAGATGAAGTTCCCGGTATCGGTGAGAGCACAAAAAAGGAGATTCTTAAAAAGATAACATCCCCAAAAGAAGATTTGGCGAAAATGAACGTGAAAGAATTGATGGATTTGTTGGGTATTCAAGAAAGGCACGCAAAAGCTATATATGAGTTTTTACGCGCCAATATTGATTAATTTAATACATGAATTGTTTTTCTGTTGCCTGCACCACACTCAATACAACGTGCTGTTTCTTGCACCAAAAGATTCTTATAATCTGGCATGTGACTTAGTAAGAGCTTGGATTTACATACCTTGCACTCGCCAATTGTTCGCTTTACTTGCTCAGCTCCGCCCCAATATTCTTCAAAACGCTCAAATTTAAAATCAACTTCCTTGGCCATATTTCCTCCCAAACCTGGATATACTCACCTCATCGACATATGGATTGGAGGCCTTATAAAAATTAAGGTTTCACTGTGGACTAGGAAAATAGTGTCCAATTTGTTAAAAGATCCTATGAAAAAACAGTATCAAGATGCCCTGCGTCGACTTCGAAGGTCCCAAGCAAACACTCAAGATAGTTATATTACCGAACTTTATCCAACAGATTGGATGTTTAGAGAAGTCATTCCTGAGCAAAATGATATGGTGGAGAAGGTTGAAGCCTCTCCTGTAGAAGTTGTAGTAGATAAGGCAAAGACTGTTACAGAAAAGACGAAAGTTTTAGCCTCGTTTCATGAGTTTGCAAATAAGGAGCTCGAGAAATTAAATAGTGACACTTTAAAGTTTCCTGGTGGTGAAGCAAAGAAGAAGACCAGGGGGGCTTTTGAAGGTGTTAGTGCCAAGTTGATGAGTGTCGAAGAGCTCAAGGATCAAAGTCATAGGATTCATCCTGATCTGGGAAGACTTAAATTTTTAATTTGGCCTGAGTCAGTTAAGGTTCTTTTTGTTGCTCAGGAAACAGCTGATACTTCTTCTTTAAAGGAGAAGTCCTCTGGGCTTGAAGCTTTTTTTGAGACCAAGGCTGCTGGTTTGTTTGAAAGAATGATAACTGCGATGAAGCTCAAGGACGGGGAGAGTTTTGTCTCTTCTTTGACGGTTATCTCTGACTCTTCAGAGGCAAGCTTTGAAAGTGCTCTTGCAAACGAAATTTTGAGTTTAAAACCACAAGTGGTGATACCTCTAGGGGGAGCCGCTACTTCAAAGTTCTTAGGGCCAGGTCTTCGACTTCAAACTTCCCATGGGCAGTTTTTTGAAAGAGAAATTACCGGTGAAAACGCAGAATCACATAAGTATGAAGTCATGCCTCTTTTTTCTCCAGTCTTCCTAGTTGAAGCTCCCAATACTAAAAGGGCCGCCTGGGAGGATATGCAGAAGGTTATGAAAAAATTAAATCTTTAATTCTGACTAGTTGAATTTATATACTTAAACATTTAGAATTATTAGAAAAGGTTCCAAGGAGAGGAATTTGAAACTAATAAGTCTAGGATTGGCTATATTACAGTTTATGGTGGTGGAGAGTTTTGCTTCTCCCACTATCCGAGTCCTAATAGGTTCAAACAAAAAACAAGTGTCGGTATCTGGCCTTGATTTGGTTAAGAAGACGGCTGGGAAAGAAAAGGTTTACCCTGGGAAAAAGTCTTTTACTTTTAACTGTGCGCCTCTTAAAAAACATCAAGATCTTGAAAGTCCTTTGCTTTTAACAAAAATCTCATCACGAACAGGCCTTGTGACCATCGATAACTCGAAGTATAGGGGCTCAATCCAATTGGTTGCGCCTACAAGTCCTAAAGGCTGCAATGTTGTTAATGAGCTATCTTTAGAAACCTATATTGGTTCGGTGTTGGCCAAAGAGATGAACCCTAACTGGCCTATAGAAGCTTTAAAAGCTCAGGCCGTAGCCGCAAGGTCTTATGCTCTCTATAAAATTAAGAATAGGAAGAATAAAAAAAATCTTTCTAGCTACTATGATTTGGAAAATTCTGAAAAACATCAAGTTAATGGAGATTTCTTTGATGTGACCTTTAATGCTTCGAAGGCTCAAAGGTTAACAAAGGGGGAAGTGCTCTCATTTAAAAATAAATCTCTTGTTCCAGTATTTTTCCACTCAAAATGTGGTGGGAAAACCCGAACACCTGAGCAGGTGTGGTCAAATAAAGTTGACGGATATGAAAGTGTTGAATGTAGATTTTGTCATAAAAATGGAGTTAAAAACTGGAGCAATTCATTAACTAAAGAAACCCTTTACTCTGCAGTTGATAGGGCACTGAAGTATCACAGGGGGACAAGCTTAGGTAATGGGGTCTCCAAGTTTAAGGTCGCTCCTGGAACGCAAGATGACTCCCACATAAGGGTTTATGATAATGATCGACTATTATCTCTAAAAAAATCTAGGGTGAGATCTACTCTTGGAAGAAAGTATACTTTAAGCAATACATTCTCTGTAACTGACAATCAAGATTCGTTTACTATCAAAGGTCGAGGCTTTGGACATGGTGTTGGGCTTTGTCAATTTGGGGCTTTAGAAATGGCCAAAAGAGGTTATACTTACATAGAGATTTTAAGTCACTATTTTCCATCTTTAACTCTTAAGAAGATCTATTAATGTTGAAGAAACTTATACTGCTCTTTATTCTTTGTTTCCAAACGCAGGTCTTGGGCTTTGTTGTTCTGATTGATCCTGGACATGGAGGGGAGGAGTACGGTGCAGTTAAAACTGTAAGAGTGAAAAAGGGAAAGAAAGTTATAAAGGAAAAAGTCTATGAAAAGGACTTGGCCTTAAGTCTTGCCAAAAAGGTTAAAAATTATCTTGATCCATTTTATACGACTTACCTGACCAGAAGTTTTGATCGCTCAGTGGGTCTTAATGAAAGAGCTGAAATGGCCGATGCAGTCAAGGCCGACTTGTTTATATCAATTCACTTTAACTCCGCAACCAATACAAGTTCGCATGGGTTTGAAACTTACTATTTAGACAATCACGCCGATGCAGCGATAAAGAAAGTTGAAACTGTTGAGAATAAGTATCTGGAGGGAGCTGAAAAGGTTGTAAATCACATATTAATAGATTTGGTTATTCAAAAAACCGTTAGTGCTTCCAAAAAACTCGCTAGCAAGGTTCATAAGAGAATCCAAGGCTCCGTCCAAGATAAGTTTAAGATGAAGGATAGGGGAATCAAACCGGGACTTTTCTATGTTTTGGCCCTTTCTAAAAGACCGGGTATTTTAGTTGAAGCTGGTTTTATGTCTCACCACAAAGAAATATGGAAGCTAAGAAGAAAAGACTTTCTAGATCGGTATGCTAAATCAATCGCTGAGGGTGTGAAGGATTACCTTAAGACCAAAACTCAAAAAGATCTGCCTCTATTTTGAACTTAGACCCTTCCTGAGCAATATATTCCCGCTTTTAAAGAATAACCTAACCTTTTAAAATTATGTTAATTCTAGGATGAGGAAGGCCTTAGTGCGCAAATTGTTTAAGTCCGAAGCTTCACAATTCGCTTTATTTACAGGATTGAAGGTTTCGGGGATATTTATCCTGGTATACATGGTTACAAGTTATATTGTTTGGTTGCTCATATCTGTAAACAAGCTATTTTTTGAGGCCCATGGCTACCTAAATGAAAGAGCGTTAAGTGACGCATACTTTGACCTAGTACTCAAAAGTGCAGAGTACTGGTTGCCGTATTTGTTTGTGTTTACTATCGCTTTATTTTTTGGCGGTGTTTTGCTAGCAAAAATGTTGATGAGACCTTTTAAATTGTTGGCGGAGTATTGTGAGGGTAAAATGAATGGTGAAAGTGTTGTGTACAACCCAGATATTTTTTCAGACTATCGTTTATTGACCAGGTTCTCGGACTTTTTCTTCTCATATATCGATAACTGTTTCGAAAAGGGGGAGTTGACGGATAATGCTATACCTTCAAACTTTCAAGGTGTAAGAAGGCCTGTCTTTGAGCAAGTTTTCTTTTTTCACTTCTTTCTTGTGACCTTGATAATTGCATTAGTCGCTGTTTTAATTCTTTATCTCGCACTGTCGGAAATTCGAGAGGACATAATTGATTTGGCCGTAAGCCTCTTGCAGGCACATGGAGCTGGCACTGGATACTTCTTGCAAGAGCAAGGGTACTTGTTTGAAACAATCAGCCTTTTCTCAACTGGAATACTGTTTGTCTGTTATATGTTTCTATCAACTCACTTGTATGGAAAAGTGAGCGGGGCAGTTTTTGGTTTCTTTTCAACCATGAGAGCGTTCATGAAAGGAGATCATCAGGCCAGGGTTCACTTACTAGGTTATAACCATATTAGGCCATTCGGTAGGACCTTTAATCAGTATCTAAAGTGGGTGGAGAGAAGCCTTAAAGAAAAAAATAAATAGTAATATATAAATAGTGGTTTAGAATGATTCTAACAACACGAAAAAGGAAAAGTTATGAAGTTTAGTTTATTAGGTATCGCGGCGGCTTTGCTATTAAGCTCATGCACAATGAATGAAGAAAAACTAAAAGAAGCTCTAAAGAAAGATCCTTCTATTTTAACTGAGGCTATCAAGGCTAACCCGGCCCAGTTTATTGAAGCTCTTAATGAAGCCGTTCAGGTGGCCAGAGTGGATATGCAGAAGAAGAAAGAAGCTGAAGAAAAGAAAAAATTTGAAGCTTATTTCGACGAACCACTTAAGCCAGAAATTAGAGATGTAGAACTGATCAGAGGAACTAAGGGTGCTCCTATCACATTGGTTGAGTACTCTGACTTTGAGTGTCCTTACTGTTCAAAGGGTTATGAGACTGTAATGGAACTTTTAGAAAAGTATAAAGGAAAGATTCAATTTGTTTATAAGCACCTTCCTTTGAGTTTTCACCCAAATGCACTTCCTGCTGCTAAATACTATGAAGCTATCAGAATGCAAAACGAAGACAAGGCTGTTAAGTTTCACGACAACCTTTTTGAAAACCTATCCAAGGTTAAGAAAGGGGAAAAATACTTTAAGTCTGTTGCCAAAGAGCTTGGTGTTGACATGAAGAAACTTGAAAAAGATGTTAAGAGTGAAGAAGTTGCCAAAAGAATCGAGCAAGACCAGAAAGAAGCTGCTAAGTTTGGCTTCCAAGGTACACCTGGATTTCTTCTTAACGGGATCCCTGTAAAGGGTGCCTACCCAACAGATCACTTCGTTGGGATCATTGATCAATTACAAGAGAAAGGAAAATTGAAGTTATAATTAATTTAAATTGCCCAAGACCCGCTTCCAGCGGGTCTTTTTTTACCCACTATTCCATACTATTTCTAGCTTCCAATTTAGGCATTATTAAGAAAAATAGCGGCTAATACAACTAAGATACTCTGGCAAGCCCTTAGAGAGCTTAATTACAGCATTTTAAAAAAAAGTGAATTTTTCATAAAAAAATAAAAAAATGGTGAAAAAAGGTTTGCCATTACAAAAATTATAAGCAAACATTTTCCTATAGTATTATTAACACTGCATTTGGAGATTCGTATGAACAGAAAAGAGTTAGTAGAAGCAATCTTGAAGTCTAAAGAACTTAACCACCTTACTAAGAAAGACGCTGACGCTTTCGTAAACAACATGCTTGATACAATCAAGAAGTCTGTTAAGAAAGGTAACGATGTTTCTTTGGTTGGATTTGGAACTTTCACAAAAGTTAAGAGATCAGCTAGAACTGGTGTTAACCCAGCAACTGGTGAAAAAATCAAAATCAAAGCTAAGACTCTTCCTAAGTTTCGTCCAGGAAAAGCTTGGAAAGACATGTTCTAATCACCTTTTTTAAGGTTTTAGATATGTGGGGGAAGCGATGCTTCCCCCTTTTTTTTGTAAGGAAGTTTTATGCATGAACAAATTCTGATAGCATCCATGGGTCTAATATGGCTCTTAAAGATCATTGTCTTATTTAGAATGTTTATTGTTCGATTCAATGCAATTAAAAGGGGAGAGGTTAGAGTTAGCGTTTTTAGAACCTATGAAAAAGAGCATGAACTATCCTCAAAACTTGTTCAAGCATCTAGGAACTACTCAAACCTTTATGAAGCTCCGTCTCTCTTTTATGCCATCTCTTTAGTCATTATTGTATTAGGCCTTGGAGACACCTTAACCAGCAGCCTCGCTGTTGTCTTCGCATTATCTAGATATATTCACTCTTATATTCATTTAGGTAGAAATAATATTGTACACAGGATGTATGTTTTTGGTTTGGGCATACTTTCTATACATGCCATGTGGATCTACTCACTAGGAAAATATTTCCTCCAAATCTAAGAATTACCGTCAAAAGCTTGAAAATAATGCCGTGGTGTCAAAATGCTGACGAAAAAATGGCTTTTTTCCCGGATAATTTTTCCCAACCGGCAGGATCTACTTGATATCAAAAATTTTGAGGGCTATAATTTTGACATGGGAGACAGGAAGTCTTCCCGATCAACTTAAAGGAGTTGGAACTCATGGCAGAAGAAGACAAGGAAGTCGGCGCTCAAGAAGAAGTTTCTGAAAAGGCATCCAGCCAAAAAAGCCCACTTGTTGCATTGTTATTAATCATAAATACGATTGGCCTGGCCACTGTGGCCTTCTTTCAATATCAATTTATGCAGATGGAAGCTGCTAGACCAGATCTGAATGAGCTTTTAAAGCAAGCGAGTGCTTCATCAAGTAGCGAAGATGGCCTTCCTGAAGATAGGCCTGTAGAAACGATCTCACGTGAGTCTCTTGTGAACCTTGAGACTTTTACAGTTAACCTTGCTCAAGGTGATGGTCCAAGAAGATATGTGAGGCTAAATGCTGTATTGAAGCTTAGCCCTGATTCTGAAGTTGCTGAAGTTGAGGCAAGAAAGCCACAAATTCGCGACACTATTATCGGAATTTTAAATTCGAAAAGACCGGAAGACATCCTCAAGCGGGATGGCAAGCTCTACTTAAAAGAGCAAATAAAGTCTGCAATCAACTCATTTCTAATTGATGGAAAAGTTGAAGACTTGTTTTATGTAGGATTCCAAATCAACTAGATTTGGCGTGTGAACCTGCGGGAATAGGATGTTCTCGCTCAAAGGCCCAGGAGGGGAAAAATGGCTCAAGTATTAAGTCAAGACGAAGTCGATGCTCTATTAAGCGCTGTAAATGAAGACGGCGATGATGAGGTCGAAGCCGGCTTTGATAGTGAATACGATGAGGATGACTCCTCGGAAAATATCCAGCCTTATGATCTCACAAATCAAGACAGGGTTATTAGAGGCAGAATGCCTATCCTTGAGATTATTTACGAGAGATTTATAAGGTCGTTTAGAGTTTCGCTTTCAAACTCTCTTAGAAAAATCTCAACTATCTCAATGATATCTACAGACTTGCTAAAATTTGGCGAGTTTGTAAACACTCTTCCAATACCTAGTTGCATGGCAATTATGAGATTTAATGAACTGAGAGGGCCTGCTCTTTTAGTATTTGAGTCAAAGCTTGCTTATGCAATTATCGATTCTTATTTTGGAGGGACAGATCGTCCTTTCACAAAGATTGAAGGAAAGGAATTTACTTCAATTGAGCTCTCATTTATGAAAAGAGTTATGGATATGGCGATCACAGACCTTGAAGAGGCGTGGGCCCCTGTTCATAAAATCGACGCTCAATACATGAGAACCGAAATCAACCCACAGTTTGTGGGGGTTGTTCCACCGTCAGATGTCATTATAACGACTACTTTTGAGGTAGAGTTTGAATCTGCTTCGGGAACAATCATGGTCGTTATCCCATACTCTACAATAGAGCCAATTAAGCAAAAGCTCAGCTCAAGTTATCAGTCAGAAAATGATGTAGTTGACTCTCTTTGGACTCAGTCAATGCATGACCATGTTCAAGGTGCCAAGGCACAGGCGGTGGTGAAGCTAGGAGATACAGAGATGACTGTTGGCGATTTAGTGGGACTTCAAATTGGAGATATTATACCTCTACACCAAGAAGTTTCAGGTGAGTTGGCAGTTGAAATAGAAGGTGTAAAGAAGCTCTTTTGCTTGGCAGGGGAGTATAAAGGCAACAGAGCGGTTCAAATAACCAAAAGATTAAAGGAATAGGAAAATGGAAGAGAACAACACTGAAAATCAAAATGATATGAATCAGGACCAAAAGGACGCGATTGCCCAATTGGCCGATCAAATCAAAACCGGTGACGACGCTCTAAACAAGCTTAAAGTTCAGAACCTAGACTTTATTTTGGACATCCCCCTTAAGGTGAGTGTCGAGTTGGGAAGAGCCTCCGTAGTAATTAAAGATCTTCTTCAACTTGGTCAAGGCTCAGTTCTCGAGTTAGACAAGCTTGCAGGTGAACCGCTTGAGGTTTTAGTGAATGGGAAGCTTGTAGCTAGAGGAGAGGTCGTTGTTGTAAATGAAAAGTTTGGAATCCGTCTGACTGACATTATCAGCCCGCTGGAAAGAATTGAAACTTTGAAATAAGAAGGAATCACTAATGAGAGTAATGCAAACAATTATTTTATTGGCACTGAGCTGCAGCTTTGCTTTTGGAGAGGTGGAAATCAAGTCTATGGACTTTAAATCCACCAAAGACCAAGGCAGACTGATTATAAAGTTTGACGGAGCTCTCAAAGAGTATCCAGAGTTAAGGGTTTCGAACTCACTAATTCATGTCACAATTCCTGACAGCAAGGTGAAAAGAGAAATTAATAAAAAGGTCGCATTTTCAAGTAAGACTAAGGATACATCTCTTAATGTAAGCACAAGTTCTCATAACTCTTCAAAGCTGAAGGCCGTATTTCCATTCTCTATGGCCAAGTACAAAGACAAAGTATCTTTGATGATTAAGGACAACCAAATTGAATTGAATTTTCCTAGAATAAAAGTTGCTCCTAAAAAGGCGGTTCAAAAGGCTGCTAAGGTTGAAACGAAAGCTAAGACCCCAAAGAAGGATTACTTAAATGAAGATTATTTAAATTCGCTTCTAAAGGTTGATAAGAAGAAAGATAATAAGAAGGTAGTAGCAGGCAAAATTATTAGACCCAAAATGGACAATGATGAGGTCAAAACGACTCTATCTGGCATTCAAAAGAGTCCTGCTGGCAATTCCAAGTCTTCGTTTTCATTAGTTGAGTATGGTGGCAAGTTTGTTGCATTTTTGGCCGTGACTCTTCTGTTGTTCTACGGAATTGTTACTTTGATGAAGAAAGGATTTATTAAGAAGGGCAAGCTTGGATTCTTGAATAAGACCGACCAGGTTCAAGTATTGTCTCAAACTTACATCGCCCCTAAAAAGAGTTTAATGATGATCAAGGCCCACAATCAAGTTTTTCTAGTTAGCAATACCGACGCTGGCATCCATCCGATATCGGAGATAAATGATGTCGCTGGTCTTTTAAAGGATGGAGAAAGAAAGATCGCTGGGGACAACTTTGATGACAATCTAGGACTGGCCGGAAAGGAAGAGTCGATAGAGTCAAAGATTAAACTAAAAGAAGACATCACAAAATCAAATAAACAAAGCTCTTTATCAGATTATATCGATGTTAAAGACAAGGTGAAGTTTTCAGATCAAATTAAAAAGAAGGTTAAAAACCTCAAACCCCTTCATTAAGTAAAAGGATCTTAATCATGAGGAATTGTTTAGGAAGAACAATTCATTTTCTGACCAAAGCGTTGCCGGCATTGTTAATGTTTGCCGCTCCTAGCGCGATTGCACAAAGCAATGTCAATCTACCTGGTTTAAGCGTGAACTTTGGACAGGGGACGGATCTAGTGGACACAATGCAAGTCATTGTGCTTTTCACTTTGTTGAGTTTGGCTCCGGCCTTCATTATTCTTACAACTTCGTTTACTCGAATCATAGTTGTTCTTTCTTTCATGCGACAAGCTATTGGTACTCAGAGTATGCCACCAAATCAGCTGTTGATAGGATTTGCACTTTTTCTTTCCGCATTTGTAATGATGCCGACTGGAAAGGCTATTTATACAGACTCCATCGAGCCTTACATGAATAAACAAATCACAACGACTCAGGCCATTTCTGGAATTGAAGGTGAACTAAGAAACTTTATGAGTTCACAAGTTCGAAAAGCAGATATTGGTCTATTCTATGAGGTGACTGGGGAAAGTGCTCCGCAAACAATCGATGAAGTACCTCTTCATTTTCTTATTCCTGCATTTATTATTTCTGAATTGAAGACGGCCTTTCAGATCGGATTTTTGCTTTATATTCCATTTCTTATTTTGGATATGGTTGTTGCTTCTGTTCTTATGGCGATGGGGATGATGATGCTGCCACCGGTAATTATTTCAATGCCCTTTAAGCTGTTGTTGTTTGTATTGGTTGACGGGTGGCAGTTGGTAACCGGTTCAATCTTAAGATCGTTTAATTAGGAGAATAAATGGATAACGGATTTGTAATTGAGATCACAAACCAGGCGGTAAAGGTTACGCTTATGCTTGCAGCTCCTATGCTACTGGGTGCTTTAGTTGTGGGTATTTTGGTTTCACTATTTCAAGCTGTAACTCAGATTAACGAACAAACCCTTTCTTTCATTCCAAAGATTGTGGTTATCGTTCTTGCTTTGGTTATTCTAAGCCCATGGATGATGGAGACTATTACTTCTTTCACTCATGATCTTTATGTTAATATTCCATCGGTGGTAATGCATAGATGATTAATGTAACTGTAGTAGACTACACCGTTCTTATTGCATTTTGGCTTACATTTGTAAGGTGGTCTACTATTTTGGTTCAACTTCCTCTTTTCGACAACACAAGTGTTCCCAACGTCGTAAAGGTATTAATGTCTGTCGTAGTCTCATATGCTTTTTTTCCGGTGGTTAAATCTACAATGGTTCAAGAAGTGTTGGCGGTAGGGCTTGATAATTTTTGGTTTTTAACAATTTTTCATACTATTACAGGACTACTAATCGGTTTTCTTGTAAAAAGTATTATGAACTTGTTTGTTGCATCTGGTTCGATCATGACTCAACAGATTGGATTTGCTTCAATCAGTTATTTCGACCCAACTCAAAAACAACAAGTTGGTCCTTTTGAAAAAATCATCCAATGGACTATTATCATCATGATCTTGACGACGGGAGCGCTGATCCCAATGTTTAAAGGTGTTTTAAATTCTTTTTTTAGCGTTTCAATGCAAAACCTTGGTAACTTTACCAATATTCATATTTTCTACAATGACTTCTTTAAAGGAGTTTTCCAGGCAGCGTTCTTGTTATCAACGCCCATATTATTTACAAACTTGCTTTTAAACTTGGTTATGGGAATTGTTGCGAGAACTATTCCTCAAATGAATATATTAATGGTTAGTTTTGTAGTTAACATCGGAATCGGGCTGATGGTTTTCTTTGCAATTTCTGAAGAATATTTTCATGTTGCTTACAAAATGTATGTCGAAAGGCTGGGGCAGTGGTTCCAGTTTGTAATATAAGGGACAGTCAATGAGTGACGATCAAGGCGAAAAGACCGAGGAACCGTCCCAACATAAGTTGGACGAGGCCAGAAAAAAAGGGGACGTCGCCTCCTCGAAAGAATTTAATAGTATCTTCATCTTAACAGGTGTGTTGTCTGTTCTTGTTATGTCCAGTTTATATATGTTCGAAATCATCTCTGAATATATCGAGTGGCTTTACGGCCTTGAAATAAAAAGGGCATACACTCAAGAACTTGGAAGAAGAATACTTGAGGAAACGTTAGTTATGGCCGGAAAATGTCTGGCTCCTGTTTTCATAACTTCTGCAGCTCTAGGGTTTCTTGCTCAAGTTATGCAAGTTGGAATTCTTTATGCTCCGGATGTTCTTCAATTGAAGCCTGATAGAATAAACCCACTGGCTGGTTTTAAGAGAATCTTCTCCAAAAAATCAATTGTGGAAGTATTAAAAGGTTTGTTTAAGTTTTCAATAGTTCTTGGAATTACCTACGCAATTATTTCTGACAATTTAACAAGCTTCACAGGCTTCCTTCACACTGAAGCTGCTGAGTCTTTCAGCTATGGAAAGACATTTGCTTTTAAGTTGGCCCTTTCAATATTGGGCGGGCTTGTTGTTGTGGCAGTGGGTGACTTTGCTTGGGAAAAATATGCTTATAAAGAAAAGCATAGAATGACAAAGCAACAGGTTAAAGAAGAGCACAAAGAAAGAGAAGGTTCTCCCGAAATTAAGCAAAAGATCAGAGCAATTCAAAGAGACATGGCCACTAAGAGAATGATGGCCGATATTCCGCAGGCAGACGTTGTTATCACGAATCCAACTCATATTTCGATAGTTGTTAAATACGACGGTGAAACGATGATCGCTCCTGAAATTATTGGAAAGGGCCAAGATCACCTGGCCTTAAGAATTAGAGAGATTGCTAAGGAAAATGACATTCCTATTGTTGAAAACGTTCCCTTGGCAAGAGCACTATATAAAACTGTCGACGTTGGGCAAGGTGTTCCTAGGTCTTTGTATAAAGCTGTAGCAGAGATTTTGGCCTTCGTTTACAAGGTTAAAAAGAAGAAAAAAGCATTAAGCTAGTAAAAGGTAGGTTATGTTAGAGAAACTTAAAGAGTTTGGAAAGCAGGGAGATCTAGCGGTCGCACTTGGTCTAATCTTTGTATTAGGCGTGATGATTGTTCCAATCTCTCCTATGATGATGGACCTTTTTATTGCCCTGACTCTGGCAGGAGCACTTGTTATCCTACTTGTTTCTGTTTACATGAAAAAGCCTTTAGACTTTTCAACTTTTCCTGCAGTTTTACTCGTAGTGACTCTCTTTAGACTTTCCTTAAACGTTGCCTCAACAAGAAATATTTTGATCCGTGGTGGTTCTGAAGGTTCAAGTGCAGCCGGCGAGATTATTAATGCTTTTGGCAATTACGTTGTTGGTGGAAACTATGCTGTCGGTATTATCGTTTTCATTATTTTTGTAATTATCAATTTTATCGTTATCACCAAAGGTGCTGGTAGAGTTGCTGAGGTTGCTGCAAGATTTACATTGGATGCAATGCCAGGAAAGCAAATGGCAATTGATGCTGACTTGAATGCTGGTCTCATAAATGATCAGCAAGCAAAAGAAAGAAGAAAAGAAGTCGCTGCAGAAGCAGATTTTTATGGTTCCATGGATGGTGCCTCGAAGTTTGTCCGTGGTGATGCCATTGCTGGTATTTTAATTACTGCGGTTAACATCTTGGGTGGGATAATTATCGGTGTAGCTCAGAATGGAATGAGTTTCTCTGAGGCCACTGAAGTCTTTACTCTTCTTACTGTGGGGGATGGTCTTATTGCCCAGATCCCGGCCCTAATTATTTCAACCGCTGCTGGTATTATTGCCACTAGAAATACCGATGAAACAGGTTTAAGCGAGCAGTTAAGCAAACAATTTAGTGTACAACCGAAGGCCCTATACATAACGGCCGGTGTATTGGTACTTTTCTCACTAGTGCCAGACTTTCCAATGTTTCCATTCTTGGTGATCGCTTCCATTGTAGGTTTTACTGCATTTAGAATTGAACAGAAAAGAGAGCAGGCCGAACAAGCAAGCAAAATTGAAGCAATCACTGAGAAGAAAAGTAACCCCGAAGAGCTGGAAGACCTTCTTTCTCTTGAGATGGTGGAACTTGAAGTTGGATATGGTCTTGTAAATATCGTGGATTCAGATCAAAGCGGTGATCTATTAGAAAGAATTAGCCACATTAGAAAACAGTTCGTTACTGATTGGGGGATTATCATTCCTTCAGTTAGAATTCGTGATAATTTAGAGCTAAAGCCAGGCGAATATAACTTAAAAATCAAGGGTATTGTTGTGGCGAAGGCCGAGTTGATGCCAGATCACTTCTTGGCAATGGATCCTGGAACAGTTATTGAGAAAATCGATGGAATTGAGACAACTGAGCCTGTCTTTGGACTTGATGCAGTTTGGATTAATGAGGAACTAAAAGAAGATGCTCAATATAATGGGTATACCGTTGTTGATTTATCAACTGTAATAGCCACGCATATCACTGAAGTTTTAAAGAGCAATATGCATGAACTTCTTGGTAGGCAAGAGCTTGTGAAAATACTGGATAATTTTAAACAAGATTACCCTAAATTAGTAGATGATTTAGTACCTGAAATCCTAAATTTGGGGGCGGTGCTGAAAGTCCTGCAAAATTTACTAAGGGAGGGTGTTCCTGTCAGAGATTTGCGCACAATTCTTGAATCTCTTGCCGAAAATGGTACAATAATTAAAGACGCTGACTCTCTGACTGAAATGGCCAGAGAATCCCTATACCGCACAATTACGGAAAGGGTTAAAAGCGACTCTGGCGACGTGCCTCTCTTTACTTTAGACCGAGGTATTGAGGAATCCATAGCTCAGAATTTGATCCAAACAGAGCAAGGACAGCAACTGTCACTGGATCCCAAACTGACACAGACGATTCTTGCCAGTTTGAACGAACGTATTGAGGAAGCCACCAATATGGGTGAAAAAATGGTTATTCTGTGTTCTCCAGTAGTGCGTAGACACTTTAAGAAGTTAACAGAAAAATTTATTCCAAACCTGATTGTGATAAGTCACAATGAACTAAGTCCAGAAATTAACATCAGGTCTCTTGGGACCGTGAGGGTGTAAGAAATGTATGTAAAAAAATTTGAAGCGGAAACTTTAGACGAAGCATTAAGATCAGTGAAAGGCGAGCTTGGTCCAGACGCGATTATTTTAAAGACTATCACAAATAAGGGTCTTAAAGGTGCGTTTAAAAAAGGTAGAGTTGAAATCACTGCGGCAATTTCTGAAGAAAGCTATAGCAAAAAATCAAATGTTGATCGTGCTTTGGGCGAACATAAGAAAAGTTTCTACCAGGCCCCTTCAAGTTCTATAAACCATATGATTAATGAATACAACGACCATGCTCCCGCGAGCTCAAACTCCGCCAAGGTAAATGGAGGGGGGGGCTACGGAAATATTGGGCTTAATAAGGTAGTGAATACTGTTTCAAAAGCGTCTTCCAAGTTCAAAAGTTCACTTGATGACTTTTTGACAACTGAAGAGGAAGAGCCTCAAGGGACTTCAATGAGCATGCAAGACTACTTGGATGAAGAAGAAGAGGAAATCATTCCACAGCGAAGAGTGGAAGCTGCTGAAAAAGTGAGCACTTCCGAAGTGAGAGTGGAAGAAACAGGGCCAAATGAGTATGAAAGAAGGCTTAAGGCCCAATTAGATTCACAAAAAAAACAAATAGAAATTCTTGAACAAAAGCTTTTTGAACTTTCCAAAAATGCAATCGGCCCGCGCAATTCCAAGGATGAAGAAAATCCTGCAATGACTGATCTAAAGGAATCTCTTAGAACCTTGGATTTAAGTGAATCAATTGTTGGTACAATACTTAAAAAGGCCAGATTTGAACTAAACGAGGTAGACCAAAGAGATGAAGACCAACTTTTCGATTTAGCATTAAGAGAGTTGGCCTCAATGATTAATACTGAGTTGCCAATGTTTTCCACAACTCAAGAGGATGATATTCCAGTAGTTACTGCTCTAATCTCTGAAAGCTCTTCAGGGCAAACAAGTATGGCCATGAAGCTTGCAGTGTTGATGGAAGATGTGAAAGTTATTAGGCTTCGCTCTGACAAGCAACCTGTGGAGAATGAGTTTGCTCAAAAAGTTTTTAATCTCGACATCTCCAATGTTGAAACTCTTTCACACCTAATGTCTGAAGCTAGAAAAGCTATCGAAGACAAAAGACAAATTTTGCTTGATATAAAGGTTAATGCCGGAAAAGAGGACGAGTCCAAGAAGATCTTGGATACATTGAAGCGTTCTTTCAAGAAGTTGGAAGTGCTTGCCAATATATCTGCAATTCATTCTGAATTGTACAATAGAAAAATTCTTTCCAAGTACAAAGAAAAGTTAAATGGCGTTATAATTTCAAATGTTGATCAATGTTTGAATTATGGAGCCTTGGTTAATACACATTACAAGTTTAACAATCTTCCTTTGAAGTTTTTTGGCACTGGACCTACAGTACCGGATGACATCGAAGGAGCTACGGCCGAAAGGATTTTGGCCGGAATGTTCAACCTGTAATACACATTTAATTTTTTGCGCCCGAAAGGATTTTGGGTTTAAGAGGACAGGAAGTTATGCAGAAAACCAGCGAATGGCTGATGTCATTCAATTCGTCTCAGCGCCAACAGGTACAAGCTCTAATTCACGAAAGGAAAAAGTCCTTCAACAAATCTGTCACAGTTTCCTTTACTGGTGGCAAAGGAGGGGTTGGAAAGACTTCTATTGCCTTGAAGTTTGCCAAAGAATTGGCAAATCAAGGGTATAAGACTCTTCTTATAGACTGCGATTACAATTTGTCTAATACGGCAATTAGGTTGGGACTTCCTCTTAACAATTCCAATTTTTACTCCCTTTTAACTGCACAGAAATCCTTTGAGGATTGTTTGCATATTGAAGGCAACTTTCATCTACTCTCTGCTTGTAATGGAGACTTGGATTTATTTGAGTCGAAATTAAAGCTTGAGGAGTTGATTCTGGATATTATCGCGGGTCATGAGGATGATTTTGACTTCATCCTCCTTGATTGCCCTGCTGGACTATCCAAAGAGGCCCTAATTTTAAATGCCTACTGTGACCAAAGAATATTCGTAGTAACTCCTGACAAGGCCTCTATCACAGACTCATACTCTTTGATGAAGGTTCTGAGCACTAAGTTTGGGGTAAAAGAAAACCATCTTTTAGTAAATATGTATCTGACATCCAAGCAGTTTCAAAGAGTGGCCGTAACTATTAGTGAGACTGTGGAAAACTTCCTTGGATGCAGGACAAATATCTTGGGTGGCCTTAAGAGAATTGAGGTAGAACACTCAAGATTTGATAATTTTTTCCTAGCAAACACCGAATCTGGCTTCCATAAAAAATTTCTTCAAGTTGTTCATAGGTATTCCGATGATCTGAGCAGATCCTTGGGTGAGTTCAACTCATCTTCAAGAAACAGATTGGAACAAGACGTTCAAACTATTAGCTAAGGAGAGCTCATGTCGTCACTGTCTACTAAATTGAAAAACTTAAAAGACTACAGATGTGTTATGGAACCAGAAGTAAAAGACCAGATTATTGTGGAGTATGCTCCTCTGGTAAAGTTCATTGCACAAAAAATTGCTTCAAGACTTCCTTCTAATATTGAATTGGATGACCTGATTTCTTGCGGTGTAATTGGTCTAATGGACGCTATCCAAAAATTTGATCCGTCTAGAGATAACAAATTTAAAACATATGCCGAGTTTAGAATTAGAGGTGCAATCCTTGACGAGCTTCGTTCACAAGACTGGGTTCCTAGGTCGGTAAGAGAGAAGTCAAAGCAGCTTGAGAAAGCGTATGCCAAACTTGAAAGAGAATTGGGACGTCCTGCAACAGACGACGAAATGTGTAAAGAGCTTGAGTGTAGTCTTGAAGATTTCCATGACATGGTTAATAAATCAAAATCGGTTTCCCTGTTAAATATTGACGATTCTGCCAGCTTTAATAGAGGTGACAAGAAGCTTATGATGGGCCTTCTAGAGCATAGAAGAAGCTCAAATCCGTTTTCCGCTGTAAATTACAAGAGTGCTCAAAATATCATTAAAGAAGGAATTAAGGCATTGCCAGAAAAACAAAGATTGGTTCTGTCGCTATATTACTTTGAAGACTTGAATCTTAAAGAAATAGGGCAAGTTTTAGATGTAACTGAGTCAAGAGTATCTCAACTTCATACCCAGGCCATTTTGAAGTTGAAGGCAAAACTTAAAAACGACTTTGACTCTCATGAGGATCTTGCTAGTTAAAAATTACCGAAATTGATATTTGAAAAGCGCCCGATTGAACAAGTCGGGCTTTTTTTTGTAATAAATAATCGCCCCTAAACTCTTCAAATTTCGTAATTCCTAAGGGATAATGCCTTTGCGTGTGCTGATCACTAGGAAGTGATGAATCAAAGGATATATTAGGATGATCGATAAGCTATCTAAGAAATTAACTCAATATTACCAGATCTCTTTGATCTCGATTATGATTGCAGTACTCGGTTCTGTAACATACTTTTGGCATTTGGGTTTCATAGATGGCAGTAGAAGCAAAAGTCTTCACAAGGCTGGGTTTATTCTGGAAAACCTCCAGGATGGGGCTCAGTTTAAAGAAATAGAAAACTTGATCGTTAAAGAAAGTCCAAAAGAGGCCCTCGAAAAAATCTCAATCGTTGAAAAAGAGATGAAGGCCATTGATAACCTTGTTGACAGTGAAGCGTATGATAGTGCCAGCGATGAGCTTGATAGGTTGAAAAAGTCGGCTGGGAACTTAATATCTTTTCAAAAAAGTTCAAAAGTAATCTCTGTATTCAAAAATAAAATCGACTCTTTTTACGAGTTCGCCAAAGATAATCGTTGGAGAACTTTGACAAGGATGAGCGAGAGAGTCTCACGAGTTTCAGAAGGAACACTCGTGGGGAGCAAACTTACAAAAATGGTTTCTCGAGTAGAAAAAGATTTCGACTCTATGATTAAAATTACCGAGAACTCAATTCTTAGCGATAAAGATAAATCTGATATTAAAGAGCGAATCGCAAGCATGAGAGTGGAAACCTCAATGCTAAAGAAGTTCATAACAGAGAGGGACTTCTCACTTAAAATGTTTGGAGATTTCAAAGAAAAGTTTAACCATTGGTTGGGGGGAATTAGCCCCGAGCTTTCTTTTCAAAAAATTCAAGTCGAGCAGATGGGAAGATACTATGCATTCGCAATGCTCGGTCTCTTAACTCTAACTTCTCTTCTTTTCTTTTTCGGGTTCTTGATTAATAAGTGGTCTTTCAAAAGGTCCCAAGATGAAATGGAGGAGGAGATAAAAACTCTTGTTGCAGATTCTGTCATCGCAAGAGATCCCCTGAAAGAGGAACTTTTCAGTAAAGATTTTCAAGAGTTTGTTGGAAGAATGTCTGATTATGTAAATAAGAGAATGAGCTTTGGAACAATATTTCAAGAGGCACTGCCTTTTTCTGCGATCATGCTTGATAAAAATTTGAAGGTTGAATGGACAAACAAACAGTTTTGCAGGGATTGGGAGATCAGTGAAGAAGAAGCTGCAAAAGACTATTTAAGCTGGGACTATCTTTCTAAACTTACTAATCTTGGGCACGATGATCCTGTTTTGGAGGCTTTAAAAAATAATGTTGCAGGAATCTACCAAATTCAATTGAAAGCAAATGCTGCATCTGAAACTAAACCTTATGAAATGTTTGTTTCTCCGGTACGTTATAATAACTCTAAGAAAATTATGCTTTTCTTTTATCCACTTCTTTCAATGAGAGAGACAATTAAAGATCAGGCCGTCTCGATTGTTAATCCAATCGACAAAACACTAAGATTGTTTATGGAAGATGCCTTTGAATCCGCAGACAAAAATCAGCTTAGAAAAGAGTACGAAGTCGGTGGTATTGAAAATATGCTCGATATGTTCGAGGACTTCTCCAAGAAGCATGCTCAAGAAAAACGCTCTCTTCTTAATCAAATAGATGGTTTAAGAAGTTTCTTGGAAAATACTCACACTATCAACGAAGAAGTTTACCAAATCAACACCGAGGTTTTCACAACTTCAAAAGAAGGAGTTGAGTGCCTTAAGAAGTTTAAGGACGGGGTAAGTTCACTGTCTAAAACTTCAAAAAGTCTTGAAAGAATTTGCTCTGACTTTAGCTTAAACTTCTTCAATGCGGTAGGGGAGTTGGAGAGTGCTCAAAGTGACTTTGGAACTCTAAAAAATTCTATCGAAGATATGGCCGTTTCCATTCCTAATTTAGATGGCCTAAAAGACTCTATTAAAGAAAATAGAAGCGAAGCTGCCCAAGCTAAAGATAAGCTTGGTCAAGCTCTAGCAAGCTTTATTCATATTAAGAAAGGAATCAGCCATCCAGAGGTGGTAAAAAAATTCCAAGCGGCCTATGACAAGTTGTACGGATACTTTGAGACTATGAGCGCACACTACCTTGGTCTAGAGAAAAAGCTAGTTCAATTAGAGGTTAGTCTGTCTAAAACTCAGATGATTATTAATAGCGCTAGAAAGCAAACCGAATCGCTAAAATCTGGGAATAATCCTTCAAGCTTTAAACACTTTAGAATGAGAGGGGATGAATTGAGTGACTCCTTTGAAAACAAGGATGTGGAGCTCACTAATTCGGAAGAACTAATCGTAGAGAGCCTTCAAGTTCTTTATAAGGGTTACAAAGAAAATTTGAAAAGACAGTCGATAATCGCCAAGCAACTAGAGGCAGCTGACAGTGCTAAATTTAAAGAATTCAGTAAGTTAGCTCCATCTGGTGAAACCACGATGTAGTGAGAAATTTACACTGGTCAGTAGACATTTGATTCGCAGTTTGTTAGTTCAGATATATGTTTAATATATCAAACAATGGCGATAGTATGCGATTAAATGACGCTCAGAAAAATACTCAATATAAAATAACAGCAATCCATGATGATAGTGAGCTTTTGGCCAAATTTAATAAGTTTGGCTTCTTTCCTGGCTCATTAATTACGTTAAAAAGAAAGGCTCCTTTATTTGGAGACCCACTTCTTGTTGAGGTCGAAAATTCTCAATATGCCCTAACAAAGAGGGAAGCTGCCTTTGTGGAAATCTTGAAAGTAGAATCGGAGTAAAACTTATGTCTTTATTAGCCCTTGTTGGCCTACCAAATAGTGGCAAGTCGGCCCTCTTCAATGCTCTAACAAAAAATAGACAAAGAGTTGCTAACTTTCCTGGAATTACAGTGGAAAAAAAGAAAGGTAAGACTGTTTATAATGACCAGTCATTCGAAGTGGTTGACCTTCCAGGAGTGTACACTCTAGATGCTGCAAGCTTAGATGAGAAAGTAACAAGAGATTACATTCTAAATAAGAAAAAAGAAGAAAAGGCAGACGTTTTCGTAATTGTCGTCGACTCCACGAATTTGCGTAAAAGCCTTTATTTAGCACTTCAAGTAAAAGAGCTGGGTCAAAAGTTTGTTGTGGCACTTAATATGATGGATGTTGCACAAAAAAGAGGCCTGAAGTTAGACTTGGATCTTCTTTCAGAGGCACTGGGAACTAGGGTTATTCCCACTGTCGCTGTGGATGAAAAAGGATTAAGTGACTTAATGGAGGCGTGTCTTGACGTTCAAGCACGGCCTGAAAAAGAATTTAATTATAAGAAAAGCTTTGAATCAGACATTAAAGAACCTCAATACATTCAAAATAAATTAAGCGAAGTTGAGAATATAATCAGACAATCAGTTAAAACTCCCATAAGCAGGGATAACTTTACTGAAAAACTAGATAGTATTCTTCTGCACCCGATTTTTGGTTTGGGGATACTATTTGTAATCCTACTTTTAACTTTTCAATTGCTTTTTACTTGGGCGGATCCATTTGTGGGTTGGATCGAACAGGGGTTTGAATTGGCCGCTGCTGGTGTTGATGGAATTCTTCCAGATGGCTATCTTAAGAGTCTACTTATTAATGGTATCATCGCTGGTGTGGGGGGAGTAATGGTATTTCTTCCCCATATTTGTTTTCTATTTATTTTGATCAATCTTTTGGAGGACTTTGGATACTTAGGTCGAGCTGCATTTCTATTGGATTACGTAATGAGAAAGTTAGGACTTCCAGGCAAGGCCGTGGTGCCTCTATTATCGTCTCATGCCTGTGCAATTCCTGGGATCATGTCTGCTAGAATTATGGAGAACCCAACAGAAAGATGGGTGACCATGATGGTGTCTCCGCTTACTACATGTAGTGCAAGACTTCCTGTTTATACTTTGCTAATCGCGGCTTCGATTCCAAATGAAACAGTATTTGGATTTTTAGGACTACCTGGGCTAGTGTTGTTTTCTCTATATGGTTTGGGAATAGCTTCAGCTTTTATTGTCGCTTTTGTTATGAAACAGACCATGGTTAAGAGGGCCCCAAGCCACCTTATGATGGAGCTTCCTGGATACAGAATGCCACGAATGGTCAACGTGCTTAGATCAACTGCTCAAAAAGCAATGATGTTTGTTAAAAAGGCCGGAACTGTGATTGTCGTTCTATCAATTATCATCTGGGCACTTGTAAGTTTTCCAAATCCTCCTGAAGGTACTCAAGGGCATCCTATAAACCACTCTTATGCTGCAAAAATCGGGAAAACATTTGAGCCAATCTTTAGGCCAATGGGCTTTGATTGGAGAATAACCACAGCATTGATCCCAAGTTTTGGGGCCAGAGAAGTTCTGGTAAGCTCACTCTCGACAGTGATGAGTGTGGAGTCTTCCGAAGAAGAAGATGAAGAAGGTCTTGTCCAAACTCTAAAGGACGTGGTTTCTACAGAATTCTCTCTAGCGACTATGTTCGCCTTAATGGTTTGGTTTGTATTTTCTCCACAATGCATTTCTACCTTTGCAGTTTTGAGAAACGAGACTGATGGATACAAAACACCTCTGCTGTATGGAGCGTACACTCTTGCACTTGCATACATTATGTCCCTTATTACCTATCAGGTGACGGCGTTTCTAAGCGCTTAGTCCACGGCTTCTTCCTGTTAAATCATTTATTTTCGCTTCCAACTTTTGTAGCTTGGAAGCGAAGCTTTCAATGATCATCCCTGCTTCTTCATTCTTTCCAAAAGAATATAGATTTTTTAGCTGTTGTAACTCGCTTATGAGGGAGTTTAGCTCTTGTGTTGCCTCTGGATTTTTGTGCCTCAATTTATCTTTTAGGATTTTTGCTTCTAATTTTTTGGAGGTGAATCTCTTGAACATTAAACCTGGGACACTCACTGGGAAATTCTTTTCCATAAATTCCTCCTTGGCTAAGATTCTACATTGAGCCAGTAAGGCCCGTAAAATGGTAAGAGGAATTAGACAAGTTTGGTTTTATCTATGCTTTTTTACCTTATTCCAGTTCTTTAGCTGCCATGTTGTAACCACTTTTGCACAGATCTCATCTGTTTTATTAAAAATATTGGTTTCAAGAGTAATTTCTGTAGAGGCAGAGTTTTGAAGTTGCTCACGAGCTTGGGAGAGTGTCGTAGCTGCTTGCTCACATCTAGCACCAAGATCACTTGCTCCATGTTTTAAATAGGTCACATTTAGATTGGTCATAACAACTCTGTACTTTGATGGATCTAAGTTCTTAATGAGAAGGACACCTGCGCAAAATTCTCCTACTGTCGCAATTGCGCAAGCATGCATTGTGCCTAAGTGGTTCTTATTAGCTCTTATTAAAGGGAGCTCCATTGCGACAAGCTCATTTGATATGCTGCGCATTTTTATTTTATGTGGGGAATTAAAGGGAATCCCAAACTTAAATAAACGATCGATGGCCTTGAGTCCCAGTTTGGTTTCGGATCGGCCCATTAGGTGTGACATTAGTTTTAAGGCTTTTTGATTCATATTTAAATTCTAATGGTTGGGACCCTCAAAGCAAGGGACAAATTGAATGTCAGAGGAAGTTTGTTTTACAAACGATTTTAATGCGCTTAACTTTATAGAAGACTAAGCAAAGGATTGTTATATGTTAAAATTGATTATTGGATTATCAACCATTTTGGCGAGCTCCGCGTTCGCAGCACCTAGTGATTTCTTATATGTGACTATTGGATCTGACGCAGTGGGTGGAGCGAATAAGTCACTTTCAACTGGAAAAGAGATCGCTACTTCTGACGGTATTTCTGTTCTAAAAATTCATAAAAATGAGGTTCTTAAACTTTCTACAATGATGCACGACCAGTTCAATCGTTGTGGTGGATTTGTCGCTCACGAATCTTTAGAGGAAGCTCAAACAGTATTGTCTAATAGTTTTACAAGAAAATTTAGCAAGTCCATGCCTTTCTTGAATTATAAAATAGATCAGCATGATATTGTTGAACCTTTGGTTGCCCAAACTTCAGAATATTCAATCAGGGCCGTAATTGAAAAACTTTCTAGCTTCAGAAACAGATATTACAAGTCTCAAACAGGCATTGATTCTCAGGCATGGCTTAAAGGTAAGTGGAGTCAGCTTGGCGAAGGTAGAAGTGATGTTAAGGTAGAATATTTTAATCACCAAAAATGGCCACAACCATCAGTTGTTATGACAATTGAAGGCAATAGTTTAAAAGATGAAATAGTCGTTATTGGTGGACACGCTGATTCCATTGCAGGATTTTGGGGAAGAGAGAGAGCACACGCTCCAGGTGCTGACGATAACGCCAGTGGAATTGCAACTGTGACCGAGGTTATTAGACTTGCAATGGAGACAGGCTACACACCAGAAAGGACAATCAAGTTCATGGCATATGCTGCTGAAGAGGTTGGACTTCTTGGTTCAAAAGAAATTGCCAACAGCTACAAGAAAGCTGGAAAGAATGTAGTTGGTGTTCTTCAACTAGATATGACTAATCACAAAGGGACTGATGATCTTGATATCGTTTTCATGAGTGATTATACAAATGATGCTCAAAATAAGTTCTTGGCAAAGCTGATTGATACTTATGTTAAAGTTCCTTGGGGATGGTCTCAATGTGGATATGGTTGTTCAGATCATGCCTCTTGGCACAATGCAGGTTTTCCAGCAAGTATTCCATTCGAGTCGACAATGGGTGATATAAACGGTAAAATTCACACAAAACACGACACGATTGAGCAGTCTGGCGGAAACGCTGACCATGCTGAGAAATTCGCCAAGCTTGCAGTGGCATTCATGGTAGAGTTAGGGAAGTAAAATTATTTGAAGAATTTGGATTTATACAAAGAGATCGAAGAAAATTTAGAAAACTCAAGACAGGCCATTCTTGCTTACAATGAGGATCCTGAAAACGATGAGGAACTTCGATCTCTAGATCAGGCCAATTTAATCCTGCAGGCGCTCAAGCAAATAGCTGAAAGCGCCTTTTCTCTTTTTAGGGATTATCCCAGTCTAGAGGCCGTTTTTGAAAAAGAGTATGGATCAACCAGGCAGCTCTCAGAGAGGGAGGCCATCGTTGAGACGTGCTTCCTTGATGATTTTATTCTACCAGACAAAGAAAGCCTTCCTTTAATTCCAGGACAAGAAATATCCAGCGAGCTTGTAGATAATTATGTTTTGTCATTTAAGGACTGGGAGGTTGTGGTTAGGAATAATCACTTGGAATCTCAAGAATTAATAAAAGAAAACTTCTCAACCGAGCTAAAGCCGAATGCTCTAAACTGCCCCTGTCAAAAATGTATTGCCGACTTTAGAGCAAAACTTCGCGATCAAGTATTTAAAGATCATGTGCAGATTATATATGAAGCTGAAGAGGCCCTTCATGAATTAGTGTTGGATAAAAAAATAAGCTTTATTAGCGATTACTATAGCAAGTTAAAAAAGCGAATTGAGAAAAACCTCCAGCGAATCAGGTATAAGCTTAAAAGAGGCTCTCTTAATAAACTTGATTCAGACATTAAAGCTGAACTTAAAAGCAAGCTCGGGCCAAATACTGAGCTTGGAAGAGTATACAGAGAAAGACTTATCACTTTCTTTAATTCAATTCTTGATGAAGAAGATATTTCTCCAGACCTAATTACAAGTGAAGAGTACGATAGATTTTTCACTCAATTGGGACTTGGGATGTGGAAAAGTCCGGGAGTTTTAAAAAGAGAGTTTTTAAAACTTACCCGCTCGGTAATGGCGTTTAAAAGAAAAGATATTTCTGCCACTATTTTGAGAGAATATCTAGGCCAGTTCTGGGTTCATAGCGATGCAAGAAGAAAGACTAGAAAGATTGTCTATCATATGGGTCCAACTAACTCTGGAAAGACCTATAATGCAATCGAAGCTTTGGCGAAGGCGGAGCATGGCTGTTACTTGGCACCTCTGAGGCTTTTGGCAAGTGAGCTCTTTGACACCCTTAACGATAAAGGGGTTGTAACAAACCTTTTAACTGGCGAGGAGGTTATAGAACAGCCTGGAGCAACTCATTATTCTTCCACTATTGAAATGGCAAGGATGAATGAGGAGTTTGATGTAGTAGTTATTGATGAAATTCAAATGATTACGGACATCCAGAGAGGTTGGGCCTGGACCAGGGCACTTGTAAATATTAATGCTGATGAAATTCATCTTTGCGGGGATCATTCAGTTTTGGATCTTGTTAAGCAGATTCTTGCTCTAACTGGTGATGAGCTTGAAGTTAAAACTTATACAAGAATGACTAAGTTGGATGTCATGAACAAACAGCTCAAGCTTACCGAGCTTGAGAAGCATGATGCCCTAATTGTATTTTCTAGAAGAAATGCTCTGAAGTATAAAATGGATCTTGAAAAACTTGGATTCAAGGTCTCTATTGTTTATGGAAGACTCTCTCCAGAAGTTAGAAGAGAGCAGGCAAGAAAGTTTGACCAAGGCGAAACAGACATCATGGTTTCTACCGATGCCATCGCCATGGGGATGAACTTGCCAATAAAGAGAATTGTTTTCTCTGCAACAAGTAAATTCTTTAATAGTAAAGAGCATCCAATTACTGAGAGTGAAATTAAGCAAATTGCTGGCCGCGCTGGAAGATTTGGAAGATTTCCAGAAGGGAAGGTCACTGCTCTAAAGAAAGTTGATGAGGGATTAGATATTATACGTACGGCCCTAAATACAGAACTGGATCAAAAAGAATTGGCAATGGTTGGCCCAGATTTGGAAATATTTAGGTCCGTAAATAAAGCACTCGAAGAGAACAGTCTTAAGACTTTAAGTTTATCGGAGTTTTTGAGGCTATTTAACACTATGACTTTTGAGAAGCCATTTTACTGTGTAGATCTTAAAGAGATGATTGAAGTTACAGAGATGGTTGAAGGTGTTGATGAACAAAACAAGCTAAGTGATAGTGAGGTGTTTGGCTTTTCATGTGCGCCAGTCAATTTAGGCCTCTTGGAACACGTTCAATATTTTGTTTGGATTGCCAGCCACTATGTAAAAGAGAACCCAATCATTAATGAAGAAGTGGATGAGGAAAGTGATGACATTGACTACCTAGAGCGTGCAATCAAATGCGTTGAGCTCTATCAGTGGCTCGCAAGACATTTTGACAATAACAATTTTAGTTTCTCTGAGAAAGACTTGTTGGCCAATAAAATGGCGGCCATCGAAAAGCTTAACCAACTCCTATCAGAAAAAGTTTCTCAGCGCTGTTCCTCATGCGGAGTGAAGTTACCTGAGAGTTTTGACTTTAATATCTGTGAGGCATGTTTTGGGGCCAGAAGATTTAGCAGACCGAGGAGAAGACCTGAGGGAAGCAGATCTGGAGGAAATAAAACACGTGGAGCTGGAAAACCTAAACATGGCAAAGATTCCAGACCACCAAAGGGAAGGCCATCTAAGAAGCGTGGGAAAAGACCTGGATCTAAAAAAAGAGGAGCCACAAAAAGCTCCCCATTCACTAAAGGTTAATCTATTCTAGGCAAGAACTTTTGCTGACAATATCTAGTAGTAATTCCATGTACGAAACCTTTAGAGTTATCCACTATTGATCGATACTTTCTGGAAATTACTTCTGGAACGCTTAGGTTTACCCAACCTTTAACCTGAGCTAGATATACTCCACCACCTGCTCCAACACTTATCAATAAAGGAGTGGCCAAAGGAACGCCTGAGATATCCAGGGCCACACCCAACACAGAGAAAAAAGATAATCCTGTGGCCGACGCTCTTGACCACCCCTCAATTCTTTGTAGGGCCTTATGGGAATATTTTGTGACTGTGTAACTTTCTTCAGATTTGGAACTTGAAAGAACCATGTCTAGCTCTTCTAGGAGTGATTTACTTACAGTCTCTCCTTTGATTTGTATTTCTTTAATTGGGTTGGGGTGTTTACCTTGTTTAATTTCTTGTCTTAACTTTTCCATTTTTTTGAATTTATGACTTTGGATTGCAATGTCTCCAGGTCCTTGAGCTAAAAATGCCAAAGAAGAGGTCGCCAGTATATCTCCGACCGTGCTTATAGCTGAAACATAAGCTGAAACACCAAATGCCACTTGAGGAGCCTTGAAAGCAATTCCCACAAAGGCAACTTCTGTAAGCCACCACTTTAAGTTTTCCTCAACGGCCTTTAGTCCTCGCACAATTTTATTAAATTTATTGCTCGTTTGCATATCAGCCATCATTTTTAAGTATTCAGGTGATTCATAATTCATTAAAGGGTAACTTCGGATAAGGTTGCCATGATTCTTTTGAAGATTCTTTGCGAATCTTTTTGGAGTAAGCCTGAAAACCTTTCGTAAATTTCTAGCAAATATACCCTCTGAGGTTAGAAGGTGGTCGACCCACTTGCCACTTGTAAGTATCCTGCCAAAGGTACCTAGGTGATAAGTGAGTGATCCCGATGCCAACGCTGGTAGGATGGCCGCTAAGGCACCCAAACCTGGACTTACTCCCTTTGCGATAACAAGTCCGGCATAAACACCACCCGCAGCTGAAGCTCCTCTGACCAAAGTCCAAAATACTCTTTGTTCAAAGACAAAGCCTTTTGTCCTTTGAAGACTGTCTTTAATAAGGTCTTTAACTGCTGATGGTTCCCTGGCCTTATTTTGCTGAAACAAGTACTCTGGCATTTCATCAAAAACGATATGTTTTGAATCAACGGCCTTGATAATCTGATCAATTTTTTCACTTTTTTCTAGGCCTTCAGCATGCCTTCCTGTGACAAGAGTTTCCCTCAAAAAGCTGGGTGAGGTTGCCTTATCTTGGTCTATTAACTCCTTAATCCACTCGAGCTGTCTTTTAGATTCTTCTGATCCGTCATATTCTCCAAAGTAAAATTCCAAGGCCACTTGTCGCTCTGGGTCCGGATTTACGTCGTACTTGGGAATAACTTGGTAATAAGAAATCCCCGCAACGTTACCCTCTAATTGTTCCTCGGCCTTAAAATAGGTTTCTGGATTAAGATATTGTTTTGCTTGCGAATAACTGTTAAATGTAAAAACTAGTGCAAGTATAAGAAATAGCTTAGGCATTTATACTCCTATTTTATAATTTATCGGTGAGTTAGGTACTTCCCTTAAGTAAAATTGATTAAAAAAGACTCATGAGGAACTATGGAAGTTGTTGATTTTGCAAGGAAAATTCTATTGGGAATGGATTTAGATTCCAAGCTTTTCGATTGCGACAAGGTAGAGTTCAATAAGGCCCCCGAAAATGATTTTAGTTTGGCCTATCCGGCCAGAAGCTCGAAAATAAAACTTTCAGAAAAACAGATTAAATTTCCCAAAGGCCATTTTCATATTGATGAAAAGAAAGCACAGGCCTTGAATAGCTTTGCAAATCACGAACTTTTAGCGGTTGAGATGATGGCAATGGCCTTGCTAATTTATCCCCATGAGACAGAGGATCAAAAACGTTTCAAGTTGGGGTTATTTAAGGCCCTCAAGGATGAACAGAAACACTTTAATCTATATTCTAAAAGAATGAATGATATTGGTTATGAATTTGGGGACTTTCCCTTAAATGACTTTTTTTGGAAGCAGATGCCAAAACTCAAAACTCCAGAACAATTTTGTGCTGTGATGTCTTTAACATTTGAAGCGGCCAACCTGGACTTTGCTCACTTCTACGAAAAGGTATTTCGGGAGTTGGGTGATATTAAAACAGCAAATATTTTAAAAGTTGTTTATGAGGATGAAATTAGTCATGTTCAATTGGGTGCAAGGTTTATGGAGCGTTGGAAACAAGATAAAGACTTGTGGTCATATTATAACCAAAACTTGCCCTGGCCTTTAACACCCGCCCGGGCCAAAGGAAAACTTTTCTTGGAAGAGGCCAGAAGAAAGGCAAGGCTGGATGATGAATTTATTCAAAAAGTGAAAGGCTACAAGGATGAATTTAAAGTCACTAACAGAAAGGATTGGAAGTGAGTTGGCTATTTAATGCAGACTATGAAAGCTTTCTATTTAGCGGGAAAAATGAATACAATCCGATCTCAAATAAAATAAATCAAGAGTTTGAATATCTAATTCACTTCTTTGAAGATAAACCTATATTCACCACAAAAAAATATTCAAAAGAATACACGGATCATGTTGAGGCCATGACTGGTAGGGAGTTTAGAACTACAAGTTCCAATGAAAAAGTTCTAAATTGGTGGTGTAGTGTTGGTGAAATTGAGCAGGACAGATTACTTCACTCTAAGCTCACGAGTACAAAGTTCTCTATACAAAGAGGTTTTGAGTCGGAGGCAAAAATTATTGATAGCTCAGATGCAAAGCTTATGAGTAATATGGTTTATAAATTGCCAGGAGAGTTTAGTGGAAGAGGGCATTTGGTATATCCTAAAGACGCCAAGAGGATTAAAAAACTTTTGGCACAGAGTAAATGTTTGATCGAAGAACCTTTGAGAAATAGGGTGCAGGACTTCAGCTCTCTGGCACTAGCTCAGGATAAAATAATCAGTTATGAGAACATTGTAGATGAAAAGTTTCAGTATAAAGGGACAAAATTAATCTCGCCTAAAATGGATGAAGGCTACTTTAAGGCGATTAACGAAACTGTAGGCTTTTATTTGCAGATGGGAGCTACTTTTCCTTTTTCGATAGACTCTTACAGGTATTTAGATAAAGGTACGATTAAAACTGCGGCTGTTTGTGAAGTCAATGTTAGAAAAACAATGGGATATATTGCTTTGAAGCTCAAAGAGTTCTTTTCATCAGATCTTGGAGCACTAATGATAACAAACTCAAGAAAGGAGAGTATACCCGATACGATCTGGCTTTCTCCCCGTGAGAATTTGTTTCAGTTATGTTTCATTGCCGTCAATGACAAGGACATTCTAGAAGACAGAATTAGACATATACTGGAGTGAATCACTTGGTCTGGTCTGTGCTGATTTTTCTTAAAAAACATACGACTTTGTAATACTATTATATTTAGATTCCTTTTAAGAGTTTCAATGGAGTATTTCTATTTTAGATAGGTTAAAAGAGCTAGCAGGTAAGTTTTCAAAGAAAAAAGCAGAAAGCGATCTGGATGAGGCTCATGAAGAGTATATAGAAGATGAGCCTACCGGCTCAATCGATCCCGAGGACGCCACCAGCGAAATGTCCATTAGTGATCTTTCGGATGATGATGATTTGGAGGATGAAGGTGGGTCTAAAAAGTCCAAAGGGCAAGAGCTTCTTTCCTCCCTCCAGTCCCAATTGCCATTTTTAGCCAAACTTATGCCTAAAAAAAGCCCTAAAGCTGAAGTCAAAAAAACTAATAAAAATGACGCAGAAGAAGAACAAGAGAAACCAAAGAAAAAGTTAAAAGTCATTCATATTGTTATAATAATTGGGCTAGCTTTGCTAGTTCTTCATGAAGATGAAGAAACAAAAGAACAGCCGAAGAAGGATCAGGGCACCGCAAAAGTAGTTCCTAAATATAAGAGGAAGAAGGTTGCAGCGCCAGTAGAGCAACCAAAGATAGAGGAGCCTACGGAGGTTGAGACTGAGCCTGATCCTGTCGTTGTGCCAACGCCGACTGAACCAACTGTTGCTCAACCTGAGCAGCCTCTTGATAATACATTTGAGAGTGACGCTCCAACAACTAGAACAAATGATAGTGAAACTGTAAGTGATGTTGAAGATCAACTAGATTCTCTTTTTGAAGAAGATAACATTGTGGCAGGCGAAGATAATAGGCCAGAGCCTGTTCAAGAGCCAAAAGTTGAAGAGCCTACTTCTTTAGATACGACAGATGATCTACCTTATGAGGTTTCACTTCCAACACAACCTGAAGTTGATGAAAGCTCTGATGAACTACTTACATTCGATGATGAAATTGTAAATCAAGTTATTGAGAGTGAAGGTGAAGAGGGAGATGGAATTACGACCTCAATACTTCAAGAGTTGGAAAAAGAGGCCAAAAAGAAAAAAACTCAAATTATAAATAACAAAAAGCTTGTTCCAACGAATGCTCCTTCGTACTTAACAGTTGGCCGGGGATTAGTTTATAACTGCGTTGGCAAACATTGGGCATGTGTTGACTCCACTTCATTTAAGGAGTGTGGGGACAATTATGCTTGGAGGCTTAAAAACTCTGATCCTGTTCAGTGTTATCCAAATGAGTATTATGATTCAAATATGGACTGTGCGAGCATGCAGCAATATAAAATTGATATGGCTGCTGAGACTGACTTTTGTAAATAAATCTATTTAAGCTGCGTCTTTTTCGTACATTTCATCCATTAATGGAATGTAGAACTTGTCTTCTTTCTTGGCCTGTTCTTTCTTCATGCCTCGAATAAATTTAACAACTAATTCTGGGTCAAACTGTGAACCTGAGAACTCATTAAGTTCATCATAGGCCGTTTGGTAGGGCAGTCCTTTTCTATAGACACGTGTTGATGTCATAGCGTCAAACGTATCTGCGATTAAGATTATTCGAGAGTAGAGTGGTATTTGTTCACCTTTTAAGCCATCTGGATAACCTCTGCCATCATATCTTTCGTGGTGATGCTTAGCAAACCTTGCCACTTTTTCAAACACAGAAAAGCCTTTTAGAATTTCATAAGATTCAGTTGGGTGCTTTTTCATTATTTTAAACTCTTCATCACTTAGTCTTGTCGGCTTATTTAAGACGGCATCAGGGGTTCCAATCTTTCCAATGTCGTGAAATAGGGCCGAAAGTTGAAGATCATACATCTCTTGATCATTAAGTCCGAGCTCCTTACCTAAAACCATTGAAAAGTATGTTACACGCATGCTGTGACCATAGGTGTATTTGTCTTTGGCATCTAGAGCTTTAAGGATGGTTCGTGCGGCCATTTCACAAATTTTTTGTTTTTCGGTTTTTAGCTCCTCAATTCTTTTGGTCATGTTCATGATGGAAACCATCATGCTATTTCCGGAGGAAGCTTTGGCCTTGGCCTCTTTTCTTTCATCTAAATTTACGACGTTGCTCTTTTTCTTTGCCATTACAATACCTATATAAAAATTCGCTCAATAATTCCTAAAGCTCCTTTTCTAATCGGTTGTTAAAAATAAAAATAAACAGTAAAATCAGAATCACGTGACTCAACCAGCCAAGTTATGAAAATTAATAGGTTCTATTGGGAAAAATCGGCCATATCTTAAAAAGAGGGTAAATGATAATTATTGATAGTAGTGAAGAGATTTCAAAATTTCTTAATCGTGGCAAGGAGTGCCAGCTTCCAATTGTTCGACTTGACTGCACCACATATGAGTTGGCCAATGGCCTTGAAGGAGACTTATTAATAGTCCATTCAGAATTCTTAAAGAGTGGAAACGATCTTCTGTTTAAAAAGCTTAGCACGCAAAAGATGTTGGTAATATTTAACGCAAACTCTTTAGGCCTAGAAGCGTACCTGCCAAACACAGTTCTAGATTTTAGTGAAGAGGATGATAGTGAAAAGGTCTGTGTTAACTTAGAGAGACTTGAAGCAGGCCTAAAAGAGAGCATGGTTTTAAAGTCTCAGCTATTAACAATGAACAAAGAATTGTCAGAGGTTCTTGGAAATGTTGAAACTGAACTTTTAAGAGTTAAGAGAGCATATGAGGTTGGAGCACCCAAGCGCTTTCAGGATCTGAAAAATATAAAGCTTCTTTCCAAATACGCTGCAGGCGAGAGTGTTGGCGGTGAATTTTTTGATATTTTAAAAGAGGGAAATAAAGTTTTCTTTTTGATGAGTGAGACCTCTTCCTATCTGGCCTCGAGCTCAATACTACAGATCTTCCAAGAGTTTAAGGACGATTCTGTCATCTCTGAAGATAGTGAATTAAAGCTTCTTAAAGAAATTCAAAAAGAAGTCACGGAAATAAACAGTAATAAAAATAAGCCTTTAAAAATTGCTGTATTTACAGGAATTCTAGATCTTACTAATCACAAGTTCTGCGGACATATGTTTGGAAAGTTCCAACTACTGAGCTCTGATCAAAAAAGAAGCTTTAGTGGGAATAAACTAGATCTTTTAAAAGATGACTTTAGTTCGGCTAAGTATGAGAGAGTCTTTGAAAGAGGGGAACGAGTTCTATTCCTATCTCCTGGCTTTCTTAAGTGTTGGGAAGATGTGGCACCTGAATTTATAATTGAAACATTGATGAATAATTCGAAAATAAAAATGTTGGACATACTTGATGAAATATTTTTTCAATTGAAAAAGGATGTTCAAACTGGTTTCTTGCCACATGATGCGTCGGCAATAATGTTGGAGGTTCAGAAAAATGTCATGCTTAAAGTTTAGTCTTGTTGCTTATTTTATACTCTCAGCTGGCCTTGTTTTTTCAGAGGATAAAGTTGAAAAGTTCACCTCCAATGACTGTTTAATGTCTAAATTCGACACCACTATTGAGCGTGGAGAGTTGTGGGGGCTGATGAAGCGAGTTTTAACAATAAAAAAGGATGTTTGTCAGATCTCTGTATTTAATAAGAAAAAGTTTTTTGAGACTGATTATAAAATAGATATTTGTAGAGAGCCAATTCACATGAAGGTCACTGTTAGAGGAAGCCTTGATGTTCATAAAAGAAGTGGCAAATGTGAGAGTAAAACACAAAGCGAGTTTTGTGACTTCTGGAGTCAGCTTAAAAGTGAGTTAGAAGACCAAGGCTTAATATTCGCTCAAGGTGAGCGTGAAAAAATCTCGAGCTCACATGGTAAAGTTTTTTGCACCTACCTTCTTCTTAATAAGTATCTTGGTGAAGGTGTTTTATTTTCAAAGTACACTGACACTGAAAACATTTACTTAGAAAAGCTAAAAACAAGTCCTAAAAAAATCAAAATGCCTAAAAATGAAACTTCTCCAGTTTTAAAAGAGGACACCTCGCCACAGGCACCCCAAGGGCGTTTCTAAAGCTGAATTTTCGGAGGGTCGGAAGGCCCTCATATCTTTTATATCTATTTGATTTTATACGCGTTCTGAAGAAATCTTTAGGGTGTTATACTTAATTCCTAATCAAGCTAAGCCGATAATTTTAGTACAAAGGAGTACTTGATGAAGGGCTATTTATGGAGTTTTTTAATTTTACCGCTAATTATTTCATGTGGCGCAAAGGTTGATGATCTCGATTTTGATTTAAACCCAACATCTGAAAAAGAAGTGGAAGAGATTCCCAAGATAACGACTGTGGGAAGTCTGGATGTCACCTTTGGTGGAGGTGATGGCTATGTTGTAACTTCAGGCAGTGGTGCTGGTGATGATGATATGAAAGCATCCGCCATAGACTCCAATGGAAAGCTAGTAGTCGTTGGGGAGGTGGATGAGGGTGCTCCCAACAATGTAGATATTGCTATCTGGCGCTTTAACACAGATGGATCCCTGGACACGAGTTTCGGTGGCACTGGACAAGTGACCTTTCACAGTAGTGGTACTTATAGTGACTATGCAAATGCCGTAACAATCGACTCAAATGGAAAAATTCTTGTAACAGGATCTGTAGAGGTAAGTTCAAACAGCGATATGGTCGTTCTAAGGTTTAACTCTGATGGAAGTTTAGATACAACTTTTGGAGGTGGAGATGGTGTATTCACCCATGATGGAGCCGCAGGTGCACCTGGAGAATTCGATTCAGGCAGTGGGATTGCCGTTGACTCCAATCAGAAAATTGTTGTTGCAGGACACTCCGACTCAGATCCCACTGCTGGGCTTGTCTTTAAGGCCACAGCATGGAGGCTTAATTCGGATGGAACTTTAGATACAAGTTTTGATGGAATAGGTTATTCAGTTTTTGGGGGCGATAATTCCCTAACGAACTCGCTAGCTCTTGATACGAGTAATAATATTTTCCTTGGTGGATATAGGGGAGTTATGCAAGATGACATAAGACTTTGGAAGTTAAACTCTAATGGATCACCTGATACTAGCTTTGGTACTAGTGGTGTTGCCATCTATGATGGACATGCCTTTATGGTTGCCGAGGCCTCATATGACATAACCCTTGACTCTGACGGAAATATTCTTGTTGCAGGAAAGGGAAATGGGGACTTGGCCTTGCTGCGATATACATCTGCAGGTGTATTGGATATAACGTTTGGTACTGGTGGTGTGGTTACTCATGATAATGCTGCTGGAGGCAACGGCGGAGACCAAGGCAACGCTGTAATTGTTGATCATGAGGGTAATATTCTTGTTGCCGGCCAGAGCGGTAATGGTACTAATGGAGATTTAGCCGTTTGGAAGTTTTTACCAGATGGATCTCTTGATACCGACTTTGCAGGTGTTGGATATATGACTATTGATGGAACCGGCGGCCCAAGTGTGCATGATGATGCCTTAGGAATAAATTTAGATCAAAGCGGTCATATTATAGTAACAGGACTGACGTATAACGGTTCGGATAACGATGCTGTTATTTGGAAAATTAAGTGATGGGATAAATTTTTATCCGCCATTATTGGCGAGTATAAGCAAGATTGCCATGAATAAAATTTCAATTAAAGCGTCAATTCGCTATAAAAATACAAACAAAATTAAATAGATAAGAGGGTGTTTCAATCGAAGCACCTTTCAAAGTTCCGCTTAGTATTAAAAACTAGCAAGCTTTAAAATTTTTCTAAGTCTCCGAGTATTTTAAAAAAAGGTAGGAGCTTTTTATGAAAGGTTTTATTTATAGCTTGGCGTTAATGCCTCTATTTGTTTCATGTGGCGGCAAGCTTGATGAGCTAGATCTGCAGTCCTTGAGCACTAATGACGAGCCTGAAGAAGTGATTGCTAAAATTAGCACTGTTGGAACTTTGGATACTAGCTTTGGCTCTGGTAGTGGTTATGTTGTTACTGGAAGTGGCACTGGTGATGATGACATGAACGCTTCAACGGTTGATTCTGATGGGAAAATTATAGTCGTTGGTAGTGTGGATAATGGAGTCAGCTCAGGAATTGATATGGCCGTTTGGCGCTTTAATACTGATGGCACTTTGGATACAAGTTTTGGTGGGACAGGCCTTGTAACATACACAGGTAGTGGTGCATTTTCGGATGTTGCATATGCTGTCTCAATAGACGATGAGGGGAGAGTTGTTGTTGCAGGATTGATCGGTAAGAGTTCCACCGACTCGGACATGGCCGTGTGGCGAATTACTACCTCTGGTTCGTTGGATACGAACTTTGCCGGCGGAGATGGAGTATTCTCTCATGATGGAGCAGGTGGAGTAACAGGGGAACAAGAATTTGCCAAGGGTGTTGAAGTTGACTCTGTAGGCAAGATTCTTGTTGGTGGATCCGCAGATACGGTAAGTGGGTCTCAGTGGACACCAGAGGCAGTTGTCTGGAGATTAAATGCTGATGGAACACTTGACTTTGCCTTTAACGGAGTTGGATATGTAGGGGGAATTAGCGGTGAGGTAAACTCATTTGCTGTAACCTCCGAGGGAGACATTCTGGTTGGAGGTTTTACAGGTATAATGAAGGAAACATTAAATGTTTGGAAATATACCTCCACTGGTGCAATTGATACTAGTTTTGGTGGAGGGGATGGCATCGTTGAATATGACCCTTCTGCTGGTTTTGTATTTGATGCTTCTTATGCTTTAACTTTAGATAAAAACGAAAACATCGTAGTTGTCGGTGAAACGGGCAATGACATGACCATTCTGCGTTACACGCCCTCTGGAGTGCTCGACACTTCTTTTGGAACAGGGGGAGTCGTTACTCATGATGTGAATGGAGGAACGAGTGATGTTGGCAGGGCGGTGATCATTGATCATGAAGATAATATTTTAATAGCTGGTAAGAGCGACAATAGTTCTGACGATGACATGGTTATTTGGAAGTTTGAGTCTAGTGGAGTAATTGATACGAGCTTTGCTAGTGGGGTCGGCTACATGACGATTGATGGAACTGCTGGTGGTGGTGATGATGAGGCCTTGGGAATCAGCTTTGATGAAGTCGGAAATATACTGGTGAGCGGAAGAAGCTTTAATGGATCAGATCACGATGCTGTAATTTGGAGAATAAAATAAGAAATTTTTGAAATAAAATTGTTTTGGATCTTCTTAATGAACTCAGCATTAATACCAATGGATCTTCCCCGGGAGGATGGAGGGGCCTGTGATGTTTAATTATGGGTTGGTGAGTTATTGTTTTAAGGAGTGATTTAATTTCGCCATATGAACTTTTCGATTAAAAGAAAAGTGAAAAAGACTATCCTCCTAAAGCTTTGCTAAGATCACTCGCAAGATCATCCACGTCTTCTATCCCAACACTGACTCTTATTAGGTTGTCAGAGATTCCAATTGATTCTCTCACTTCTTTAGGAACACTAGCGTGAGTCATAATGGCTGGGTGTTCAATAAGAGACTCAACACCACCAAGACTTTCAGCTAAAGAAAATATTTGAACTTTCTCAAGAAAGTCTCTTGAGGCTTCAAGGCCTCCTTTAATAAAGAATGTAATCATTCCGCCAAAGCCTGACATTTGCTCTTTTGCAAGTTCGTGCTGAGAATGTGAGCTTAGCCCTGGGTATATAACTCTTTCAACTTTGGGATGGGACTCAAGAAACTCAGCTATTTTTAGAGCATTCTCTTCGTGTCTTTGCATTCTAATGGCAAGGGTCTTTATGCCTCTAAGTACTAACCAAGAGTCAAAAGGGGAGCTGCTAGGTCCCATACTGTTTTGAAGCTTAAATAGTTTTTTGTAAGTTTCTTCATCATTTGTCATCATAGCACCTCCCACAACATCAGAGTGCCCATTGATGTATTTTGTTAGGGAGTGTGTGACAATGTCCGCCCCAAAATCTAATGGGTTTTGAAAATAGGGAGACATGAAAGTGTTGTCCACGCACACCAGTACTTCATAGCTTTTTGCAATATCACAGACTCTTTTTATATCAGTGATCTTCAGAAGTGGATTGGTGGGAGTCTCAATCCAAATCATTGCTGGTTTTTCGGCAAGCTTTCTCTCGAGGAGCTTGTAGTCCGTGGTGTCTACAAATTCAAATGTGTGGCGGTCATTGTAGACTGTAGTGAATTGCCTATATGTTCCCCCATATACATCGTCGCCACAAATGATTTTAGAACTACTTGGTATCATTTGCATGATGAGTGATGTCATTGCCACACCTGAGGCGGTGGTTAATGCATAGGCAGCGTTTTCTAAGGAGGCAAGATTTTGTTCTAGACGAGTTCTCGTTGGATTGTGAGATCTTGTGTATTCATAGCCCAGATGCTTTCCTGGGCTTTTTTGTGCGTAAGTCGAAGTTTGATAAATAGGGGGCATCACCGCCCCCGTCTCTTTGTCAGGCTCCCCGCCAACGTGGATTACCTTTGTTGCAAACTTCGTCTCTTTCATTATACGAGCTTTCCGTTGTCCCCAATTGTTTTTAGGATAAGCTCATCAACCTCATCATTGGAAGTATCAACTTTGTAGCCCATATCCTTCATCCAAGCATCGTTGTAAATTTTTGAAGAATAATTATTTCCAGAGTCGTGAAGGACAACAAGAATCTTTTCAGGCTTTTCTAGTTTTTCGGCATATCTTATTGCTCCAACAATTGCTGCTCCTGCTGAACCGCCAGAGTAAACACCTTCTTCCTTAACAAGTCTTCTGGTCATTTGGAATGATTCTTCGTCTCCAACAACAACAAAGTCATCGATTACGTCAAAATTAACATTCCCTGGCAGAAAGTCTTCCCCAATTCCTTCAAGAACGTAAGAGCTACCTTCGATCATTTCGCCAGTTTTTTTATAATGTGCCAAGATACTACCTTCACAGTCGACACCTACCACTTTTACGTTGTCCATTTTTTCTTTTAGAAATTTCCCAACACCGGAGATTGTTCCACCTGTTCCAACGGAGGCCATAAAAGTGTCAAACTTGCCTTCAGTCTGCTCTAAAATCTCAGGGCCAGTCTGAGTGTAGTGACACTCGCCATTGTAGATGTTTTCATACTGGTTTATGTGAAAAGAGTTTGGCATAGACTTCAAGCTTGCCGCCACAGAGTAGTAAGACCTCGGGTCTTCTGGAGCTACGTTTGTTGGACAAACAATTACCTTGCCCCCAAATGCTTTTAAATTGTCTATTTTCTCTTGGGATTGCTTGTCGGCCATAACGAACACTGTCTTATATCCGTGAGTGTTTGCATAAAGAGCAATTCCAATACCAGTATTTCCTGAAGTACACTCAATTATAGTGCCTCCTGGCTTGAGGTCGCCCTTTTCAACAGCTTTTTGGCACATATAGACACCCATTCTATCTTTAATAGACCCGCCTGGGTTTAAATACTCAAGCTTTACATAGATTTCACTTTCAATATGCTTAGCAACATTTTGCAGTCTTATTATAGGAGTGTTTCCTATAGCGTTAATAATGCTGTTGTTTTTAAACTTATCCATTCTTTGCTCCAATTAGTTTATAGTCTGTCCATTGGTTCACCAGCTCTCTCACATGTTCAAGTGGTTCAGGCCTTAAAACCTCTGAAAATCTTAAAATATTTTTAAATTTTGAGGAAAGCAGTTCCTCGTGTTTTTTCTCTCTTTCAACAAAGCTATTTTTTACTAGCTGTTCGCGCTCCGATTTCGGATTCCATTGCTCAACTTGAGCTTGTAGGCATTTATTTAAAATAACCCAACTTTTTTCGGTTAGAAGGTTCTTTGCACCCTCACTTAAGTCCATTGCTTCCTTAAGCTTATTTTGCTCGACACTTGTAACTAAAAACCATGTAGATTTATTCTCATCTTGAAGGCCCTTTTGCAAATCTAGAGCGTCAAGAAAGACATTTCTTGATTGGTATAAAGTGTACACGGCCTCCAGGAATTCCTCAACGAATGATGCTCCCGTAACTTTCGATAGGTAATCCAAAAGCTTTTTAACACCAGAGGAGACCACTTTTGTCATGAATCGCTTACTCCGACTGGTTTTGGAAGGACTAGATTTTTTACCCAAATAGTTGAAGATATCCACAAAGTTTTGATCAAAAAAAGTTCTTATCTTCTCAACACTCTCAAGGAAATCAAGAAAGTGGCTTCCCGGAGGTGTATCCAAGACGATGACGTCGTATTTGTTTTTATCCATATTCATTTGGAGTTCAATTATGGCAAGAATCTCGTTTAGACCTCCATATGGCCGAGCCAAAATTTTCAAAATCCTATTATTAACAATGTCATCAGACTCTGTTTGGTGAGCAATTCTTTTAATGGTTTCTTCGGGATTCATAAGCTCTACATCAAGCTTTAAAGAGCTGCCCTCTCCGAGGGGATCAGTTATGGAGACAATCTTGCCCGCATCCTGGTCTTTAATATTTAGGACTTCTTTTAAACGCTTGGCCGGGTCAATCGTTATTAAAAGAACCGAGGAGCCTTGTTGGGCAAGGTGTATGGCCCTAGATGCCGCCAAGGTTGTTTTTCCAACTCCTCCTGTGCCACTAAAAATTTCAAAAGGTTTTTGTTTTAACTCCACAGTTCACCTACACCAGTTGATCCATGTATGGAACCAAATCGTTAACAATGTCCTCATCAATATTTTGTAATGAATGGGGAATGAAGGATTCTATCTCTTGTCCAAATTCTTTTTTAATTAGCATTTCTGTTTCAAGCTTTTTGGAAAGAAAGTTTGGCAATTCCATATCTTTAACTCCTTCTAGGCCTGCAAAGCTGTTGTTGCAGATAACTTTACTTTCTATTGGAGCTATCGTTTTGAGTTTTTCTTGAAGCTCTAGAGCTTCGTTTGCCGCCATGAGTATTGGGAGGCTTAATACATTGATTTGAGTAAAGCCTTCCGAATAAATATGGGAAAGCATTTTTTGGGTGTCTTCAAACAGTGAGCCTGCTTGAAAAATTTCTCCAAAGTTCTTGGTTGCCTCGAGCATTGTGATGGCATGTCCTGAAGATGGTGAATCCAAGACAAACACCTGCTCAGAGTCTTCTTTAAGAAGCTCTAGTGCTTGGCCTAAATAGATCGTGTAGTTAAAGCCTGGAATCATACTGATTAAGGCCTTAAAAAATGGTGTTTTTACGACGAATTTCGCAACAGTCTGTGACTTCAATTTTTTTGCCACATATCCTGAGGCACAATCATAAAGATTGAGAGCTGTTAATGGCACACCCATTTTCTTTGCTTGGATAATTTCCTGAATGTCACTCTTTGGTTTTTCTAAGTTTGCTGTGGTGAAGTTTAGGTAGTTGGCCTTAACGCCCTGAGACCTCAGGTACTTAGTGAAGGCCAGGGAAAGGGCGGTTTTACCAACGCCGCCCTTGCCTGTAATTATGTATAATCTTTTATGATCGGACAACATGTCCGCGTATTAAAACAAATACATGCTCGTAAGTAAAAGCTTAAAGTAAGATCCTTTTACATCTTCGGTCTCATCTTGTTTGACATCGAATGGATTGTGATATTGACCAAGTATGCCAATTACGACGCGTCGGTTCAATCTCAAATCTACGCCACCTCCGGCATTAAATCCAAAAGTGGTTTTCTTTTCGGATTGAACTCCGTCTTTGGCTATTCGTGGCTCATAAAAACCTAGACCACCTATAACATATGGTGAAAATGCATCGAACTCATAGGATCTGGCCTTAATGCTAAATGCCAGGCCTTTAAGCCATACATCTTTACCCTGATAAGAGTGATGTGAAGAGTGAAGGTTCACTAAAAGGTCAAACGAGTAACTGGCGGTATAGCTATAGAAGATCTCGCCGGTTATTTGGCTGTCGCCTTTGCTTTGAAGACTTCCTAAAAGGAAGGTTTGTCCTAGTCCAACCCCAATACCGTGCTTGTTAACCTCACGTCTTGCGGCAGAGACTGCAGCTGACGCTTCTTTCTCTAGTTCTTTGTCTTCGTTTTTGTCTTTAGCAAGAGAATTTGTCGAAACAAGAAAACTCATGACCATAAAGGCCATGAGCTTCGACATCAAATTAAATGTCATATATGCGTCTCTTTTTTAGTTTAGAGTCGTTGATGTCTCAACAGAGCTAAGGTTAACACTGTTAGAGTTCAAGAATGCAGCAGCTGGAACTTCTTCTGTTTTTTCTTCAGAAGCAGCCACTTCGTTGTTAACGATAGAAGTAGGGAAGTCTAGTCCCATTTCTTTCTCTAGGCCTTTGATGTAGCCAGTAAGAGTTCCTTCCTCAGATCTGATAACTCTCTTAAGAAGCTCAGTGTCACCTGGCTTAAGAGACTTTCTTTCTTGATCAAAAAGAAGTTGGATTTGAGTCATGTATGTGATGTCATTTTTAGTCTTGTTGTCGATAACTTGGATCTCGTTGCCTTCTCTGATGATTTGAGCAATTTCTTCAAGCGTTACGTAGCAAGATTGAAAAGTGTCATAAAGTTTTCTGTTTTGGTACCTTTTAATAGTTCTTACATCTTTCATTCGGCTTTCCCCTGTTTTGTTTACCCCTAATACTCATGAGGTGACGTTCAACATTAAGTATCTGTTTTTAAAAATTTCCCTAATTTACTCATTGCAAAATGGTAAATAAAATTAACCAAAGCCCGTTGCGTTAATTTAACGCTGGTGCTCAATTGCTTGAGTGGTCACTTCATACAAGAAAGGCCGAAAAAAAGTCAACCCGGTTAGTCAAAAAAAACTCTAAAATAACAAATTTAGAATAAATTGAGTAATAATTACGCATTTTGTTAGTTGAGGAGCGTTAATTTAGTACTTATCTCGTACTTTTTCCGGAATAAATGACCTAAAATTAATCAAGCTTCACTTTGCTTTAAGAATCCTTGAAGAAAATCCGATCATTTAAAAAGCCTTTAAGGGCTTTTGGGAAACTACAAGGAAAAGTAATGCTCAGATCTCTATTAATTGCTTCTATTATGCTTTTGGCAAGTTGCGCCCAGGTGAAGACTGTAAAAAAAGATAGTCCAGACCCTAATAAGCATTTGAGCCCCAAAGAGATTGAAAAATTAAATAAGCAAAGTTTAAAGAGAGTCTCAAAGCAATTAAAAGAGCTCGCCATAGCCGCAAAGGCCAGTGGAGAGGACAAGATTAATTTCCTTGCCAGTGATATGTATTTAAAAGCAAGTGCAGCACAGATGGAAGGGGACTACGTCACTTCAAATCTCATTTTAAAGCATCTTGTTGACTTGGTGCCAAACGATCCATTTATTTTAAAAAAACGGGCCGTGGGGCTTATAAGAGTCGGAAAACTTGAAGAGTCCCAGGCCATTTTAGAAGGTCTTTATAAAAGAGAAAACTTTAACGAGAATATCGCTCTTGTGTTGGCGGGGGTTTATTCAAGCTTAGGTAAGCACACGCCTGCTCAGAAGGTATATGGGAAAATTCTTAAGAAAAATCCAAAAAATGAAGATGCTTGTATTTTTCTTTCAAAATCTCATGTGAGTGACGGAAAGTTTGATAAGGGCGTTGCGACTTTAAAAAAGTGTGAAAAAAATGTTCCGGGAAGAGGTCTATTCTCTTACTACATAGGCAAGATGTATGTGGATAAAGGAGACATCAAAAAAGCGAAAGCCTATTTTAAGAAGGCCTCCAAGATTGAGCCAGACTTTAGCCAGGCCACAATGGCATTGGGACTTACCCATGAAGAACAGGGTCTGAACGAGAAGGCGATAGCCATATACAAAAAGTATTTAAAGCAAAAGCCAAATGATGTGATGATTCTGTCGCGTCTTGTGCAATTGATGTTTGCCACCAAAAAGTTTAATGAAGCGATACCTTTTGCAGAAAGATTAAGTGATCACGATCCAGAAAATCTTAACTTAAAAGTAAAACTTGGAATCCTTTATACGGACTCCAAGGATTATCACAAAGCAATTGTTACCTTTAAAGAACTGCTAGTGGCCGCTCCTGAAAATGACAAGATTCTTTATTATTTAGGGGCCATCTACCAAGAGATGAAAGACTTTGAAAATTCCATAGACTACTTTTCAAGAGTTCCCTCAAGTAGCGGGCTTTATCAAGATAGTTCTTTTCAGGCCGCACAAATGCTTTCAGCATTGGCATTGGAAGAAACTTTGAGTGGTGAAAGAGGCAAAGTATCTGAAAGGTTTATTGCCCATGTAGAAAGTAAAACTAAAGAGCTGCCTGAGATTAGAGTGGAGTTGCAGGTTATACTTGCAAACTTTTATGAAAACATTCAAGAGAACGAACTTGCTATAAAGGCCATGGAGAGTGTTTCAAACAATGAGACGTTTAGCCACAACCATACCTATTACCTGGCCTCCCTGTATGAAAAAGAGCAGATGTATGAAAAGGTTTTTCCGTTAATTGAAGGCATCATTAAGGAAAACCCTAAAGACGCTTATGCTTATAATTTTTTAGGCTACTCTCTTCTAGAAAAAGGGGAGAGAATAGATGAGGCTTATGTGTTAATTAAAAAAGCCGTTGAACTAAACCCAAATGATGGCTACATCCGGGACTCTTTAGGTTGGTATTTCTATAAAACTGGAGATGTGGAGAAGGCGTTAACAGAACTTCAACGTGCGGTTAAACTCGTTCCTGATGATATTTCCATTCAAAAGCACTTGGCGATTGTTTACGGGAAGTTGAAAGATTTCAAAAGTGCCAAGCGCTATATTGAGAATGCTATTGGCCTTGCCAAGTTTCAGTCTGAGAAGAAAGAACTGGAAGAAGTTTTAAAAAGCTTAGATTCAAATCGTTTGCCTGCATCTTTTTTAGAAGAATGATATGCTTCATTGATTTCTTAAGAAGAGAAGTCTAATCTTAATCTTGTGAAACAATTATTCAATGTAACATTATTGCTGCTTGGTCTCCAGAGCTGTGCCTTATTCAAAGATATCAAGGTTTCCAGCTCTCCTGAAGAAGCTAAGAGAAGAATTTGTCTAAACTCCGAAGGTAAGGGGAGATTCATCTTTGCTGGGCAAAAACATGTTTTTTCCTATCAAAGCTCCTTTGTTGAAGAAGATTTGAAATGGGCCTCCATAATTGATTTCCCTGTCTATGGAAGAGAGAGCATCTCAGTAGAATGGGATAGTTCCAAAAAAACTGCAATCACGAATGCAAGCTATGAACAGGCCTTGTTAAAGAATACTCAAGGACTCGATCCAAGACTTCTCGACTCTGCCAATCAAATGTGGGAAACATTCTTTAAAGATTTTCTAATCCAAAAAAATATCATCTCGGATCAAACAAGTCAGATAAAGTGGAGTGTTCAAAACAAGGAACTCTTCGGATCATTTGACATTGAAGAGTATGAAGCAAGAGTGAAGTTCTTAAATGTAGTCTCTCAAGGGCACTTTGGAAGATTTGATTTCAAGCTGATCGATAAAGAGGGCGAACCAATGTTTGGAATGGAGCTCATTGTAAGAGATTGTTTGGAAAAACCTGAGTTCTAGTGTCGGAAAGTCCCTTCTAGATGGCGTCAAATTGCACTTCTTGTCAGTCATTATTTGTTTTTATAGAACCTTTTAAGACTTTACGTTAAAGTTATATAACATATTGATTTAATGAGTTGAGTTTTAAAGGGGATTCCATGCTACAAAAACTTATTCCGCTATTCTTGCTGGTTCTGACGTTCTCCAGTTGCACAAAAAAAAGAGATTTGAACGAAAAGGTTCTACACTTAACAGTTGAAAGTAAAGTTAAAGGACTAGACCCGATTAACACCGGCGACACTTATTCAAGTACTGAGGTTGCTAGAGTATATGAAGGACTGCTTCAATACCATTATCTAAAAAGACCTTATGAATTGATTCCAAATCTAGCGAAAGAGATGCCGGAGATCTCCAAAGACGAACTAACCTACACTTTTAAACTTAAAGAGGGCGTACTTTTCCATGACAACAAATGCTTCAAGGATGGAAAGGGTAGAGAAATGGTTGCCCAAGACGTTGTTTACTCCATTAAAAGACTGGCCGATCCAAAAAATAATGCTATCGGGTGGTGGATATTGGATGGAAAGCTTGAAGGTTTAAATGAATGGCGTGAGAAGCAGAAAGAATTAGAAAAGACTAATTATGACGAAGAGGTCTCGGGAATCAAGGCCCTGGATAAGTATACTGTTCAGTTTAAGCTTAGAGAAAAATCTCCTCAGTTTTTATATGCTCTACCAACATCTTACGCTATGGTCGTGCCAAGAGAGGCCGTTGAGATGTACGGCAAAGAGTTTTTAAACAATCCTGTTGGAACTGGACCTTTTATGACTGATACATACACCCAGTCTAACAAAATTGTTTATCTGAAAAATCCAAATTATAGAAAAGAAACTTATCCAAGTGAGGGAAGCGCTGAGGATAAGGCCGCAGGACTTCTCGAAGACGCGGGAAAAACGCTTCCTTTAGTTGAAAAATTAGTTGTTGTTATTCAGCCGGAATCTCAACCAAGATGGCTATCTTTTGAAAAAGGAAAGCTAGACTATATCTCTATTCCTAAAGACAACTTTGAAACGGTTGTTGCTCCAAATAAAGGTGTGACAGAAGAGTATGCAAAAAAGGGAATTCAACTTCAGATCTCTCCTGATTTAGATGTTACCTATATTGCTTTTAACCATGAAAATCCTCTGTTTAAAAACAACGTCAAACTCAAGCAGGCCTTATCTCTGGCCTATGATAGAGTTAAATCAAATGAGTTATTTTACAATAGCAATGGGATCTTGGCACAAACTCCAATTCCCCCTGGCATTGCCGGCTACGATGCTGAGTATAAAAACCCATATATGCAATATGATCTAGAAAAGGCTAAAAAACTTTTAGCTGAAGCTGGATATCCGAATGGTAAGGGACTTCCGGTTATAAAGTACGACACATTGGCCAAAACTGTTTCCAGGCAAATGGGGGAATTCTTTAAAAAGCAAATGGCAATGATTGGAGTTAATGTCGAAGTAGTGACAAACACTTGGCCTCAATTGACAGAGAAGGTTCATAAACGTCAGACACAAACTTATGGAATGGCCTGGGTTGGAGATTACCCAGATGCTGAAAACTTTCTTCAACTTCTGTATGGACCAAACTCTTCTCCTGGGCCAAACGGTTCTAACTTTAATGACCCTGGCTTTAATAAGTTATTTGAAAAGGCCACAAAAATGCAGCCTAGTCCAGAGAGAGCTAAACTCTACGAAGAACTTGCCCAAAAGTACTCAGAGAAGGTTCCTTGGATTCTTGGCGTTCACAGAACAAGCTTCGTGGTGAAGCATGGTTGGTTTAAAAACTTTAAATTTTCCACATTCAATTACGGCAACGTGAAGTATTGGGATGTTGATCTGGAAAAGAAGAAGAAATTATTGGAAAAGCTTTAGGAAGTTGAATGAGTTCTACTTGGAATTATATTTTTAGAAGAGTTTTATACTTAATCCCCGTACTTTTAGGGGTGTGTTTTCTGATCTTCTTCTTGTTTAATGTGGTCGCAGGTGACCCCACAGGCATACTCTTGGGTAAGCACGCAAGTGCTTCCCAGATGGCCGAGCTTAGGGAACAACTTGGACTTAATAAGCCTTTAATCGCTCAATACTTTGATGTAGTTAAATCTGCTTTTACTTTTGACTTTGGAAGGTCATGGGCCACCAAGCAGCAAATATCTCAAATGATTGCTCAAGGTGCGATACCTTCATTGGCGGTTACCCTTCCTGGATTCTTCTTGGCAACGGTTGTTAGTATCTTACTAGCAACTATCGTCGCCTATTTCAGAGGAAAGGGAATCGACCTTTTTATTCGAGTAATAACAATAGGAATGATGTCAATCTCCTCCCTTGTTTATATCATGGTCTTTCAATGGCTGTTTGCATTTGAGCTAGGCTGGTTCGAAATCTCAGGCTTTGAGTATAGTTTTCCTGAAGTCATGCCTTACATCACTCTTCCAATTATAATTTGGATAGTTCTAAGTTTAGGTCCTGATACAAGATTTTATAGAACATTGATTCTTGATGAGATGTACCAGGACTATGTAAGAACTGCTAGAGCGAAGGGCGTTTCCGAAAAAGCGATTCTTCTAAAGCATGTTTTAAGAAATGCAATGATTCCAATCATTACATACACTGTTGTTCAGCTCCCATTTCTTCTTTTGGGCTCTATCTTATTGGAGAGCTTCTTTTCCATTCCTGGGCTTGGGAATATGGTTATAAATGCACTAAATGCTTCAGACTTTCCAGTTCTGAAGGCCATTACAGTTCTTTCAGCTGTGGCATATATCGTCTTCACTCTAGTTCAAGACGTTTTGTATACGGTTGTTGATCCAAGAGTTAAGTTAAAATAAGGGAAATATGAATACTGTAGACGCTACTTTAACTAATGATAAAAAAATAGAAGTCGAATCGATCAAGGGGCGCTCTCTAATTGGAGATGCGTGGCAAAGACTAAAAAAAGAAAAGAAAGCTGTCCTTTGCTTGGCGATAGTGCTGTTCTATGCACTGATTGCTTTATTGTCCTGGTGGGGAGTGATTGCTGCCGACTGGGGAAAAGAGGTGGGGGCATCCTACAGTCCTCCAAGCTCTGAGCATTGGTTGGGAACAGATATTTTTGGAAGAAGCGTCTTACAAAAAGTTATACACGGTACCCAAATAGCAATGAGTGTGGGATTAATTTCATCTGCGATTGCCATTCCTATTGGGGTGTTCTTTGGGGCTGTGGCCGGCTACTTTGGCGGATGGATCGATGAGCTTGTGGTCTGGTTTTACACTACCTTTTCTTCTGTGCCGCAAATTATGCTTCTAATGTCGATTGCATTTATTCTGGGAAAGGGAATCACCACGGTTTATATCGCATTGGGACTCACTTCTTGGGTTGGTCTGGCAAGATTAATTAGGGGTGAGGTTATGAAGCATAAGGACAGAGATTATGTTCAGGCGGCAGGATCCCTTGGAGCAGGTCACACAAGAAAGCTATTTAAACATATTCTGCCTAATGTTTCGCATATAGTTATCATTTTTACCTCTCTACAATTTCAAGTGGCCATCAAGTCAGAGGTAATTTTGTCTTACCTAGGCCTTGGTGTTTCAGGTCAGCCTAGTTGGGGTACAATGATTGATGATGCAAAACTTGAATTGGCCAGAGATGTTTGGTGGCAATTGGCCGGCGCGACGGTTGCTATGTTTGTAGTTGTACTGGCATTTAATATTTTGGGCGACTCTTTAAGAGATGCCCTGGACCCAAAACTTAAGGGCAAGGATTAATATATGGATTTATTAAGCATTAGAGACCTCACTGTTGATTTTAACACCCCGGAGGGAGTCGTGAGGGCAGTTAACGGTATTTCCTTCGATGTTCCTAAGGGAAAGACTGTGGGACTTGTAGGGGAGTCTGGATCAGGAAAGTCAGTTACTTCTTTGGCAGCAATGGGATTGATTCCAAATCCTCCGGGTAAAATCACTGGGGGACAAATTTTGTTTGAAGGTAGAGACCTTGTTGGCGCAAGTGATGAGGAGATGAGAAAGATTAGGGGAAATGACATCTCAATGATCTTTCAAGAACCTATGAGTGCCTTGAACCCTGTATTCAAAGTAGGCGATCAGATTGCTGAAGTCTTAATGCTACATAAAGGGATGAATAGAAAAGAGGCCTGGCAAAAAGCAGAAGATCTACTCCATCAAGTAGGAATTCCTGATCCAAAGTCCAGTGTCCAGAAATATCCACACGAAATGAGTGGTGGCCAAAAGCAAAGGGTTTGTATTGCAATCGCAATCGCATGTGAGCCAAAGCTCTTAATTGCTGATGAGCCAACAACTGCTTTGGATGTAACAATTCAAAAGCAAGTTCTTGAACTTATGTTTAATCTTCAAGAAAAGTATAAGATGGGTATGTTGTTTATTACTCACGACTTAAGTGTTATCGCAGATATCGCCGATGATGTTGTCGTGATGTATCGAAGTAATCTTGTTGAAAAAAGTGATACAAAAAAAATCTTCACATCTGCACAGCACCCTTATACAAAAGGCCTTTTAGCATGTCGACCGAGTTTGGATAAAAATCCTTCAAGACTCCTAACTGTTGCAGACTTTATGGATGAAAAGGGTAACGAGATTGAAGTTGATCCTGAAAAAACAAAAGCGGCATCAAGGCCAAAACAAGAACATAAAGATGATGACGTGATATTGGAAGTTAACAATCTTCACACGCACTTCCCAATAAAAGGCGGGTTGTTTGGAAAGACTGTTGACTATTTTAAGGCCGTAAATGGTGTTTCTTTTAAGGTTCAAAGAGGGAAGACACTTGGACTTGTTGGAGAGTCTGGTTGTGGTAAAACTACTTTGGGTAGAACCATATTGAGACTAATTGAGCCAACGGCAGGGCAGGTTATTTATGATGGTGTTGATCTAACAAAGTTGGATAAAAAACAACTTAGGGAGATGCGCTCGAGAATGCAGATCATTTTCCAAGACCCGTATTCGTCTCTAAACCCGAGAATGACTATTGGTGAAACCCTGTTAGAACCAATGGATCTTCATAATATTGGAGCCAACAAAAAAGAGAAAATTGATCGCGCCAAATGGTTAATGGAGAAAGTTGGTCTGAGTGCCGGCCAGTTAAGTCGCTATCCGCATGAGTTTTCAGGAGGGCAGAGACAAAGAATATGTATTGCAAGGGCCTTAGCTGTAAACCCTGAGTTTATTATTTGTGATGAATCAGTTTCAGCACTTGATGTTTCAGTTCAGGCACAAGTATTAAACTTGCTTCTGGATCTTCAAGATGAATTTGGGCTAACTTATATCTTTATCAGTCATGACCTTTCTGTGGTGAACTTTATCTCGGATGAGGTGGCAGTTATGAATAGAGGGAAAATCGTTGAGTTAGATAAGGCCTTTAAGGTTTATCACAACCCAGAAAACGATTACACTAAATCCCTTCTTTCAGCTATTCCAAAAGGGGTACCTAAGGAGCTTTTAGAAGAAGGCCCACGTTAATTATTTTTGTCAATAAGCCTTCCTTTCAGAATAAGGAAGGCCATGGCAAAAGCAAATCCATAGTAAACGTTCCACTGCCAAACATCCTCAATTATAAAGCGGTTTAAGTAAACAGCGGCTATCCCAAATAGATAGGCTCCTACAACGGAATAAATATCCAACTTAAGTCGAATTGTTTTTTGGAATATTACAGAACACATAAACAACGCTAAAAGTGAGCCAGCTGTCCAGGATGTTATCTCTAGTCCCAAGATAAGTAGCCCCTCAGATGTGGAAGATATCAATGCCACAGCAGTGAGCAGAATAGTAATAACCAAGGTGTCTCGAGTATAAAACTTGGAGATTTCTTTTTTGTTTTTGGGCTCATGGTGAGCGATATCACTGTAGAAACTTGCACTTAATGCGTTTATAGTCGAGTCCAAAGTACTCATAGTTGCCGCTAAAACCCCAGCGACCATAAGTCCTCTCAAACCCTCTGGAAAATGATTAGTGATAAAATAAGCAAATAGTTTGTCATTTGATATTTCTGGCGGTGTCACAACCTGATAGTGTGACCATAAAAGCGCTCCAATAGATAAAAATAAAAAACCCACAGCGATCGAGAGAAATGTTGAAAAGATAATTGCTCTTTGAGCACCCTTCATAGATTTATTTCCTGTAAGTCTTTGGACAAAGTCCTGATCGACGCCATGGGTTGCCATGTCAAATAGTACACCACCCAATACCCCTATAATGAAAGGAGAAGGGTTGGAAAAATCTAAAAAGCTTGTCTTGCCCGCCTCGTGTGCCAGAGACATCAATACTGACCAATTGGTTTGGGCCACATCGGGTATGATTAAGTGTGCGACAATTCCGCCTACGACGAATAGTGCCATTTGAATCATGTCTGTTCTGACTACAGCTTTTAATCCGCCTATTAATGTGTAGAAAAATGTAAGCACACAGATAATAAGAATTGCCGATGTAATACTTAGTGAAAAAAACTGAGCCACCATTATTGAACCCGCAAACAAACGCACTCCCACAGAAAGAAGTTTATTTATAAAGAAGAATAGGGCCGCAAATCTTTGACCCATCTTCGTTCCTTTTATGCCCATGACTGAATAAACTGTTAATCCTTTGTCATAAATCTTTGGAAGAAAAATAAATGCTATTACCAATCTCCCAAAAAGTGCTCCAATATAAATTTGAATAAATGAGAAATCTCCGCCGTAAGCAAATGCCGGTATTCCAAGAAATGTCAGCGCACTTACTTCTGTTGCAATGATGGAAAGTAATGACTCGGGAAACGTTAAAGATTTTCCTGCTAGATACTGATCATTTATTAAATTGTCGCTTTTTGTTGAGGTTTTTAACTTTCCAGACTTGAATGCCAGGAAAAATATTCCGCCCAAGTATAAGGATACGACCATAATGTCTATGTAGGAGATAGAGGCATTCATTTAATAAGCCCTTGTAATATAAAAGAATTTAGATGGCGTACTTCATACTAATTTAGTCGTGAATCGGCAATGCTTATATCAAAGCTTAAAAATCATTCATGGTTAATGATTTCATAAACTTGAGTACTAAAAATACCGATAAAAAGATGAGGAATTAAAGGAATTATGGATTACTCAGTAAAAGGAATTACATTTACCAGGGATCAGCTGGAGCTAGTTCGATTAAGTGAAATTGTCGAAAACAGTATCTCTTCTGGTCATCTTTTTACTTTTGTAAAAGAGCGTCCATTCTTGTTGTTGAGAGCGGGGGATTTTGTTGATCAAGACTTCTTAGAAAAGTATCAAGCAAGGGGCGTAGAGTCACTTTACATCTTAAAGGTTTCAAGTGAACAGGATCTCCGGAAGTTTAAGTCACTATTTACAAAATTCAAGACCTCAAAAACAGAATTGGAAAAACGCAGAGTGAAGGATGAACTTATAAAGGTTTTTGCTGATGACTTTTGGAAGCATAGTGATAAGAGCTTTCTCAGTTTTGTACAAGCATGTTTTGAGCAGTTTTATAATTTGCCAGAAGAAGTAGTTACCTCGTTACAAGACTCAAGCACTACTTTATACTCCAGAGCACTGCTTAGCAGCTCTCTTTCAGTTATGAACTGTGTAATTCACTCAATACACGACCTAAATTTTGTTTCTGACGTTTATAATGCAGCTTTTCTAATGGACTGCTCCCTTGGTATGAAGGAAGACTTTAGCTACTTTCTTAAAGTAGCTTGTGAGAAAGAGAGAAGCGTCCCTGGTGATGGTATCGCTTTCTTGCGCAATAGAAGTGATTTAGACGAACTTATCAAATTTCAAGAACATCCAAATCTTAGTGCCGATTTGGCTACTAAGTACTCCGAGAGCTTTTTTAATCCTGAAGTTTCAGAACTCATAAGATTTCATCATGAGAGAGCTGACGGAACTGGTTTCCCAAATGGATATAAATATAGTGCAATTGCAGAATCAGACACTCTCTTGATGTTTGGAGACTATGTCACACCATTTGAAGAGCATATATTTAAATCTTCTGACGGGAAAGAAATTGTTAAAGAGAATTTCATGAGACTTTTAAGGCAGGTTGAAAAGAGTCAACTCCCAATTAAAAACTCAATGGACTTATGGCAACAAGCAATGAAGTGGGCCATCAATATCGGTACTTTAGATCAAAGTGAGGTGGCGTGAAGTGAGTGAGAAAATTAAAATTCTCAACCTCAGCAACGCTCTTCCAGAAGGGCTGTCACAGATTTTTCTTAAAATCTCAGGCACTGTTATTCAAAGAGGGGAGGCCGTTGACTATGAAGAGCTCGATTATATTGTCGTGGATTCAGAGGAGGAGGCTTCACTTGCAGAAAAAGACTATGACACGCTAGGTAATGATATAACTTTAGTGTGCTTGGGTCAGGTTAAAGAAATGAAAAAGTTCATGCTAGGCAATGGACGACTCTGCTTTGAACCTGGTCTTGTATCGAGTGAACTGGGGCAAGCGTTACTATCCAATTTCTTTAAACAGGAATGTAATCTCCATTTAAATGAAGCCTACAGTGGGTTATTCGAATCCACCGAAACCTTTAAAGTTACCAACCACCTCGCTATCGGTTCTTCTTTAGATGAGCTAAGTCTTGCGGCCTTCGATAGTGGTTTTAATATCGTTTCACTAAGAAGCTTTTTAGACCATATAATCATGTACTTTACCTACCTCAAGCAGGCAGGACTTGCAGGCATACCATTTGAAGTTGAATACTCACAAAGTAAAAAATATTTTGCTGTTAATATACACGCATCAGTTAAAAATTTTGTCGCGGATTATATGGTAGACTCTTTTGGAGCTGTTAATTCTTCCGACCCCCTTAGGTATCTATTGGCTGTATCATCAAGAAGTGCAGACTTTATGGATATTACTTTTTTGGAAAACCCCGGAAAGGTAGTCATTAATGGCTTTTGGAGTTCCAATGAGTCTGGGCAAATTGGTGGGGTTTCGCTAAGAAATATTAAAACGGCTTCCACAATAAATGCAAATATAGAGCGAAGCTTAAGTGAGTATAAAACTTCAGGTGAGGTCGAGGAAGCTTCAAGGAGTCGTAGCGAAAAATTGAATGAAAGATCGCTACCTGGTGGGATTTTGGAAATGGTGATTGGTGGTGTTGATTCGGAATCTATTCTGGCAAAACAACCTGAAGAAACATCAAAGCTCATAGCTTTTGTTATTGGACATTTTGAAGAAGTCAACCCAGATAGTATTTTGTCTGAAATGACAAAAGAGGATTTGAAAAAGGCACTTAAAAACTACCCTAACACTGAGTTTATTAATGTATTGAATGAGGATGACACAGAGGCCTTACTTGAAAAGGTACATAAAAAGAATATTTCTGAGGCCTATGAAGAAGAACTTGAGAGAGTGCGAAGTGACTTAGAGGAAGAGGACGATTTTAAGAAGGAGCTAAGTGACACTTTAAGCGAAGAAGTCGTTAAAAGAGTAAGTTCAAAAATCGACGCGGATACAATAAGGAAAATATTGGGTGGTGGCAGTGAAAAGGAGTTTTCCCAAACTGTCGCTGGTGGAGAGCGTGAGGATGAGTTTAAGGCCACTGTCAAAGGAATGAAAGATGTTCACTCTAAAGAGTTTGCTCAACGGATCGCCGGGCAGATTGAAAAGAACCTGGATGATTACTCGGTAACGATCAGTGGAAGCTCAGACGATGAAAAGGGTGCATTCAAATTTGTAAGCATGGCCATGAGTGGGCTAGATTCATTAGAGATTGAGCCTAGGGCTAAAAAGTTTCTCAAGGAGAAAGGGTCTAAAAAAATTTACGGCCTGTTGAATGATTTTTCATCCTCCATCGGTAAAAAAACTTCAGATTTGTCGCCAGAAGAATTAAAAACCTTTGCAGGTAATAAAGTACTGCCAGGTGTTGAAGAGTTGCTTTCTGATGACTTGGAAATAGAGGATTTTCTAGAAGAAACAAGAGATGCATTGAAGGTGGACAAAAGTCGAGGTTTACTAACAAATGCCTCTCCTGAATTTAAAGATGCATTTCGAACTAAGGTTGAACAAAAAATCCATGCTTCAAAGGGACTTGAATTTCCAAAAAATCTGGACGAATTCACGCCTGAAGTTATTGAGCAGGATGGATTTCAACAGGTTATTCAGGACTCGATGAGAGAAGCGATCAACGAGCAATTTCAACTTGAGAAGGCGAACAGAAAAGAGATAGACAATAAAGAAAAGCAAATTATAAAAGCACTTTCAGAAACCTTCTCAAAGCAAGAAGATGAAGTCGAGTGTCTCGTAAAAGGTGCAGGGGAAAGGGCCAAAGAAAAGGAAGCTAAAAAAGTTGTAGAAAACTTGTTCTCAGAAGCACCAAGTGAAACTGAAGGGAAATCAATTAAAGACTCTAAATTTTTAGAGCTTCTAAAAAAGGCTAATGAGGAAAATAAAAAATTAAGTTCCAGTAATAAAGCTCTCTTGGCAAAAATTCAAGCATACGAACAAGATCAAGGTACAATCTCAAGAATTGAGCAAGAGCTTAAAGCCGAAGTTTCCCAAGAAAGTCTTTCTGGTTTAGATGAAAATGAAGTCTTTGGTGTTGAGATTAAAACTGAAGATGTTGACTCCCAAGCAATCGAAGATCTTAAGAATGGAAAAACTCTGTCCCCTGAGACAATTCAGTCTCTTGCTCGACTTGTAAAGCGTGAAAAGAATGTTCTTGAGAGCGCCAAACTTGCACAAGAGAACTTTAAGAGGGCCGAAATCGAGCATGTGAAGAGGGAGAACAAGTATAAATCTGAAATTCATAATGCCAGCATAGAATCAAAGTCAAAAGATATTGCGATTCAAAAAATAAAAGAAAAAGTAAGTAGTATTGTAGAAAAAAAACAAAATGAAATCATTGTATATAAGAAACAAGTTGAGGCCCTAAATCAAAGATTGGAAGGCGACCAAACAACAAAGCTTCAAGTCGAGCTTAAGAGTTTGAAGAGTGAATTGGAATCTGCCCAAAGAACTGCAAACCTCTATAAGAGCAAGATGAGTAGTTTGGCAAACTCAAAAGAAAAGCCGAGTTCTAAAGATCGCTCCAGTGAACTGAGTGCCGAAAACCGAAAACTACAAAGACTCAAAACCCAACTAGAGAATAAGCTCGTAGCTGCAGAGAAACAAAAAAATGCAATTGAGTCCCAGTTTGGCAAGTTGAAAGACCAGGAACGTAAGTTGCGAGAGCGTGCAAGCGAAGCCGAGGAGAAAACGAAGGAGGCAAATGATGAAATTAGCAAACTTCGCTCAAATGAGGCTAGACTTGTTGCCATGGCCGAAAAGGGGATGGCATCAGACCCTAAGGTAGAAGCCGAAATTGATACTTTAAAGTCAAAGAACGCCCAGTTGGAAAAGTCTTTGAAGGAAGTTAGCAAAAAATTAAACTCACAGGGAGTAAAGCAGTCTGGAGCTAAAGAAGAAAAAAGTACAAATGAAAAACGTTTGGAGAGGTCTGTGAAAAAGCTAAACTCTGAACTTTCAAAAGCTCAGAGTGAGCTTACAGATCAGAAGAAGCAAGTTGTGAGGTACAAGAGTGAAGTTACAGGCCTGAAAAATAAAATAAAGCTTTTAGAGAAAGAAGTTGCTTCAAAAAAGGGGAAATCAAAAAAAGCTGCATAAAATTAGGTTTGTGCGTGGCAAAATTTAAGAAAATGCTTGTCTTTTCTCCTCGAACCTCTTATATATACATTCACCTTCAAATTTATTTGATGGCTCTTTTAAATTAATGCCTCAGTGGTGGAATTGGTAGACACGCTAGACTTAGGATCTAGTGCTAACGCGTGGGGGTTCGAGTCCCTCCTGAGGCACCATAAATTTAAAGAAATAAAAAGCCCAGTTTAACCCACTGGGCTTTTTTTTGCCCAAATTCGTCTGGCAAACCATCTAAGTAACTATTATTTATGTCGTAACCAAACAAAGTAACTTTAAAATAAAGTTATCAAGCCGATTAGCTTATAGTGAAAACTATATTAATAATCCTAACCTATTCTTTAAACCCTGGCATCATTCATGCCCAGACTCCAAAGTTTGAAGTTAATCCTAGCAAAGTTAAGGAGCATTGTGAGGCTTTTCATGGACAATGGAATGAAAACGCTAAGAAGTGTGTCGACAGGCTTGAGTATCAGCAAGAACCCATTTCTAATGATGCTAAACAATGGTGTGAAACCAGAGGGGGCAGTTTCATAAAAACAAGAAGAGGAATGAGGTGTAGGGGGACCGACTCGAAACAGGGGTTAAAAAGGTTTCCTTCTTTTCAGGCCAGAAAGTACAAGGTGCATGAAGATGTTGAACGCTCATGCCTAAGGACCAAGAAGATCTTAAATGCCAAATGCACTGTCTCTGCCACCGACGATATGAGTATTGGATACGACTATACCAACAAATCCAACCATGCAGTTAACATACTTGAACAAATGGTCTCAAATTCAATTAGAAAGTATAACCAGATCCATTACAATTACAAAGGTGAGGTGGAGAGGAAGCTTTTAGTAAGCACTCTTAGAAATTTCGTATCTACTAACAACCTAAACTCCTGCCAAAAGGCGTGCCTTTTAAAATGTGCTGCCTCTAATGTTTTGAAATACAGCCTTGGAAAAGAGACGAAGTATGGAGGAATTGCTGACATATACGATAAAAGAGTTGGTGAGTGTACGGAGTATCGTAGTATTGCTAAGCACCTTGGAAAGGAGTTGGATATTCCAATCTTTGGGATGAGTGGTCCTGGACATGCATTTAACTACTTTAAAATTGATGGGAGTTGGTATTATGGAGATCCACAGCACAGCGACTGTAAATTTTTTCATACAAAATCTACCCTTTCCAAGTATCAAAGGTTTTTCTCCAAAGAAGGGAATGAGTATGACGGCTCAAGAACTTTAATAGAGAAACTTCCAAGCTATCGAAGAGGAGTCAAATCCCAATCCAATAAGCCTTCTGGGACTATCAATAATTAACATTCACAAAACATAAGAAATTGCCGAAAAGCTTTTAAAACAAGTTTATATGGAGGGGCGAATGTCGGAGCCTAAAAAGTACCAGAGAAAATGGAAAAACTACTTAATCTTTCCTCGCTTCCAGGTGAGTTTATTATTTTTTAATACCCTTATCGTTATTGCAGCGGTTTTGGTTGTTGGTTATCAATTTGATAAAAACCTTGAAGTAATCGATGCTATGGCCGGAAGATTCAACCTTCAAAATAATCAAATTTTCTTGGAGATGATGGAGCAACTTAAGGCCGACTTCATGATGACCCTATGGTTGGTTTTTGTTTCAACTCTACTTTTGTGCTTTGGATTTACAATGATTTTTTCCCATAAGGTTGTAGGTGCCACACACAGACTAAAACAATACTTTAAGGAAGTGACAGAAAAGGGGCACTCCTATGATCTAACTTTTAGAGAGGGGGATCTGGATCCCGAGCTTGCTGAAGTTGTTAATGAGGCCATTGGAAAAATAAAAAAAGACAACGACTCACCAGAGAGAGGGGTCTCTTGAGGTTTCAACTCTCTCGTTCATAATTTTTAGTAGGGAGAGAAGCTTATTCTTTGCTCCTTCTCCTTCTAAAATACCATATGCATAAGCTATTGCCTCTAGAGTGCATACAGAGTTTTCATTATGAGCTTTTCGAAGGGTATAAATGCTTTCAAATGGACCTTTAAGTTTTACTGCCGGAATACTGGAGAGCATTGGCTCTCTTTTATGAAACTTTCTGGCCTGTCTCCAAGTTGCATCAGGCACAACCAATTGAACAGGTTTGCTAAGCTTTGCCACAAAATCTTTATTTAGTTCCTCAGCATCATCCGATGGATAAAGGAAGAGGGGTTGATAACCGTCTTTTAAGGAGAAGTCGAAATTAACTCCATTTTTCCCCCTTATGGCCAATTCAGAGGACTCAAGGCTCTTTAAGGCTAAGGAAGAAGTGTTAGATGTTAGGCTTAACTCCTTACAATGCATAACTACTGTTAGGAACGTTTTAGTTTGAAATGTTTCTATATGATCACAAAAACACCAGCGCTTATTGATGCGGCAGTTTGGGCACCTGTGGACATTAGTTGCTCTTCTTCTTGTCATTTATCGAATGGTTAGAACTTCACACGGTGCATGTTTGATCAGATGTTCTGTAAAAGAGCTGTGAAAGTAGTCTCTGAAACCCTGTTTCTCTTTAGTATAACTAATAACAAGTTCAGTCTTATTCTTTTTCAAAAAATCAACCATGCCTTCTTTGGGATTGGAATGAAAGAGACACTCACTTTTTGCGTGTGTGAAATCCTTAGTTAGTCCATCAAAGATCTCTTTGATCGTCTTTCTTATTTCAAGCTTTTGTTCTTGGTTTGGGTAGATAGTTGGGGGGGCCATGTAAGGATAGCTTTCTTCTTTGAACACATGTACGAATTCAAGGTTGCAGTCTTTTAACCAAACAATCTTTTTCAATTTCTTGATAATATGTGTTTGGGCCTTTTCATCCATGGGCATGCAAACAATAATATTTTTCATGGCCTTCCCCTTTTTGGGTTAATCTATTTCGGTCTCAGTGTCAGTCTCAATTTCTGGTCTCTGGCGATGGATATGGTCCTTGGCCTGAGATTTCTTTTTGACTAATTGCTTTTCCAATTTTGACACGACATCATCAAAAGTTTTATATAAATCATCTTTGACAGAGTCAGCGTTTAAGGTAAATCCATCTGCCGCCAAAATAGCGTGAGAGTGATGACCACCTTTTTCGACACTTAATGTCCATTTCAAATCAAAACCAGAATTAAAAAACTTTTTAAGCTTTGCTGATTTTTTCTCAACCATCTCTTTAATCGCTGGAGTGGATTCAATTTGATGAAAATTCATAGTGACGTTCATTTTAAACTCCTTGTTAAGCTTTTATTGTACACGCCTTTAAAACCCTAAACATGAGCAATATCATCTTTAGACGTCATAAAAGTTATACCATGAATATGGTAGTTGTTTAAACTGTATGCAAGGTTTATCAAGGAGAAAATTGTGAAGAAAAACACTGATTTTGAGAACTTAACTGTCGAGGAGTATACTACGCCCTCTCCAATATTTGTAAAGGCCGACGCGACGATCACTACAGTTATAAAAGAAATGCAGAAAAGAGAAATAAGGCACTTACCGGTAGTGAATGGTGAGGGAGCGGCCATAGGCATAATAAGCGAAAGAGATGTGGCATCCGTGAGTACATTTGCCTTTAAATCAGACTTAAGTGCCAAAGATTTAATGACGCCTGATCCCATAACAGTTAATTACCATGCCAG
>CATMLK010000015.1:0-76588 GCA_950070535.1 uncultured Bacteriovoracaceae bacterium | reverse complement strand
ATGCACCCATTATTTATATAAAAAGCCTACTTTCGAGTAGGCTTTTTTTTTGCCCGCCAACTAAAATTAAAGCTCTATTTTTTAGTTTTGTTAGTCTAGAAGTATAGAGAACAAAAATAGGTTTATAACTGACTCTCTAACATTCTTTAATGCAGATCTTGATACTTAGTTGAAAAGGCCTATTGAGCTGAGACCGTTTATAAATAATTAGGCCTAACTAAGAGCTCTTCAATTAGGCCTTACAGTTTTTATGCTAGTTTTGGGCAAGCTCAAGCTTTGCGTTGGTGTATTCTTTATGAATCGTTGAAAAGATCTCAGCTTCACCTGCGAGCATATACTTTAATTCCGTAGGGTTTTCATTACCTAGCAAAGATCCGTCACAAAGCCTTCCTGAACTATCAAGATCTATAATGGCTTTAGAAAATAGCTCTCCATCTATTTGATCGGTTGGGTAAGTATCCTTATACTCAGCTAAGAACTCATTAAGATTTTCACCCTTTAAGTGGTTTGCATTAGATTCAGTAATTAAATGGATGAGTTGTCTATTATAGTAAAACCTTACTCCAGATACGACTTCAATGCTAACAAATGCAACGATACCGGCTCCAAAGCCAATCATGCCACCGCCAATGGCATAACCTAAGGCATCCCAGCCACCAATAGCTAAGGCCTTTGCAAAACCTCCACCGATGAAGCCTCCTGCAACTGCAGCTGCAGGAGTTGCAGCAATGGCCAAGGGTGGTGTCCAAATTAGCCAGTTTCTAAGTTCCTTTTCTCTATTTAAATATTCATCCAGGCAAGTGTTATCTTTTCCAATTTCCTGATCAAGTACTTGCTCAATAACTTTGGTTGATTCCTCCAGGCCCTCTTTTACTTCATGCAGCTTTTTTGGTGCTGCATGCACCACTTGTATCGCAAAGAGCATCGAAATTATGGTTTTCATTGTATACCTCCCAGTTTTTCTCTCAGAAGACCTTATCTCTCATAATGTGGTTTCAAAATAGTGTTTGAGAAAATTATTCATTATAAAATATCCATATCCGACTTATGTACTTGAAAAAAGGTACTTTCCCTTTGTTTTAAAATACATTAAATTGGCTTTATGCAAATGAATGACTATCAGGTTTTGATTAAAAGGCTTTGCCTTTCTTTTGGGCTCTTCACACTAAGTAGGCTTGGATTCTATTTTTATAATCTCGATTATTTTCAAGCTGCCTCAGTTACTGAAACACTATGGGCCTTTGTTGTTGGTCTTAGGTTTGATCTCTCAACAACGTTAATTGCTAATTTGTTTTTTATTTTATTTAGCCTTGTACCATATCGGTCTAAATTCTATGGAAAGTTTCTCAAAACGGTCTTTGTTTTAGGTAACTTTGTCTTTTTGAGTTTTATCGTAGGTGACTATGAATATTTCTCATTTAATGGAAAGAAGTTAACTTACGATCTCTTTCTTACAAGCGGGGATATTCAAGATCAATCTTTGCAGCTCATATTTAATCATTGGTACTTAAGTCTTCTTTCTATTGGTTTCGGTATTGTGTCCTGGTTTTATTACCCAGAAAGAAAAAGTTCTGGAAAAAAAATGAAGTGGCTCAAGGCTCTGCCGATATCCTTATTGGTATTTATTCTCACTGGGATTGGTGTAAGGGGGGGACTTCAACTTAGAAGTTTAAGTCCTAAGCAAGCTTTCACGTTTAAAACCTATGAACTAGGAAACTTTGCTCTCAATTCTGCCTACTCCCTTGTGCGCTCTTTTGGCAAAGAAGGAGCTTCGGCTTCGAAGTTTTTCTCTTCAGATGAGAAAGCATTCCAAACGCTTTATAAGAAACGCAGCTTTGACCAATCCGAATTAGGCATCAAAGACCAAAATGTTGTAATTATAATCGTAGAAAGTCTTTCTCAAGAGTATGTCGATGAGGGCTTCACACCATTCCTTTCAAAACTTGGTGAGAAGGGGATCTATTTTAAAAAGAATTTCGCAAATGGCCGTAGGTCAATAGAGGCCTTGCCATCGATTATGACCTCCTTTCCTTCAATTATTGGCACACCAATTTATCAAAGTCAGTATCAATCGAATCAGTTTTATCCACTTCCTAGGGCCTTGAAAAGCGAGGGCTATTCGACTAGCTTCTTTCATGGAGGTAAGAGAGGAACAATGGACTTCGATGCTTATTGTTATTCAATCGGCTTTGAAAAATATTTTGCTTTGGAGGACTACCCTGATCAGTCTCACTATGATGGTCACTGGGGAGTGTATGATCACCATTATCTGAATTATGTGGTTGATGAGTTGGATAAACACAAAGAGCCATTTTTTTCAGGGATTTTTACTTTGAGCTCACATCAGCCTTACTCAATCCCTCATGAACTCCAGGGGAAATTTCCAAAAGGAAGTCTTCCTATTCACGAAAGTATAGGATATGCGGATTACGCTCTTTCCCAGTTCTTTGAAAAGGCAAAAGACAGGCCATGGTTTAATAATACACTTTTTGTTATTACTGCGGATCATACACAGAAACTTAAAAGTAAGAAATATCAATCATTACTTGGTCGTTACAGGGTACCATTAATGTTCTTTCATCCCAGTTTTGATTTCAAGTCAGTAAGCAATGATAAAATTACTCAGCATGCAGACATCCTTCCAAGTGTCTTGGACTTCTTAAATATCGATCATGAAAAAAGGCTGTATTTTGGTTCTTCTGTTTTTAATAAGGATGAAGGCAGAATGATTAACTTTAATTCAGGGGGCCACTTCCTCCTAAGTAATAACGCGTTGGTTCTTTTTGATGGTTCATCACCAAAGTACTTTTCTGTATCTGAAGACCTTCTCGGGCTCGAACCCTCAAAAGACGATTCACCTGATCTACTTGAGGAACTAAAGGCGTTGATTCAATACACAAACAATGGCCTTCGAGGCAATAATATTTATAACTTTCAAGAACAATAATTCGGCGCAAAATAGAACTGAACTTAACTTGTCAGTTTTATGCTTCCTAGATAGGATATCCAAAAAATTTTAGGACTAGGAACATCATGGAAATTATTAAATCGATGGTCGACAACTCTTCAGCACAGTTTGAGGAAAATAAGAAGTTTCACTTAGGACTTAAGTCAGAGCTACTTGGCAAATTAGAAAAGGTCAAGCAAGGTGGTGGCGATAAGTATGTGGAAAAACACAAGTCTCGAGGCAAGCTCCTTGCCCGTGAAAGAATTGAAAAAATTATTGATGATGGCTCACCTTTCTTAGAGTTAAGCCCACTTGCTGCAAATGGAGTCTATGAAGAAGATGTGCCTAGTGCTGGGGTTGTTACTGGTATAGGTAGTGTGCATGGAATTCAATGTATGTTTGTGGCCAACGATGCCACAGTTAAAGGAGGAACCTATTTTCCATTAACGGTTAAAAAACACCTTAGAGCTCAAGAGGTTGCACTTCAAAACAACCTGCCTTGTATTTACCTTGTTGACTCGGGTGGTGCTTTCTTGCCAAAGCAAGATGAAGTATTTCCGGACAAAGACCACTTTGGACGAATTTTCTTCAACCAAGCACAAATGTCTTCAAAGGGTATACCTCAAGTCGCAGTAGTTCTTGGATCTTGTACAGCAGGTGGCGCATATGTTCCTGCAATGAGTGATGAGACAATTATTGTTAAAGAAAATGGAACAATCTTCTTGGGAGGACCTCCACTAGTAAAGGCGGCTACAGGAGAAGAAGTTACTGCTGAAGAGTTAGGTGGCGCTGATGTTCACACTCGCATAAGTGGTGTTGCGGACCATTTCGCACAGGATGAAGAAGACGCACTTCACTTAACAAGAAATGTTATTGAGAACTTAAACTTTAAATATCCACAGAAAAAGTTTCATTTAAATAGGCCGGAGGAGCCTGCTTATTCTGTTGATGACATTTATGGAATTGTCTCAAAAGATTCAAGAACTCCTTATGATGTTAAAGAAATTATAGCAAGACTTGTGGATGGCTCACGCTTTCATGAGTTTAAACCAAGGTTTGGTGAGACTCTGGTTTGTGGATTTGCAAAGATTCACAATCAAGAAATTGGAATTTTAGGAAATAACGGTATTTTGTTTTCTGAAAGTGCTCAAAAAGGTGCTCACTTCATTGAGCTTTGCTCTCAGAGAAATATCCCAATACTGTTTCTTCAGAATATCACCGGCTTTATGGTGGGCAAACAATATGAACATGAAGGTATCGCTAAGCATGGGGCCAAGTTGGTGACTGCCGTTTCCACAACCAACGTACCAAAGTTTACTGTGGTAATTGGTGGCTCTTATGGCGCTGGAAATTATGGAATGTGTGGAAGAGCGTATGATCCAAGATTTTTATGGATGTGGCCTAACGCAAAGATTTCCGTGATGGGTGGAGAGCAGGCTGCTAACGTGCTCACCACTGTCCGACAGGACGGGCTTAAGTATAGGGGCAAGGCAGAGATGAGTGAAGAAGAGGTTAAAGACTTCCAAAAACCAATATTGAATAAATATGAAAAAGAGGGAAGCGCTTATTATTCAACAGCAAGACTTTGGGATGACGGAATCATTGATCCTGCCCAAACCAGAGATATCTTGGGTTTAGCACTTTCCGTCGCTCATAATAAAGAAATAGAGCCGACTAAGTTTGGCGTATTTAGGATGTAATATGGATTATAAATATTTAAAGCTTGATATAGATGACAATGGCGTGGCTACAGTTACTTTAAATCGTCCGGAGATTCACAATGCATTCAATGATGACCTTATTGAAGAGCTTAGGCATGTATTTTTCGAATTAGATAAAAATGACAATTGCCGCCTGGGGATCTTAACCGGCGAAGGCAAGTCTTTTTGTGCTGGAGCGGATCTTAATTGGATGAAATCCATGGTGGATTACTCTAAGAGTGAAAATATAAGAGACTCTCGAAAAATGTCCAAAATGTTCTCTACCATCGACAGCTTTTCAAAGCCGTTAATTGGTAAAATAAATGGGCATGCTTTAGGCGGTGGTGTTGGGCTGGCAGCTGTTTGTGATTACGTAATTGCGAGTGAAAGAGCAAAGTTTGGCTTTACTGAAACGAGGCTTGGTTTAATTCCTGCTGTTATTTCTCCTTACTGTGTTCAAAAGATTGGCATTTCAAATGCAAGAGCATGGTTTTTATCTGGTGAAATATTTAGTTCTGAAAAAGCATTGGAACTTAAGCTTGTCCACGAGACTTGCGAATTAGAGAGACTAAACGAAAGAGTTCAAGAGCTTGTGGGAAGTTTTTTGAAGGCCGGACCGCAGGCCTCTGTCGCTGCTAAGGCATTGATAAAGAGTATAACAACTTTGCCGACCTCAGATGTTGAGGAATACACATTGGAAAGAATTGCAGAACTCCGAGTCTCTGAAGAGGGGCAAGAGGGAATGCAGGCCTTATTAACTAAATCAAAACCAAATTGGGTGAAACATGAAAGTAAATAAAATACTGATCGCCAACAGAGGTGAAATTTCAATTAGGGTAGCAAAAACCTGCAAGAAGCTAGGGATTAAGAGTGTAAGCATTTACTCAGAAACCGATAAAGATTTGCCACATACAAAGGCATCCGATGAAAGCTTTTATTTGGGAATGGGTAGCTTGGCAGAGACTTATTTGAATCAAGATAAAATCATCTCAATTGCTAAGGAGTGTGGTGCCGATGCGATTCACCCGGGATATGGTTTTCTTTCTGAAAATTCAGAGTTCTGCAACAAAGTTACTGATGCTGGAATCATTTTTGTAGGTCCTGCGCCTCAGGCCATGGAGCTCATGGGTGACAAGAAAACTTCCAAAGTTAAAATGGAAGAAATTGGTGTGCCTCTCGTTCCAGGCTACCATGGTGAGAACCAAGACTCTGACTTCTTATTTGAGGAAGCAAAAAAAATAGGCTTTCCAGTTCTTATAAAAGCGACTGCCGGTGGTGGTGGTAAAGGTATGAGAATTGTTGAAAGCGAAGGTGAATTCGTGGCAGCTCTAGAGGGTGCCAAGAGAGAGGCTAAAAACGCATTCGGAAACGATAAGGTTCTTCTTGAGAAATATATCGTTAATCCGCGCCATATAGAGGTGCAGTTGGTGAGTGATGGGCAGGGCAATCATTTCCATTTCTTTGAAAGAGAGTGTTCAATACAAAGAAGATATCAAAAAGTAATAGAGGAAACACCATCTGTTGCTCTAGATGAAAAGCTTAGAGAAGAAATGTGCTCAAGCGCGGTTAGCATCGCTAAAGGAATTAATTACCTTGGTGCAGGAACTATTGAGTTCATCCTTTCTCCTGACAATTCCTTTTACTTTCTTGAGATGAATACACGTCTTCAAGTGGAGCATCCAGTTACGGAAATGGTTACAGGTTTTGACTTGGTTGAACTTCAAATTAAAGCAGCACAGGGCGAGGCCTTTCCATTTTCTCAATCCGATATCACTCAAAGCGGACATTCAATAGAGATGAGAATCTATGCTGAAGACCCTGATAATGACTTCCTACCAAGTATTGGTAAAGTCGCTCGTGTTGGCGAGCATGTTGATGGTGATGTGCGATTGGACAGCGGCTTTGAGAGTGGCAACTATGTATCCATTAAATATGACCCTATGCTCGCTAAACTTATTGTTCATGCAAAAACGAGAGAGGAAGCTATAGATAAGGCAATAAAGGCTTTAAATAGTTATACTTTTAGCGGTGTCAAAACAAATAGGGATTACCTCAGGAGAATTTTAAAACATCCAAAGTTTAAAGAGGGGGATATTCATACCCACTTTATTAAAGATTATGAAGCAGATTTAGGGAAAGTTGAAAAAAATGATGATGAAAAGGCTTTGCTTATAGCTGCGGCGTTAGTGGGAGAGTTGCCAGATTATAACGGCGCTTGGACTGGAATTTCTAACTTTAGGAACGTTTAAATGAAAAAGAAATTACTATTAGGCAAGGAAGAGGTTGCTGTTGATATTTTATCAAATGACAACAATTCGATTGAGTTTATGTTCAATGGTAACAAATATAGCTTTAAAAGGGATCAGGAAAACTTGTTTTTTAAAGGCAAGAAGTACTCTTTCTCAAGCTCTTACATTCCATCAGCTGAAACAAAACAGGTGTTTGTTGAAGAGCTAGAAGATGAAGTTAAAATCATTGAAAAAGCACAGAAGGCCACTGGAACGATGGGTGGTGCTGGAAGTTTGCAAAGCCCGATGCCTGGAAAGATTTTTAAAGTGTTGAAGAATGAGGGCGACTCTGTTGAGGCAGGGGAGGCCATACTGGTTCTTGAGGCCATGAAGATGGAGCATACTATAAAGGCACAACAAGATGGTGTTGTTAAGAAGATACACTTCGCCGAAGGTGCCCAGGTTCAAGGTGGAGTAGAACTCTGTGAAATAGAATAGGTTAAATTATGTTTGAAAGTTTGCCACCTAAGGTTAAAATTGTTGAAGTGGGACCAAGAGACGGTCTACAGAATGAAAAAGAGATTCTTCCTCTGGAAGACAAACTTGAATATATTAAACTCTTAAGTAAGACAGGACTTCAAACAATTGAGATTACAAGCTTTGTAAGTCCTAAAGCAATTCCTCAAATGGGAGATGCTGAGCGGCTTTATAAAGCCGCAAGCTCAGCACTGAAATCTTCAATAAACAAGCCGTGCCTTGTTCCAAACATGAAGGGCCTTGAGTCAGCTCTTTCTGCAGGGGTCAGTGAGATTAGCCTTTTTTCGGCTACCAGTGATTCTTTCACAAGCAAGAATATTAATTGTAGTGTTGATGAAAGCTTTGAGAGGATGCGGGATGTTGCAAAAGTAGCAAATGAAAAAAAGATAAAAACCAGGGGATATGTATCTACAGCTTTTGGCTGTCCATATGAAGGAGAGGTCCCTGTAGATAAGCTAGTTGAAGTAATAAAACGCTTCTTTGATCTAGGTGTGTACGAGGTCAGTGTTGGTGATACTATTGGTGTTGCAACACCAAGTCAGGTTAACCAGGTTTTGAAAAAACTCTCGTCTGAGTTTGATAAAAATAAATTGGCAATGCACTTTCATGATACTAGAGGTATGGCCGTAACAAACGTCCTTGTTTCACTTGAAAATGGATTTTCAATTTTCGATGCTAGTTCAGGTGGACTTGGAGGTTGCCCTTATGCAAAAGGTGCCTCTGGAAATGTTGGAACTGAAGATCTTATTTACTTATTTGATTCATTGGGAATCGAGCACGGTGTAGATATAACTAAACTAGTTGAAGCTTCTAAGTTTATTCTTGGAAGACTCAATAAAAGCACAACGTCAAAATTTCTAAAAGCTCTTTTAGCAAAAGATCAATAATGAGTAATTCAAAAATTATCCTAGATAAAAAAAATAACATCGCTAAGATTACTTTGAATCGCCCCGAAGCAAGTAACGCACTTGATGAGGAGATGATTACAGCTTTAGTAACTACGCTTAATGAACTCGATCAAGACAACACTATTCGTTGTATCTTATTAACGGGTGCTGGAAAGAACTTTTGTGCTGGTGGTGATGTAAAAAAGATGCTGAATAAAGAGGGCATGTTCGCTGGTGAATCCAATGAATTAAGGGAGCGTTATAAAAGAGGCATTCAACAAATTCCTCTAACCTTTGAAAGACTTTCCACTCCGGTTATTGCTGTTGTAAACGGTGCTGCAATAGGAGCTGGGCTCGATTTGGCGTGTATGTGCGACATTAGGGTTAGCTCACCTCAAGCTAAGTATGGAGAAACATTTGTTAAGCTAGGTTTGGTACCTGGTGACGGAGGTACTTGGTTTTTACAAAGAGTTGTCGGATACCCCAAGGCCGTTGAAATGACTTTAACTGCAAATGTTTACAACTCAAAACAAGCACTTGAAATGAACCTAGTAACATATGTGGGAGATGACTTTGAAGATAAAGCACTTGAGCTTGCTACTCAGATATCTGCGAACGCTCCCGTAGCTGTACAAATGGTCAAGCGATCCCTCCAGCACGCTCGAAACTCTTCTTTGCAGGCCTCTCTCGATCTTCTAGCTGCATACCAGGGGATCGCTCAAAGAACTGAAGATCATTTTAAAGGCGTTAAAGCTCTTATGGATAAAAGTCAACCTGAGTATAAACATAAATAATTGTACTTAAGAATAGTTCATAAAAATTGAATTTTTTTTTGACAGACATAAATCCAATGCCCAAAATAAATACATAAACAATTTGGGAATCGTTAGTGGCAAGAATCGTGTTTATATTTTTAATGTTGATATCCTTTGGGTGTTCAACTGCAAAGATTCAGTCGACTTCTTCCATTCCTGTATCATTTGAAAGTAAAACAGACCACACACGAGACATATCTGTTGAAGTTCAAAGAGATTATTATCTATGGGGGCTTTTGCCGAGCACTCATGAAATTGCTGTAGACAAAGAATTCGAAAAAACTGGGGCTAAATCCGTTTCTAATGTAAGCGTTGAAAAGGTCACAAAAAAGTCGAATATTGTTTGGGGCATTGTTACATTTGGATTCTATATGCCGAGTTCGTATGTACTTAAAGGTAAATCAAATTAAGTAAACATCCACGGATGGTAAGGGCATTGCCCGCGGGCCAAGGAAGGCCCTCTTTATATCCTGTAAAGAGAATCTTCTAATCAAAAATTAAATCGTTTTTTAAAGCTAGTGAGGTCTTTTCTAGATGGACAACGCTTAATCTTCTAGTGAGGATAGTAAGTCATTAAAAAAGCTTGATTTGTATTCTTCCACTTCTTCCTCTGTCTCTAAGTGTCCAAAATTTGTCCTATCTTGTTCCAAAAGACTTTTTCCGGCTAACTTTTCGAAGAATCTAGAACGAAAGCGTTTAACATCTTTACCATAGAGCTTGCGCTCTTTTGCGTATGTCATAATTAGTTTTCGCTTGGCCCTGGTTACTCCAACGTAACAGAGTCTTCTTTCTTCATCTACGCCATCGGCTTCTTGAATACTGTTCTTGTGCGGTAGAAGCTCTTCTTCAACACCAACCATAAATACAGTATCAAACTCAAGACCTTTAGATGCGTGAAAGGTCATCATTTGAACTTCATTTTTTAGAAGTCCATCTTCATCGTTTTGCTTATCTTGCAAGTCTGCCAGTAAAAGCCTTTCGAGCCAGAATGAGAGAGTTGCTTCTTCCTCAAACCGATCTTGAAACTTATCTGCACTGAAGATGAAGTTTTTTACATCATCTTTTTTCCTAGCTACAATTTTTGGGCTGTCATAACCTTTTTCAACAAAGTCCATGTAGTTGGTTTCTTCTATGAGACAGGCCAATGCCTGATCAAGTCTCATTGAGGTGAAGTAGTCTCTACATTTGTATATGATCTGGCAAAACTCCTTTAAAGCATTGCCTCTTTTTGAGTCTTCTTGTGATCGCTTTTGAATTACTTGGAAAAGTGTGCAGTTCTCTTCCTTTGCCTGAGCTAAATAAGAGTTTAGTGTCTTAGTTCCAATTCCTCTGTGAGGTATATTTAAAATTCTCCTAAGGCTTAGTTCATCTTTAGGATTATTTATTACAGATAGGTAGGCAATAAGGTCTTTTATTTCTTTCTTTTCGTAGAACTTTTGCCCGCCAATAATAGTATAGGGGACCTGAGCTAAGCGCAGCTGGTCTTCAAAGGGTGGAACCTGAGTGTTGCTTCTATAGAGTATTGCGACCTCACCCAAAAACTTACCTTCCATTTGGTACTTAATAATCTCATCGACAACGGTCTGAGCTTCATGATCTCCATTTCCACATGCCCAAAGAACAGGTCTTGGTCCCGAGTCAATCTCAGAGAACATTGTTTTATCTTTTCGCTTTTTGTTTTCTTTTATTACCGTGTTTGCCAAATCAAGAATTACTGAACTGGAGCGGTAGTTTTGCTCTAGCTTTATAACTTTCGCTGCTGGGAAGAGCTTTTCAAAATTAAGAATGTTGGTGATGTCTGCACCTCTAAAAGCATATATAGACTGGTCATCATCTCCAACGACACAAATATTTTGATGTGCACTGGTTAAGGCCTTAACCATCTCCATTTGCAACCCATTGGTGTCTTGGTACTCGTCAATCATGATGTATTTATACTTCTGAGAGTATTTCTGGGCGACATCCGGATGTGCTTCGAATAGTTGTGCACATAGAAATAAAATATCATCAAAGTCTACAGCGTTGTAGAAGCGAAGTTTGTCTTGGTAATAATGATAAACAAACTCAATGGCCATGTCATAAGGATCTTCAGGGTCATAAAATTCAGTGTTGGCAAACTCTTCAGCGGAGATTCCATTATTCTTAAGGGTTCCAATTTTACTCATGATCGTTTTTTTATCAAAAGCAGCCTTGTCGGCCTTAAACTGTTTTAACCCCTCTCGGACGATGCTCATCTGGTCACTTGAATCATAGATGGTAAAGTCTTTGTTGTATCCAATTTTATGAATTTCCTCTCTGAGAATACGGATGCCCAGAGAGTGGAATGTTGAAAGTGTTATCCCTCTTTTCTTTCTTGGTCCTAATAATTTCGTAACCCTTTCGTGCATCTCCATGGATGCTTTATTGGTGAAGCTTACTGCAAGTATATCCTTTGGGTTGATCCTAAGGTTGTCGATCATGTGTGCGATTCGAAACGTGACGGTACGCGTTTTACCTGAGCCAGCACCTGCCAGAATCAGAACTGGACCATTTATGGTTTCGGCAGCGTGTCGCTGTTGAGGGTTTAATCCGGAAAGATCGATCATAAATATTATTTTTTTAGCTGTGTGTTATGGTCAATTGCAATATAAACGAGCATCGTGTTTTTGAACAGATCAAAATAAAACCTAGGTGTATTTTAATCCTGTGTCCTATATGATATCAGTTGTTTAGCAAATACTACATTTAAGGACAATCATGAAACACTTGATCACTTCAGCTCTCCCATATGCCAACGGCCCTCTTCACTTTGGACACATGGCCGGTGTTTACCTCCCCGCAGATATTTATACAAGACATCGTAAGATGAATGGGGAGCAGGCCATACATATTTCAGGTTCGGATGAGCATGGTGTGGCAATTATGCAAAATGCACAAAAGGCAAAGAAGTCGTATAAAGAATATGTAAATAAATGGCATAAAACGCATAAAGAACTTTTTGATTTGTACAATGTGGAATTTGATTACTTTGGACAAACCTCTGAAGAGTATCACAAAGAAGAGACACTCATTTGGTTTAAAGAGCTTCATGATAAGGGGTTCATTGAAAAAAGAGCACAGGACCAGCTTCAATGTCAGGATTGTAAAAACTTTCTTCCTGATAGGTTTGTTGAGGGAGAGTGCTATGAATGTGGTTACGAAGAGGCGAGAGGGGATGAGTGTCCACAGTGTGGCACTTGGATTGATGCTGTAAAGCTTAAAAATCCTCAGTGTAAGTTCTGTGGCTCGAAGAATATTGAAGTGAAAAGCGTTGATCAATGGTATTTGATGCTTTCTAAGTTTCACAAAGAGTACAGGGAGTGGTTTGAGACAAAAAAAGATTCTTGGAGAAAGACTGTTTATTCTTTTGTGGACTCTCTTTCAAAAGATGAAATGGTGGATAGAGCAATTACTAGGGATCTGGACTGGGGGATTGATGTTCCACTTCCTGAGGCGGTGGGGAAAAAGCTTTACGTATGGTTTGACGCTCCAATTGGATATGTTTCTAATACTAAAGAGTACTGCAAAACAACTGGAGAGGATTATCTCAGTGACTGGTGGCAAAATAAAGATGTAAAAATCACAAACTTCATTGGTAAAGATAATATTATATTTCACGCAATTATTTTTCCTGCAATGTCTCTTGCCTCGGGAAGAGCACAAGCGGTGAGCGAACTCCCTGCAAATCAGTATGTGAATCTTGAAGGGAAACAATTTTCAAAGTCAAAAGGTTGGTACATTGATGCTGACAAGGCCGTTAAAGAGTTTGGCTCCGACAATTTAAGATACTATCTAACAACTCTTATTCCTGAGTCCACTGACTCAAGTTTCACTTGGCAGGGATTTGAAGCTAAAATTAATGGGGAACTTGCCAATAATATTGGTAACTTTATAAACAGGTCTCTTTCATTCTTTTTTAAAAACTGGAAAGAGGGGATTGAATCAAAGCACTTCATGAGTTTCTTCGACTCTGCACATGCCAAAGAACTTCAAGAGATGGTAACTACTTACCTAGACCACTTGGATCAAGTTCATATCAAAAAAGGGCTTGATGTCGTAATGCAGATTGGCCAAAAGGCTAATGGTTATTTCTCAGATAGAGCTCCTTGGGCCCAAATAAAAGAGGATGAAGAAGCGACAAAAGAGACTATCGCACATTCTGCTATTTACGCCTTTTACCTTGGGGCACTATTCTCTCCTTACTTACCTAATCTTTCTTCCAAGATTAAAGCTTACTTTGGTGAGGATTGCGAAAAGGCATTTACAGCTGCTTATAGGAATGAAACTACCACTGTGAGAGAGTTCTTTTCCAAGGAAGTTGTCGCCCTTGCAAAGAAGCCCAAAGGTCTCGTTAAAAAAATAGATTCTGACAGAGTCAAAGAGCTGGAAGAAGAGCTTAAGTCAAAAAAGTAACCAATGGTGTGGGGTGGATCTTCTTTAGCTTTAGGACGCTTCATCCATGTCTAACCATAGGTCTTTTTCTTCTTCATAAGGAACTTCCTTCGCTTCTTTAGGCGTATGAGTGAATTCTTTTTTGTCTTTTGAAGTTCCAAATATGATTTGGTGGATATCTGATACAACCTTTGAGATTAAGAAGCTCTCTTGTTTGATGGTTTGACTCAACTGGTCTGTCTTGGAGGACATCGCAGCTATATCTTGGTTACAGGCACTCATTTGGTTTATGGCCGTTGAAATTTCTTTGACTCCATTACCTTGCTCAATACTTGCATCTGAAATCTCTTTCACTTGCTCGGTGATTTCATTGATATTGTTTAAAATCTTATCCAGTACTTGGTCGCAATCAGTTGCCGCGACTTTTCCTTGGCTTACCCTGTCTTTATTAATTGTTAAAATCTTGTTTAATTCTGTTCTGTTATTGTCAACAAGGTCTTGGACCTTGCTTACACTTGATTCAAGTATCTCAGTGATCTCTTTAGCAGAACTTCCTGACATGTTGGCCAGGTTACTTATTTCCTCTGCAACGACAGAGAAACCTTTTCCATGTTCTCCAGCTCTTGCAGCTTCAACGCTCGCGTTAAAAGATAATAGCTTAGTTTGAAAAACAATATCATTTATAACCTTAGTTTTTTCATTGATTGTATTAATGATATCAACAACTCCCTGGAGCTCTGTTGAGTTTTTATCAATTGAATTGGTCATCATTTGGGTCGAATCAGAAATCAAGTCCATCGAGGACAATACATTTTGAATGGTTTTCCTACCAAACTTAGCCTCTGCAGCATTCGTTTCGGAGAGATCTTTTGAGCTTATGGTATTTTGGGTTGTTCGATCCACCATACTGTTGATTTCAGTGACGGACGCAGCTGTTTCTTGGACGGCCGCTGCTTGCTCAGATGTGAGCGAACTCAACTCTGTTGAGGTCCTGCCGACTTCATTAGTAATGCCACTAAATTCGGTAACAATTCTATTCAAAACCTCGCTTGAACTAGTTAACTTTCTAATTAGGCTAAACAGTGAGAATGTTGCGATTAGAATTAAAATTGTCTGTAATGAACCAAGGCCCAATGCCGCCATTAAACTCTTTTGAGATTCTTTTTTAATATTATTGATTGTTAATCTAACCTTTGTCTGCGTCTCCTCGTGTAGTTCTTTAGAGATTTTCATGACATTGTGAATATTCCCTCTAAAACTTTCGATTGTTTCTTCTCCTTGTTTTGTATTCTCAACCAAGGTAACAAAAAGAGATCTGTATTTTTTATTTAAGTTCATTAAAGTGCCACTGAACTTTGACAGAGTTGGATCCGAATTTAAAATATCCTCAAAGCTGGAAATATCTTTATCAAGTTTTGTGAGGTACTTTGCATCCCTCCTCAACAGAAAGTCTTTTTCTCTCCTTCTAAATGTGAGAAGTTTTATTGAAAGCTCTGGTGACAAAGAGTTATTAGTTATTGTTTTTTCTATATCATGGGCCACTGACCTGAGTTCCCCCCGAATACCAGTTTTAGAATCTCCCTCTGCACCCTTTAAATCAACGTATTTCTTAAACCCATCTCTATACTTTTCAACGTTCTTAAGAACTTCGTTGTAATGTTCCAAATTTTTCTTGTCTAATTCTTTAAGCCCCGAAATTACGCTTCTGATTTCTTCATATGACTTATCATGCTTCTCTATATATTTGTGATTGTTTCGAAGCATGAAATCTTTCTCATTTCTTCTTAATTCAAGGAGTATATTATTTACTTTTGCAATCTTGGATTGGACTTGTTGATTTCTCTCAAAGAGTCCTTGGTATGAGGTTTCAATAAAGAACATGGTGTATTGATTGTAGCCTATACTTGCGACTGAGCTTAAGATTATAAAGGTAAATAGAATACCGATCTTCTTTTTTAGAGATATTTCTTTAAATTTCATCACAAGCATTTCCTTTTAAGTTCTGATATGTAGTTAACGGCACTATTAATAGAAATGTTAAGAAAAATTAAAGATAATTCTGGTTAAGGCGAAAATATGACTACATCATTTATCAAAAGGAGCAGATGTGAAAACTAATATGGGAAAGTTGGTCCTTGGAAACTTACTTCTGGGCTCAACTATTTGGATGAGTGCTGCTAGTGCCAGCGAGTGGGGTGCAGCTTTCGAGGATATGGATAGAAAAGTTAAGATAGGTGGAAGGATACAAGCAATTGCCGAGGATGATTCTGAAAAGGATGGTCAAGACTTTTACCTTAGAAGAGTTAGACTAAATTTAGAGTATTCACCATGGGAAAATCACAAGTTTGTATACGACATCAGAAATGACAGTTCTAATAAAGGTGATAAGGGGGATGGGAAGTTTTCGATTGGTGATGCCTACTGGGGTATTAAAGTCAAAAATCCTTATATTAAGAACATAAAACTTTTTAGAGCAAAAGTGGATGTATCCTACTCTCAAACATCAAGCTCAAGAAACTTATTAAATCCTGACCGTGCTGATATTTCTGAACATGCCTCAGACTTTATAGTCGCCAATAGACGAGCTGCAAATGCACAAGTTAATGGCAATGTAGGAAACCTTGCATTTCATCTAGTTATTTCAGACGGTGTACAATCAGGGGATTTGGAGACTTTGGAAGGAAGCAAGTCTGTAGAGAAAGTCAACAGCCAGAACTTTACTTATGGTGGTAAGTTTCGGTACTACTTTCTTGGGTATAGCAGAAAAAATAAGGTTCAAGATACCTTTTATGGTGAAGTGGATACTTTCTCAATTGGGCTTGGTCATTTCATAAATGATAAAATTAACACACAGCTGGATGACGCCACTGAGCTGACATTTCGAAGAACTTTAACAAATGTAGATCTATCTTATGCTTATAAAAACTTTCGTTTGCTAGGGGAGTACTTTGAGTTCGAGGGAGACCTTTTAAATTTAGATGAGTCTAGTAAAAGCAAAATGTTGGGTAAGTCCGGAGGCTATTATTTGAACTCTGAGTATGTTGTAGGGAAGTGGGCCCCTAATTTAGGATACGAGTTGTTTGATAGAAATCTAGATGAAAGTGAATACAAACAAAAGTCCTACAACATTGGATTGAATTACTACGATTTGAATGCCTCGAGAAGGTATGGATTTACATATAAGAAAACAGAAAATGAAGATGGCCTAGGGGGAGAAACATTTGAAAGACTCTATGGACATATAATGTTAAATTTCTAGAAATATATTTTTCAGTGTAGGGAAGGCAAATTCTCTACACTGAAAACTTTAAGGCGTAAAAGGCTTTAAGTTTAATACCACTGGTTTCTGATTTTCAAATCTAGTTTGATTCCATGTTTTTAGGATGCTTCCACTTGTAGGGTTTACATAGGCCTCATAACTAGACACATTACCCTTGCCTGCATCAATTGATACATGTACATGAACAACTTCCTTTTCCTTCTTTCCTGAGGGAAGTTTGATCTTTCCCATTGGACTAATTGTGGCCTTGGCTCCAATCGCTGCGAGGTTTTTATTTAACCTTTCATTGAGGCCTTTTTCCCACTGCGGAGTTATTTTAGGTTTGATGCTAGCAACATCTCTTTTTGGCACTGACCTAGCTTGTTTTCCTTCTACCTGTGTTTGTGTTTTAAACTTTTTTAGAGTAGCAGTCTTATGTTTAGATATCGTTTGTTGCACGACGATGTCTTGGTTGTTAGAAAAGGTTCTCCAACCTACAATAAGAGCTACGGTAAAAAATACTCCTAGGGTGATGTAACTTTTTTTATTCATTAATCAACCACCGTAAACTTAAAATTAATTACCTTGAAAGGCTTTGCTCCGGCCATCTCGTAGTCTGCGTATTCCTCACCAGAGTCTGGATCTTCAAAACAATCTGAACAGTTCGTAAATCTTGCTCTTAGTCGGCAGTTAAAAGTTGTGCCTGGTCTGATCCTTTTGTTCACCTCCAGTAGAGTTACCGCATTCTGTTGAATGGTTAACCCGTCCTCTGAGTTATCGGTTAGAGTCTGTGCCCAGGATTTTTGAGGGTTAATTTTTCCAAGAACCGCTTGGTCGGCACCTGGTAGGAATCGAACCAAGCATTCGTTAGGGTTGAAGTCATCCCCTGAGTATCCTGGTGGATTTAGACATTGCGAGGCCTCAAGTCCAAGCTCGCTTCTTCTGTGGAAGTCCTGGGACACCCATTGCGTTTCATTGTCTGAACTATGTTGAACTAGACATACTGGTTGGGCTGCGTCTAAATCATACTTCTGATTATTAGTTCCATCGAGCTCTATTACAAAGTTATCTCTAGTTATATAGTCACAATTTCCTGGAGATTGTCCATCGCTGGGTATGCCGTTTTCGTCTACTCCTGGCCATCCATCTATTTGGCATGGGCTCCAGTTGGCGATGTCTTTTGCCGCATTTCTATTTTCAACTCTATTTACATAGGAGGATGAGAAATCGTCCATTTTCATGTGGTCCCAGTCATTTGCCAGGATATGTACTCCACCCATTGTAGAGTTAGAGTTATTGAACAAGTTGAGGTTAATACCTACAATTTCGCCAGGGCTGATTTTTATGTTGTTGTTATTGTATTCAACACCAGCTGTTCCCTCTGACGTTTGCACTGGCTTGCCTTCATATAAAAGGTTTGCAAGAAGCTGTTCAATTCCGGCCCTTTCATCGATGATGTAGGCAGGAGAGACACCCTCTCTATCTTCAGGATACTCCAAAAAGTCTTTAGCAATAAGAACTGAATTTCTCCTGTTGCTTTCATTAACCAAAGTGTTGGCCCCAAGAGGGCAGTAATTGTCAATTGGATATATAAAGGTTGTATTTGAACAATTTATAAAAAAGTCGCTGAACGCATCTTGGTAAGTTGTATCCGCTTTCTGAATAACGCCCCCGCCTAAGTCCGTTAGCTTAACACCTTTTTTATTTTCACCGTAATTCTTAAATAAAAGAAGTCCATACTCGTCAAGCAAGGTTTCCGATTTGTCCTTTGTAAACTGGATACAGCTTTTATTAGTTATATGATAAGAAATATTCTTGGCCAGAGTCTGAAAGAACTTCCTAAAGTTTGGTGGATTTACTTGATGCCCCCAAAGATAAGACTCTTGGTTATTTAAGTTTGTAAAGAATGCTCCAAAGTTTACGTCATTCCCTCTGATGAATTCGTCGAAAACATCGCTGCCTTTTCCTGTCATATCTCCAAGCTCGGCCAGTGTTTCGTTTACAATTCCCAGTACCATATTTCCTGCGTCTACATGTGAGGCCGAGCAGGTCGTCTTTAGATCTTCGGTTAAACTCGTAAGGTAGTGAGATACAATTTGTCCTGAGTAGTGAATGTCTTCGACTTTTGAGTCTGGGTTATTAGGATCGTAGTACAAATACTCTGGGTAAGAGAGCCTCTCTCCAGAGGCCTTTGATACCATACCATTGTGAATTGAATCATCTTCAGTCAATGGTCTGGAGGCATCAAAGAATCTTCCAAGTGCCCATTCTCCAAAGTGAGTTCTTCCTGTTATGAAATAGCTAAACCAATCTGCTAAGCCTTCATTTATTGCACCAGCTTCGTCGTAGAAAAGTGATCCTAGCTCAGACTGAAATGGAGTTACGTGATAGTTAGGCATGCTGTAAGAAATATTTCTTTGGTTCATCATTACCTTGACCAGGACGTGACCTAGTTCGTGGTATATGACAGATGGGTCCTGTGCCGCATAAAGAAAACTGTTGGTATCATTCCAGCCAAGACAAATCTTGTTTTCAGAAGGAGAGTAGTAGGCATTAAAAGGATCGAGGTAACACTTTGAATAGACTTTTAGGGTGGAATTCTCTACTCCTAGAATATTGTTAAAGTCGTTAGGATCTCTGAGTCCTTTGGCCAGCCAGTAGGATAATGTATTTTCAATTCCATACTTAGACGATGGTGGAACTAAGTTACTCCCAGAAAAGTGAACTGTATTATTGCCACTTTCCAGAGCTTCATAAAATCTCTTAAGCATTTTATTGACGTGATAGAAGGTATTCACTTGGTAAAATTCATCTGTGCCAACACCATAACCCCAGCCACCATTATTGGCCTGCAGAACTGTAGTAGTGGTAGTGTCGTTTAAAACCTTAAAACAGTCGTCACTAGTCTCGGAGCCATTGAAGCTACACTTTGTCTCAAGATAAGGCTCATCTGTAACATGCTTTGTTGTTACATAGTCACTCATTGACGGTCTTGATAAATTATAGTTTCCAGATGCAATTATAGGATTGTTTTCATAGATCAACCCATTACCTGTATAGTAATAATCACCCGAGATAGCATCTTCTCTTGCATTGCTAGTTGGAGCTTGTAGGGCCTCTTGGCATGAAGTCAAAAGGGTAGAGCTTGCAAGAATAATTGCAAGAACTGTTGCTTTGGTGAATTTGAAGGCCCCTCCGTAGAACATTCTCATTTTACCTCTTTTTAAAAATTAGAACCCATAAACTCCAGATCCCATTACACCCATGGAACCATTTTGAGAGCTAGACGGATTGTACATATCAGGCATTCCTGGCTCTGAATCAATTCCTGACTCACATGCAGCAACTTCTATTTGACCAACGCTTTGGTTTAATTGTTCACTTAATTGAAAACTTTCATATTGAGCTAAAAGCTCTTTCGCCTCTTCTTCAGCCTTTTCATAGAGAGCAACAATGTCTTTGTTGGTGCCTTTTTCACTACAGCCCGAAGCTTTAAGAATTCTTTTTCTCAAGGTGGTATCAGTAATGTTATCGACACTGCTTATTTCACGGCCATCTTCGCAGCTCTGCTTACCTTTCTCATGTAAAATTATTCCTTCTATTAGGCAAAATGGGCCTGACTTTTTCATTTCTGCAAAGCCTATCCCGAGGTGCTCGGATTCGTTACACGTTGTGCTCGAAGCAATACCTCTTCTGTATTGAATGTATTGAGGTCTGAGTTCTATGTAGTCCTTACATGCAGTCTTGTCATAACCCTTTCCCTCTTTTGCACAAAATGTGTCTAAGTTAAGATCAGTGGCTTTTTTAGAGTTCGTAGTCGAAAATTGGTTATATCCACTCTCATTTCCAAATGCATCGCATGAGGCAACCACTGAACGAATTTGAAGGGCTGCATCTGCATCATTGGAGGAGGCTGCAATAGCCGCTATATCATTTGCCAAGTCTCCAAAAGTATCAGAGCTTGAACTAGGACACGGATTTTGTCTGAAATCAGCATACCTGTTACAAACTTCAGTAATCTTTTCATTTTGTTCATTAGCTTTTTCCATTGCTTGTTTGTTTGCAGCCATTGCTTTTTCTTGGGCCGCTTTTTGGGCTTTTTCCATCGCGGCGTACTGGTTGTTAATTGCAGAAGTACATTGAGATACCACTGAACTCCAATTTTTCTTTTGAGCTCCGTAATTCTTTGTGTACTTTTGTATTTCTGCGTCATAAGCGGCAAGCATATCCTGACGATGTTGCCCGATTTGTTTTTCAACTGCGTTAATATTTGCAAATACCTTAGCTTTGTATTTGTCAGGATCCTCAACTGCTAGAGAAGGGTCTACGCCTGCCAAAAGTTCTGTGTCTGTGAAGTTAAGAGTCAAATTGGGACTATCACGGTTTTCTTTCTCGTAGTTCGTTCCCATTTGGTATAGACCATCGATAACTCTTGCACTGTTTTCTAGATTTTTGCTGATCATTTCAAACTCAGTGATCAGGTCTGACTTTAACTTATCCATATTGCTTTTATATCTTTGAGCAATCGTTTTTTGCTGTTCTCTAGTTTTCTCAACAACTCTCTGTGCTTTCTCTGTACATGCCAAGGCGTTAGATGCACAAGTGTTGGCTGTCCGTACGCAGAAGCCAGGGCTATTAACATCGGTCGAATCTTTACTACAACTTCCAACAGCAGTACCTGTAGAGCTGTCACTTGGACAATTTAGCATGCCTTCTACAATTTCTTTTCTAAGGTCTGATGCAAACTTCTTTCTATTCGTCTCGTAATTTGATGCGTAGCTTTTTAGGGCATTAACCTTTTCTTTTGCCGAGAAACCACCATCTCTTGGATCACTGTTAAATCCCTCAGAGCAATCTCTGGCCAAAAGGGTAACTAGATCAGACGCTCTCAATCTAGTTGAAGCACTAACTAACTTGCCCTTTACTGTGAAGGATTTGTCCGTGATAAACGTATACCGAGAGCCTTTAGATTGTTCATCATTTGCTATCTTTTCCATTTTTTCTTCAACAGTGAATCTGTCATCTGAAAGTATGCTTTTTACGTAATTTTTAAAAGCACTGTCAGCCTCTCTGTTGGCCTTTCTTGAAACATTTGGATCGACTAACTTTCCGATAAAGCCATCTACGCTGCCAAACTCATTTTGAAAATGTTGGCTCATACACGCGTTCTTCTCTTTTCTCTCCCAATCGGCCAAGGCCTGATTAACGTCTTTTGAGTTTGCCTCAACCGCCTGGACTATGGATGCAAGTTCAGGCTCATTCCCCATAGTCTTTAAAAGGTTGTTTTGCATTTCCTGCTGTTTCTTCTGAGCTTTGTTGCTGGCTATAGTAAATGATTGTGTTAATGCCTTTGAAGAAGAAGTAAAGCTCCTTGTTCTAATTGATCCAAGTACATCGTCTGGAGCAACGCTAATGCTTTTACTTGAAACTGCTGTCTTATATGCTTCGTTGCCAATTTTTCTGATCTCGGTCTCTAGTTGCTTTTGCTTGTTGAAAAAGCCCTCAGCCTCCATTTCTTCAGAGTTGGCCTTGATCGCCGTCTCGATCCCTCTTAGACCACCTCTTTGTCCAAGTGCAGAGTATTCATTGCCTGAGAAGAGTGCTTTACATTGAGGGTCTAGGAATTGATTTTCAAACTTATAGTCCTTTAGAGCTTTTGCGTATTTATCTTTTCCTTCTCCGTTAAGGCTGTTTGAATCCTTTCCATTTAAAAGGATATCTCCCTTCTTGATATCTTCTAAATCTTTCTCAGCGAGTTTTTTAAATGCCTCAATTCTTTTTTCAATTGATTCCTTCATTTGAGCAAGCAGTGTTTCTCTCGATTTCAGTTGAGACTCGAGTTGTTTTCTGGCCTTGTCATAACAACCAATCCCTTGGGTCGTGAATCTCTCATGACCTGCTGTAAGAAAATTTTCCAAAGTATTTACGTTTTGCTCTGCTACGCTTAATAGGGCTTCGTAGTGCCCTTGTTGGAACAGAGTTTGGTCAAGCGGCTGATTACAACTCAAATTACTGCTTACCTGATCAGTTCTTGCCTCAAGGACCATACACCCATTCTGTGAAAGGATTGGTGGAAGTTGAGCCGGATTTACAGGGTTGATTCCAATTGACTGTTGAAGATTTTGCATTTGAGCTTGTGCTTGCTCCTGCTGCATTCGGGCCTGATGAAGTTTTAAAAAATCTTGTCCTAGTTGATTTGCCGATTTCATGATCTCAGCTGTTTTAACCCAATTGTCAGTTTGACCAGAATTTTGTTCTGCAGATTGTGCCAATGCTTGAGTAGGCAGAAACATTTGAAGCGCCAAAAATAAAGGAAGAAACCTTACTTTCTTTTTTGCTTTGGAGCTACTTGTTTTTAATCTTGGCATGTTTAAATCCTCGTTCATTCAGCTTTTCAATCTGCTTATCGGCTATAACTCTTTGAAATATTAATTAGTCGTCCAATTTTGTTATTTTTATTATAAGTCTGTGTAGCGGACTCGGGTAATCGGGACACAATAGGCTTGGCAAAATGTGCCGTTGAGATAAACTAAATAAGTGTAATCATTTAGAAAATAGAGAGATGTAATGGGCCTTAAAGACTTGTTTAGAAAAAAGGAATCGCCTACCTTTGTGGGCGCTCTAGAGCCTGAAGGTGCAGAGGTAGTAACTAGATTTTATTTAGAGTTCCCTAGTGCTTCTGGTCAACCTGTCTTTGAGTTGAAAAGTTCCTTGTCAATAGGTTCTGAGGAAGCTGAGGCCATAGTTGAGCACGAAACGATCTCTCCTAAGCACTGTTCCTTTATTTTAAACCACGGTATTTTATCTATAATTGATCATGGTGGGCCAAGTGGAACTTTTATTAATAAAAAGAAAATCCCTACAGGGAAAATGATTATCCTTGATCTAAAGGATAAAATCAAACTTGGCGAACTAGAGTGTACTGTTGTTAAAAGGGAAGAATCTCAACTAGAATCAGTCGAAGAAGCTCCTGCCTCAGACGATTCACAAGCTCCCGAGACTGATGAACAAGATGCTGAGAAAATAGAAGCTACGTCTGAAGTTCCAGAAGTGTCTTTCGAAGAAGAAGAAGAAGTACCAGAAACCCCTAAAAAGGATGCTACTGCTCCTGTGGATATTGGGCTTGCTTTAGAGAGGTTAAATAAAGAGAAGCCTGCTCATGAAGTACCAAGGCCAGAAACCACTACTGAAGAAACTATAAAACGAGCTCCTGTTGTGGCAGTTTCCAACGCTGAAAATGACTCATCAAATGCTGTCGTTCGAATTTTTGGGTTGAGTTTTGATTTCTTGATTGTTGGTTGTATTTATAACATCTTTTCTAGCTTTGCTGAGTTCAATGATGCAATTCAAACACTGCCAATGATTTTTTCAGAGTCAGCTGAGCCGGTATATCAGGCTGTAATTGAGCCACTTAAACTTATGACATATGGGTCTGTCCCTGCAATTAAGCAAATAGTGGAGGCTATTGAACCGCTAATTGGAGGAGACTTCTCATTCTACATGCAAGTAGTCTTGCTAGTTGTGCTCTTTAGGTTTTTGAGCTCCATTGTTTTTGGTCAATCTGTTGGTCAATACCTTGCGGGGATCAGGGCACAAGGTAAGTTTCTAAGAAAAAGGCTCCTTTCCATACCAAGAAGTATAATTGGCTTCGTTCTTCTTCCGTTGTTTTTTATTTTTGATTTTCCCACTTTATTTTCTAAGAGACCCCTAAAGGAAGTCGTTTCGCTAACTAGACTTAGAACTCCTTCAAGTCTAATTGCTATAGTTTCAATTTTAATTTTCACTCCAGTTCTTTTAGCACTTTTCTTTGTTAGTCCACTGTTCAGGGGGCTTGAAGTTCCAACTCCTGTTGAAGTTACAACTTTAAAAACGGTCCGTTTGGCCACCTATTCACCAGGCGAGCAAGTTGTTAGTTCGAAGTTCTTTAAGGTGGGATATCCAGTTGAACACGTGGCATATGCCCTGCCAAGGTTTAAATTCTCTAGAAGAAAGGGGAAATTAAGCCTGGACCCGACTATAAACTTTGTAGGAAAAGGCGGTGAAGAGTTTATTCTGGGCGTTCTTAAATCACTAGACTTAGGTGTCTTTCTAGGGGACTTTGTTCGTTCTAATCCTCTTGCATCTATGAATTATCCTACAATCGCTCAACTAGTTAATGATGTAAGCAACACTAATAATAATTTTAAGTCCAGAAGTTTTCCACAAGAGACATTTGTCGCAGAACTCCAGAGATTGACTCAAAGAGCCTTCTCGCTTGGAGAGTTGAATGTTGACTCTATTGCCCAAACCTTTGAAAGCTCCGGCCCGTTTTTGGGTGCTTACCTCAGTTATCGTGATAGAGTGAGTGCATTATTTGAGCAAGAGCCAAAGAAGTTCTCCTTTAGACAGATTGGGGACTCTCTTAATCTTGTAGCCGAGTATAATCAGGGAAGAATGCAAAGAGTGCGTTTTCTTCCTTTGAACTCAAAGTCTACTTCTCTTTATCAGGTTTCTTTCCCTTCAAGTCAAAATGTAGAAACATATCAGCTTATGGCCTTTAATCAGAAGACAGGGCCTATGAGTGATGACAGTATATTAGCATTCATCGACCTTCTCACCTCAAGCGAATTGAAGAAACAAGATGATTTAGTTTTAGGTTTGTTTCAATCTGTTTACGGAAAATACTTTGAGATGTCTAAGCTCGCCCTTGAGAGTGCAGACGCACAAATGCATAAAAAAATTGTTGAATCTGCTAGTGATGTATTGGAAATACTATCTAAAAATGCAAAGTCTCTAGCTCTTCCTGAAAAAATTTCTGATAAGCTTTCCCAGAACCTTTCGGACTTAATATTTGCTTTGAAAGAGAAGGATATGAGCTTTTTTGGAGTTAACAGCGTTGGAGTTTTATAATGACAGAGTGGTGGGCACTTTTTTACGGACTAGTTCAGGGAATTACAGAGTTTTTACCAATCAGCTCCAGTGGACATTTGGCCCTTATTCCTTTCTTCTTTGAACTAAAAGACCCTGGCGTATTTTTTGATCTGATGATGCACTTGGGAACAGCACTGGCTATTCTTGTGTACTTTAAGAGGGATGTTGTTAGACTTTTTGTTGGATTAGGGGACTTTGTATCAAGGAAAAATCCTTATAGTGTCGATAAACTATTTGCGGTGAACTTTACCATTGCAACAATAGCAAGTGTTGTATTGATTCTTGCAATCAAGGACTTTGCTCTAGATTACGGCAGAAACTCTTTATTTATCGCCTTCAATCTCATTTTTTTTGGAATCCTGATGTACCTGGCCGACAGAAGAGTACCTCAAGGTTTAACCATGGAAACCTCTTCTCAATCAAAAATTTCATTGTTAGTAGGTGCATCCCAGTCTCTTGCAATCTTTCCTGGAGTCAGCAGATCGGGTGTCACTATAACTGCAGGCCGTATGGCCGGACTATCTAGACTTGAGGCCTCTAGATTTTCATTCCTTCTTTCGCTTCCAATAATTTTTGCAAGTATCCTCTACAAGGGAAAAGACATTCTAACTCGTGAAGAGTCGGCCATGGCAATGGTAAACGTTTGGCATATTGCAATTGGGGTTACTGTTAGCTTTATAATCGGAATTTTAACAATTCATTACTTTCTAAAGTTCCTTGCAAAGGTGGGGCTTGGCATTTACACGGTATATAGAGTTTTACTGGGAATAGTTATTTTGTCCCTTAGTAATTTTTAGTTTTGGATGGTGCCACTTCCGCCGCCGCCACCTGTGCCATCTCCAACGTCCATATCTGCAGGGATGCAATAAACGTGATTATTCCACTTCATTCCTGCGTCAAAGTAGGTTGCCGCTCCTCCAACACCTGTAGCATTGTCTAAGTCTTCTTTGTATAACCATCGTCTGGTTTTGGCATTTTCGATCTTTCCGCCACCCTCCATAGGAATGTAATAGTTGCCGATGGCAACGCCGTAGGCAGCTTTTCCAGAACAGCACATATTCGATGCCATCTCTAAAACAACTTCTTTTCTAATATAGCCAGTAAGCTTGTCAATATCGCTATCACTGATAGGGTTTCCATTTAGTGTTGCTCCCTCACTAGAAACGTATCTATTGGTATAAACACTCACATCACTAAAGTCATTCAGGCAACACCTGGACACTCCATTATCATCAGTATTTACCTGACCTGTACAGCATTGGTTGTTTGGTGTGGAGCCATCGACTTCAACACCAGTAGGCATACAGCATGCGAAGGAGTCCTCAGAGAAGACCTTCTTAAGTGGGCCATTGTCGATTTCAAGGTTATCGTAACTTGCTGCAGAGTAATACTGTTTTCCACTTACTTGAGCGTCAGGTATACCTTGATATTTTGGGTCTGCGGAAAATACATCTTTGATAGTATTTGGTACGGGCCTCTTAAGAGACGCAATAGGCGATTGTTGGTGAATTACTTCGCCGTCGTCATCAGTCACTAGATTGTTAGAGTCCTCTGTATCCCTTGTGATAGAAAGTGGATCGGCAACATCTCTAAAGATTTCGTCATTTGTCTCTATTAGAACTTGAGGAATACCGACTAGTTCAAATTTTGCAAACCAATTCAAAAACTTTGTTTCTTCTGCACTGGCCTCCGGAATGTGCTTAATCTCACAGTCACTCGTGGCGTAGTCTTGACCATTACAATAGAATCTTAGGGCTGCGGGATCATAGTTCTCGAAATCATTGTCCGGGCCTGGCACTTCTTTGTTTCCAAGCCAGGCAATTGTTCTAAAAGTTTCTTTAGGAATGTTTTGTTGAGTAGTCCCGGAGAACTTATGTCCTCCGTTTGAATCTTCAGATCCACCCGCAAAATTTCTGACCCAGTGGCCTGTGCAACACATTCTTGAGTTGTTCACGTGAAGAGTGTTGTATTGGAGTAGTTCAGAAATGGAATCGTAATTTACGATATTCGTTCTTGTCTTCCCCGGAGCATATAAAGGTGCATGACTGGATCTTTCATTAATAAGCTTGTCATAAACAGTATGAGTTCTAGAGTATCTTTTAGGGCTGTTTATATCTTGGTTAACTCCTGGAAGTACGATCGCACCCGATGGATCGTCTCCTTGAACAACTTCAAAATCGCTCTCCATGTGTCTTTGGGAAGAGAAAGTGAAATCCTTCCCAAGTTCTCTACAACACTTATGCTCAAAAAGCTCGTAGCTTGGGTTTGGATAAATTGAACCAGTAGGGTAGCGTTGTTGAGAGTTGGCACAAACGAGTTCCTCTTTCCAGAAGTTTTGTTCAGCTTTGCTCAGGTCCATTCCAAAGCTTGCAATTGAGCGAACTTTTTGGCCTATGAATGAGCTAGGTGAGCAGTCCATGTCAGTGAAACAACTAGCACCAGGAGCTCGAAGACATGCAGCTTTTTGTACTCCAATTTGGCCCATTGTTTGTGAATCATCATTAAAAAGGTCCAAAGAATTAAAACTTGGTACATCTAAAGCATTTGTAGACAAGTTTTGAGAACTAGCATTTACTGTATGAGAGCCTATGGAGTGGCTGCTCAAGTTTTCACTTAAATTATTTGTGTGGGTGAAGTTACCATCACTGTCTACCGCAGGGCAGGCTGCGTAATAAGCAGGGTCTTGAAGTACATCGTCTGGGTAGGTTCTTCCAATACCTAAGGCTTTGTCAGCAAGTCTTGTTCCTAAGATTGAATTTAAATCTCCCAGATTTTGAGCACCCTGAGGGTCTTTACCTGGAACGCAAAGACCATTAACCTTTAATGATTCTAGGTGAGACCTAACTCCCGAAGGAGGAAGACTGTTACCATAAAAATCAAGAGGCCTTCCAATAAGTCTAGCACCAAGTCCAAAGGTGTCGCCAAGACCTAAAGCATCTGTAATAAAACTGTAGTTGTTTTGTGTCGCAGGCGATCTTCCATATCTTGAGATTCGGTCATTAAATTTTGCTTGTGAGAGATCTGCACAATAGGTATTGCTAGAGCACGAATGAAGCTCAGCTCTTCCATCAGAGTTATAACTTGAAGCATCTGTGACTGCGCTTAATTGAGTGTTGCAGGCAGCACCTGCTCCTCTGTAGACACACCTCTTAACTTGTCCATTGCTTCCACCAATAATGGAGAGAAGACTTAAATCGCTTGATCCGGCCATCTCATTTCCATTGGAGTCAAAAACCGGCCAAGGTGTTCTAATTCCTGAAACACTTTGACAAGCATACTCATATCCCAATTGTGCAATACAATCGTTATCGGTGGAGCAGTAGTGGGCCTTTTGACATTGGGCCCCATCACTTTCTGTGTCATGAGTTACCGATGCGCCAGAGTTAAGGTCACTTAAAGTTTCATTAATTGTAACTTGGAAAGAGTTATCGATAGTCATATCGCCAAAATATGCATTTATAGCGATATAGAGTTTATTCGACTTAGCTTGAATTCTTCTTTCGTTTCCTATGGAGAACCACTTGACCCCGTCAAACGAGCCTATCAATGAACCATAGTCAAACCCAAACCAGTCTTTATTATAACCGTTTGCAAATAAGAAGTGCTGTGCCTTTAGTCTATCCCTTCTTTGTTGAGTGACATCCGTATTTTCTTTATGTGTCCAGGGTATCATCGTTGCAGGTACAAAACATGCCCTTCCATATTTAAGATCAACACTTGAAAACTCACCCTGATTCGTCTTTGTTCTTGATTCAACCATGTCCGGCAGGTAGCCACCGCCCATATGTAGGAAACTTCCAGGAAATAGCTTCTTTAAGTTTGAGAAATAGTCGTTACCACAATCAAGGCAAGTTGAGAAAATGCCAGAGTCTGTGAAAAGGTCATAAGTTTTGCCCTTCTTTATATCAACGACAGTGGCCGGCATCGCGCTTATTTCATCTCTTTTAAAAGATCCATAAATTTCATTGAAGCCAACATAGTTGTCCTGATTGTTGGGTTTTAATGTATTTTGTTGGTAGTATTTAAACTCATTTCCCTCTTGATCTTGGGCACTGCCAATTTCTGGGAGTTCATAGTGCACACCAGAGCTGTCGTAGTAACGATGAGGAACGGTTTTTGAACTTAGGTAAACAGTCTTTTGAAGCGGAGCCTCAGGAGTGTCTGGTTGTGGGTAGAAACATTCATACGCCACTAGCTTTTGTTCATCATTTTGAGTTTCGTAAATAGGAGTCAGGTTACATCCAACATCGGGATCACACTTGCAATGCATGTTTACCTGCTCTTGAGCAGCTTCTTTTGAAGCAAGTAGAGCGTTAACATTGTTTGTTACAAAGTAAGTAATATTGACTTTTTGATTTTGGTAAATGCTCATTCCACTAAACTGTACTTCATATGAGGAAGTGTTTACTGTCCAAGTATCTATACCCGGTGGGATTTGAGCGTCATTTACTTTAACAATAACGTTGTAATTAAGGTTTGCATAAGCTGGTATTTTAAAGTTAGACGATGAAGCTATATGATCGCTTGATCTTGCGGGTGTGCTTACTTGTCCTTGAACGTATTGTTTTTGGCATCGAGCTAGTCCTTGTCCCAGACGCTCACAAGTTCCATCCACTTTAAAACCTATCTTTAACAGAGAGTTTACAGCATCTGCTGGGATGGCCATGTCAACTGTGGCAGTTTGAGCGTTAAATAAGTCATCGTTTGCTGGTGATAAAGTTGCACTTGTAGGTAGAGAGATTTCAGTATCTGTTGAGAGTATTTTCTCCTTGAAAATCGTTACACCTGCATAGTCGATTTGAACAATATTGTTGGCATTTAGCGTTGGGGTAACACTACTAAATGTAATATCATCAGCCCCAGCACTTATTGTAGTACCGCCTGAGCCAATTTTGCTCGAATCTATTTCGATAAAAGCGGAACAAACAGAAATTTCATCAACTTTTGGATTAATACAATTATAAAGATCATCAAGTTCTGTGAGAAGGTCTTGAGACTGTTGATCGGGGTCAACTGGGTCTTCAGTTCCAGTCGAAGGAGGGGTGCCAACCAACTCTGGACATACATAGAAATATTCACTGTAGTTTGAGATTAACTCTGGTCTAGTTGTGAGTTGCTCAATTGCACTTAAGTAAGATGACGAGCTTGTGTTAACACTAGGTCTAGTCTCGCCGTGGTTTACACACTGCCCTTGTAAACAGCAGTTAAAACCTTCAATTTTGCATGTGGAGTCATTGGAACAAGATAACCCTGAAGGTGGAGTCGTGCCAACTTCTGGCATAAGGTTTATACCTAAACTTCCTTTGGTAATATCAAGAACTTCGGAGCCATCTGAGGAGTAAAAGTTCATGATCGATGAAGCTATGTTGGAGTTGCAGTCAGGGCACACATCCGAGATCTTAAAAGCAAATGTATTGGAGCCAAATGTTGATTGCAAAGTATTTGTTAGGTTTACACTAGTACAGTCACCGACATTTGCAGTGTAGTTGGATGGTTGCATCTGTATATAATATTCTTTGCCATTGAGATTATTATTAAAGTAGCTTCTCACCCTCGCTGCCAAAATTAAAACCTTTTTGGAGTTGGTGCCTATAGCCTGTGGAAAATTAAGTGCCATGCACAGTCTGGTGCTGGTGCCGACAATGTGATCCTTCAAAAAGTTGTGAACATTGTCACCACGCATGATGAAGCTGTCTTGAAAGTCAGAAAACAAGTTTAGTGTGGAGTAGGTTGTGGTAGAGCCTTGCTGAATAAAATTCTGCTCAGATATGCCACTAGTAATCTCTCCAGGAGCTGTTGAGTCAACGACTTCACCGGCCACATCTTGTTCTAAGTTGCGGATAGGAGTTTGCTCCGGCAGGCAAGACGCCAGTAAACTCAACACTAAAAATATAAACATTGCTCTTAAGCTCTTTCTATTCATGCTCTCTACTTTTCGGAGAATTTTTCATATGAACTTAATTAAGTATGGCACAGGGAGTTTTTTGCCGGGATGAATAGGGCCAAGTTATTGATAAATCTAAAAGTGACTTGGTCCAGTGCCAAGGTTGGTGGGCATTTTAGACTTGTAAGCACAATTTTTAGTTTCTTTAGAGTTCCTGAAGACTTTAGCTTTTACCAGTAGTTAGCTTGCCAGTTTTAAAAAAAATAAATTCAACCCATGCACTGATTTAAAATTAAACAAACTGATCGGCCATGCCGAAAAGAGGATGAATGAAAAATCTTGTCATAATTTTATTATTCATTTTCGCAAGTTGTTCTACTAAAAAGGACACAGAAGCGAACTTCCAGGTAAGTCTGAGAAACATGGTTGGAAACAATACAGATGCTTCTTTATTTCCTGGTGGTCTAATTCTCTATGGTGTTTCCGGTCAATTGTCATTCAGTCGAATTATGGATTCTACAATTAAAGATGAGCTTGTTCCAAATGGTATTTGGGACTTCTACGTTTTGGGATGGGATGGTAAAGCTCCTGATAGAAAACCTATGACTGGGAAAGTGTATTGTGGTGTGGCAAAAGGTGTGAACCTCAATGGCACTGCCACCAAAGTAGAGTTAACTGCGACGAATGCAAAGTGCGCTGATAGTATCTTTGGCAATCACGTAACCGATGGGACTGAAATTAAGTTCCCTAATATTAATCTTATAAGTTGCAATGATTTAGGCCACATAGCCCCTGGGAGTTCTACAACAGATTGTAGCTACAATTCTGATCCTAGTGTTTACAAGAATACTAAGGGCACTGCCCGTTCTTACAAGATTTTAGCCACGGGCTTTAATCGTGATGGGCTATTTTATGATGAGATATCCAATACAATATATGAGAGTTCATGTGTCGCAGTGGATACTAATGCCTCGGGAGGACTTGCGAGTGGCGAAGTTTTAGGATTTGGTGGAAGTGGAAACCTTGATGGTTTAAATATACCTCCAGGAAGTGATGGCACAAGATTTAGCTTCAAACTTAGGGCCTATTTTGGAAGTGACAATTGTATAGATGCCTATGCTTATAAAGATATCCCGTTAGTAAAAGGTGCAAGCACTAATAAGACATTTTTTGACGAAATTAGCTCAAACAATATGTTTGTGAAAACTACAACCCAAGATGTTTGTGAACTCGGCACTTCTTCTATCGCACTTTCTGTGCCTCAACCATTTAAGGGGGGTGCTGGTGAAGCTGGAATGCCATTCATTCTTTGTTCCGGTGACGACATTAACGAAATTTCCAATACTCATGCAGATAGGCATTTTTTGGTTGGAAGAGATATAGACATGCATCTATCTGATCCAAACAAAGTCCTCTGTAGAGTTGATGGTGCAAATACTAATCCTATTGGCGGGTTAAGCAACTTTGAGTGTTCTGAGGGATCTGGGATAGATCCATTTAGTGGGACTTTTGATGGGAATAAAAAAATTATAAAAAACATGAAACTTGTCCACTCTGAAATAGATCAAATGGGCTTCATTAGATCAACCATGTCGGGAGCGAGGTTCATTAATTCAATTTTCGAAAATGCTCATATCGAAGGCAATAGGAAAGTGGGACTTATAGGTGAGGTTAATGGTGGCTCATTTATTGAGGACCTACATCTTGTGAACAGCTTTGTTAAAGGCTACGACAGTGGTGCTGAAGCTGACTTGGGAGCAATTATAGGAAGGTATGCTGCTGTTGTTACAGGAATCAAAAAGCTTAATGCAAAAAATGTAACTGTTAAAAACGTTTCAGGTGGAGATCACATTGGCGGGATTATCGGTTTTAATCCAACATCTGATTCAATTAGGGAAGCCTTCTTTAACGGTAAAATCATCCTATCTCATAACAAAGAGTCCATTGGAGTTGGAGGTATAGTTGGTAAGTCCGCCCACGCTGCAGCTCAAGTTTATCATGCAGCAAGTAAGGGGATTATATTTGGTCACGGCAAAGACTTTGGCGGGATTGCTGGTTATCTAAAAGGAAGTTTAAATAACTCGTACTCAGAAATGGCCATAGTTAATACAAGGGATTCAATAAGCTTAAATCTAGGAGGACTTGTTGGTAAGTTTGAGGGAACATCCGTCTCCAAATCCTTCTACGCAGGCAAGCTTTATTTTGAAGAACCTGGTTGTACAACTTGTAAGCAAGTACTTGGATACGGCTCTCCTTCATTTACATCTGTGCTGGTATCTGATGAAGTTTCAGCTCAACCACAGGCCACAAATGTATCAGATGCTGCACTTAATACTTTGAGTGGTACTCCTTGGAACGCATTTCCTTGGCAACTTGAAGCGGGAAGATATCCATTTCTTAGTGGTGAAGAAGACCTCTGTCACGGGGATGCTCTAAAACCAATAGCGGATCAAATAAATATTAATAACTATGGTAAGAGTGAAGACCGTCCTGCCATTATTTGTAATCGTGATCAATTTATGGAAATTGATGGTATTGCTGGTCATTTCTTTGAACTTGGAAAGAGTATTAACCTTGGGGATGGGCAAGGTGGGCTTGATCTAAAAAGTAAATTAAATGGAAATAACCATTCAATTATAATCAATGATATTGGAACAGATGCTACTTTTGCAGGAATATTTAATAAGATTTCTTTAAGTGCAACAATAGAGAATTTAAATGTCTTTGGGATGGCCGATAAAGGAGAGGCAGTTTTGGCCGGAACAAACAATGGACTTATTAATAATGTGCACGTCTTTGGTGTTAGAAATGGTGCTTCTGCAACCGAAAATGGCATCATGGTAGGAGTGAACCAAGGATTGATATCTAAGTCATCAGTCTATGGGAGATCCGATATCTTTTTTAACTTCGGAGCTGTCGCGGGGGTTAATAAAAATCAAATTACAAAGACAAAATCCCTAGTGTCTCTAAATGATACTACTAGCTCTTCTGTTTCTAACTTAGGAGGGCTTGTAGGACACAATGATGCAGCTGGCCTCATTCTAGAGAGTAAAGCGTTGTCATTAATTGATATTGGTGCATCTTCGGGAGCTTTTTCGGTTGGTGGATTGGTAGGAGTCAACGATGGAGTTGTCTCCAACACCTATGTGGAATTGGGCTCCGAAATTGCGCTGCCAAGTTCTTTAGGTGATATTGGTGGACTCGTAGGTATAAATAACGGGCAAGTTAAAAATAGTTATTCTATGAATAAAATGTTTACTTATTCGTTTGTTCCTTCAAGTGTAGGTGGAATCATAGGCTCTACTGGCGGTTCTAGCTCTGAAATAGATAGCTATTATGCTTTAGAACCACTGCTGTACCTAGCTTCAGATAGTGGTCTAACTGGAAGTTGCACCCTGTTAACATGTAATATCTGGTCCTATTCAGACCCTGGCTTTGATGGCACTCATGATGGGAATATTTTCCTTCATGAAAGCATGAGTGGTGAGGTGGACTACCTGAGAGTTACTACTGGTACTGGAGCTACAACCAGTCTAAATCTTAACTTTGATTATACCATACCTAGTTTTGGCGGGGAGCTTACAGCGTTTAGTCCATTAGCTGCCAACGGTATAGGACACCACATATTAACGCCATTTAATGACCTGGAGAATTCCCCTGGGTTAAATAATCTTCTAACTAATGGTGACTCATGGGCAGAGGGCTCAGTATATCCGTTCACCCCAAAACTTCTCCACGTTGATGATTAAAGAAGCAAGCTAGTTTTGCCGTAAAACACTTCATGAAAAAGAACATGAACATTTTAATTGTAGAGACATCTGATGAGGACTTTCTTGCAATGAAAGAGGCCTTGAGCGGCCATATGGTGATCCGGGCAAAAACTGGTACAGAGGCCAGACTTAAGTTTGGAAATCAGGGCTTTCAGTTCGTGATAATCAATATGGATATTAAAGGTGTAGGCGGAGTTGACTTTGTAAGACAGATCCGCGAAGCCGAGAAAAGAAAAAATGTTAAAGAAAGAACAGGTTTTCTTGTAACTGGTGAAGATGCTGAAGTTATTCAAGAAGAATGCTCTCAAATAGACAATCTACAGTTTCTTGCGAGGCCATTCACTGCATTGGAGTTTAAAAAGAAGGTTGCAAGCATTCAAAGAAGCTCAAACTTTAAAGATGAAAATATTCGATCTGTACCAGCGGGTGAGTATCTAATTACTGAAGGGGGAGCAAAGAGTCAGGAAATGTACTGGGTTTTAAGTGGTGGATTTACTATCACCAAAATGAACAATGATGAAAAAAACATAATAATTGGCGAAGTTAAGCAAGGGGAACTTGTAGGTGAGATGAGCTTTTTAGACAATTTACCGCGAAGTGCATCTGTTAAAGCTCGCGAGGATAGTGAAGTATTGGTCATTCCTCACAAAAAATTTATGGATGTTCTTGATAACCAGCCAAGATGGTTTAGGTCCCTAATGACTACTTTGTCACACAGACTTAGAGATGCAGATCAAAGAATTGCACGAAAGTTTGTACAAGAGGAAGATTAAAACTTTTCTATTTGCTCCAACATCGTAAATAGGGCCAGTTGAGAGAAAACAAACTTCATGTCGACTCTGTCTCTATCTGAAAAGTGGTGGATATCTCCAGCACACTTTCTTTCTGAAGAATATCCAATACCAACCGTTCCCACTGGCTTATCCGGTGTAGCACCGCCAGGGCCTGCAATGCCTGTAGTTGTGACTACTAAGTCTGCTCCTAGCACATTCCTTGCTCCTTGTGCCATTTCCCAAGCTGTCTCACTGGAAACAGCTCCAAATTTTTCCAAGGTGGAGGAGTTAACATTCAGTACAATTTTTTTGACGCTATTGTGGTAGGCGATAATACTTCCAAGAAATACTGAAGAACTCCCTGAGATATCTGTTATCCTAGAAGCACAAAGGCCACCGGTGCATGATTCAGCAAAACCAAGAGTTAGGCTCTTCTCTTTTGCTTTCTTAATAATTACTTCTTCCAATGACTCATTACCTATGTGCCATATGTAATCCTGAATGGCACTTGAATTGACACAGTCTTTTACACCTTGCTCTTTGGTTTTAAGACTGGCCTCATCTCTTGCTTCAATTTTAACCCCAATATCAACGCCCATAGGGTGAGGAAGAGAGCTTACCTCACCAAAGGATTCAAGCTCTTCCCATAGCTTTGGAGCAATTTTGTTGAAAATCATCGCTTCTGGGGCCTTATATGTTTTAACTATGACATGTTTTTTCAACTTGCCAGAGTTTTTAAAGCTTCCATTGGCCCTTTTCAAAACTTCGTCTTTAAACATTGTTTTAAATTCAGAGGGAACGCCTGGAAGTGCCGCTATCATTTTTGAGTCTTTTTCAAACAGAAGCCCTGGAGCATAGCCGATCTCATTATCCAAAGCGGTAAAACCATTGGGGACTTTTGAATAGTTCTGATTGGGATTGTACTCTCTTTTAGACTTTTTATAGTTACTTAAAGTAACTCTCATGGCCTGTTCACTTTCAACCAACGGGCATCCAAAGAATTCGGATAGTAGATCTTTTGTAAGATCATCCTTGGTTGGGCCTAGGCCCCCTGAAGTTATTACAAGGTCGGAGTTGCTCCATGCCTCCTCAAGGGCCGTGAAAAATGACTCTCGATTGTCGGGAATTATATGGTTCTTAATAAAATCAATATGATGCTCGTAACAAAACCGTGCAAGCCAAAATGCATTCTTATCTTGTATTTTTCCGTCTAAAAGTTCGTTACCAATTGTGATCAGTTGTATTTTCATGTTGCTTCCAAGCTTTTGGGGTATTATAAGTACTTCATTATGCCAAAGACAATTCAATTTAAGCTTGATTTTAACCAAGAACTTGGGAGTTATTTTAAATCTAAATTTCCTGAGTTCAAGCAATATCGCATTCTTTCAAAAAGCTTGGACGCCAGAGGAGCACCTCGTGGCAAAAAGCCTGTTTATCACTACATTTTGGAAGTCATCAAAGAAGGGGAGTCTTTTAGCTCTTATAAAGAAGAGCCTAAGGAAGTAGATGCTCCGAGTAAACCACCTATTTTTATCGGAGCTGGGCCTGCTGGCCTTTTTGGAGCTCTGAGAATGGTTGAAAAGGGGGTTCCGTGCATCATTATCGAAAGAGGGGATGAGGCCAATAAAAGAATGCTCGCAATTTCAAAGTATTGGAGAAAGGGGCAGCTAGACACTGAGAGTAACGTCTGTTTTGGCGAAGGCGGAGCAGGGCTATTTAGTGATGGAAAACTCATTACGAGAGTGAAGTCCCCGTTAGTAAAATATGTAATGCATAAATTTGTGGAGTTTGGGGCTCCTGAGGAGACGGCCTATATATCAAATCCCCACCTTGGCTCTAATAAAATTCGTGCCTTGATAGGTAAAATCAGTGGCTTTTTAAAAGATAATGGCTGTAAGTTTTATTATAATACTCGTGTGGATAAGCTCATATTCGAGCAGGACAAAGTTATCGGGGTGGAACTCTCAAATGGTGAGAAACTTTATTCTGATCACGTAATATTGGCTGCAGGTCACAGTGCCAAAGAATTGTATCATCATTTAAATCAAAATAATGTAGCACTTTCTCAGAAAGACTTTGCTGTGGGTGTGAGAATTGAGCACCCAAGAAGTGTCATTGATTCCATTCAACATGGACGATTTGCACAAGAGTTGGAGGCCGCAAGATACAAGCTGACTTATCACCAACAAAAGACAGATAAAGGCACTTACAGTTTCTGCATGTGCCCTGGTGGATATGTTTTATCTTCTGGAACAGACGAGGGTGGAATCGTAATTAATGGAATGAGCAACTTTGCTAGAAACTCCCCTTGGTCAAATTCGGCTCTAGTTGTGAGTGTTAAAGCTGGCAGAGATTTTAGCGATAAAGATCCGTTGGCGGGTCTCGAGTTTCAAGAATCAATTGAGAGGAAGGCATATCAAGTTTCAAAGGAGCTTGGCTCTGGAAAAGAGCTTCCCGCCATGACAGTTGAAGAATTTTTGGCCGGAAAATTAAATGAAGATGAACTTCCCAAAACCTCTTGTCCATCAAAGCTAGTAAAGGCGGATATTAGAAAGATTCTTCCAAAGTTTGTGTCTCAACATTTACATGAAGCACTGAGAGAGTTTGACCGAAAGATGAAGGGATACTCAAGTGCAAAGGCAGTTCTCATTGCTCCAGAAACACGGACCTCTGCACCAATTACAATTTTGAGAGACAGGAAAAGTTTTGAATCCACTTCGCATAAAGGACTCTATCCATGCGGTGAGGGAGCTGGCTACGCGGGTGGTATAACTTCAGCGGCCGTGGACGGTATAAAAGTTGCTGATTCAATACTTGGAATCTAAACCCTTGTTTTTTAATACTTTTCACCTTTTTTTATAAGTTCAGGAGCAGTTGTGGTAAAATTCAGATATTCCATAAAAACTTCCCTGAATAAATTCATTCCATTTAGGAGGCATAATGATTGAGCTATATATTGGCAGTCCAATCGAAGGCATATCGGCCGGGAACTTGGAGCCTGATATATACAGAGGCCTGGCGAGACTTGAAAAAGAAAGGCCAAAGCTAGTTGTGATCAATCTAAGTGAAATTAATCTTATGTCTGAAGAGGTAGATAGAGTTATTAAAGTATTAATGCTCCACAAAACCCCTTCCATTTTAATTTGTGATGATGAAATCTTGGAGCAGTACGATAAAATTGAGCATATTGAAGTTGTGAGAAGAGCCCTAATTGATGAGCTTTTTGAAGATTCTGTTGGAAGGCTTGAAAAACTTAATGGCCTAGATAAGCAAATTACAAAAATATCTACCCAAAAAAGAGGGCTTGCTTTTTATCTTCTTAGTGGACTTTTGATAATGGAACCACTGTTAAAGACTGCCTATTTAAAGTTTATTACTGGCTTTTCTTTTGAGACCGTTTTCGGAATTATCTTAAGCATTGAGTCCCCAATTAAAATTTTTGAATATTGGATGCTTTTCCCTTTGGCAGGTTTTGCTTTGGCCAAAACCGCATGGTGGAGTATCTTTGTCTTTGTAGGGACACATCTATACTCTCTATATGCCCATATTGCTTATGATCAATTTAGTTGGCCATATGTACAGGAAACTCCACATATTAGCTCAAATCTTCTTTTGGTTTTAAATAGTGCCATTGTGCTTTATTTTTTAACCCCTGAGCACAGAAGACCATTTATAAAGAAAGCAAAGCAGGTGTTTAGGGCTAATGAGAGGATCAAGCTCGATAAGAAAATTGAGGTTCGCGTCGGGGAGCATCAATGTAGTGGATGCTTGGTTGATATTAGCCAGGGTGGGGCCCTGTTGAGAATTGAAAAAGAGTTGAAATTGGGTGAATCGATTGAGCTTGAATTCAAAGAAGAGGAGCTTAAAGGTCCATTTAAAGCAATTGTCGTTCGAGGCATTGACTCCGACGGGGATGGAAAGCTATATGGATTGAAATTTGAATTCTCAAGACGCTCCCAGCGTAAAAGCCTAAATTGGTATATTCAAGAGGTTGAAAGCGCTTAAATCGGTTGGTTTTGCACGGGGCTAAAAATCCAGATTCCTATGTACAATCAATGTCTAATCCGCAATAATGCCCAAGATCAAAAAAATCCTCGGAGACTATCACTAATGAAACTTAAGAACATTGCTATTGTGGCGCACGTTGACCACGGAAAAACCACGCTTGTGGACGAATTATTAAAACAATCCGGACTTTTTGCCGAGCACGAAGCTGTATCCGAAAGGGTTATGGACTCGGGAGAGCTTGAAAAAGAAAGAGGGATTACAATCACCGCCAAAAACTGTGCATTTCAATGGCAAGATTACAAAGTAAACCTTTTAGATACTCCAGGTCACGCCGACTTCGGTGGAGAGGTAGAAAGATCATTAATGATGGTTGATGGTGTTGTTCTTTTGGTTGACGCTGCGGAAGGACCACTTCCTCAGACAAGATTTGTTCTTCAAAAGGCAATTGAAAGAGGAATTAAAATTGCGGTTATGATCAACAAGATCGACAGGGCCGACCAAAGATATGAAGAAGTTCAAACTGAAGTTGAAGATCTAATGTTAGAAATCGTAGATCTTGCAGGAATTGAAGACTTTGATCTTGATATTCCATTCTTCTTTGGTTCTGGAAGAGACGGTTACGCTTCAACCGATCCTGAAGCAAGATCGGGCGATCTAAAGCCACTTCTTGACTTTTTTGTTGGGGATTTCTTCCCAATGGCACAACTTGATAAAGAAGGAAACCTTCAACTTCTTGTTACAAACCTAAGTTATTCAAAATATCTTGGAACACTAATGATTGGTAGAATCCACTCTGGTGTTATGTATGAAAACAAGCCATATATGTGGATTAATGAATCTGGAAAGCCAAAGCAAGTTAAGATTGGAAAAATCCAAATCTTTGACGGACTAGGTTTTGCTGATGTTCCTCAAGCTGAAGCTGGTGAGATCGTAATTCTCTCAGGTGTAAATGACGCCTTCATTGGAGATACAATCACTTCGATGGACAAGCCAGAAGCACTTCCTAGAATTGAAGTTGATCCTCCAACAGTTAGTGTTCGTGTTTCTGTTTCCACATCGCCGCTTTCAGGTCAAGAAGGTGAGTACCTTACTTCTAGAAAGCTTGAAGAGTTTTTACAAGAAGCTATTAGAAAAAACGTTTCTCTTAAATATGAAGCAACTGACGATCCAAAAGTTTTTATTCTTAAGGCCAGAGGTGAGCTTCAAGTAGCAATTGTATTTGAAGAAATCAGAAGAGCTGGTTATGAGCTTATGATCTCAAGACCTCAAGTTCTTTTCGAAGAGGATGAAAACGGTAATAAAACTGAGCCATATGAAAACGTGGTTTTTGATGTGCCAACTGAATCCACAGGTGCAGTAACAGAGGCAATGGGAACTAGAAAAGGCATCATGACGACTATGGCGCCAATAGGAGAGTCGAGAACTAGAATCGAATTTAAGGTTCCTTCAAGAGGACTTATTGGTTATAGATCAAAATTCCTAACAGATACTAGAGGTGAGGGGCTAATGAGCTCTTACTTCGCTGGTTACGGCGAATATGCAGGTAAAATGCTTGCAAGACAAAACGGTGCTCTTATTTCAGATAGAGCTGGAAAGACTACAGCTTACGCTCTTTTTAACCTTCTTTCTTCTGGAAAGCAGTTTGTTAAAGTTGGTGAGAAAGTTTATGAGGGAATGGTTGTTGGTGAGCATACTCGTCCAAACGATCTGAACATCAACTGTGTTAGAGAGAAGCACCTTACTTCTGTAAGAACTGCTGGAAAGGATGAAAACCTTATCCTTCCTCCAATTCCTCCAAGAACACTTGAGTGGGCACTGGATTGGATTGATGATGATGAGTGGGTAGAAGTAACTCCTGAGAACATCAGAATCAGAAAGAAAGAGCTTGCTTCAAATAAAAGAAGTGTTGTTCGTTAATTCTTCCAAAATTTAGAGTAAATATAGAGAGGCCTTCCAATGTTGGAAGGCCTTTTTTTTAAAACTACTACTCTTCAAATGAACTCTTAAAAAAACCTTATTAAAGTGTTTTTTATTTATATATGAAAGAATTCTTCCGATTAGCACAGGTACGGAGGATTGGTTAATGCGAAAAACGTATCTTATAAATAAGAGATTTCAGTTTGTTTTTATCGGGTATTTCTTAGGCCTTTCGCTTGCTTCTTGTACAGGCTTTTACATCGCTATAACTTATTACTTTATTGAACTAGAGAAAAAAGCAATGGGTGAGATTGACTCTGGACATGTGTTTTTTGAATTTCTAAAACAACAGCAACAGGGTTTAAACTTTCACTTTTTTATCACTTCTTTTGTGATCATTATTCTAGGCGTAATTGGCGGGTTGTATATTAGTCATAAGGTTGCTGGGCCGATTCACAGGCTAACCACTTACCTAGAAGAGAATTCTAAAAGCAAAGAGTGTCCCTTGATTACATTTAGAAAGGGGGACTTTTTTCCCGAATTAAAAGCGGCGCTTAATAGCTTTATAAAGCGATAGTTAGGCCGCTGTAAGCATTCTTTTTAGGCATGTTTGAACACATGCAACTAGAGATTCTGATGAAAATGGTTTTGGAAAACAAAAATCTACTTTGGCGTCTATAAGGTCTTGTTGCAAAAGATCAGAGTAAGATGAAATACAGATGACAATAATATTTGGATATTTTGCCTTAATACTTTTAGAAAGCTCAATGCCATTGATTGCAGGCATGCAAATATCGGTTATTACACATGCATAATTTCCAGAATCCAGCTTAGTCATTGCACTTACTGAACAAGGGCATATGTCTGCATCTATCTTGTCGTCGGCTAGTAGCTCCTGAATACTCTCACAAATGTCAAATTCATCGTCAATAATTAATACCATGTTTGCCTCGCATAGCTTTTATCGACCAATATGAATTTTTCTTAAGTTTTCTTAATCGTTTTTTTTGAAGGAAAAGGCCGAAGGGGAACTTCGGCCTATATATGCTACTTTTTAAAAGCGTCGAAAATATCCAATGGGACTGGAAAAATAATGCTGGATTTTCCTGATCCTTGGGAAACGTCTCTCATGGTGTCCAAGTATCTAAGAGTTAACGCATCTTTCTGAGTGGCCAAAACTTCTGCTGCTTCGGCAAGTTTCTTGGCCGCTTGGAATTCACCTTCAGCTCCGATGATCTTGGCCCTTTTATCTCTTTCAGCTTGAGCTTGTTTTGCCATGGCCCTTTGCATTTCTTCGGGAAGGTCAATTGCTTTAAGCTCAACGTTTGTAACCTTGACACCCCAAGGCTCAGTAAGTTCATCAAGAATGATTTGTAGACGGTCGTTGATCTCTTCACGGCTAGATAAAAGGTCATCTAGTTCGTATTGGCCTGCAACACTTCTTAAGGTCGTTTGAGAGATTTGAGCTGTTGCGTGGTAGAAATTTTCTACCTGAATAACGGCCTTTTCAGGATTGTTGACTCTAAAGTAGACAACTCCGTTAAGCTTCATTGATACGTTGTCTTTTGTGATGATATCTTGAGTAGGCACATCCATAGTTACAACACGAAGATCTATTTTCATCATCTTCTCAAGACCTGGGATAACAAGAATTAGCCCTGGACCTCTAACTGCAACGAATTCACCTAGACGAAAAACAACGCCCCTTTCGTATTCATTGAGAATTTTGATTGTGCTCATCAAAAGCACAAGAATAATCACTATAAACGGCAAATAGCTAAACATGAAAAACTCCTATTCTAGTATAAGTATCATTTTATCATTGTCTTGATCTAAGACTTTTACTTTGTCTTTGATTTCATATCGATTTGAACTCTTGGCATTCCAGGTTTCTCCGGAAACCTTGACCTGGTAGTAGTGCTGGCCTTCCTCAAATCTGATATATTTTGAGATGTGAGCAGACTCATCCTTACTTGTAAAAAACTTTTTTCTATCCTTTCTCTTGGTCGCTCCTGCAAAAAGAACATACCCAACAATAAAAATGTAGAGAAGAATTGCTCCAACAACAGAAAAAATAAGCGGCAACTGAATGTCCATATAAGCGTTCTCAGTTCTAAAAAGAAATAACGAGCCAAATACTAGAGCAGCAGTTCCTGCAAGTGCCAAGATTCCGTAGCTGGTGATATAGATCTCAAGGATAAACAGTATAAAGGAAAGAATTATAAGTCCTAGCGCACCAAAGTTTAGTGGAAGAACTTGAAAACCAATTGCTGCGAGTATTAAAAATACAACACCAACTGCGCCAGCAATAAAGCCACCAGGAGCCTGAAATTCAAAGTAAACGAGTGCAGCACCAATCATAAATAAAATGTAGGCGGTCATTGGGTTAGAAAAAATATCTAGGATCATCTGACCTGGATCCATGTCAGCTTCTACAACTGATGCCCCTTCTTGAACATCAAGAACTACATCTTTTCCCTTAATTCTCACGGTTTGCCCGTTGATGAATTTGATTAGATCCACTTGAGTATTGGTGATGGCATCAACTATTTTTTTATCAAGTGCTTCTTGTGCACCAAAACTTGCGGCCTCACTTATCATCTGTGCAAAGGCTTTGGAGTTTCTCCCTCTTGACTCGGAAAGAGAACTAACGAGCGCCACCAAGTCGTTAACTGCCTTGGCCTTGGCGTCCTTTTGTTCTATATCTTTTCCCATTCCAATCGGAGTTGCGGCTCCGATATTTGTACCCTCGCTCATTGTCAGAAGGTGAGCACTTGAAGCGATAATTGCTCCCGCACTTGTGGCACTTGCCCCTTCGGGTGAAATCCACACAACTACCGGAACGTCACTTTTGCCGATTAGGGTGATGATGTCTTTGGTCGTGGTAACAAGCCCACCTGGGGTGTTCATTTTTATGATAACCAGATCACCAAACTGTGATTTGGACTTTCCTATCTCTGTGGAAAGGTAGCTATAGGTCGCTGGATTTATACTTGATGAGATTTCTAGTGTTCTGAATCGCTTTACAGCGTAATCTTCAGCTTTTACAGCTTGTCCAAACGCGTTGGAAAATGATAAAGACAACAGTAAAATTAGATAATTAATACAAGTTTTCATAAGTGAAAACATAGAATAAAAGTTGTCTCTAGTACAGAGAATTGCCAATAGGAATAAAGATGAAAAAGAAGATTATACTTGGACAAATACTTAACCCAATCAGTGACACAAAGTGTGACTATTATAGGGATGGTGCGTTAATACTTGTTGAGTCAAAAAATGGCTGGTTTGTGGATAGCGTTAAAGATGCTTCTAAAGTATCCAAAAAAACGATGAGTGAGTCAGAGCTTGTTGATATGAAAGGCCAGCTAATTATGCCTTCTTTCTACGACATTCACTTTCACTGGGTCCAAGATGATGTAAGAGAGATGCCAAAGGCTAAGCTTTTGGAGTGGCTTGAAAAATACACTTTCCCTGCTGAAAGAAAATTTGAGAAGAAAACATATTCTAAAAACAAGGCCAAGTTCTTCTTCCAAAGACTAATTGAGACTGGAACTTTAGGCGGAGCAATCTATTCCTCGATACATGAACATGCTCTTGATCATGCTCAGGAGAATGCGATTGGGCACTTCGCAATTGGAAACGTTCAAATGACTATGAATTCTCCAAAGTTTCTTACTCAAACTAAAAAAGAAGCAATTGATCTAGCGAAGAAGCTTTCCAAGAAATACAAAGACAAATACGCCCTTACTCCAAGGTTTGCCATTGCAACTGATCCAGAGACTATGAAAAAGTCGGCTGCTGCCGCTAAGAAACATGGATCATTTATCCAAACCCACCTTTCAGAAAACCACGGCGAGATTGAATTTGTGCTTTCTATCTACAGAGATCTTCCTGAGTTTAAAAATGTCAAAAACTACACAGATATTTATGACAAAGTAGATCTTCTAGGACCAAAAACAATTATGGGACACGCGATTCATATGTCTGACGCGGAATTGAAAAAATTGGCCAAAACGAAAACAATTATTGCCCACTGTCCAACTTCCAACGCTCCTATAAGACAAAAGGGCCTTGGATCTGGACTATTTGATTTTAAGAGAACTGAAAAGCACAAAGTTCGTTGGGCTCTGGCCTCAGATATTGGGGGTGGACCAATTCTATCAATGTTTGATGTTATGAGGTCATTCGTAGATCAAAATAAAGGTGTTAATCCTGAAGCAACCTACACTAAGGCTCTTTTTAGGTCTACTGTCGCAGGTGCTGAGGCAATGGGTGTTTCAAAAGTTTCAGGAAACTTTAAAAAGGGTAAAGAGGCAAGCTTTATAACTGTTAACGCTCCCAAAGGCACGCTTAGTGATGCAGAAGAAGTTCTTGGAAAAGTTGTTAATAGGGGAAGAAGAAAAAGAATCTCTTACGATCAACTGCCAAATAAAGTCTTCTTTAAAGGCAAATGTCTATTTGAGAAGCAATAAGCTTTTAAAACCGGTATTTGGGTTGTAGAATTGTGCTCAAAGGAAAAAGTATGAATAAACTTCTTTTTGGTCTCTTAGGGGCAAGTGTCGCTTTAAATTTCTACCTTGTTAAGGTTGATGTTGTTGTTAAAGATGATTTGGATGAAGAGTATCATGAACCAACTCCTATAGATCAGATCTCTGTAGCTCAGGCCGGTATTAGGAAAGATGCATCTGAAAACAACTGCCCTCCATGTGATAAAAACCTAAAGTGTTCGGACTCAAAAGATATAGTGAAGAATGAGCAGGTCTCTGAAGAAACATTTCAAAAAATTAGAAAACAGTTTGAGATGGATTCCCAAAGACTTTTTGAATATACCCTAAACTTATCTTCTGAGCAGATAGATATTTATTACCAGCTAAAAGAAGAGAGATCTAAAGAGATCACTGAATACTTAAATAATAAATACGGTCAGGCCTCAACGGTTACTTTATCTACAGATGAAATGTTAGAGATGGGCAGGATTGATAAGCAGTATGACAACATGTTAATAGAGGTCTTTGGAGAGACCTCTTTTAATGATTATAAAAAGTTTAAAGATAGCTTTAATAAGAAACTTATTGAAGATGGCAAGATGGAATACACTATTCAGTTCTAGCTCTTAATGCAAATCTCAACAGGGCAGTGGTCACTGCCCAAAACCTCTGGTCTATGGGCACAAGCTTCAACTTTTTCCATAAATTCTTTATTTGCCATAAAATAGTCTAGACGCCACCCAATGTTTCTTTCACGGCAATTGTTTCTATAGGTCCACCAAGTATATTCACCGGCCTTTTCTGGGTAGAGCTCTCTAAAACAGTCAACCATGCCAGCATCAAGATAGATGTCTATCCATTCTCTTTCGTGGTCAAGGAAACCAGTGGACTTTTTATTAGCTTTTGGATTGGCAAGGTCAATTTCTTTATGGGAAGTGTTGAAGTCACCGGTTATTACAACATGATGGCCTCGGTCTCTATATTCTTTATAAATCTCAAGAATGGCATGGTAGAACTCTAGTTTAAAATCAACTCTGGAGTGATCCCTTCCACCATTGGGGAAGTAGCAATTTATCAACACAAAATCATCAAACTCGAGAATTAGGGTTCTTCCTTCAACATCAAATTTGTCAATTCCTATTTGGTCGATCACTTTGTTCGGTTTCTCCTGCGTCATGACACAGACGCCGGAATAGCCTCGGCGATCGGCAGAATTTATGTAAATATGATAATTCTCGTGTTCCAAAATATTTTTTGGAAATTGATCTTTTGCCGCCTTGATTTCTTGTAAGCATACGATGTTAGGTTGATCTTGGTTCAACCACTCGCTAAATCCTTTGCGCTCTACGGCCCGAATACCATTGACATTCCACGACACAAGCTTTTTCAAAATTTTCCTCTCTCTTTTTTTTTATTATTTTTAGGGCAGTATTAATCTATAATTTTTTTTGAGAATGTTCGAGACATTCAGAGAAAAATTGTTATTATAATGACCACCCAATATTCAGTAGGAGACTTCATGCGCTGTTTTAAGAACATTGCTCAACTTATTCGCACAAAAAGATTACAACATCCAAAAGGTTATTCCCAGTCCGAGTTGTCGCACTTGTTGGGTTATAAAAACGGACAATTCATAAGCAATGTTGAAAGAGCATTGTGTAATATTCCATTAAAAATGCTAGTTAGGGTTTCTGAAGTACTGGACATAGACTCAGATGAACTGAAGAGGGCCATACTTAAAGATCATGAGGAAACTCTAGACAACTACTTGCGTGTCGCTCAACCTGCAGAGGTTCAGTCGATTCATACAGGTTCAACAATTGATTCTAAAAGAGATTTCGCCAACGAAAATGTAAGCGGTGATTTCAAAATGTCTTCTAATTCATAACTGAATATAAAAATTGATTTTAAATAAAAAAGGCCTCTTTTTAGAGGCCTTTGTATTTTTTGTAGTCTTCGATCGTTCCTGTGGATTCTTCTGTATCATTTGAGAAGTCCGCTTCAATCTGAGTTGGAAGTAGGTGAGGGTCTTCAAATTCTCCTGAAAACGCTACCTCCTCTCCTTTAGGCTCAAGCCCATGGGTTGAGGAAAATTGCCTGTCGGCAGGGTATCTATCAATCTTTTCTTTAAGAACTTCAATTTGCCAATCTTTTAGATTGGTTTCAAATCTTCGAATGGCCTCTAGAGTTGATCTAAAGTTGTTTTCTATTTTCTCGAGCTGTCTTCCTTGTGCCCTTCCGTGCATTTCATAGAATTTGCGGCGGGCAACAATATGTTGCTCAAGCAGATTATCGTACTTTTGAAGTATTCTCGCTGGGGTTAAGGATTTTGGACGTCTACTTTTATTGGCACTTGAACCCTCTTTTTTGGGTCCTTGCTTGGTTTTTGCACCAGGTTTTCTAGGCCCGCGACGAGGGCGTCTGCCCTTTCCTTTAAAATTTTTACTTTTGCTCTTGTCTTCTCCAGACATGACACTTCGCTCCTTTGTATTTTAAGTAAGATACTAGGAGTTTACCCGAGATTTGTCCATCAGGGGTTTTACTCTTTTTTATTAATCAACTATACTTTCTTCCATTATCATTGGCCAAATTAATATGGAGGACATATGGCAAATAAGCGAGTAAAGGTAGCGGTAACTGGTGCCGCAGGACAAATTGGGTACGCAATTCTATTTAGAATAGCTTCAGGACAAATGTTTGGACCTGATACTGAGGTTGAGCTTCAGCTTTTAGAGCTTCCACAGGCACTTGGAGCGCTGGAAGGCGTTAAAATGGAATTGGATGACTGTGCATTTCCTTTGCTAAAAAATATTGTTTGCTCAGATAAGATGGAAGTGGCCTTCAAAGATGCCAACTGGGTTCTTGCAATCGGAGCGGTTCCTAGAAAAGCTGGAATGGAGAGGGGAGACCTTCTTAAGGTTAACGGCGGGATTTTTGGACCTCTTGGTAAAGCGATTAAAGAAGTTGGAGCTGATGACTGTAAACTATTTGTAGTAGGTAACCCTTGTAACACAAACTGCTTAATTGCTATGGAAGCTTCCGGACTTCCAAAAGATAGATTCTTTGCAATGACTATGCTTGATGAAAACAGAGCAAAAACTCAACTTGCTCAAAAAGCAGGAGTTGATGTCACAAAAGTACAAAACATGACAATCTGGGGCAACCACTCAGCAACTCAATACCCAGACTTCTTCAATGCAAAAATTGACGGCAAGGCTGCAAACGAAGTGATATCTGACGAGGAGTGGCTTAAAGGCGACTTTATTAAAGACGTTCAACAAAGAGGTGCTGCAATTATTAAAGCTCGTGGAGCAAGTTCAGCTGCAAGTGCTGCCAATGCATGCGTTCAGGGTGTTTATAACCTTACTCACGATACTCCTGCTGGAGAGACTTACTCTATGTGTATCGCCAGCAACGGCCAGTATGGTGTTGATGAGGGTCTAATCTTCTCTTACCCTTGTAGAACCGAAAATGGCAAAGTTGTTGTCGTGGAAGGGATTGAGCACAATGAATTTGGACAGGAAAAGTTCAATGCCACATTGGAAGAGCTCAAAAAAGAGAGAGACACTGTAAAAGAGCTTGGACTTATTTAGTATAAAAGTATAATTTTCTCGGATGGGCGCGGATGATCCGCGCCTTCTTTTTTGTAGAGGTATTCTTTAATGACAAATTACTCAACCGAAGAAAAGATTAAACTTTCTGGTTTCAACAATCTCACTAAAATTTTAAGTTTTAACTTGTACGATTTTTGCCTGACTTTTGATGACGCTCAAAAGGAAGAGTACATTAACTGGATTAACGAAAAGTATTCTGCAGACAAAATTATCGAAATATCCAGAGAAATCTGTAAAATTATTGATTCAGACATTATCTCTGAATCAAAAATGAACTTTGAACCGGTTGGTGCCTCAACAATGACTTTGATGAGTGATGCTCAGGGCGGAAAGTGGGAAGACGTAAAGTCTACACCGGCATACAGCGCACACCTTACCAAGTCTCACCTTACAAGCCACACCTACCCGGATGCATCTGACCCTAATGGCATTTGTACCTATAGAGTTGACTTTGATATTGCCACCTGTGGCGACATTATTCCTTTGAGAGCTATTAATCATCTCTTTAAGGCATTTGAATGCGATGTAGTTTATATAGACTATGTTGTAAGAGGATACACTAGACTTGAGAATGGAAAGAAGATTTATAACGATGAATACTTTAACTCCATCCAGGACTTTATTGATCCAAAGATTTTAGAGAATTACACTTATCGTTCTGACTTAAACATCCCTAGGGATAATATTTGGCAAACAAAGTTGATGGCAAAAGACTTTGGTCCGGAAAGATTTGTATTTTCTCAGGACGATGTAAACCGTCCTGACATAGACGAAAAAATGAAAAATTTATATTTGGAGATGAAGGACGTTTTTCATCTTTATTAAACCAGACTTCCAGGAAGGGGATTATGGGCACAGAAGTTTCCAAGAAGGAAAACTACACAGAAGAAGATGTACTGTTATTTAAGTCAAAGCTAGAGGAAGAGACTGAACTTCTTAGGCGTTGGTTTCAGGATAAAACATTTGAGCACAAAAGCTCAATGACTGGCATTGAGCTGGAGGCCTGGCTTGTAGATAACGATATGATGCCTAATCCCACTGGAGCAAAGTTTATTGAGGAGTTGAGAAACTCACAAATCGTTCCAGAGATTTCCAAGTTTAATTTTGAAATAAACTCCTCTCCTTACGAGCTCAACGGAAGTGTATTCACAAAGCTTCACGAAGAATTAAAAGACATATGGCAGGATTGCCAGCAATGGACTTCAAAGCACGAGGGAGATCCTGTTCTAATGGGAACCCTCGCCACACTTAGAGATAACATGCTGTCTTTGGACAATATGTCCCCGCAAAATAGATACTTCGCCATTAATGATCAAATATTAAAAATGCGCGGAGGGAAAAGACCTAATATTTCATTTGAAGGAAAAGATGAGTTGAATCTTGAGTTTGAAAGTGTACTCGTTGAGTGTGCGGCCACAAGCTTGCAAGTTCACCTTTCAGTTTCACAAGAGGATGCAAAGAGGTATTACAATGCATCTTTGATCGCTTCACCTTTGATGATTGCAATTAGTGCAAACTCGCCATACTTTTTTGGTAAGGAACTTTGGGACGAGTCAAGGATTGCAGTATTTGAGCAAGCGGTGGCGATGGACTGCTTTGTAGGAAAGAGAGGAAATCTCATTCAAAGGGTTACTCTTGGTGATGATTATGTAAAAGATTCTCTAATGGAGTTGTTTGAGCAAAACCTTGATCATTATCCTATCCTTCTTCCTGAAATCCAGAAGACTTCTCCAAATGAGATGGCACATATTAAAATGCATAACGGAACCATTTGGAGATGGAACCGACCAATTATTGGAGAGAATGGGGATGGCAGTCCTCATTTGCGAATAGAGCACAGGGCCCCAAGTGCAGGCCCTACAATAATTGATTCTGTCGCCAACACGGCCTTTTACTTAGGACTTGTGGATTACTTGGCAAATCTTGATATTCCACCTGAAGACACGCTGGATTTCATAGATGTTCAAGATAATTTTTATAAGGCAAGCCGCCAGAGCTTTTACTGTCCTGTTAAATGGATTGATGGAAAGATTTGGGACACTCAACAGCTGCTAGTCGAGGAGTTGTACCCACAGGTAAAGAATGCTCTTATTCTTAGAGGAATTGATGAAGGTGATATAATCAAATACATGGATAATGTTATTTATCCAAGGCTTAAAAAAGGCGTTAACGGAGCACGTTGGCAGAAGGCCTTTGTCCACATGCATGGAAAGAAATTTCAACAATTGATGGAGGCCTATCTGGATAATCAGAAGCAGGATATTCCTGTTCACCTTTGGAGTTTGTAGATTGAGTTTAAAAATATATGACAAGGTTCCTGAAACGTTTCTCGAAATAGATATTCTAGATCTCCACAAGAAGTTTCCTGGACCTTTCCTAATGCACCTAAAAGGGGAGAAGTCAGAGCCTCTTTTTCTATCAGTTCTTCTTCACGGCAATGAAACAACTGGCCTTTTGGCATTAAAAAAAGTTCTTTCCAGATATTCAGATAAACCTCTTCCTAGAGATATGATTATTCTTGTCGGCAATACCAAAGCTGCGGCCTATGGCCTTAGGCATCTTGAGGGCCAACCAGACTATAATCGGATTTGGGCGGGTGGAGAGTCTGAAGAGGCAAGGCTTATTTCAGAAGTTCTAGATTATGTTAAAAAATTCAAATTGTTCGCAAATATCGATGTCCACAACAACACAGGTAAGAATCCATACTATGGTTGTGTGAATGTCTTCAAAGAAGAATATCTTGATCTGGCAAAGAGATTTAGTGAGAAAACAGTCTACTTCACTGAGCCTAGTGAGGTTGAGTCAATGGCCTTTGCTCCTCTGTGCCCTTCAGTTACAATTGAGGCCGGACTGCCTGGCAAGGAAGATGGAGTCGCAAAGACTGCTCAATATATTGAAGAGGTACTCAGTCTTGAAGGTCTAAATCACGAATTCGACATACGTAACACTGAAGTTTTTCAAACCGTTGCGAGAATAAAGATCCATAAGGATGCGAGCATAGACTTTGCAAATGAAATGGAGTCACAGAGTGACTTCTCTTTACTCAAAGAATTAGATCTTAAAAACTTTGAGCGAATTCAAGAGGGCACACTGCTAGGTTTTTACAAGGTTAGAGATTATATTAAGGTTGTTGATAACGAAGGTGTTGATGTTACGACCAACTTTCTTGAGCTTAAAGAAGGAAAGATATTTACCAAAAAAGACTTTGTTCCGGCGATGTTTACCCAAGACGTTTATGTCATTAAAGAGGACTGTCTAGGCTATGTGATGGAGAACTTTAGTCTCACTTAAAGTTAATTTGCTGAAAAATAGGACTGTCCACTCCAAGATTTTTTTCTAAATCGATTTTAATAGCATCAATAGGTGTTGCGTAATTAACTGCCTGTGATCCATAAAGCGTGCTAGATTGAGCGGTTACAAGTCCTATTATTTCATCGTCTTCATTAAAAATGGGACCTCCACTATTGCCGTAGAAAATAGGTGCATAAACAAAGTACTTGCCATTGATTCTGGCGATACCCTTTCCTAAACTAGCATGAAGCCCAAATCCGTTTACGTTGCCTATCGCAAGAATTTCAGCATTCTGTGAATATCTTTGAGGTTCTACGCTCAAAACTGGTGGTGTTAAATCTTTAAGTGAAAGACCATCATCTTGTGGCCTCATTTCGAGTAAACAATAATCAAGCTCCGCACTACAGTGATGAACTTCTTGGCAACTGATTTTGTTTCTGTCTAGGCCTTTAGAGAGCCGGATTTTAAACATTGTACATGAAGTGCTTTTAAATTGCCTATCAAGTGTGTGATATGCAGTAAGAATTAAATTGCCGCCAACATGAAAGGCACTGCCAAAACTTCGTCTTCTTTCGAATCTATTTTTTCGAGGCCATGCTTCAACAACATGATTGGCCAACTTCCTAGCTCGAAGGTAGGTAAGCTTGCTGACTTCCTGCCAACTTCCATTTCTATTTAAAGAACCATTAATAAAGTAAGGAGCTTCGACACTATAGATGGAATCGCTTAATTCCTCGACCCCTCCAAAAACTTTAAAAAAGGGTGCAATTGTTTTATCAGGATTAATAGAGGCTAAACTCACAGATGCAATGCTTAAAAGTGCTAAGAGTGTTTTCATGTACATAGTAGAACATAGGCATGAGTGTGGAACAATTTGAAGTGTAAATTATTCCATATGACAATAATACGGACAGCTCTTATCTATTTGAATTCTCGCTAATCACAGCTAGTTTTAACCAGGTTAGCAAAGTTCGCTCCATAAAGACTTTTTGAATTGAAGTCCACTCCTGTAAAGTCAAAGTCACTTGGTACTTTAATTGCGGTGATAGTGCTTGCATTGTTTAGGTGGTTTGCATTCAAACCCTTTACTTGGCTTAGGTCCCAACCTGAAATTGTTTTTCCTGTCGAATTCCAAGATGAAATGTCAAGGCCATCTGGCGGTGTAAACTCTATGAAGTTAACCCCTTGATCTAGTGCTGAAATTGGAAAATTCGTTGCTTCTTTTGCATTGAGTTTACTAACTAGACTCATTCCACTAGGATCGAAACTAGCTAAATTGTAGCCGGATGGTAGTGTTAGGCCGTCTATCTTAGAAAAAGTATTTACCTGTGCAACAGGAAAAATTGGAATTTCGGAATAAAGTGTGCTGCCAAATACATTTTTGTATGTTCCTGATTCTGCAATCATAGGGTCGTAAAGACTAAAATCTGAACCTGCGGGTATATGGGTAATAGCCAATTTATTGATTTCCGTTGCTGGTAGGTTAACCCCATTGCTAAAGTTTGAGCTCCCCATATCTGGTCTGTTTAGTCCTGTTAGGTCTGTTCCATCAGGAATTGGACTGTCGATCCAGGATAAAGCGGGGTTAATCATTGAACCATCGAAATTTATCGTATTGCTAAAATCATGTCTCCATACTGCTTTTCCAGTAGTATCGAGTGTTGAGACATCCACTGCGGGAAAAATAATCCCTGGTAAGGCCGGAATGCTAATAATGTTTTCTATTTGTGACACTACCATTCCAGTTGTATTGGTAAAATCTGTTCCATCTGGAGCTGAACCTGTCTTTGAAAAATCCACTCCACTTATGTCAAAGCCATCTGGGTATGCTAGGGGATTAACGAACGGAGTATGAATTTGTGAAGCTGTTAAACCTGTAACATTCTTTAAATTAGCGTTTTTCCACCGGTTTGACCAAATGCTCACTCCAGAGAAATCCATCACTGGAAAGGTGTTATTATTTAAATCGTTTGTATTGTTAAACATAGTCGAAGTGAAATTTATTGCGGTGGAAAGGTCGACATTTTCTATGTACTCTTTTCCTGTGTAGCCTGTAAAATCAAGTCCGTCTGGGACAATAACATTTCTTAAACCTTCGTTAGATTGCTGGATGTGACCACCATCGAAGTTTACCAAACTCTTAAGATTCATATTATAAAGACTAACACCTGAAAAGTTTTCTGCTGATACATCTAATGGTGGGAGTGTGTTGCAAGATGAAGTTATCCTCGTTGTGGTCATACCTATCCAATAAACTGTACACCTCGCAAGGGCCATATATATATCAAAATTGATTCCTGTAGTCTGACTAAAGTCAACACCCAAGTATTTTTGATTTGGGAAATCCAACGTTCCTGTTTCAGCATTGGCATAGTCAAGAGAAGAGATATCAAGGCCTGCTGGAATTTTTCCACCAAAGAATGTAGCATTATCTAAGATACCTATTGTTAAAGCTACAGTATTAGTAAAGTCGGTCGAAATCATGGCCCCTGTAAGATCTAGTCCCGTCACATCGAATCCATCTGGAAGTTTGATATCACCGCTAAGAGTGGCGTCATTTAGCATCTGTATGGTGAGGCCAGATGTGTTGGAAAAGTCCATTTCTTCAAGAACCATACCTGTCGTGACAAGGCCCGTGAGATTATAGTTTGGTGGAAGAGTAATATTTTCCAACTCCGTTGCGCCATTGAATGAAGTGGGATTAAGATTTGTCGTGTTGGATAGATCAATGTTGATAAGTTTTTTTCCCGATGCATTGAAGCCTGTCATATCAAAACCTGCTGGCAAAATAATATCCCTTAAGGTTGAGTTGGCATTATTCAACATTTGTACTGATAGCCCTTTTGTATTAGAAACATTTATATTTGAAAATGTGACACCTGTTGAATTAAAGCCTGTTAGGTCAAATCCACTCGGAAGAGTGATGTAACTTAGATCTGAAGCGGTACTAAGGTGTGATCCTTTTAAGCTGTAGCAATTCTCTGATGATGATGATGATGTACTCAAGGCTAAGTCAAGTTCTCCTGGTGCTTGAGAGCAACTATTTAAAAAACCGATTAATGTTAAAATAACGATAGTTTTCATAATTTACTCACAACTTACTGGTTGAAGATTACTAAGATCTATTTGGCTTAAGATTGCATTGTTAAAATAGGCTCCAGTAAAATCGAAATCGTTTGGAAGCTTTACTTGAGAAATGGAAGATGCATTTGCAAGATGGTTCATGCTCAACCCTTTTACATCTCTTAAGTCCCAGCCCTGCATGGATTTACCAGTTGAATCCCAACTTGAAATATCGAAGTCCTTCGGGGGGGTGAAGTATTTGAAATCAATCCCCTTATTTAGAGCTGAAATAGGAAAGTTCTTGGCCTTGTAGGCATCAAATCTATTGATACCACTCAGTCCTGAGGGGTCAAAGCCAGTAAGATCATAATCATCGGGAAGTGTTGTGTAATCAATGTATGTAAGAGCATTTATTTGTGCAATAGATAAGCTTGGATAGGTAGGAAAAACATTTCCAGCACTATCCTTATTTGAGTAGGTTGTGGGGGTCAAAAGACTTAGGTCTGTGCCGAGAGGCAAGTTTTGTACTGTCGCCATGTTAACTTGTGATGCCGGAAAGTTTGTCGCAACTTTGAAATCTTGAAGTGTACTCGTACTTAAAGTCAGTCCTGAGAGGTCCATGCCTGTTGGAAGTATAAGGCGACTTAGGCCCGTAGCATTACTTAGATGAGAGGCATTGAAATTTATAGTATTAGAAAAGTCGATATTCCAAAGAGTTAAACCTGTTGTGTCTAGTGTTGAAAGGTCCACAGCTGGTAAAACCACAGGCCTAAAAGTATTGGGAGCACTCCCGATAATTTTTTCAACCTGGGAAGCAGTCATACCAACAGTGTTTGAATAATCCCCATAGTCCATGTCACAGCCAGTGAAGTCTACACCGCTGATATCAAAACCGTCAGGGAGAATATAGTTTTTAAAGCCAAAAGTATTGTTGTTTATTTGAGCAGCAGTTAAATTTGTCACATTGCTAAAGTCTGCATCATCAAAGAAACTGAAGTTGCGCGTGACTCCTGTAAAATCCATAGCGGGAAAAACTGTGGCACGCATATAATCTGTATTATTAATCATGGAGGCGGTTAAATTGGTTGAGTTACTTAAATCTACCATTTCCAGAAAGAACTTTCCTGTGTAACCAGTGAAGTCAATTCCACTTAACGGAGCATGAACCTCTTGGAGCCCAGAGTCTGAATCCTGAATATGTACACCTGTGAGGTTAATCATGCTCTTTAGATTCATGTTGTGTAACTCATACCCAGAAAAGCTTTCCAAAGATACATCAAAGCTTGGGAGAATATTACATGAATGATCCTTTATAGGATCGAGATAAACTTTTATGATGTCACATCTTGCAAGCGCTAGAAAGATATCTAAGTCGATGCCAACCGCCTGACTAAAGTCTACTTTGATATATTTTTGAATTGGACTTGCCATTGTCCCAGATACAGCGTTGCTATAATCCAGATTTGAAATATCAAGCCCTGGAGGAATCTTGCCACTAAATACTGTGGAGTTATCTAGCATTTCAATTGTTAGACCAACTGTATTTGAAAAGTCAGTAGCGTGATTCTGGCCTGTAAGATCAAGGCCAGTAACGTTAAAACCATCTGGAAGAAGAATTTCTCCTTCAAGTTGAGCGTCATTTAACATTTGTACTGTCAGGCCTGTAGTATTTTTTAAGTTCATCTTTGCGAGGGTCATACCACTTGTGTTTAGCCCTGTTAGGTTGAATCCAGAAGGTAGAGTGATGTTGTATAATCTAGTCGCTCCATTAAAAGATGCTGCCGATAGATTCTGAGTGTCTGATAAATCAATATTGGATAGGGTTTTGCCATTGGCATCAAAGCCTGTCATGTCAAAACTTGGTGGTAAAATGATTCCTGAGATCGAAGAAGCTGCATTACTTAACATCTGTACTGTTAGCCCCTTTGTCTTTGAGAGGTCAAGGCCCTGAAGGCTCACACCCGTAGAATTAAAGCCACTCATATCAAAACCATCGGGAAAGATGACGTTGCTGAGGTAGGATGCCGTGCTTAGAGAGCTTCCTTTTAAACTGTAGCAGCTCGAATCAACCGAAGCGTTCTTATTAGAAAGCTCAAGCTCTCCTGGCGCCTGCGAGCAAGCTACAAGATTAAGCATAAATATTAAAAGTAACCAAATATTCTTCAATAAAGCTCCACCGTTGGCACTTTATCGGTCAAAAACCTTGAAAAATTAAAGATCTTTTAATCAAAAACACGTCATTTCAGTTGTTTGTGGCTTTATAATTTGCAGGAAAATATACCTATATTTCTAGGGCTTAGTTCTGGGTCAAAGAAGGAGCAAACTTTCACATCATGGCCGTTTTCTTTTAAAAATAAGGCCCGATCGAGGATGATATATAATTCTACTAGTCTACCTAATGGGGAGCGGATCACTTCTGCTACAAGGTAGTCTTTAAGACGATCACTTTTGAGGTACTTTTTGTGAAGTGAATCAACATCGAGCTTTTTAGTCTGAGGAGCGTACTTTTTGCAGTAAGCTGTAAAGTCGCTGTAGTATTCAGAGTGGTGGGCATTGCCTAGTGTTTTAAACTCCTCATTTAGCTCATCCTTTAGGATCATGTGTAGAATATAACGGTATAGCTTTACACTCTGCCTTCTATCAAAACTCGTGTTATTTAGGGTCCTGTTTGAGCGTGTAGCAAGATTTAGAGCATGGAAGCTAAATGGTATAGGGGAGCTTAGTGCCAGTCCACTTAGATTAAACTCCTTTGATTTATGATAGCAACATCCAAAGTTTAAAAGCTTTTCGCAACTAGTGATATGACTTCTTATCAACTCAACAGATAAATCCCCACAGCAGTGAAGTCCTAATATCAAGGAGGATCTATCTTTAATAACTGAGTCTTTTGTAAAGAATTCCTCTCGGAAGCTGATTTTTGTGGCCAATTCTGGTGTTTGTTTTTTAATGAGTTGAGCTCCTGAGCTTTGCAATTTTGGGTCGCAGTCAATGCATTCAGAACTTCCATCTGTGTCGTAAAGAAGAACTTTTGACATGTGTCCTTTTCCTGAACCTACATCAATAATTTTGGATAGATCTTCTCTTGCTAAGAATCCTTTGATAATAGAGGTCTCATGTCTTTTTTTATGAGTCATTCCAACTTCAAGTCTTTTTGGAATAGCAGCGCTCTTAACATTCACCTCAGGTAGTTGCGAGAGCTCTTTTATACTTTCATAATAATTTCGTAGCTCTCCGTGAATGCTCTCAAAACTCTTACCATTTTCAATATCTATTAGATTATTCTTGGAGAGTTTAGAGAGTTGTCTACACCAGCCATCGTATGGAGAGGGGAGCTCGTGTGGGTAGTGATTTAATATTTCGCTTTGAACGAGCTGAATATGTTGTACTAAAAAGTTTCTAATGTCTTCAAAGCGTCTTTCCAAATCCATAGACGCGTTATATTATCAATCCATGAAAATGGCCATTTTTGGGCTTGCCCGCTCGGGCATGTCCGCTCTCAGACATCAAAGCTCCAAAGGCGACTATGAATGCTATGCCGTGAATAGGGGAGAACCCCAAACATGGGAGCATTATGAAGAAGTAGCACAACTTATTGGCGAGCAGCACTGCTATAACGAAGATGACTCCAAGTCCTTATTGGGGGAGATGGATGTCATAGTTAAATCCCCTGGCATTCCGTACACACACCCAGCATTAGCTAAGGCAAGGGATAACAAGGTTGAGATTATTTCAGAAATTGAATACGCTTTTCGTTGTTCGGATATTCCTGTCGTGGCAATCACAGGAACCAACGGTAAGACGACTACGGCGACAATGGTTTTTGAGCTTCTTAGCTCTTTGGGAAAGAAAGTGTTTTTGGGAGGCAATATTGGGATTCCTTATAGTGAGATCCTTTGCTCCACTGATAAATACGATTGGGCAGTAATTGAAGTCTCAAGTTTTCAGCTTGAAAATATTAAATCGTTCGCACCTCGAATCGCGATTCTAACAAATATTAGTCCCTCTCATGCTGAAAGGTATGACTCACATGACTTATATAGGGATGCAAAGCTAAAGCTATTTCAGAACATGACCCAAGAAGACATAGCCTTTGTAAATAAAGCTTTCTATGGACTAAATCTTCCTTGTAGGAAAAAAAGCATCAAGGCACTTGATAGCTTTGATTACTCCAAAACCAAAATGGTTGGAGAACATAATAAAGAGAATCTCTACTGTGCTTACCTGTGTGCCCTTGAAATCATTCAGAACGAAGAAAAGGTTGATGAGGCCACACAATTGTATATTGACTCATTTGGCGGTGTTGAATACCGAATTCAACACATAGTTACTAAAGATAAACTTGAAATATACAACGACGGCAAAAGTACTAATATGGCCTCCACACTGGCCGCAGTTGACTCCCTGAAAGGAAGAGAAATACATCTTGTCCTTGGGGGAAAGCTTAGGGATAAGAGTATGGACTTCTCTGAGCTATCTAGAAGAGAGCTTGCTGGTGTTTATGCTTTTGGTGAGGCAAAGGAATATATTGCAGAGTCACTTTCAACACATTCGGTAAAGACGTTTGGTAATTTGGAAGAATTATTCGAAAGCTTAAAGGCCACTAAACTTGAAGGGGTGCTACTTTTTTCCCCCGCATTTCCATCTTTTGATTTATTTAAGAACTACGAGGAGCGGGCAAAGAGGTTTAATTCCCTTGCGCAAGATCTTTAGCGGGAACTTGCAGTCGTTCTAGTCTGTGATTTGTCAGGTGAGCTTGCAATTGCTTGGTTGAAGTTTTCAAAGGAAATCTTGGCAATAAAGATTCCGAGAATTAATAAAATAAGAGAACTAATCTTAACGCCCATTTTGTAACTTCCTATAGAAAACATTTTTGGTTGACAATAATTTCTATCGGAAATTTCTTTTGAAAACTTAAGACTTTCACCAAATCTTAAGAGAAAATTCACTTAAGTTTTAATTTTAAAGTTTTCTTAACAAATTGTACGTCTTGCTTATCAAGATATGCACCAAAACCAAATCGAAGTTTATTTGCTCTATAATCTGTTAGAACACCACTGCTCTTTAGCCCTTCATAGAGCTTCTTTGCATGGGACTCAGATTCACATTCGATTGTTAGAAAGTGACCCTGGGTATTTAGGTCAGTATTCGTAAAGTTATAATCAAGACCTTCTAGGAAGAAGCTTTGTAGCTCCTGAATGTGCGCATGGAGAATGTCCACTGTAACTTTATCTTTTAAAAACTGCTCCCAAACAGCATTAAATCTATAATGGGCGCAGAAGTCTCGTGTGGAGCCTGCAAATCTTTGAGCGTCGTCTGCATATTCAACATTATCAGTCTTCCTTTCAAGAGTCTCAAAGCTTGCAAACCAGCCCGTGTTTAACGGTCTCAGGTTACAGCCCTCGGGAATGGTCATGAAACACATTCCTTCTCCTCCTTGAGCATACTTGTATGCCCCCGCCATGTAGAAAAGATCATTCTCCACATTTGAAAGGTCTGTGGGGACTGCACAAAATCCATGATAGCCATCAAGAACTAAAACTGTATTGCTCGCTTTATTCTCAATAATTTTTTCTATAAGACCCATGTCCAAACTTTTGCCCGAATTAAAAAACACCTGAGACAAGCAAATTAAATCATAAGCTCCTTCAGAGACCTCCTTGAGAAAGTTCTCTTGAAATTCTTCGCTTTGTGCTGGTATGAAGTTTACACTTACTCCCGGCTCTTCGTTGTACCTTTTTAATTGTCTTGAGGCCGAGTGAAACTCGCAGTCAGTTGTAAGAATCTTTAAGTCGCTTTGAGGGAAACAGCTCAGAAGTCTTGCAAAAAGTTCATGAGTGTTTGAAGCAAATGCGATCTGCTTTGGATTTTTAAGGTTCAAGATTTTTGAAATTAACTCTTGGGACTTAGGTACAACTTCTCCCATGATCTTTTCCCACTTTGCATCAACAAGATCTCGAGAGTCTCTCCAATAATCAAGCGTTGCTTGCTTTGTAATATCTGGCCAGTAGTGGTGAGAGTGGGCCGCCATGTGGATATAGTTATTGGCCGCTAAGAATTCAGAGTAGTACTTCTTAAACACTTTTAGTCTCCGTAAACAAATCCAAGCTTTTGCCTTTCGTCATCTGGTAGCTTTGGCATGTGCTCTCTAGGAATTAGGTATGTGGCCATGTCAAAGAAGTCGGTGAAAACGCGATTTCTTTCAGTACTTTTCTTTAGATAGTCATGTCCACTTGATCCCCCGGTTCCAATCTTAGTACCAAGCATTCTATGCACCATGATTGCGTGACGATATCTCCATGTTGTGAAAAGCTCATCAATGCCAATTAAACAATCGAGAAGATTGTTTGGCAGCTGAAGTATTGGCTCCTCAGCATAGAGGCGGATAAATATTGCAGAAAGTTTTGCTTCTCGCGAGATGCGAACTTTACCTTCGTCTTTAAGTTTGTTGTACCTTGTTTCATCAAAGAGGATTTCAAATGTTTCCTTGGTAGCATCAAGGTTTTTAAGTTCCATTTCAACTTGCTTAGGGTGGAGAGTTCTATTGCTTTCAATAATTTTTCGGTCTTGATTTAGCATCTCGTCTACAGCTTTTTTATATTGCTCCCAGAAGTTGTAATTCGCAGATTTCCCAAATGGCATTCTAGTAAGCCAAGTGTCGATAAGCTCAAGAAGGGTTGTTTCTTCCTCAAGCTTGTTCATTTTGTTTTTGTCCTCTTCCTTTAATCTTGAGTTGAAGAATTCTTTCGCCATCTGAAGTCTAAACTCTTGTCTAAGGCCAAGCTTTAATTCAATCATCCTAAATTGGATACTCTGAAAACCACTGGCAGGAACGAGATAATCTCTAAACTCCATGAAATCTAGTGGTCCCATGGTTTCCATTACATTGATTTGGTCGTTTAAAATTCTTTGTATTTCTGTAACTCTATTTAGTCTGTGAACAATTACACTTAAGTCTCTTGGGTCCATTCGCGCATTGCCAAAAAGTTTATGAACTGAGTCTACTTCGTGTAGGATTTGTTTAAACCACAACTCATATGCCTGATGAATTATAATGAAAAGAGTTTCGTCGTGGGCAGGCCTGTTATGCTTCTCGCTAACAGGCTCTTGCGCCTCTAGCAATTTGTCTAAGCGCAGATAATCACTGTAATAGATTGGATCGTATTTCATAAACTCCCTCTGTGTCTCTGGAAGTTGTAAACTAGCTCTTTGCTTTTAATTTGTCGAATAATGTTGTAAGTAATTTAGGTAAACAAGGGAGTAAATATGGGTAAATCTGCATTTAAATTGACTCAAAGCGAAGTGGCGCAAAACGTTGAAAAGCTTAAGGGTTTTATGGCCAAAGAAGGTCTCGAAGCATTTTATGTTTCAAGCTTTGACCCTTATTTAAACGAATATGTTCCAATGGAAAATTGCCATAGATTTTATTTCACTAATTTTAGCGGTTCAGTTGCTGAAGTTCTCGTACCATTGAAAGGGCGTGTTAAACTTTATATTGATGGAAGGTACTGGGAGCAAGCTGATATTCAAGTTGATGCAAACGTTGTGGAAGTCGTTAAGGTTAGAGCAAATAAAGGTCTTGGAACAGAGCTATTAGAAGATCTAGAGAAGCTTGCTCCAAAGAAAATGGGATATGAAGGAGATAGGACAAGTTTAAAATTTTTCCAAGAGTTGGAAAAAAGATGTCCTCTACATGGATACTTTGCTCAAGAGCTTTCAACAATAGTTGACTTTGCAAAGATGCCTGAGCTTGCTCCAATCAAGCACATTCCAAAAGAGTTTAGAGGGAGTGATACAAAACAAAAATTAGAAAGAGCAGTGAAGAGTAGCAAGCATGCTTACTTTGTCAGCGCAATTGACTCATTAGCATGGATTACCAACTCAAGAGGCTACCATCTTCCAAACTTATCCAGCTTTCTAGGGAAAGCTCTTGCCACTCATGACAAAGTTTTTGTTTTTGTTGATAAAAGCACACCCCTAGATGACTCGGTTAAAGAGAATACAGCTTGTGAGTTCTTCCAAATGGAGCCTGAAAAGGTAGAGGCAAAACTGCAAGAAATTCAAGATCAATATGGACTTCAAAGCGTGGACATCGATCCAGGTATGCTGAACGTACTAGATTTCAATATGCTAAATAAAGTTTTTGGATCTGAGAGATTAGCAGAGTCCTCAGGTGGTCTGGTAGAGTTTCACTCAATAAAAGACCCTGAAGAATTAGCACACATGGAGGATGGATTTAGAAGAGCTGACAAGGCGATCTACAATACGATTAAATGGGTTAAGGAAAGTCTTAAGGCCGGCGAGAAAGTTTCTGAGTTGGACTTGTACAATCAAACGACCATTAAATACCAAGAACAAGGTGCAGTGGAGCAAAGTTTTGGTACTATTGCTGGTGCTGGGGCAAATGGCTCAATCATTCACTATAGCGAGCCAAAAGATGACGTCATCTTAAAAGAGGATGACATGGTTCTATTGGATAGTGGCGGCTACTTTGAAGGCGGTTTCGCAACGGATACAACAAGAACATTTATGGCCTCTGATAAAGACGGCAATGATGAGTTCAAAAAAATCTATACTTTGGTTTTAAAGGGAACTCTTAACTGTCAGTCTTCTATATTTCCTGAAGGTACCCCTGGGAAAGTCGTCGATGGATTTGCAAGACTTCCTCTTTATAGAGCGGGCTATGATTTTCGTCATGGCACAGGACATGGTGTAGGTATTCACGTCCACGAAGGGGGAGCAAGGATTTCACCTGCTTCTGATGTTCCGATGAAGGAAGGACAAGTGGTCTCAATCGAACCAGGTATCTATGTGCCAGGTTTTGGCGGTGTGAGATTGGAAAACATCGCATATGTTGAAAAACATCCTGAGCATGAAGGCTATTTAAGATTTAGACCTCTTGTTTATATTGGCTTTGAGCCAGCGCTTATTGATCATAATCTTCTGAATGATGATGAGAGAATGTGGTTGAATGAGTATGAAGCAGAGTGCTCAAGAAGAGGCACAAGTTTTCAGTAGCCAAGTAAAATTGCCAGTTATAGGGGCAGAGGTAGAAAACCTTTGCCTTATCCTATAGTCTTTATTTATTCTCTAAACTATTAAAATCTTTTATTTTTAGTCTCTTATGTGGACCTTGGGCCATGATCTCAAATGTTTTTGAAACCATCGTGATATATTTACTTGAATTAAAAATGTTAAGAAAAATTAACTTTAATTAATTCCTTGTCGATTAGAGTTTAGAGCGTGGAGTTGAATGAAGATTTTGGTATGTGAACCAGACAATAAAGTCGGCCGTGAATTAAGAGACGGCCTTGAAGAAAGGGGTTATGAGACCTCTCTGGTTCATAATGGCCGTGAGGCACAACGCTTTCTAGTTGAGTCTGAACAAAGTGTAACCATCGTGGATATAGAGCTGTCTTCATTTAGTGCTCTCGAAGTGGTTAAGTTCATTAGATTTAAAAATATCAAAACTAAAATTATTCTGGTTGCAAAGTCTGAGCGTCTTTTTGAAGAGTCACTTTTAAGTAAAGGAAATCTGAAAAAGCTCGGTGTCTCAACTGTAATGACTAGACCATTTTCTCTAGACAAGCTTGAAAGAGAGATTAAAGGTTTCTTTGACAGACAAAGCTGGAAGGATGTCGAACAGAATGAGAGTTTCACTGAGGAGGAAATCTCCGCATTCGATGACCAGTTTACTTCTATGAAGATTGAGGAGTTCTTTTGTGGAAACCTGGCCATCTTCGATGTCTTTATTAGACTTTCAAAAAATAAGTACTTGAAAATTTTAAATCGCGGAGAATCTTTAGAGCAGGAAAGACTCGATAATTATAGATTGCGTAAAAATGTGACCCACCTTTACTTTAAGACCCAAGATAGAAAAGTTTACATAAATTTTTTAAACGACCTCATTGCAAGGCTTGCTTCTAAAGAGAATGTAAGTTCAAAAACCAAATTGAAATTCACTCAGAATCTGACAAACTTTATGGTTCAAGAGATTTATACAAAGGGAATGGATGAGGCCACATTGAAAGAGAGCATCGGCGTTTGCGAAAGCATCCATCAGACTGTTGAGTCGATGCCAAAGCTTAAAACTCTTTTTGAAGAACTTCTCAAGTATGATGATTCTGAAGAAGGCCATATTTTTTTGACGATGATTTATACAGATGCAATTTTAAAAAGACTAAATTGGGTAAGCGATCATTCTCGTCATAAGATTTTGATGGGTGCTATGCTTCATGACTTGGGGAAGTTGAAGTTTCCAAAGCTTTTGAGAAGCAAAAAAGGTACTGAACTAAATGAAAAGGAGTTGCTGGAATACCAGAAACACCCACAATATGGACTGGAGTTGCTAGATCAGGTGCCTGAGATTGATCAAGCGGTAAAGCAAACAGTGTTTCAACATCATGAACTAGTTAATGGAGAAGGCTATCCTCAGGGATTGGCGGGAAACAAGATTTATCCACCTGCAAAGGTTGTGGGGTTTGCAAACTGTATGGCCGACCTTTCAATTAGTCTTGGATTATCACCATATGGAATCATTACCAAGATGGTTGAAGACAAGTCTGAAATCTTTGGCTACGACCCAGACATTGTTCGAGCATTTATTAACTGCTTCAAAGAGGAAGAGGCAGCATGAGCAAATCTACTAGAATCATCCTATATGTTGGGGATCAAAGAGATATATTTTTATTGATATGCTCCTACTTTAAGGAGAGGGATGATAATTTTACAACTTATGATTGTCGGCAGGTTGCATCAGGACAAGAGTGCTTAGAAGTCTTGGAAAGTGAGTTAGATGCTCTTGTTATCATGGACTTCTGCGAAGTGGAAGATCCAATCCAGTTTATGCAGCCTTTGACTATCTTTAAAAGGTGGAAGACTAAGGCCTCTGTGGCAGTGGGAGGAATCTTTAATAACAAGAAACAAATCAAAGAGAGCGAAGTTCTATTTGGTCTTGGCCTTAATTACGCCTATATCAAAGGTGGCGATGATGTTCAGGCCTTAAACTCTCTCTTCTATATTGCCTATGAGGACGCATCACCATGTCTAGACTATGCTCTTGCCAAAGGGTTTAAATTACCATTCAGACCAAAGTCTTTAGGTTATATCAGTGAGTTTACAACTAACTCATTTTTAGTAGATAAGGACTTTAAATCCTTGAATGAGGAAGTAGAGATGGAGCTTGATCTCTTTGAGGACTTCACTGCCACCAAGTTTTCACTAGCTGATGAATATGACATGGGCGCTAGGTTTAACACCCTTTATTCAGCTCACCTACAAATTGAGTTTGCAAGCGGTTGGGAAGCTGATGAAAATGCTATGTTTGAAGATACTTTCACTTCTTGGATTGGAATGAACCAGGACTCCTTTATTGAGAAAAAAGGATCTGTTCTAATTTATGGGAAAAGAAGGGGGCTTGGAATTTTGCTCTCAAGTATGGCAAATGAATATCCCGATATCGACTTTCATTTGATTGAGGAGTTCGAAGAGGATAATCAGGAGATGATAAAGATTGCTCCAGACTTGGTATTCTTCCAAATGGAAGATGAACAGTCATTTCACGACTTGGAAAGAATGCTTATGACTTGGAAAGAATGCTTATTCAGATGAGCTATGAGAGAGTTCTCAATCCAAGTATTGTAGCTGTCTTTGGTCACCCTTCATCAACTGATGCCTTAAGAAAGTTGTATGGAAGAGGTAATCTTATTGCAACGACTTATGATATCGATGAGCGTCTTGGACACGGGATGGTTGAAAGAATGCAGGCCGTAAAAAAGGGACAAGATATTTTTAGGTTTAAAACAAAAGACCAAAGGCTAAAGGCATACTTTCCCTTGGATGCTCAGGTCACAAGCCTTACCGAAAATGAAATCACTTTTATGACCACTGAGGAGCTTCCTTATTATTCGGTTGTAAAAGTCTCAGTGCCACTTGATCTATATGCAGTCATAGTCCCAAGTTTAAAGAAATTAAGTCCAAATATACATGGGCATCACTACATGGGGCTAATTTGCGGAGTGGAGAGTTTTGAGTACAATACATTAAGAAAACTAGTTAACCATATCATTGATAATGGAATAGAAGAGTGGAGCAATGACTCTTTTGATTTGGGAGATCCAAAGACAATTGCTGAAATTGAAGCCCGGCCTGAAGAAGATGCCTTGGACGAGCCTCAAGAAAATAAAAGACCTGATAGGGTTGAGAGGCATAAATCCAAAAACAAACTTGCAAAACTATAAGAGGGTAGCATGAGCACTAAATCAAAAATTCTATTTATCGATGATGAAGAAGAATTGCTTCAACTTTTGGGGGACTTCTTTTCTAACTTAGACTTTGAGGTCTTCACTGCCAATGGGGGAGATGAAGGCTTAAAGATGTTTCGCACGCACAGAGATGTGGATCTTGTTATTTGCGACATCAGTATGCCCCGCGTAAGAGGTTTGGATGTTATAAAAAAGATTCGCATGCTCTCTGATGATGTACCATTTGTTTTCTTTACCGGGTTTGGATCCAGAGACAACATGATTGAGGCTAGTAAGTATGGTGCCTATGACTTTGTTAGAAAGCCAGACATCGCAGGTCTTGTTGAGGTCGCCAAAAAGGCTATTGAAAATTCAAAAGCAGGTGGCTCAAGCACCACCAATGACCCTTTAAGCGAATACCAGAGACTATTGGCCCGAAGAGACTGATCAGTTAACTCTTCTTTTGCTGAAAAATTCTTAGAAAAATCTACTATTGGTTTTATATCCCACCATATTTATCTATAATATGATCGCATTCATTAATTAAAACAACCAATGGAGTGGAAAATGTTTGAAAACTACAAAGTCCCAAAAGAGTTAATGCCTTCAGACCCAAGATTTGGGGTGGGGCCGTCTTTGATTCCTGTTGAATATATTGAAAATCTTGCCAAGACTGGTACTGAGTTGCTGGGTACGTCCCACAGAAAGCCTGCTGTTAAAAACCTTGTGAAAGAAGTGCAAGAGGGGATAGCCAAATATTTTAATATTCCAGAAGGCTACGAGGTAGTTCTGGGTAACGGTGGTGCAACTTTTCTCTTTGACATGATTGGTTTAGGACTTGTTGAAAAGTCCTCAGTTCACTTTGTAACTGGAGAGTTTTCAAGTAAGTGGCAAAAGTCTCACGCAAAGATTCCTGGAGTGGAAGCAAAGTTGGAAGATGCTGGAATTGGTAATGGCATAAACCCAAAGGTTGTAGATGGCCATGACATGATCTGTGCAACCTTGAATGAAACTTCTACTGGAGTCATTATTACTGAACTACCAGATGTTAGAGATAAAGATGTGCTTGTTGCTGTGGATGGAACGAGTGGTGCTGGACAGGTTCCTCTAAATTTGGAGCTTTGTGATGTGTTCTTTTTCTCTCCTCAAAAGATTTTTGCAAGCGAGGGTGGTTTTTGGGTTTCTATTATGTCTCCTAAGGCAATAAAAAGAGCTGAAAAGATCGCTCAAACTGACAGGTACATCCCAGAAATTATGAGTTGGAAACTTGCCATCGACAATTCCAGAAAAAACCAAACCTATAATACTCCATCTATTTCAACAATTTTCTTTCTTAATGAACAAGTTAAAGCAATGAACGAGCTTGGCTATGACAAAGTAATAGAGCTTGCAAATAAGAAAGCAAAACTTGTTTATGATTGGGCACAGTCTAAAGATTATTTGGAACCATACATTTCAGATGAAAATTTTAGATCTACATCTGTTGCAACTATCAATGTTGATGAAAAATATCCTGTTAAGGATTTGCTTGCAACACTCAGAGAGCAGAAAGCAGTTTATGATATCGACAGCTATAGAAAGCTTGGAAAAAATCAGTTTAGAATTTCACTTTTTCACAACGTAAGTTATGAGAATCTGGAGAAACTTACAAGAATAATCTCTCAAGCGATTGAAAACTGTTAAGTTTTCTTAAGAAAAAATAGTGTAGTGCCGAATATAATGTCGGCACTACTATGAAAAAAACAGCTAAAGACTTCTTGTCTAGAAAACACATTTTCCTCGTTACAAGCAATAAGTTGGATCGAACTTCTTGGAAAAAAGCTTTTAACGAATTGGGTGTCCACCCGGAAATGATTCATAGCTATGAGAACTATAGAGATGCATCAAAAGCACTCGAAGAAATAAAGCCAAAGGTCCTTTTAGTGGCAACTGAACTAAAAGATAAAAGGCCTGATGAGTTATTAGAGCTGTACCGGAGTATGAACCTCAACAGAGCAGAAGATCTTTGTTATCTTGTAAGTGATGAAGAAGATCCTATAGGGAATAACCTGTGCCTAGACTATCAATTAGATGGCCTTATTCAAAAGCCTTATACTGCCAATGACTTAAATCAGAAGATTAAAAATGCTCTTGATACAAAAGCGGCATTCACAGGCTTTGAGAAAGCAAAGTACAAGGCCTATGAAAACCTTGCACTTAAAAACTTCGAAAAGGTAGAGGCCTTTCTTAGAGTATGCGAACAAAAAGGAAGTGTGGACGCCCCTGATGTTAGAATCATTGAAGGTCTAATGAAGCTTGAGAAGGGTGAGACCTCTGAGGGAGTTGCAACACTCCTTGAGGTTGGAGAGGGTAACTCTTTGGACTACCTCCTTAAAAAAAGACTATTTGAAAACCTTGTTGAGCTTAAGCGTTTTTCTGAGGCCTTTGAGCAAGCTCAGATCTTGATTGAAAAGTATTACCTCTCAACTGACTATCTCCAATCGTTCATCAAGACCTCTATTCTATCTGAGAACTATGACGCCATTTTAGATTTTTCAAGAACAGCAAATCCTGACGACTTAAAAGAGAGAGGAGTTGCGAACTTTCTTGCGGCAGGTCTTGTATTGAGCTCTAATCAGTTATTCTCTAAAGACAGAGAAAAAGCTATAGAAGCAAATGTAAGCGCTATCAGGTTCTCATTTAATAAGAATAATATTATTGAACAGGCCCTTGGCAATCTTTGTGACCTAAAAGAGTTTGAATTAGTTGGAGAGCTTATAGAGGAAATGGAGGAGCAAGAGGAGCTTGAGAATGTTGTTAGTGTCCCTCGGTATAGGGCCTCGGCTCTGTCAGGAGAGAGTCCTGACAAAATCTTTAAAAATGGTGTAGACCTCACCTCCAAGGGGGTTCGGGATTTTTATGTATACGAGATACTTTTAGAGTCTGCAGTTAAGCTTGGAAGAAAGAAAGAGTACCTCACAGAGCTTGCAGAAGACGCAGGAAAATATCATCCAGGTAAGCAGGGGTACTTTAATTCTTTGATTAGAGGAAGTCGCTAGGCCGCTTCACGATTTCTTTTTTCGTAAATATCGATAAATATTCTAATGATTTTCTTTTGATTTTGATTGTCGAAATCAAATTTGTCCCAGTAGTTTCTTATTATTGCGTCCTGGCCACAAAGGAAAAACTCTTTATCATGCCTTCTGCATAACATAATTTCGCCAGAGCTATTTGGCCCAAAGACTTGTTGGGTATTAGTCGCTGGAGAAAGGGTATTGAATACAAGTTCGCAAATAGCGCATGCATCTTTTTTCATGATTCCTATTCGTCAAAAGATTAAGAAATATTAAGACTATTCTTAATAAAATTTTCTAATCAAAGTCTCTTGAAAGGATAAATAGAATGCTGTCTGAGGTAGTGTTTGAGGCACTCTTCCAGTTTGTCTTGAGCTGGGAGTATTCAAGCCCTATGTTAACCTTAGGACTGTGCCACAAGAGCCCAAGGCCTAGAGACCTGTGCTTTCCTTCTAAACTAAATTTAGTTTGATCAAGATTTGGGTTGTCCTCATAGTCGAATTTGCCATGGGTTTCATCAATTAAAACAGAATATCTAGAATACAGTAGAAGTTCATCGAGAAGCCTTCGTCCAAACAAAAAGCCATAGTCAATCAGGGTGTGAATTCTATTTGCCTTGAAAAAGCTTGTCGAAGGGAAGTTGGACTCCCATTGAGCTTGGTATCGATTTCTTCCTCCTGACATGTATATTGAAAACGAGTTGGAGTTTCTCATGGCCAACTCTTTGGGGGTGCCGAACATCTGCCACTTTACACCATATAAGATGGGCGAGTGACTTCCTATTTTTGTAAAGATATCAACTCTGCTTGATATCCCCACCTGTGGTGAGAGCGCAACTTGAGTAAAGCTTTTCTTTGAATCAAAATTTAAACTTGTTGTTTCGTCATTTATGGGGGCAGAGGTATCTACGCCGTCTGAGGCGGTGCCGGCTATACTTGTCTTTAAAAAACGGCCTTGAACTTCAGAAGTGAGAAGATTTGTCGTGGGGGTTAATGTTCTTAAAAGACCACCCCCACAACTTGTTAGAAAGAAAATTAAGAATAAATGTATTAGTCCCAATACCAACCCAAGGCACCGCTAATGAATGCAAAAGTGGTGGAGTCGTTATTTGACCAGTTTGTATTTTGTGCAGCTAGCTCCAAAGAGGCTGTCTTGCTCTTCCAATATCTTTTTATACCAACTGAAGCATTTACAAAGGTTGTCTTTGCTTCATAAGTCTCACCCTCTAAAGATGGCGTAGAGTTGTCTTTGGTAATATCCACTTCTAGATCATGAGTGCCCACTCTAAAGGAAGAGTAGGTGACAGAGGTTTCTCCAGTTCTATAACTGTATATTACCCCAATCTCTCTGAGCGTTTGATCTGCTTCGGCCTCAAAGTCTGAATCACTGTCTCCATCGAAAATGTCGTCAGACTCTCTGGACGACTGGGCAGAGCCTCCTCCTAGAAATATTGCTAAAGCATGATCACCTTTTTTCGCCTCTTGTTTTGTTTTGCCCAATAGTTGCCATTTGAGTCCTAAAGCACCAGGACTTTCTGCTAGAGAGCTTCTTAAGTAGAAATCTACTTTCTCTACGATCCCTAGTCCCAAGTGCATGTTCATTGGTGCAACATCATTTCTTAGTGCAAGTGGTCCATCGAGGTCGTCGCTATCAAGATCAATAGATCCTTCAGTTCCACCCATGACGCTAAATAGGAATTCTCCTCCCAGAGACTTGCCAGTTGCTTCAGCCGTCATAAAGAGAGGTGCGGGTGTGTGGACTCTAACTTTGTTTGCACAAGAAGCTAGAAAAAATAAACCAAATAGAAGTGAACTACCTTTTACCATCCTGGCGAGAATAACCATCTAGAAACTCCTTTTTAAAATCTAGAAATCTATCTTCTAGTATGGCCTCTCTCGCTCTGTCTGCCAACGACTTATAAAAGGCAATGTTGTGCGCGGTAGCAAGGATCTGTCCCAAGATCTCATTGGAATCAAAAAGGTGTTTTATATATGCACGAGTGAAGTTTGAATTCACATAGTCTTTAAGGTTTGGCTCAATAGGGAAGAAGTCTCTTCTATAGTTTTTGTGGGTAATCCTAATCTTACCTCTGTTTGTGAATAGCGTTCCACCTCTTGCAAACTTAGTTGGAATGATACAATCACTCATGTCCACTCCGTTTTCCCAAATCATAAATAGATCTTCAGGCATGCCAACACCCATAACATATCTAGGTTTGTCTTCTGGCATTTTAGGAGCAACATATTTAACTGCTTTCTCCATTAGTTCTGGCCCCTCGCCAACACTTACACCGCCAATTGCGTAACCTGGAAGATCTCTTTTAACAACTTCTTCCAAACACTCATCTCTAAACTCATCATAAGTTGAGCCTTGAATGATTCCAAAAAGTGCCTGCTTGGGATTATCCCAAGAGTTGATACAACGATCTAGCCACCTGTGAGTTCTATCGATACTTCTCTTTACGTACTTTTTATCAGCAGGGTATGGAATACATTCATCAAAGGCCATCATGATATCAGAGCCAAGGTTTTGTTGAATCTGTATTGATGTCTCTGGAGTTAGCAGAATATCCTTTCCTTTAGGGCCTTTAAACTTTGATCCTTCCTCAGTGATGCTGTTTCCTTGAAGTGAGAAAACTTGGAATCCACCACTATCTGTCAGTATTGGTCTGTCCCAGGCCATAAACTTATGAAGTCCACCGGCCTTCTTAACAAGGTCTGAGCCTGGGGTAAGGTGTAAGTGGTAAGTGTTTGATAGGATAATTGGAATATCCATATCCTTCAGTTGATTTGGCTGAAGGGCCTTAATCGCACCGTGTGTGCCTACAGGCATAAATACTGGTGTTGGTATCTCTCCATGTGGAGTAATGATAACACCAGCTCGAGCATTGCAGTTTTTATCTTTGTGAATGAGTTTATATTTAAAGTGTTTGTTTACTTCTTTTGTAATTTCCATAGTTTGCGACTTTTTAAATTTCCTTTGAGTTGATGGGGGATACTAACTCAAAGGATACGATTGTGAAACAAAAGCAAGTGGTTAGGGTAAAGATTTTATGTGTGGCGTGTATTCCTCTTATTTTGTTGCTGCCGGCACACAAAATTAAGAGGGTTAGAGGTGAGTGCTCTAGGGTTTTGGATGGGGATACGATTGAGGTGGACTATGGGCTAAGGTCTATAAAAATAAGAATGGCCTTCATTGATGCCCCAGAGAAGTCGCAGATGGCCTTTGATTCCAAACCCATTGGAATTTGGTCGACTCAGTTGTTGAAACGGCATTGTCTTGGCAGGGAAATTCACGTGAATATTATTCAGAAAGACAGATATGGAAGGTTCCTTGGAGAGGTGTTTAGAGGGGAGACCAGTCTTAATCTTTTGATGGTTGAGCGTGGCATGGCATTAATCTACAAGAACTACACATTCCAGACCATTGCTCAGAAGGTTGATTATTTCTCCGCAGAGATATCTGCAAAAAGAAAAAGGCTTGGTATCTGGAGAACGTTTGGTTTCTTGGACCCTCATGCTCACAGAAGACTCAAGAGGAGGGGGCATGGCCGCAAAGACTAAGGGGAGTTATGAAAAAGAGGAGAAACTACTAAAGCATATTCTAGCGGCGATGGAGGACCATAAGTACAAAGAGCTTGGTTACAAAACGTTATTGAAGTTCTGTGTATGTGAATTTGGTTTATCTGAGTCTTCTGCCTATAGAAGGATTCAAGCGAGTAAGAGAATAAAAAAAGGGGCGGTTTAACGCCCCTGAGGTAGAAGTGAAAAGTTATATTAAATTTACCAAGTAAACTTTGCTCCAAGATTTACACCATTTAGGTCGTTGCCAATTCCTTTATTGAATTGAGCATAAAGTCTAGCAAAAGGTACGTTAAATTGGAGACCTGCAAAGCTTCTGAAAGCTGTAGCTTCTGGCCCACCGTCAGCACCTTCTGAAGCGGCAACCTCAGCACTAAAGCCTGATCCTGACTCTGAGATGTCTCCATCTGCATTAAATGTGATGTCAGAAGAACCAAAAGTGTAGTCAAACCCAGCTCCACCATAAAAAGTAAATACGTAACCAAGTCTTAAGAAAGTGGATACTTCTATAGGTATAGAGGTGTTTTCTGTTTCAAGACCAAACCTTGCAAAACCATTTTGAAATTCAGCGTTTACGCCACCAGAAGTAACTGTTTCTTTATCTAATTTTTGATTTACATCTATATTCATTGAAGATCTTTGGATACCTGTGTGTAGGTGTAGTCCACCCCACTCAACGAGGTAGCCTGGAACAATGTCTACGCTATCGATTAGTCTATATCTTGCAAAAACACCAAACGAGCCGATCTCACCGTCAATTTCTGTTCCATCGGTGTCCTGATTTAGGCTGTAGCTCATAAAACTTACAAAAACATCTAGTTTATTAAAGTCGATAGGCCCAATTTTGTTCACTGGAAGGAGGCTCATGTTGAGCCCAACACTAAGAGCTGCACCTAAACCAATACCTTCAGCACTTTCAGGATCATCAGAAAGAAGCTCTGGGTCACCTTTAATTGCAATACCAAATGAAGGCTTAACAGTTATAAACGAGAAGTTATCAGCATAATCACTTGATTGCCCTTTAAGAGCAAAAGCGTTGGCATCAGAAACGCCATCAGCGTATTTATCAATCGAAACATCAGGTAGGTCTTCAAAATTCTCAATCGCTGCTTTCATTTGCCCACAATCAGAGTTAGGGTCACTTGCAGGGCCTGAAAGTCCACCACAATTGGTAACGTTTACATCAAACTCAAGAGCGTTGCCCAAGCAAGGCAT
>CATMLK010000014.1:0-76887 GCA_950070535.1 uncultured Bacteriovoracaceae bacterium | reverse complement strand
GGATGATCATTTAGCCAGGTCCAGATCGCTTTCCTCTCAAAAGGGTGAAGTTTAGCACCGTTTTTAAGCAGCATTTTACGAAGGGGATTCTTTCTCTTGTCTCCTGTAATTCCTTTCCTTCGACGATTTATAGCTGGATGGAGAAGTCTCAAAACATGGAACTTGTCAGCGATGATATCTGCGTTGGGAAAGAAGTTTTGGACGAAACTTTTGTAAGGAGCACAAAGGTCCATAACAACATTCTTCACTCGTTCTCTTCCTGGTATGTAGCCTACGGCCGCGTGCAAATCTGCCGCTGTTTTGCCCTCAGCAACCTCGCGAATACGCTTGCCTTTGTAGTCCACAAACACCGTTGCAAACTCTCTATGACCTCGATCTTTGTTCTTGAGCCAGGAGTGTTCATCGATGCCTATGGTTTTAGGCCAGTGGGCCTTGCGCTGTTCTCGATGCTCTAATTCGAGCTGCTGGTAGAGTCTGTTGTAGATTGTTTTATTTCCGCACTCAGTGTCTCTACGAACCTTTTTAAGGTCCGTAAAGTTCTCACAAGACCAGAGAATATGTCTTTGCAACCTTTGAGTTATTCGAGCACCCTTATTGATTCCACTAACAGGTTCCGTGAAGACAGACTTGCAATTGACACATCTGAAGCGTCGTTTAAGGATTTTAAATATCTTTATCTTGCCATGAATAGGTGCATCTTTAACTGTAATCCAACGCCTGTCGTGAACCTTTGATGACTTTGTGGCACACTTTGGGCAGACCTCGAACTTGCTCTCTTTAACGAGATTGTATTCATAGGCACGATTTCTGATCCGCTTCACAGACATAAGTTTAAGTTCAGGAAGCAGTAAAAAACTGGTAAGCTGTTCATTGGGCATGGAGACTCCTTCAATTAAATTTTGTTGTGGTAACTAAATTGTAATTGTTTGAAATCTCTATGCCCGTCTTAGGCAAAATTCTCATTTAATTTCAGATTTAACGCGGCGAAAACACCATCAAGTGTGAAGAAGGGTAAGTTAAGGTCCAAAGTTCTCTATCAACAAAGCTCTTTTGCTCAGTAAGCTTACACTTCTACACGCTATCTTTTAAACAATACCATCGATCAGCATTATAGCTTAAAACTAGAATTGAGTGGATTAAGTCGTAAATCGAATGGATATTGCTCGCTCAAGATTTTGAAGACCCAGAATTTGCAGAAATAAGGTAATACTCTTTATAAGTTTTCTAACTTCGTTTTTCTGTTTCAGAGGAGAACAAGTTCTCGGGTTAATCTCCACTCTTTCCTGGTAGAAACCAATCAATATTCAAACAATAAAATTCTTCACATGGTGAAGGGTCAACAACCTCTCGCATTTCCTCAATAAATTTAATTATGAGTTGCTGTAGTTTCTCAGCATCTTTAGTCGAAATAGTTAAAGGGCATGAATAATGTAAGGCCCTATCATCATTATTGTTTAAACACTCAATCGCTGTCTCTTAACTCCTTCCCCAAATTACATTTACTTGAACGATCGTTCAAATAAAGGACATAACCAACAGCTTTTGTAGTATATTCTTTCTAACGACTACTACTAACAATTTCAACATGCTGCTTATACTTCAAAAAGTTTTTCAAGAAGCTCTTTCCGTCATTCTCTATTTCAGAAAAAAAAGAGGATCGCGAAACTGCTTTTTTTTGTTGTCTTTTTCTTTCAGTAAATATTAGGCCCAAAAGGTTATGGTGTATCTATTTCTCTAGTAAATGATTTTATATATTCAACGAGGTCTTTTTGTTCAGTAGGCTCCAAAATTGTATAGAGAGGCATGTCTCCTGAGATAATTTTTTCAATAATCAAATCTTTAAAATCTTCTTTCTCTATGATTCTCTTTTTTAGCTTCTCCTCATTTTTAAAAAAGTTCATTTGTTCAAATCTTCCAGAGTGACAATGACTACAATGTTGTTTGGCTACTTCCTTCCCCCTGGTGATTTGATTATTAACTGGAGCCTTAACTTCTAGTGCTTTATTCAAAATTTCTGTTACTTCATTTACGTCTGATTCAAGGTTTAACTTATCCATTTCACTCCGACAGAGCATTACATCATCTGCTTTTCCTAAAATCTCCAAACTTTTCGCACGTAGTTTTTGGCAATCAACATCTTCACCAAATTCATAAAAATTATTTTCTTTCCAACTAACCGCATTTTCATTTGGAAAAAAGGACCAGAGATCTTTATCTTGTTTTAAAAGAGCATAGGTCAAGTTCTGACTTGATCCATCGGGTGTACTCAGTTGAATGTCAGGATCCGAAATCCTACCAAAGCTCATTGACCAAGAATCAGTATCAGTTCCAAGTCTCTCATATAATGCAATGATATCTTCTGGACCAAGCTTATTATAATACAAATCGAAGTGTTTTAATTTTTCAGGATAAGGAGTCTCATTATAAGTACATGCAATAGTATATAGAGTTGCGTATTTAAATTGATCATAGAATTCGTTCTTACTCATTCTATCTACAATCCTTTCAAAGTTAAGTTTTGCAACAGACTCCGTAAACTTATAGTTAAGTAGACCACGTGCTTCACGTCCGCCAATAATATCATTATCTTTTGAAAAAGGAGTGAAGTGCCCCTCCAAGTTTAGCAGCTGGCTATAAATAGGGTCATCTTTTGAGCTTTTGATAAATTCATCCAAATATCTTCTCTCTCCAGCAACTAATTCTCTACCAAGTCTGAATTCCTCTTTTCCACCATATGAACCTGGCCAAGTTGAATAGGGTTCCCAATTAGGCCTAGGGTCTTCTCCTCCATGACACTTCAAGCACTTACCAGGATTTGACTTTGAGATTGTCATTCCATTCTTTTCGTCAAAAGCTATCTCATGAAATTTAAATGCTTTCTGTTTTTTATCCCAATAAATTAGTTCAACATTTGAATTATGTTCATTCTTTTTATCGCTATGATTAGATATCGAAAGGATTACTTCTGACTTAGGAGTTCTTAAAATAGCACGTGGTTTATCAAAACTTGAAGACTGAAGACTTTTGGAATCATACATTAGGACATAGTTATCTTTAAAAACATCTGGAAGTATGGACATAAGTTCAGTTTTATCTTTAGGTTTTTTATCCTTTAACAAAGAAAATAAATCTTCGGGATTGTATGACTTCTCTCTTTCAATAAGAGTCGTGATATCAGGCACCTCTTGCCCATGTCCATAAGAGAAAATCACAAGTAAAAGTAAAGAATACAAATACATATCAACCTTGTCGGCTTTAAGACCTAGTTCCTAGAGTTTTAATGCCCTAATAAAATATGATTTGTAAAAATGCGACTAGGAAGAACGTTTAGCCGCCTAGAAAAAGATTAATTACTCCTAATCAGGGTTCTATTTACATTAACACATTCTGGCTCAACTGAATCCTGTCAATATTTTTTATTTAAACGCTATACGCTTTGAACATTTCTGATACAACACTATCCCCCATTCCCCATCGAGATAAGCAGGATTATTTAAGCGACACCGGCACCAACTCTAACCTTACTACCCTTATCTTAAAAAAAATAAACACTTCTTCACATAATCATTAACACAATACCTTCAATCAACTGGTATAAACTTCTTATGATAGAGTTACTTTTGATTGTCTTTTTTGCTTTAGTTTTCATAGGTACTTGGCTTTATAGCGACTACGAAAGGAACAAAAGAGAGAAGCAGTAAAAAAAACATTGGGCATGCTATCTATTGTTTTTGAACTTACCACTCCTAGTAACTAAGTGTCGCCTTTTCACCATCCAACACTCCTAATTGAATGATTAGAAAGTTGGAAGCACTAACTAATTTAAATCGTACAAGGCCAGCGAACAAGAGATCTCTTACAAAAAAGTTATTAATCCGGAGATTATCCACGAGAATTAATACATTTAAGCAGCCAAATAATTTTGGCTCCAATCAACACCTCACAACCAGCTATCTCGCTAATATTATATGATTTTATATTTTTATATTTAAGATTCTTCTGACTTATAAGATTGTTAAGCATGGTCTCATTTCGATATAAAGAGGAGCACATTATGAATAAACAAATATTTAAAGCAGCATTCTTCCTTATGCTTCTTCCAATTATTTCTTATGCCTCCTCAAATGATATTGTCCTAACAACAGCAGATATCATTCAAGAGGGAACAAGTGCCACAATACATAAAAGAGGTAGTGGCACGGAGCTAAGATTTAGCAAGAACAGATCTGCAATGTTCAAAGTCAACTCACTTGGCACTTCATATCACCAATTAACTCTTACCTACTCAAGTAAGAAATATACTCCTCAACTAACAATTAAAACCGAACTTACCCAATTAAACGTCAAGGCATTGCCAACTAAAGGACATGGGAACTTCACAAGCTATAAAGTGTTTGAACAAATACTTCTAAAGCCAGGAGTTAATCATATACATATTGAATCATTGTCTCACAATTTTTATTTGCGCAACATAAGGCTTAAAGAGCTCAGCTCTTCAATAATTCACTCAATTCCGAAAACAATTAAGTCATGGGAGAATAGTTATAAAAGTCCTAACGTATACAAAGCAGCAAGAGGCTCTAGCTATGAAACAAGGTTCGGAAAGGGCGGTGAGGTCAATTACAGCATCAACAACTTAGAGGAAGATGCCAAGTATGATGTAAACGTCACCTATTCGTCAAAGAACACCACACCAAAACTGGATTTAAGAGTTAATGGCATGAATTTTTCCCATGAAGACATTGAGCCAACTAATGGTCATGGATCATCTAAGACAAAGCTTCTTTTAAAGGGCCTGGTACTAAAAAAAGGTATATCAGAACTAACGCTTAAGTCTTTAGGCCACAACTTTTATTTAAAAAACATAAAGTTCACTAAAGCTGAAACGCCTCAACCAGAAAAGATCACAACAGTCCCCGGTAATATTTCAGTAGTAGCATTTTCTTCAAACAGTAAGAATATTCAAATTGCTAATCGTGGTTCTTCAAAGGAAGTAAGACTTAAAAATGGCCAGACGATTGAGTATTTTATTGAAAACAAGGAGGAAGATCCAGTCGATTTTCAATTGGATATTCAGTACTCATCAGCTCGAACTACGCCAAAGATTGATATTTCTATCAATGACCTTGAGATTGAAACAAACTCGATTGAAAAAACCAATTCTCACGGTGATTTTTTAACTAGAACTTTAACTAAAACCTTTCAATTAGCACCTGGCATACACAAATTAAACATTAAAAGTAGGGCCAACAATTTATACTTTAAGAAGCTGAAACTCGCCGTCCCTGTTATCAAAAAGCTTATACCGTTATATCAAGTTAACGCGGGAGGAAACAATACCGGATCATGGTTTGGCGACAAAGGTAGAAACAATGAGATCACGTTCACCGATTTAGATACAAAACAATCTTTTTATACCTTCGGGAATGCTACCTCAAAAGAATTAGATTTAAGCAATGCAGATATATATTTCGATAACTCGGTGCCACGCGAGTTAAATCTAGATATTTTCAAATCTGCTCGTCAAGATCGTTTAGACGAGCAACATTCAACACCAGGAGTATTTTACGAATTCAAAGTACCAAAAGGGAATTATCAATTAAATCTTCATTTAGTTACAACTCCTGGTGCGACACAACTCAGACTTAAGTCAAATGCAAAACTCAATAAAGAAATTCTCAATTTAGCAGGAGAGGAAAAGTTTACAGCAAAAACTATCGAGATCGGTATTGAACATGATGCCGATGAAGAACTTCAGATAGAAATTTTACCTCTCTCAAGAGATGTAACTGTACTGCTTGCAGGCCTTGAGGTTTTGGTTAGTGATGACACTCCAGAAAACCATAATGAAATTCCTAATAGATACTTTGTATCACCCAAGGGAACAGGGAACAAATCAGGGACTTCTCCATCAAATTCAAGACCATTCAAAGACATAAACACCTTAATAGGAAGACTTTCATCCACTGGCGGTGAAATCCTTCTACTTTCAAACAAGGGTATTTATAGAATAAGTTCAAGCATAAATATTCGAAATGGAGGGGCTTCAGAAGATAGGCCAGTTATCGTAAAAACCTTCCGAGAAAATAATGAATCAACCAAAGCAATCTTCAAAGGAACAAGACAAACACCTTGGATAAATAATTCCAATAATACTGGCAACGAGTTTCTGAGACTTATGTCTGGTGCAAACAATTTAAAATTTGAAGACATTCAATTTGAAGACTTTGGTAATGGCATATTTAGAATTGGCCAGCCAATAAGCAACCTCACTCTTTCAAAAATAAGGTCCAAAAACTTCACACGACTTGTTGAAAATTATAAATCTGGTAGTGTTAGCCACGCATCAGTGGTAAGGCTAAAACTTGAGAACATAGAGGCCCTAGGATATACCAGAGGAGTGATTAGGCTTAAGTACAATAGTAAAAACATTAAAATTAATAACCTTCTTGGAGATTCAGAACAGCAACTAGATCAAAGTAGTTTCCCTATGGGCATCGCACTTGATGACTATGTTTCCAATGTCAACATCTCCAATTCCTTATTAAAAAATCATCGTCAACAAAGATCAAGCAGTTCTTCATATTTCAACGGGGATGGCATAGCGACCGAGTCCAAAGTAGACGATGTTAATATTGTCGATACGATTTCGTCAGGGAACTCTGATGGTGGTTTTGACTTAAAGTCTACAAATACGAACTTGCTAAGAACTATAGCTTCCAATAATAAAAGAAATTATAGATTTTGGAACCCTGCCAGTCTTAGTTCAGTAACAAGTTTAAACCCCCAGAAATTTGGTGGTGGCGGCAACAAAGTTCATTTTGGCGCTTATGGTTCCAGAAGTTTTAATGTAACAATAGAGGGTGTCAATGTGATAGATACAGATTCAAATTCAAGAGTATTTAGCGTTGGAGAGAATAAAAATTCTAGAATCATAATTAATAGTGGGGTGATTCAAACAAACGAAAATCCAGACTTAAGAGACTCACACACGAGGGTAGAATTCTCACCGGAAATCATATTCAAAGGAAACAACCCCTAAAGAAAAAAATCCCTTTTTTGGCCTGGTAAATTACATATCAGGCTAAAATCTGGATCATGAGTCCATATAAACTAGTAAACAAACACTTAGAGTCCAAAAAGTTATTAAATTCAATGAAGCCCCAATTCATTTAGTAATATTTTCACTGTGTGTTTTCAAAAATGAAAAGATGAGTATTATTCCGAAATGAAAAAACTCAGCTTAATCACCTTTGGTCTTCTTATTAGTTTATCTGCTTTCTCCTCTGAGAGGTGCGAGCATACCTTCGATACCTTTAGATGTGTCGACTATGTTTCCAATTATGACGGGGACACGATCACAGTTACGATTCCTGGACAACACCCATTATTTGGAGAAGAAATATCTGTTCGTCTAAATGGCATCGACACTCCAGAGAAAAGAACTAAGGACAAATGCGAGAAGAAACTAGCAGTTCTTGCAAGAGATTATCTGAAATATAGAATTCTAAAGTCCCAATCAGGAACCGTTGAGCTTAGAGACATTCAACGTGGAAAATACTTTAGAGTTGTTGCTGAGGTTTGGGTTAACGGCAGAAACCTCAATCAAGATATGATCAGAAGAGGATTGGCAGTTGAGTACTTTGGGGATACTAAGCAAGAAGTTAACTGGTGTAAATTCAGGCCAGAAATCCCAAATGATATGTACGCCGAATTAGCTAAATACGAGAGTGAGCGCTAAGCAGCTTCCTCCAATATCTTTCTTCTTGGCCTTGCTATAAGAGAATAAAAGCAAGGCACAACTATAAGCGTAAAAATAGTAGAAAGAAAAACCCCACCGATAATAACGAATGCCATTGGCTGTCTGGTCTCTGAACCAGCTCCAGTGATTACAGCTGCCGGAACAGCTGAGGCCAATGTTGTAAATGTAGTCATTAAAATTGGTCTAAATCTAGTCTCGCACGCCACAGAAATCGCATCATATAGCTCTTTTCCTTCATCTCTCAATTGATTGGAAAATTCTACTATTAATATCGATGTTTTCTTAACAATCCCCATCGTTAAAAGAATCCCAATCATAGAATATATGTTTAATGTACTTCCTGAGATCCATAGGGCCATGAACGCTCCACTTAGCCCAAAAGGAACAGCAAGAAAGACCGTTACAGGATCTGAGAATGAATTGAACTGACTTGCCAAAACCATATAGGCAATAACTAGGCCCAAAAGCATTATTAACAAGATTCCGAACAAAGAGTCATTTAAATCTTTTGAAAACTTAACATAATAACCATCTGGCAAGACCTTGTCGGCCGTCTTTTTTATAAAATCAATTGCCTTACTCTGGGACACTCCCTCGGCAAGGTTTGCATCAACTCGTATTCCCCTTGCTCGGTTTTCCCTATAAATTGATTGAGGTCCAAAAGCATCAACTATGTCAACCACTTCATTCAAGGTTACAAACTCACCTCTATTGTTTTGAAGAAGCAAAGAAGTTATTTTTTGATTTGTTCTGTCCTCTTCTCTTAGCTGAACAAAGACATCATATCTACGACCATTTTCAGTGTACTTGGCAGCTCCAATACCACCCATACCAATATTTAAGGTGTCGGCGACAGTTCTCACTTCCACACCTCTTTGTTGGGCCTCAACTCGATCAGGGAAGATATGAACTTCAGGTAACTTGCCAATATCATCAGAGCGAACTCCAACCATCAAATCTGAAGAAGTCATCTCTTTCTCCAAGATCGCATACAATTTCTGCTGGATTTGCGCTTTAGTTCCCGTAATGGTGAATTCAATAGGACTTCCTCTTCTTCCACCAATGGCCGAGCCCATCCTATCTCTAATAATAATTTTTATGCCTTCGATTCCTGCTAACTGTTTACGCAGTTGTGCAGCGACCTCAAATTGAGAAAGGCTTCTCTCCTTAAGATCTTTTAAAATAATAACCCCAAAGCCCCTATTTCCTGTGGTCACCCCACGTCCGCCACCTACAGCAACAATAGTTCTTCTAATATTTTCATTTTTGCTAACAATTTCTTCATACTCGCGTACTTTTGAGTCTGTGTATTCGAGGCTTTTTCCATCTGGGGCCATAAACACGACAAACATAAAGCTTCTATCCGGTTCAGGGGCGAACTCTTTATCAATGTAGTTAAGAGAGATTAGGGATAGGAAGATAAACACTAAAGATGATGAAAGAACTTTAATTCTATTTCTTAGTGAGAAATTTAAACATTTCAAATAAAAGCTTCTGCTAATTTCAACTCCGAGATCTACCCAGCGGTGTACAAAGACACCTTTCGATTTAACATTTAGAAACTGAGAACACCTCATTGGTGCTAAGGTCAATGCCTCCAGACTTGATAAGCTAACGGCAATACAAATCGTCAGTGCAAACTCTTGAAAAAATCGCCCCTCAATACCTGGCATTAGAGTAATGGGTGCAAAGATTGCCACTAAGACAGCAGTTGTGGCAAGAACCGCAAAAGTTATTTCACGACTCCCCTTAAATGCAGCTTGCACCTTATCGTTGCCATTCTTTGCGTAACGGACAATATTTTCAAGCATTACTATAGCATCATCCACAACAATACCGATGGATAAGGTTAGTCCTAAAAGTGAAAAGGTATTCAAGGTAAAACCCATCAGGTACATGAAAGCAAAAGTACCAATAATAGCCGTCGGTATTGCGAGCAGGATGTTAACAGTAGCTGAAATTGAATTTAAAAAGAGCCAACAAACAATCGATGTCAAAATTGCAGATAGAACCAAGTTTTGAATTAGTTCATCTATGGATAAACGGATAAAAGCAGTTCTATCGAAATTCACTGAAAGTTCAGTCCCTTCAGGTAAAGTCTTTGAAATCTCAACGGCCTTCTCCTTAACCTTATCTGCCACATCTACAGCATTAACACCTCTTTGTTTATAGATTGGCATTGAAAGAGAGGGCTTCTGATTTACTCTGGAGATTCGGGTCCTATTTTCAACACCGGCATAGATGTTTGCAACTTCAGAGAGTCTTATAGGTACGTAGTTTGCTTTACCTCCCCTCCTGCTTATAATCATATTCTTAAAATCTTCTACAGTTCTTCCCTCCCCTAGAACTCTAAGACTCATTTCCATTTCGGATGTCTCAAATTTTCCGGCAGGAAGTTCAACGCTTTCCCGCTGCAATGTTTCTACAATATCAGTGAGTGTAAGCTGATAGTGATTGAGCTTTTGTGTTATCACATCAACTCTCATTTGAGGCTCCCTCGCACCAAAGGCTCTAACCTCTGATACACCCTCAATTGTTGTCAGTTGATCAACAATTCCATCCTTGAATAGAATATTTAGCTCTCTCTCACTTAACTCTGTGGAGGTGAGTGCCAAGTAAAGAATTGGGTCATCGGCAGCATTTGACTTTGTAACGGTTGGGGTCTCGATTGTGTCGGGTAATTGTCTTTGGGCACGACCTAGTAAGGTTTGGACTTCCTGTAGAGCAAAGTCAACATCCTTATCCAAAGAAAACTCTAGCTCGATTCTTCCCTGTCCTCTCCCTGCAGTTGAGCTCATATTCTTAACCCCTTGCATAGAAACGAGAACGGACTCAACTGGTTCTAGAACATCTTTTTCAACAACTTCCGGTGTAGCTCCTTCATACTCATAAGAGATCGAAATAGAAGGATAGTCCACATCGGGATTTTCGTTAATACCCAAATTAAGAAAGCCCAACACTCCAAATAGAATTAGAGAGAACATGAACATCCAGGCAAAAACTGGATTTTTAATCGATATTGCTGAAAGACTCATAGTTATACCATTCTACCTTTTTGGAAGCTCTCCCAAGTATGCCTTGGCCTGATAATATAGTGATTTCACTTCTAATGCGGATCTGATTTTTAATTTTTCCAAGTTGATGACATCATCCAAAGATCTAATAACTTCAATTTGAGTAACAAGCCCCTTTTGGATATCTTTTAACTGCTCTTGATAAGATGCCCTTATGCGATTTAGGGCCGTTGTTAAAGATGCAAGCTCTCTCTTTTTGGCGTTGAAACTGTCTATAAAATTATCCCACTGTCGAGTTGCATTTAGGCGGTTAAATTCAAGTCTAGCCTTACTAATTCTGGCCTGGAGAGCTTTTGTCTCAACATTTGAAGACCTTTGTCCAAAATCTAACAAATTCATTCTTATATTTAGACTTACCTCCCAATCATTTCGACCTAGGGAGCTTTTATCTAAGAAATAATTTGCCTGTAATCCAACTTGTGGGTAATAAGATGACTTTTCAATTTTTTGCTCCAACAAAGAGCTTTCATATTGATATTGGAGGTTCTTAATCTCTGGACGTTTCTGTAAATCAACACTCTTTGAAAGTTCCAAAGAAGCTGGTTTTATTTCATCTTTTGTAATCTCAATAGAGTTTAATCCTGAGAAATTCAAGAAATCGGTTCTTGCAGCCTTCAGGTTTGCTTTGCTCGTTGCCAACTCGGCCCTTAACCTGTGCAGTTGTGACTCGAGAGCATAAAGATCAGCTTTTCTATCCCGTCCAATCCTCGTTCGTTTTTTAACTAGAGAAACACGTTTGGCCAAGTTATTAAGAAGGGATTCTATTTTCTCATTTTCTTCGACAGCTGAAGACACTTTAAAATATAGAGTTGTAAACTGACCGTAATATTCAGCTAAACTTGCTTCTTTTAATGCTTTGGCCTGCTTTGGCACAACTTTATTTAAGTCATTTATGGCAAACTCCGCCCCCCCTTGAAAGACTGCTTGCTCCAAAGAAACGGCCACCTGAGTATCTATTTCATTTTCATCCGAAAAGTTGTTAACTGCATTATTGCCATAACTATTTGAACTAATTAAATCAAGACTTGGAAAAAGTGTTGATTTACGAGCTTCAAAATTAGAAAGAGATGCCTTTTCAGTTAAATTAAAACCTCCACTTGCTTTGATCGAGATAGAGATTTTATATATAATTGATCAACTGCTCCAAAAGCATCGGAGTTTAAAAAAGCTACAAATAAAGTGGTAATTGTTAATAATCTCAATTTTTCCTCTCTTGTACTGATTCAAATAACGACTCCAAACAATCCAAGGCACGTCCAAGCTTATTCAACTCACTTTCAGTTAGTTGATTTAGATATGATTCAAATTCATTGCTCGCTTGCTTTCTAATTTTGGATAGAAGCTTTGCTCCCGCACCAGTGAGATCTAACTCTGTAATTCTCCTGTCAGTGGGACTTACACTCCTTTCGAGGTAGCCATCAGACACTAGGCTTTCAACGAGCTTTGAAATTCCTGCACATGAAACTCCATGCAGCTCTGCTATTTCGCTCACAGTATTCAATCCCCGACTGACATTACACATCACTCTAAACCGGGCAAAACTAACCTCAGGCTCACTGGCCAGCTTTATATAATGGCGAACAAGACTCATTGAATTGGGAATAGTTTTAATATACTTGCTGGCAATTTCAGATTTTTTCAATTACTTAACCTTGGTTAATATTTAACAAAGTTAAGGATATTCATTCTTAGGATTTATTCAAGTATTAAATTTACACCCAAGCTAGGTGCACAATTTTTTGTATTTTTTAAAATGCTCTTAAAAAAAAACTCGACATCCAATTTGTTCAACCTTTCTTAAACTCAGCCCAATTGGCCTACAGATAAGACGTGGTTTACTGAGATGTGAAATTACTCCACGCTTCAAGGTACACAGACCTATATGAAACACAATGATTCATATGGCATTGTTAACCAAATTCATTTTGAGTATAAGCGATCTCAACGAAGAGTGGCACTTTAACAGGTCTATCAACAGGAGAATATTATGTTTAAACACACTAAAAACTTATGCTTTATAGTTCTAATAACATTTCAATCCTACGCACAGGAGTTTCACACAAGAGTTGAGCATCGCCAATTCAAGGGTAGAAATGATATCAAAATAGTATATACCAAATATGGCTCTCAGACCGGACACCTAGGCAGTGTAATCATTTCCCCAGGAAGAACTGAATCATCTTTAAAGTATGAGGAAGTGTCCATCGATTTGATTAGAGAAGGTTTTTCACCTGTTTTTGTCATTAACCATAGGGGCCAGGGTCTATCTGAACGAATGTTGGAAGACCCTCACAAAGGTCACGTCTCTAAATTTGAGAACTACTACTATGACTTCAATACTTTTACCAAGCTTGCATTCAAGGATGAAAGCATAAATAGAAATAATGTTTACCTCTTGGCCCACTCAATGGGTGGTGCCATAGCAACAGGCTTCTTACAAAACTACGGAATAAAATCATTTAAGGGAGTGATTCTCTCTAGTCCAATGTTGGGGATTAAGTTTAAAAATAAATCTGAAACACGTGTCCTAATGGAAACCCTGGTTGCCTGTAAGACTCCTTTTGGCCCAGACTGTAATGACTATGCTGACAAAAAAGAATACTCCGAAATTAATGATCAATTTGAGGGCAATAGCAACACCAGTAGTCTTGAACGCTTTGAACGCAGAAAAAAACAATGGCAAAGGTATCCGCAGCTACAATTAGGCGGACCTACGATTCGATGGGTAAGAGAGTCAATAAAAGCAAATAGAAAAATGAGAAAAACAAGCAAAATTAGATTGATAAAAAAGCTCCCACTACTACTACTTCAAGCTCAAAATGATATTACAGTTAACAACTCTAGCCAGAATACATTTTGCTCTACCACAAATATTTTAGGTGGTAATTGTACCTTAGAAAAGATTCCCAATGCAAAGCATGAAATTTTAATGGAAGCAGATGATATAAGACGACTGGGGATGAATCATATTATAGAATTCATGAAGATGTACAACTAATCGGGTCACTGCTCGAGTTTATAAAGATGAGGTGAGCGAGCAATTTTTAATTGGAAAGGCGAGAATAACAAAACCTGGGCGAGAGCTATTCTTCATATCGACCGTAGTAGTTTGCACAGTGAAATGCAGCCTTACCAACTACACGTAAAGATCGATACATGAAGCGAGCCCAGGCATTGCAACGTGAGACATTCTCAGCCTTTTCGTCACAAATTTGCAGTAATTGATTAAGCATTCTCATGTCACAATATTTTTGACTCTTTCCATTACTTGCCGGTTCGTGATGGTAACATAAATCGTGTTGAACACATGCTGGGAAGAAGATCTCCTCATGCCCACCTGTTGGACCGGAGCAACCATTCACAAACTCCAACTCTCCATAGGAGTTTTTATACTCACATGTTTTAATCTTCAGTGGCAGTTTAGACTTTGGGCATTTGTACCAGTCAAAAATTTTGCCATTATTACTTTCACAAAAGTTTTCTAATTGTGATGCAGAAGCATAAGTTGAAATTAAAAATAAGATAATTATATACTTCATATTTAGAACCTTTAATTTTGAACTTATCACTTACAGATATCTTTAAACCAGGATTTATATTCTGCCATAGAGACCATTCCCATGGACTTTCTATATTTATCCACATTTTCAACATCTTCAATCTCATCAGGCTCCCAAACACCAGCTCCTACGCACTTTCCTTGCGTGCCATACTTTTGAGGTCTCTGCTCTCCGATAGATGCTACTCTATCGTATAAGTAAGCATAATTAGATTTATTGGTCTCGCCAGAGAGATAGAGTTTAGAAAGTGTTTTTAAGACCTCTTTTTGAAAATCAAGATCCATGTCAGCATGTTGCACTAAGAGCCATGCCTGTTTATCAGCTTTTTCTCCGAATTCAGAGATCTCAAACCACCCATATTTTTTAATAAGCTTTTTTAAGTCTTGCGTATTTCCACTATCAATACTTCTAAATCGTGGCATAAACTTTTCTTGAAAAAACTTCTCTTCCGCCTTGGAGTAAGATTTTTTAGTTGGAGTATGAAAATAATCACGCATATACTGATCGATTTTAACCATATGATCTAGTTTTTGAACGATCCAATCTTTATCATTTTCATTTTTTATGATTTTAGAAAATTCGGCCTTCTTCTTCTCAATCGCTTTGTCATAGATAAGTAAATCCCTTTCAACCCTCTCAAACTTAGAAAGTGTTGTCGAGAACGTACTAAATGACACAACAAGCAATAAAAGAAGCTTCATTTTTAACTTTTACCATTATGGCAAAGCTTAATCACCATGCAATGCACCTCATGGGCCCTAGGTACTTCAAAACAGATCAACATATTAATTCAAAGGCCTTTTGGGGATTACAAAAAACTTAAAAATTTCGCGAGTAGACCTAAACTGGAATAATTAAAGAGATTTATTTAAATTATCTCTTAGCTTTCCCTCAAATAGTCCAACATGATAGCCATCCATTAGTGAATGATTCACATGAATAGAGATTGGCATTTCCACTGAATTTTTCTTTTTCACAATCTTTCCGCAAGAGATTTTTGGTATAGAGTCTGGAAAATTAAAATTTCTTGCATGTGAGATCGAGGTGAAATTTATCCAAGGTATAGAAGAGAAATGAATTGTGTCCAGTTTGTTTTCAGATGGCAAAAACTCACTAGAATTCTTAACCTTTTCAAGTTCGTCATTTGCCTTTTTCGAGAAAGTTGCAAAGTTTTCATGAAAGTCTATATATGAGAAGCCAAAGGTGTTATCTTCTCTTGCCACAGTAGTTGAAGCACCTACCTTATCATAAATTAAAACCTCATCTCCATCGATGCGATACCGAAATTCTTCAACTTCGTTGATTGTTTTAAGAATACAGTACAAATAACCTAAAAATATGGAATCGCCTTTTGACTTTAATTCATTATAAAGAACCGAGATATCCACATTAAAAGTAATTCCAAAAAATGGTTCCGAGAAATCTCTAAAAAATTCAAACTGTTTTATTCTTTTCCAGCTGGATAGGTCTACTTTCCTAACACTCATATAGGAGGCCCTCTTTCACTAAACAGGTTTCAACCAGGATACTGGCTTCTATTATTCATCTTGAGCTTTAACCTTGTAATAACTTTCCTTGTGAAAATAACCAAGGCTCACTAAGCAGATGAGACCTACAACAATACCCGTTGGATATCCAACAGATTCTGGTAGGTTTATCCCAATTTCCGCCGTAACGATATAAGAAACGGTTACTGCAGTTCCCACTGTTGCAGGTAAACTAACAACCCAGTGAAAAGCTTTTCTATCAAATAGAAACTTCGTAGCAAGCCAAAGAACGCTTGTAGAGAGCAACATATTTGAAAATGCGAAATATCTCCAAATGATTGAGAAATCAACTAGAGTCATAAAGTAAGCAATAATCAAAATCGGAACAGAAACCATTAAACGGTTCTTAAGGCTTTGCGGAATGTTAAAAGCATCGATGATAGTCAATCGTAAAGATCGAAATGACGTATCACCTGAAGTGATTGGAAAGACTGCCACAGCAATAATCGCAATAATGCCTCCAAATATTCCCAGATAACCTGTCGCAACTTGATTTACAACAAGCCCCGGCCCCCCTTGAGCAAGAACACCTTTCAACTCAGCATATCCACCAGGAAATGCAGCAATTCCGGCCAGTGCCCAAACACAAGCAACAACTCCCTCGGCCAACATAGCTCCATAAAAAACAGGACGCACATATTTTTCATTTGTAAGACATCTTGCCATTATTGGAGCCTGGGTTGAGTGAAATCCACTGATTGCTCCACAAGTTATGGTTACAAAAAGTAGAGGCCAAATAGGTGGTTCATCATTTGCTCTTGTAAGCAACTCATCATTTAAATGATTATGACTTAAAAAAGAAAAGATATTCTCAATTTCCGGCAATTGAGGAGCATTAATAAGTAGTGCTGTGGCAACAGATACGGTCATAACAACCATAAGCAAACCAAATACTGGGTAAAATTTTGTTATGATTTTATCAATAGGAAGCAGTGTCGCCAAAAGGTAGTAGCCAAGGATTATCACAATCCACACTCTATTATCTGAGAAGATGGTGTCTTGAAAAAAGTCCAAATTACTAAGTAGTCCTGCAGGACTCATTATAAATACAACCCCCACAAAGAAGAGAAGCATTGCAGTAAAAATCAACATAATACCTTTAAAGTATATGTTAAAGTAGTGCCCGGCGATTTCAGGCAAGCTCTTGCCATCCTCTTTTATGCTTAACACACCAGAGAAAAAGTCGTGGACAGCACCACCAAAAATATTTCCTAAAACAATCCAAACCAAAGCAACTGGCCCGTACAATGCACCAAGTATCGGTCCAAAGATTGGGCCAACCCCCGCAATATTTAGAAACTGAATTAAGAAGGCCTTAACAGGAGAAACCTTAACATAGTCAACTCCATCTTCGAAACGAACTGAAGGTGTGGCGGCATCTTGATCAACGCCAACTTGTTTTTCAACAAACGGGCTATAGAACCTATAGGCCAAAATAAGCATAATAATAGAAATAATAAAAATTAGCATTTTAGAATCATCCTCCAGATTTGTTAGTCCTGAAAATTATATAGGCAAAGTGTTGATTTCCACAAGCAAAGCTCGAAACTAAGCAGTAGTGGTCTTAAAAGAATGGGTTTGGATTGCCCTAGGCACAGGCAATGTCTGTGCTTAGAGCATATGAATTAAAAAACTAATTTATTTTGTTATAATAATATATTGGATAATCGCCTGCGCCATCGCATGAGTATTTAGTAATAGTATTCGGATTGAATATTTCAACTTTTCCCCCACGAACTTTATAAGTAAACACACCATACTCTTCTACACCAAAGAGCTTTTTCTTTAAGATTGCTTCCCACATAGCATTATTGCATTTGGCACTTATATTTTTAAGCTCACCTTCATACTTTCCTTCTTGAGTATAAACATAACTCCCTTTATTTAGTTGGGTACAATTTAGTTTAAAAGGTGCCCAAGAACCAGAATTAGCATTTGCAGTCATAACCATTTCAGTCTGCTTAACATCAAGGAAAATTTCATAGACCATAAATTTGCCACCAAGTTTCATTGTCTTGCCAGATTTACACTGAATTTTTTCTGCTTTGTACTTTCCTAGTGGAATCTGTGCTGTTGCAGAGCCAATTACTAATAACATTCCAATAAGTGCTTTCATTTGTTCTCCTATAGCGTATTTACTTTATATTTAAATGTTAGCTTGTAGTTTTCACTTGCTTCGTTTAAAAAAGCTCCATGTCTTCTATATTCTTTGTTTCCTAGATTTTCTATTTTTAGACCTATCTCAAAGTTATCCCCAAAATCTTTCTTTCCAAAAACATTATGCACGAAATAAGCGGGCGTTTTATCCGTTCTCTGTAGAGTTTCTGGGTTTATTCGATTCTGCTCCTGCACCTGCAAACCAAGATAGCCAAATTGGGCTCGATACTTATCAAGAAAGACATTAAAGCCGTAAGTATATTGATCAGCAGGAAGGTCTTCTAAAAATAAATTTTCTGTTTCATTCTTGCCTCGAACTTGAGAGTAAGAAATCTTCCACTCATAAATGTCATAGTTAAAGCCTAACTCGGCCTCCCCTCCATAAAGGGTCACATCGGGAACATTTATAAACTGACTTGTACCATCCTCATCATCCAGTATTGAACGATCAATGCGTTCCATTTTAATATAGTCATCAATTTCATTTTCATAGATTGAGGCCTTGAAGCTAACACTGCCTAGATAGTCGAATAAAAAACGCTTTGTTGATATGCCTAATTCTTTGATTGCAGAAGTCTCGTGTCTTAAATCTAAATTAGGAACAAAATTATTTGCTTTTGCCGCCCAATCTGCAGGAGTGTGCTCACCTGATGGATATACTTGATCCACTCGTGGTGAATTAAATCCCTCCGAGTAAGTTGCATAAAGATAAGTGTCTTTTTCTATTACATACTTGAGCTTCAACTTTTTTGACAACTCTTGTGCCGATTTACTTTCGGCTTTCTCATCGCTGGCACTCAGATTGTAGTAGTTAAGTCTTACTCCAGGTGTGGCAATAAGCTTATTGTATTTGAAATCCTTTTCAATAAAGCTGCTAAGATAAAGACTCTCTGCTTTAGGATAAGAGTTAATATTTTCTCCCTCTTTTTCCGAATCTAGTGAATCCTTAAAACCTTCTGCCCCAAATCGGAAAGAATCCAAGGCCCGTTTGTAGTTGAGCCCAATTGTTGTTATCTCTCGTATCTCACGAGTTTTACTCTCTCTCTCTGTCTTATCTGTCTTAAATTTATTGTGATAAGCATTCAAGACCTGATTGCTTGTTTCGTGGCTAACAATCGTTGTATTTTTGACCATTGAAGAATCGGCCATTAAAGACTGAGTAGAGTCAGGAGGATTTAGTGTGGGATTAAGGGGATTGTCATCTTCTCTCTTAAAAGATTCGTGGGATAAGCTCCAGTTACCGTGCTTAAGCTTCACTAGGCCTATGAAATCCTCATAACCTGAGTTATCAAGGGTTTCTCCGTCATTAAGCTCTATGTCTCCGGCCTCTTGCGCCGTTAGACTAATAAGTCCTGAGAGCTTTGAGCTTTTAAAGATATTCTTTGCATTATAAACATTTTCGGAATTAGAACTACCACTTTGATATTTAAACTCTCCACCAAACTTTTTATTACTTTTTAAAAAGTCGTCGGGATCTTTAGTTATAAATTGAATTCCTCCACCAAGAGAGTTTCCTTTTGATAGGTCAGAAGAACTTTCGTATACCTCAACGGCCTTAAGATTCTCTAGATCCACCGGGATCATTGATGAGTGTCCACCTCGAAAATTTTGTCGAACACCATCCACCATAATAAAAATTTTAGAGGTATCTAGGCCTCTAACTTGAACCGATTCTGCAGAGTTTCTTGGTCCTCTCGCTGTTGTGGCACTTGGGGTTTGAGTAAGTACATCATCTACGCTCGAAGGAGCGGCGGCTTCTAAATCTTTATCTTCAAGAATGCTGGTTGCATCATCATCAACAACGCCTATAGAAGTTGAACTCTCACCCGAGCTCTCGGAGTGAACAACCTTCTCCAGTCGAAACTGTGCCAATGCCTGTTCATAGCTTAGAATTGTAAAAAGAACGATTAAATATCTCACGGTTTTTCCCTACCACATCAAATATGAAAAAATGTCATAAAAATGTAATTAGGTTCCTACTCGAACACCATTTCGAGGGTCATTGTAATCTCTTCAAGCTCGAGCTTAGATGGAATAGAAGGAATTTTCTCAATGCGTTGTATCGTTTTGATTGCGGATTCATCCAAAGGCCTCTTCCCAGAGGACTTAATCACCTTCACTTCCTTTAGACTATTGGGAAATTGAATTTTAAAGCTCAGCACTGTGGTTCCAGTCAGCTTGAGCCTGCTTGCCACAGAACTTTTGTATTTATTTTTTAGGATCAGCTCTCTAATATCGCTTAAATACTTAGATAGAATGGAATCATTACCACTATCTTTTGCCTTCAGAGATTTATCATCTAACTTAGACTGTCCTTTTGAAGTTTTATTCGGAAGTTTGGCCTTTCTAGTCCCAAGTGTTGAAACCTTTTTAACTTTCTCACGAATAATCAAACGTGCCTTTATAGAACTGACTCCAGTTTGATTGGAATGATTTAGTGCATCTGAATCATTACAACTAGCGTTATAAGTGATACCAGCTAGTACCAAAACATGGATAAAAATTGAGATCAAAAGAGATATTAATAGCTTAAACACAAGAGCATACTACACTGAGAATTTCACATCGCATAGCAGTGTTCTCCAAAAGTACGCCACGAATGGCGTTCATGCCAATACTTATGGCCAGTTTGCCAAGAGTTCTTTGCTAAAGAAGCTTTAAGATCTACTACGATGAGTACTTCATCACTCTAAACCTCTAAAATTATTCAATAATAAAAAAATCTTAAATATTTGTTTTGCCATAAATTACTATACTAATAACTACGATACATAAGATATCGTTCAAAGAAGTTGAACGTTGGCCGGAGGAATTTATGAAAATGCTTACTGTGATAGTACCTATTTCGCTCTTACTAATCGCAACTTCATCATGCAAGTTTAACCCTGGTGAGAAGGAGCAGGAAGAACAAGGCCTACAACCTTTCAAGACAACACTTTCCCCCGCTCAGGACACATACCTAAATGCCAATAGCGATGTAAATGTAAATGGTACAAGGCTAAATCTGTACACATGGCCTAATTATACTAGGGCCAACACTATTGTTATGAAGTTCAACCTGCCAGATCTTGAAGGAAGAACAATAAAAAAGGCTACATTGAACCTTTACTTAGTGAAGGCAACTAATGGATGGTGCTCAGATCCAAGTCCTGAGTCATATAGAGTTGACGTGAACAAGCTCATAAATTTTAATCCAGATTTAAGTGTGGCCAGTGGAGAATTTTACGATGGCGTTAACCCCTGGACAGCCTGTACCTATTGCAACAATACCACCTACTCAATTGCAGACAATGACACCGAAGGTCCATATGACAGCAAGATTCTTGACCAAACCTTGGAATGGAAAGAATGGGATATTACACAAATGGTGCAAGAATGGGCAAATGATCCAGATTCAAATTACGGGTTGGCCATTTTTTCTGATGAAACAAAAACTCAGAACTGCGAAAGAGGCTTTGCAAGTTCTGAGCACGCAGATCAAGACAAACATCCGTATTTAACGATAGATGTTGAATAACTTAAATGGCCTGCAACAACATGCTGCCAACCCCAATGGAGTATATGCCAAGAAGAACAAACAAGGACGTTCTATCTGTCATGATAATTTTCTCTCGAAGGTGCTCCCCCTTCTCCAGTTTCCAAGAGCCCATCATAACCACTGCCAGTCCTAAAATGATAAACATGTAAGTGGCGATATAGATCTTGTCCATTAAGATTAAATACGCAACCTCAGGAAGGTCATTGTTCAGAGTTATCTGCAAAGCAACAACTGTTAGTAGTGCTGTAATTCCCACTCCAACCCGGGCATCAATATACTTAGGGTGAAAAAGAAACATAAGACAAGCACAGAAAACAATACAGAATATTGGCAATACAAGCTTGATTAGATACGCAAATATAGGTCTCTCTATTGGAACAGAAATGACGACTTTTGAATAGTTGGTTCTATCCTTCTTTGTGCGGGTGTCCCCAAAGTCAGTGTTATAAGTTTGTGCCAAAAGTTCTATTTTTGGACTTTTAATTTTAAAACCTGGCAGTTTTATTGAGGAATCCATGGTCATTGTCTCTTCATCTAAGACATATTTGGTGCCCTCTTCGATGTCATTTGCAGAGTCTTCAAAACTTACAACAAGCCTTTGCTTATCAAAAGGATAGTCTGCAAGATTAAATTTTTCAGAGAATCTCCCCTGAACCCTTACTACCTGATAAAGACTGCCGTCATCAAGAACTTGTGGCTTGTCATAGGGGTTGGTAACCATGTGCCCCCAAAGCTCAGATGGATTCATAAACTCAAAAGTTTCTGCTGGATTTAAAGACTTATCCTTCCACTTAAACCAAATGTAGAGATCCATCGCGTAACTATGAGACTCGAGTTCAAGCTCTTGAATATCGTTAATATATGCTCCAACCTTAACATTGGCCGAGCTTACAGCGCATAAAAGGGACAGTACTGAGATCAGAATGGCTTTCATCTATAATCCTTGCAACAAATTCAAGGTCTAGAATTTAAAACCACTTATTAGTTAATAAAAGCAAATACGTTTAAAATGTCATTTTTACACACAGACGAGAACATAGAGTAAAGATTACATTCCAGGGTTACAGTAAAATTGTTTAAATCTTGCATGAGGCCACCTAAGCTATTTTTGTTGCCCCAAAGTCAACATAGAGGTATGGTGGCAACCCTTAACACAACACGGATAGGTAATAAATGGCAAATATAAGAAAGAAGTCAATACAAGAGCTTGAGAGCTGGAACTTAAAAGAACTTAGAAAACTAAGAATATCTGTGAAGAATAGAATTCAAAGTCTTGAATTTTCTTCCAAGGCTAAAGAGCTTCCTGAGTCTCACCCCCTGAAAGATATGGGTGTGGAAGAGTGTAAAGCTCTTTTACAAAACGTTCAGAAAGCTGAAAGAAACCTCGTAAAATAATAATAACCTCGGAGTTAGTCCCCCGAGGTTAATATAACTTTATTCAGCCATTTTTCCTTGTTTCTTAATTCCCTCAACAATTCTTGCAACATCTGACTTAAACTTTGTTTGATCCACGTTTAGGCCATTCAACACTGTAGACCAACTTCTTACGGCACCAGAAAGGGCAAGGACCTCTGAAATCTCATCATCAGTTGCTCCATATGCCTTGGCCAACTCAGAGTGAAACGTAACACAGTATTCACAAGGCACTTGTCCGGCGACTGCAAGTTGAACAAGTTGTTTATTCTTTGCATCCAGGTTTGTCTTGCCCATCTCAAGTTGTTTCATCTCAATCCAGGCCCCTGTGATTCCTTCCTTAGGATACTTTTTCAGAAACTCCGGAACAAAGCCTAACGTTTTTTCAATATCTTTATAGGTTTCTTGAGCATTGGTGGGAAAAATCTCTTTTTGTTCCTGAGCTAGCTCGCTTTCCTGCTGCTCTTGAACGGCCGATTCAGTTGAAATCTCAGAAGAGGAGATGCCCTCCTCAGCAAAACTCATCTGACCTAATAGGATTGAAAGTGATATCGCCATCACTATTTTAAAGTTTTTCATATTACCTCCAGTATTAATCTATGACTGAATGTTTCTGCATTTTATATGCCAAAACAAGAGTTAGACTTGGCCTAGACGACAAGGACAGGCCAACACTAAAGAAGTTAAAATAAAGCATGAAAGTTCTAATACCTCTTCCAAAAAAAGATTTTGATCCAAGTGAAGTTGTTATTCCATGGAGTATTCTTCGAACAGGTTGCCAAGTAGTCTTTGCCACTCCAGATGGAGTGAGATCTGTACCAGACAATCACACTTTAACAGGAGATGGACTTGGACTGCTCTCACCGGTTTTAAAAACTGGAAAAAGGGTAAAGCACGCTCTAGATGAGATGATGAACACCCACTACTTTCATCATCCAATTACCTATGAAGAAGCTTATAATACAGATTTTGAAGGAATCATACTTCCTGGAGTTCATGTCGATGGAGCAAAAGATTACTTAGAATCTGAAACTCTACAAAAATTAATAACCAAACATATGCAGAAGCGAAAACCAATTGGAGCGATTTGCCAGGGACTTCTAATTCTAGCAAGGTGTAAGGGTTCAAACAAACTATCCCTAATCTATGACAAGAAAGTGACAGGACTACCCAAGGTATTTGAATGGCTTTCTCATGATTTTCCAAAAGGCCTATTCGCCGACAATGTTGAACGCTTAAGCTTGGAAGACGAAGTTAAGTCTGTTCTTAAAAATAAAGATCAATTTAAAGCTGGTCCTCCGCCACTTCTAAAGGACTCACTTTCCAGACTATGGATAGGACATGTTGTAAAAGATGAAAATCTTGTAACTGCTAGGTGGGCCGGAGATGCCCACCGTTTTGCGATGGAGTTTAAAGAGATGCTTCTATAGATCTAATCTATGTCTGCTTGAGGATAGATAAAGCCTCGTTTTTTCAACTCTCTTTTATTAAGTCTTTCCACCGTCGCCAAGTGAATGATCGCTTCGCCGAGTGTGACTAGAGGCAAGTTGTTAATACCTATGACAATTCCGTCTTCAGGTGTAGTCACTTCTATTTCAACATCTCCAAGAAGATCCAATATAAGGGCGACAGTTTGACCTTTCTTGACGTAGCTTCCGAGTTTTACACACATCCTAACTGTGCCACTATTCTGTGCCCGAAGCCAGAAGCTGTCATGAGCGACAATAGAGTCATACTTTGTAGTCTCAACCTTTTCCTCATCAATCATTCCAATATTGCTCATGGCCGCAAGAGTACCTCGCACTCCCATTGAGATGACATCATTTTCAAACCTCAGGGCCTGACCACCTTCAAAAAGCAGAATGTTAACTTTTTTCTTTCTTGCAGCTTCCCTTAAAGATCCATCTCTCATATGAGAGTCAATCATGATTGGAGCATTGAACGAAGTTGCAAACTCCTTAGTTGCCTCATTATCTAGACAGGCCCTAATTTGAGGAAAGTTAGAGCGGTGTATTGCTCCCGTATGAAAATCAATCCCATGAGTGCATTTGCTAACAATTTCTTTCATAAACAAATGAGCAATCCTTGCTGCAAGACTTCCATGCTTGGAACCTGGAAATGACCTATTAAGATCTCTTCTATCAGGCAGATATCTAGATTTATTATGGAAGCCAAAAATATTAACAACAGGTATGGCAATGATTGTGCCTTTGATCTCATTTAAAAGAGGCTGTTTTAAAATTTCGCGGATAATCTCCACTCCATTGATTTCGTCACCGTGCAATGCCGCTGATAAGAACATCACCGGTCCGGCCTTTGCTCCCCTTACAACATGCACAGGAATTTCCAAAGCGGTAAAATCATATAGCTCCGCTATTGGGAGCATAATTGTTTTTCTCTCACCTGGAGCGACTTTTTCTCCGTTAATTGAGAACTGCTTTCTTCTTGGCACAAGTTACCCCTTGATTACTTCCCGGCTGCCTTTAGGATTCAACAATGATTTTTCAGTAAACTCTATTACAAGCCCTGCAATGTCTTTTCCAGTTGCCTTTTCAATCCCCTCAAGACCTGGAGAGGAGTTGACCTCTAAAATCAAAGGACCTCTCTTACTTCTAAGAATATCAACACCAGAAACATTTAGGCCCATGGCCTTTGAGGCCTTAACTGCCAATGCTCTCTCTTGTGGAGTTATTTTGATTTTCTCAGCTTGTCCGCCCTGATGTAGATTAGATCGAAACTCTCCCTCCGCTCCTTGCCTTCTCATTGAAGCAACAACCTTGTCTCCAATTACAAAGCATCTAATGTCAGAGCCGCCAGACTCCCCTATAAACTCTTGAACTAGGAAGTTTGAGTTTAAATTTCTCAACATCTCAATAACGTTCTTTGCTGTTTTTTTATTTTCCACAAGGAGTACGCCCTTACCTTGAGTTGATTCCAAGATTTTAATAACACAAGGGGGACCTCCAACAAGTGAAATCAAGTCTTCAGTCATTTGGGCGGATTTGGCAAATCCGGTAACCGGCATACCAATGCCTTTTCTCGACATAACCTGAAGGCTTCTCAACTTATCTCGTGATCGCAAAATAGCGGCAGAGCTATTAACTGGAAGCACTCTCGCCATTTCAAATTGTCTAAGGACTGCAGTTCCGTAAAAAGTGATTGATGATCCAATCCTTGGTATTACTGCCTGAAAATGATCCAGCACTCTATCTTTCATATGAACTTTTGGCATTGTTGAAGCAATGTTCATATAACAGTGCATAGGATTTATAACCTCTACAGTATGCCCCCTTTGCTGGGCGGCCTCGACCAGTCTTCTGGTTGAGTAAAGATTTGGTCCTTGAGAAAGTATAGCGAGGTTCACTTTTAACTCCTTTTCTTTAATTCTTTTGACATGAGAAATGACTTGCCTGAATCCACCAAGAAATCGCCCCTAAGGGCCTCTCTACCCAGCAGCATTCTAAATCCCATCATATCTCTATTAACCAATGTAACTTCAATAACCTTAACATGTTCTCCAATTTTTAGCTTGGTAAGAATAACTGGCCGAACACTTGAAATGCCATTTGAGCTTTTTACCTTTCGGTGCTCAATTACCTCAGCCTTTGCTTCTATTTCCGGCTTCGAGCTCTTTTGTCTTGGGTGAATGGTGAAATGAGCAAACTCTTTATTTTTTCTTTTATAAATTTTGATCTCAGAGACATGTAAAGAAGATGTTCTGGCACCAGTGTCTACTTTTACTTTTATTGCCTCAACTTCCAGTTGTGGCAATTGGGCATATTCTCTCCACCCAATAATATCTAATACTTTCTTCTTCATTTTACAGTTCCACTTCGACACTTATTCAAAATGCGTGCCTTATTTTTAATAATTTTTCATCAGCAAGGATACCACAATGGAACATTTCTTGCTTGTTAAGAGTTTAAAAAAGGAGATAATTATGGAACAGTCCAGAAATATAGACACTCAAGACCAAAAACACCATCAAAAGACAAATGAGTTCTACCACAAGGCCTCCCAAGCGCTAGGGGTGCACAAGGAAACTTGTAAGAAAATATCCCAATGCATTTTAAGAAATATTGTGCAGAGAATTCATCCAAATGAAGCAAAGCACCTGATTTCTGAGCTACCCTACGATCTAAAACAAGAGTGTTCGGAGTGTGTGACAGGTCCCGATAAATCAATTGATGCACAAAAATTTAAAAGCGATATTCAAAGGGTCTCTAAAATAGATGACATAGATTCACAGGAGATAGCGAGAAAGTTTTGGAGCTTCTTAACAGGTTGGCTAAATGAGTATGAAGCTGAGGGCAAGGGTGAGACCTTTGACGTCCTGGACAACTTACCTAAAGACGTAAAGGCCTTATTCGGGCACCCTATTCATTAATCCTAATGCGCCACTCTCTGAGATGGCGCAATATCTCTCTCAAGGCTCCTTTTAAGAGGAGCAGTGATTCCTAGGCCAAAACCAAAAACCATGTGGTAGCCAAACCACCATCCTTCCATTCCCTCCCTGGTGACAATGACCTCAGGACTTACAACCGGAAGAAACAAATACGTCATGAAGGCCCACACCGCACCGCCAAATAGAATACCGGCCACAACTTCTGAGGAAGAACTGGTTACTCGCTTGGTGATGAAAGAAAAAATGACTCCCCATATAATAGAAAATAAAAAATGTGTCGCAACCCCTACAAGGATCACTGCAAGAGAGCCTTGTTGTGCACCCTCCCCTAGAAATACTGCCGAAACATTCTTCATCGGACCCCAAAAGTCGGATTCTAAGTAAAAAGCTCCCAAGTTAGCGGCCAATGCCATGCACGCCCCTCCAAAAGCTCCGGCCAAAATTCCGGCCTCAACAATAGACTTTGTCCTAAAATTTTGCATATCTAGCTCCTTTTTATTCATAAACAGCAAGAGATATGCCAACAGCTTTTGCCTGAGTATGCTGATCTTGTTAAAGTCTTTAAATGGAACACTATCAAAGAATTAATACAGTTTGTTTATTTGCTCTGACTTTTATGGCATGTGCCTTTGTATTGGCCATTACAAAAACGGTCATGATTCCATTTACTCTTTCAATATTTCTATACTTAATTCTTACTCCAGTGATGAAGTGGCTTCAGATCCGTTTTAGACTGAAAAGGTGGATGGCACTGAGTATTACTTTATTCATTTTTACAGCGTCTATAATTTGTCTAACTTGGCTTGTTTCAGGATCTATTGATTCTTTTATTCAGGGAATCGACCAGTACAAAGACAGACTAGATGCCCTAACTTCTTCTATAGAGCTCAAATTAAAAGATTTAGGTTTTGATCTTTCAACTTTTAGTCCTGGCGAAAGTGCCCAAATAACCCCTCTCCTTCCAACTCTCAAAAAACTTACCGCTGGAGTTCTTGGAGTATTAAGTAACTCAATCCTAGTGATCATATTCACACTTTTTCTAATCACAGGAGAGAGCATCCATGGCTCAAGCAATGAAACAGTCATTAAGGTAAAGAACAGTATTGCCAAGTATGTTTTCACAAAGCTTGTTATTTCAGCAGCGACAGGAGGTTTAAGCTATATAGTGTTTTTAATATTTGAAGTAGAACTTGCTTCCATGTTCGCAATCTTGACCATACTTTTAAACTTCATTCCAAACATAGGTTCTATCATTGCGGTGTTTATGCCACTTCCAGTTATCTTGCTTCAATATACTTTGGGTTGGCAGTTCTTTGCAATTCTAATATTGCTCACTCTTTTTCAAACAATAATTGGAAATATTTTAGAGCCAAAGGTTATGGGCAAAAGCATGGGACTGCATCCAGTTGCAATTCTTCTATCTTTAACCTTTTGGGGATTTATATGGGGAGTTCCAGGAATGTTCCTTTCTGTCCCCATCATGGCGGCGATGAAGATAATTTTTGAATCTTATGAATTTACAAGTCCAATAGCCGCGGTAATGGAAGGCAAGCTCGATTAAACGAGCTTTGCCAAAGAGTTTGTGATTCTTTTAGCGGCCTCTCTGAGCTGCTCTTCTGAGTTTGCATAGGAAAGACGAATATTATTTGGACAACCAAAGGCATCACCAGGGGTCGTTGCGACCATACAATCTTCCAAAAGAAATTCGCACAACTCACCTACAGTGTTTATCTTTTTACCATTGGCACTTTTACCCAATAATCCAGACACATCCGGAAATAAGTAAAAAGCCCCCTGAGGGACGTTTAATTTCAAACCTTTTATAGGAGACAAAAGTTCAATGAGTAAGTCTCTTCTTTGTAAAAAGACATCTCTCATTTTCTTAACTTCGTCTTTTTTATCTCTAAGTGCTACTAGTGAGGCCCTTTGAGCAATTGCATTTGCTCCCGAAGTAAATTGCCCTTGGACTTTTGCACAGGCCTTGGCAACCTCAATAGGGGCTCCGATGAAGCCAATCCTCCAGCCCGTCATGGCAAATCCCTTTGAGACACCATTAACAGTGATTACTCTGTCTTTAATTTCTTCAAAGGATCCAAGACTTGTGTTTGGCTCGCCAAAATTTATGTACTCATAAATCTCATCACTAACAATATAGCAATCATGTGCTTTAAACACTTCCACCAAGGCAGACAACTCATCTTTTGTGTAAGAAGATCCGCTTGGATTACACGGGTTGGAAAAGATAAAAGCCTTTGTTTTTGGTGTTAGAGCTTTTTTAAGTTGGTCTGGAGTAATTTTAAAATCGGTCTCAATCGTGGTGTCTATAACAACAGGCACCCCCTCTGCAAACTTCACCATTTCAATATAACTAACCCAATATGGAGCTGGAAGAACAACTTCCTCTCCTGGATTAACAACTGCCAGCATAATGTTCATTAATGAATGTTTTGCTCCAGTGGAGACTACAATTTGCTCAGGAGAATAGTCCAGGCCATTTTCGTTCTTAAACTTGTCGCTTATAACTTTTCTAAAGTCTTTATATCCTGGAACAGGAGGATAGTGAGAGTAGTTTTCATCAATTGCTTTTTTTGCAGCATCTTTTACAAATTCAGGCACGTTAAAATCAGGCTCTCCCAAGCTAAGGCTAATTATGTCTTGCCCCTGCTCTTTTAATTCACCAGCGAGTCTTGCCATTTTTAAAGTTGCGCTTTCCGCCATGTTCTTTGCGCGATCCGAAATTTTTCCCATTTTAAAATCCTGTTCTAATGTCTGTATAGTAAATCAGTAAATAAAGTTGTTTCTTCGTTGAAGTGATGTTTGCTTTCCCATATTCGACTCGAAATATTCGTAAACCCTTGCCCAACCACTTTTTTGTAAAATTCAGAAGACCTTCTATAGGCATACTTGTCATCAAAATTCAGGTCTTCAATCTGCCTATCTAGCTCCTTATTTGTCGGAACAGTAAGATATAAGTACTTAATTCTACGACTCAAAGTCATTATAATCGAATTTAAGTCCTTTTCGTCTAAATACTGAAAAACTGAACAACAAAGTCCTAAATCATAGTTAAGCTTTGGTTTATCTTCTTGAGCGCACCAGTCCTGCAGGGTGCAGTTTTCAAGTTTTAATTTAGTTGATTCCACCGGAGCTAGTTTTCTCTTCTTGGCCTTGTTGAATGCATGCTCACTTGGTTCAATTCCAAGTGCTTTGTACGGAATGAATTGCTTCATCGTTTTCTGAAATAAATAGCCGTAACCAAATCCAAAGTCAGCAATACTTGAGATATCAACTTGTTCAAGCTCAAAGAACGCCTTTAAATACTTGGCGTGCTCCTTTGCATTGCCAATCCCATCCATAGTAAAAGGCTGGGAGTAGTTCTCTTCCCAATACTTTCTATCAAACCCCATTAAAAGATGGCACTCACTGGACAATGATCACTTACAGACCTGTAAGACTCTCCAAGTTCATAGTATTTGGTGTCTTTGCATTTAGCCTTTTTGCAGTGGGAACCAACTGAAATATCTTGGGGTTTTCCAAAGGAGTTAGTATAAACAATATGATCAAGAGTGCTAGCTTCCTCTATTCCATCGCTGTAGTCTCTGCCTCTCCAGTAAGAGGTGCAAGATATATCATGTGCACTTGTTGAGGAAGAAGTATCATGCAAAAGCTCAATAAAGTTTTTATAATCATTGTCTCTAAGGTCAAAGCCTGTGGTGTTAAAGTCTCCAAGGGCCACAACTCGTTTAAGACCTTTGTTGTTTAGCTCCCTTATAATATCTGCTATTCCATCGTATTGTGTTGCCCTTCTGGCATAATTTCGAGAACCTGATCCGGCCTTTAGGTGAACCGATATTGCAGCAAATCTTTTAGAGTTATTCTCTTCAAAAATAGACACCATCGCAGGCCTAAGAGAATCACATGAATCTAAAAAAGCATTTGAAACTCTTGTGTCCTCCCTGCTTGAAATTAGCTTCAGTTTTGATTTTTTAAAAAGAAAACCAAGCTTTTGGCGGCCACCACCTCCGCAGCGAGATAAAATCAACCCATACCCTTTAAGGGATGACTTCGTAAACTCCTTAAAGGATCTTTCATTATGTATTTCTTGAACGGCCATCAGGTCAGGGCCGACTTCAAGAATGATACTTTTTAAAAGAGATTTGTTTGTCTGAGAGCCAGACTTATCAAAGTTTCTAATATTGAATGTGGAGATTTTAATAGAAGCATGGGCGCCAAGAGTTAAGAAGAGCAATAGACTCAGGTATTTCACAAATCACCGTCCTTAGTAATTTTTCTAGTTGATAATATGAAACGGCCTGACTTACTCAATTGCAACTAAAAACTTCTCACTTTGAAGCCGGTATATGTTATTTTAAAATCTATAATTGAATATTTAATTCTGACTTATGAGAGAGTGCCTATTATGAAGACCTTATTTCTAGTTTCCCTCCTTTTACCTCAAGTCTATGGAGCAACTAAAGAGTGCCTTAGTTCAAGAGAATACATTACAACAATGGAGTTCATGAAATCTAATCCGGAGTTTCAACTTAAGCCAGATAAAATGCGCTGGTATGCTGACAAAGTTTCCACCGGTTGTAGCGGGGCATCTTCAAAATTTATTAAAGTAGCTCGTCTATTAATGGGAGTGGGGCTTGATAGTGGTTCTTCCCTTAAGGCCGGACTAGAGTTTATTGAAATTGATAAAAATGTTGTCACCACATTTATTAAAGTCTTTGAAAAGACCTATGAAGAGAAGTTTCTAAACCTTGATGCCGCAACCGCGATGGAGAACAGTCTACGACTCACTGCAGGCTTTAAAGGCAATCCAGACAATGCAGCTGAAGATTTTGAAAAGGTTGCACTATATTGCAAAAATAGCGAAGGGCTTGGACTTGGTTACAAAGACTGCTCAAACCTTGCGATGAAAGTGGCAATAGCTGGAGAGAACTTTAAAGAGGAAGTTGGAGAGGTATTCATAAAGCTTTATGAATTTATATCTCAAGACGAGAATGGTCCCCAATTAACTGTTTCTGAATCACTAAAGACTGCCAGCGATCTGATCTCAAATGGACCAACAACTTTCAAGAACTTTAAGACTGCTTTTATTTATGGAATGAGTAAAGATGGATTGGACCTACCTAAAAAGCAGGCCCTTGATTTGGCGATTAAGTTAGCTTCTAGATCTAGCCTAGAAGTTCCAGGCAAGAGCTAGGCCGCTTGCCAGTCCTTTGTCAGTATTGAGCAAGGCCGGAGCGATTGATACGGGAGAATAAATTTTCTTTTTGTATTTTTCCTGCTCATCGGCCACTCTTTCCCAGCGATTTGGAAAGAAAAGAGTTGCCAGAGAAACTGCAGCTGAAACGCCAGCTAGAGTTTCAGCTCTCTTGCCCTCGTCTGTGTCACTATCAATCGAACTTTGAAGATTTAGTGATGCAGCCAAAGTAGTCAAAGCACCGGCCCATCTTATTTTTTTTCCAATTGAGCGCAAAGTATTAATTTCTTCCTCGGCCATTCTTTCTTTCAAAAGCTTCTCTCTTTTTGTTTTATAAGGCATCTTGCGCATCTTAAGATAGGAACTTCTGTAAGGTCTGTATTTCATACTTGCCCAAACACTTGCTGCAAGCCAGCCTGCGCCAACTAGCATAGAAATTTCCGAGGCATAGTCCTCTTCCTTATCCTCTTTAATATTTGAACTTGCCATTGCTCCGGTAGTTAAAGTTAATAATGACGCTATTTGAAGTGGCATGTTTGATTTCCATGCATACGACTCTTCAGAGCCTACCTCCATCTTAATTCGCTCTGTGGCCCTTGGAACTACATTTAGCTCAGGGTAGGAAAAATCCTGTGCTTGGCCAAGTGCTGAAAATGTCATTATCAATAGTGCAATAAGTTTCATGTTCCCTCTTTTTTGGAATTAAATTTTTTATTCAAATATAATATTAACGAAGATTTTCTTTTTTAAAAGGCGGCCAAAAATGTTTAAATTATTTATCTCTTTCCTGACTGTTTTAATATCCTTATCCACGCTGGCAAGTCCCCACGTTGGGATTATCGTAAAAATGCAAGGCAATGCCCAGCTCCTAACAAATCCAAGCACCAAAGCACCATCCGGCGGAAAGAATGTCCTTTTTGAAGGTGTTTATTACAAAGTTCTAAATGTGAAACTTGGCACGAAAGTTAAGAATGGAAATATTCTTCGAACAAATAAAGATTCTAAGGCGAAAATTGTTTTTAAAAACGGCGATCAGTTCATGGTTGGTCAGGCCAGTGCGTTTAAGATCGACTGGAGCAGAAAGAAAACAAAGAAGGCGGAAACAACTGTGGAGCTGATGTATGGTGCTCTAAGAGGTGTAGTTGACAAGGATGGCCCTAGAAAAGGATCTACCTTTAAAACAAGAGACGCGGTCATGGGAATTAGAGGCACCGATTTTCACCTATTGCAAAAAGGGACTAGTGGGGATTCTGTTCTGTCTGTGTTGAGAGGCAATATTGAAGTTCAAACAAAGAATGCTAAGAAGAAAATAGAGGTTTCAAAAGGTTTTAGTGCTGAAGTATCAAAGATTAAAGATTCGCCAAAAGTCAGCCTAGTAAAAACTACAAAAAGCGACTTGATTAAAGTTCATAAAGACAGTGTGATCAAGGATGCAAAGAAACCAACAGAAAAAGCAGTAAAGAAGGAGATCGAAGAACTGGAGAAAAAGGCAGCAGAAAATGTCTTAAAAGATATTAGCAGGTACGAACCCAATCTTTATCAGGCCCTTAAAAAGAACAAAGTTAATGACGCTGAAGAGATTAACAAAATTGTTGTTGGAAAGATCTTCAAAGCTGCTCCGAAGAAGAAAAAGAAAGTTGGAATAGACACTTTAAATCTTGATGAGGATGCTTACGAAGAATATTTCAAAGACGGAGAATTCTAAAATTTTCTCTGAAGTTTAATCCTGACGGTGTAGGTGTATATCGCCAACGCCGTCGCCAATACTGCCAATGAACTTGCAAGACCAACCCAAAGCCCCATAACGCCCATATCAGAAAAAAAACTTAGGTAAATCCCCATAGGGATGCCAAAAAGCCAATATCCAATAAAGACCATAATCGAGACACTCATTGTTTTTTCAACTCCTCGCAAAATTCCAGCAAAAGTAACTTGAAGGCCATCCACAATTTGAAACAACGCCACAATAAAGAGAAGTTTGATCCCCAACTGAACAACTTTTTCATCAGCTGTTGTCAAAGACATTATCGCAGCTGGAAATAAGTAGAATGTTGCAGCTGAAAAGCAGGTAAACATCAAGGATATAAACAACGCAGCTTTGGAGCTTAAATCCACCATAGAGAAGTCTCTCGCTCCATAGCCTGTTCCAACCTTTACGGCGACAGCACTTGATATCGAAAGCGGAATCATGAAGGTGATTGCAGAAAGTGTCATTATAATGTTATTTGTTGCAGCCTCCAGTATTCCAAGCTTTCCCGAGAGAACACTTACCGCACAAAATGCCAAAACTTCCATAAAAAACATAAGTGCCACGGGCCTTCCAAATCTAAACATCTCTTTTATAAAATGAAATGAAGGCTTGCCCCACTTTTCCCGGGATAAATATAATAGTAATGAAGCACAAAGAATAACTCTAATTAGAAGACTTGCTACCGCGAGACCCTTCTCGCCCATCCCTTCTATTCCACCCACTCCAAATACAAGAAAGTAATTCAAAACTAAATTTAGAGCTACCGCCCCCAAGGCCATGAGATTTGGAACTACTACTTCTTCGAAGGCCTGGAGATACTCTTTACCTGCCTGAAAAGCAAGTGCGAATGGAAATGACCAGGCAACTACCGACATGTAAAAATATACCGATTCTACGAGTTCTTCTTTTATCCCAATGAGACCAACAATCTCTCTTCCAAATACGGTAGTGATAAGCGATAGCACAATTCCAGCGATTGCAGAATAAACCATTATGGATTTTAGAGAAGATCTCATGTCCTCCCCCTTCCCAAGCTTTATCGCCAGTATGGGAGAAACCCCCATCATGAGCCCAATACCAAAGAGAAAAATAGGGTTTATAAATCCGTTTGCAACACCAATTGAGGCCACTGCCGTGGTAGAGTGAAGTGATGCGATATATACGTCTCCAGCACCAATTAACATTTGACCTAGCTGTCCAATGATAATTGGGAAAGAAAGAACGAATAGCTCTTTAATCGTTTTGAATAGATTTGGATCTGCTAGTCGTTGCACTTGTCTATCTGTCTATACAAATAAAGATTGTTCTTTTTGAGATGATCCTTAACTTGCTTGTAAAGCTCTTGATTGGAGTACAACGTTCCTATAGTTGAGCAAAACATCGTTTTATTGAGTAGATTCAAAGCCTCTGATGTATCTGCACTTGATTTTCCAATTTGTTCAGAGGGGCTTTTTTTATTTTTCTGACTCCAGTCCACAACATTATACTTTGTTTCCCAGGGCCAGGCCGCTAAGTACTCTTCGTAAAATATACTTACAGTTTTTCCTTCAAAATTATACATCTGGTTTGCCAGTACATCATCTCGAACGGAAAAATCAAAAGTAAGAAGGTCACCTGAACCTAAGTCCATCGTACCTTCCCAAGTCTTTATGATTTTCCCTTTCTTGCTAAGCTTAACTAAGTTTCCGGTTCGCTTACCAGTAGAGATGGGAAAATCCCACAAAATATACTTGCCAGCAAAAGCTATAGTTAAAAGAACTATTGGAAATATAATTTTAAACTTTAAACTTTTCATTTTAGTTTCCTGCGACAGTTAACGCCTCAAATCTCACTAAAGGAGCAAAAAAGCTTCTTCCAGAAGAAGCAAGAATTTCATTTCCCAGGGAGTTAATGTTGTTCAGCATCTTATAAAAATTTCCAGCAACAGTCACTCCATTTACGGCCTGAATCCTTTTTCCATTTTCAACTAAATAACCTGACGCACCAAATGAAAAGTCTCCTGACATGAAATTCAGGCCAGAGTGAAGACCTTGCATATTGCATACTTCAAAGTATCTACCAGAAGTAACGGTTTCAACAGCATCACTTCCTTCCTTTATGACCGTAGTGGTTCCAGAAACCCCAAGAGGACCTCTTGCCCCTCGCGCGGCCCTAAATGTATTCTCAACTTTGAAAAATTTAGAAGTTGCAGAATTGTGAAGCATATTCTTAAAAACCCCATTTTCAATTAGACCCAAATCGGCCCTTACATAGCCTTCGGAATCGAATGGGCTTTTAAAAAAGCTGTCTGCATACATTGGCATATCCATGACATTTAATCGATCACTGGCAATTTTCTTCCCAAATTGTTCAATCATGGGATTACTCTTCTCCTGTGCTCTCTTTCCAGAGAACATTCCCCTGAATGCCCCAAAAAGACTTTCAAATTGATCTATGGAGAAGATAACGTCATATTTGCCAGTTTTTAATGCGGAAGCATCGAGCCAATTTCTTGAATGCTCATAGGCCTGTTCTACACATTTTTTCCAGTCCAAGCTCTTATAGTGTTTATCAACAGTTCCATAGTAAAACATGGAATTCTTGTCCCCCTCCTTTAAAAGAGAAGACGTATAACAACTCACATAACTTTCATAATCGTATGCAAAAGTTCCAAGTGAGTTTAAATAGTGTCCTTCAGTTGATGACTCTGAAAGCCCATTATAGGGAACACCCTTGACTCTTTCATCTTTCTTTCTGACTTCAGACTCAAGCTTTAAGCACAAATCAATTTTGTCCTGCGGCGTTATTTCATCTTCAATTGGCTCCAAGTCACCTTTGTGAACAAGATCCTCTTCAACAAAGTGTTCTATTTTTTCGTATTCATTAACTTCTCCAAACTTGGAATTCTCAATTGCCTTCTTCGCCGTATCGGCCAAGGCCTCCTCATCAAAAGCCTCAGTATAAGAAATACCAACTCTAGAGTCTTTAATGATCCTGATTCCCGCAATTTTTGAACCACTCACTTTGTATGAGTCTAGCTCACCTTCTTGGGCGCTCATTGAAAGGGACTTCCCTGTATTAAAAATCACATCACAGCTGTCAGCACCGTTTGATGTGGCCATATCAACAAGCTTTTCCATTAATTTTTTATTTTCTAAATTCATTAAGCATTACCTCCCACCAAAATTTCATCAACCTTAACTGGTGGCTGACCAACAGTAACAGGAATCGAACCACTTACCGATCCGCACATACCTGCAGCATAATCAAGGGTATCCCCCACCATAGACATCCTTTTCATAATGTCCTCACCTTTTCCAATCAATGTGGCACCTTTGACAGGTTTTTGAATTTTTCCGTTTTTAACGAGGTATCCCTCTTCAACTGCAAAATTAAATTCCCCAGTTCCAGGATTAACAGAGCCACCTCCCATTGACTTGGCATAAATGCCATCATCCATAGAAGCAATGAGCTCTTCCAACTTGTGAGGTCCAGGCTCTATAAAGGTGTTTCTCATTCTCGATGCTGGTGCAAATTTGTATGATTGTCTTCTAGCTGAGCCAGTTCTCTTATGCCCAGACTTCAGCTCCCCCATCCTGTCACTTAAGAAGTTCTCCAACTTTCCATCTTTGATCAACTGTGTTTTTTGAGTGGACATGCCCTCATCGTCTATGGAGAGACTTCCCCAAAGATTGTCTATGGTACCATCATCCACTGCACTCAAGGCCTCATGAGCAATCATCTGCTCTTTCTTATCCCAAAAAACTGATGCCTTTTTTTGAACTGAAGTTGTTTCTAAAAGATGTCCACATGCTTCATGGAAAATAACCCCGCCAAATCCATTGTCTATGACTACTGGTTTATTTCCCGCAGGGCATGGGTCTGCATAGAGAATTGTATGAGTTTTTTTTCCAAGATACTCAGCGATCCACTTCATATCTAAACCTTCTACAAAAGAGTACCCACCTCTAGCACCAGGATTCCACGAACCAGATGTTTGAGCTTGCCCATCTTTAGCGACCGCGTTTGCTGCCATCCTGCAATATGGCCTGGATTCGCTGGCATACAATCCTTCACTATCAAAGATTTCTACTTGCTGATTATATTGAATAAGAGAAATATTCACTTGGGCGATGTGCTCGCCTTGGGCCCTTACAAGGGTATCAAGTTCCTTTAGCTTTGCTACCTTCTGATCAAGGCTTGCACTCTTATCTCCAAAAGATCCTATCAAAGGATATTCAGTGGTGGCAAAATTAGATTTAAAAGCTCCATTAGAGCTATTCTTAATTTGAGCGGCTAAATTTCGGGTAAGTTCAATTAAATCTTCCTTTTTTGCCGAGTTGGTGTATCCATAAAGGTACTGCTTTCCATAGATAAGTCGGACTCCAATACCAAAGTCTGTTCCTGACTGTATATCTTTTACTTTTGAACTATTAAATGAAAGGTTTTGAACATTCTTTCTTTCTACGAAAACGTCAGCAAAGTCAGCACCCAGTGAGATGGCCTCATGCAAAACGTCCGCGGCAATATTTTTATCAAGCACCTTGAACTCCTTTTCGATATGATCTAAATAGTATAACGATTACTTTCCCCGCTGCATAGGCGGCTAAATTTGAAGGATTTACTATGAAATATAAAAGAATTGGAGTTATGTGCGGTTCAAGCGAGGCGTGCGAACAACACTTTCTTGAGTTGGCAACAAATGTAGGAAAGGCACTGGGTAGCTTTGGTCATGAAATTGTATATGGAGGCGGAGCCAAAGGATTAATGAGAAGAGTTGCTGATGGAGCCTTAGAGCAGGGTGCCAGAGTTGATGGGTATATACCAGACTTTATGATTCAAGTGGAATGGGAACATAAAGAACTGACACACCTGCATGTAACAAAAGATATGGCCGACAGAAAAGATAAGATGAGAAAATTCACAGATGCCACAATTTTTCTACCAGGTGGGTGCGGAACAATGGAAGAGTTCTTTGAATGGTTAAGTTGTAAGCGACTGGGACAATACACAGGCCCTTTAGTGATTATTAACCACAAGGGATATTACGATCCACTTATTAAACTTCTAGAAAACATGCAACGAGAAAGATTTCATGCCCCTCACCACGAGGATATGTGGTCAGTTGCAAATGGAATTGAAGATCTAGTAAAGGTACTTGATGACGCTCCAGCATGGAGCTCTGACGCTATAAAAAATGCGGCGGTAAAATAAATTGAAAAATTACATGACGCCCCAATGCCACCAAAAGCTAAGTGAAGAGTACGATAGACTTAGAAATTTAGAGCGTCCAGAGATTACAAAAGTAATTCAATGGGCCGCTGGCAATGGCGATCGCTCAGAGAACGCCGACTACATCTACGGTAAGAGACGCTTAAGAGAAATAGACTCCCGCCTGCGTTTTTTGGGCAAGCGACTTGGAGAGGCGGTGATTGTGAATCCTGAACAAGTTAAATCTGAAACAATAAAATTTGGAGCGACAGTTACTATCTTGGAAGGCGAGGTCTCAAAAACCTACCATATTGTTGGGCAAGACGAGATAGATTTATCGAAAAGTAAAATAAGCTGGAAAAGTCCCATCGGAAAATCTCTACTAGGAAAGGAGGAAGGCGACTTAGTAGAGATAAAAACTCCCAGTGGTGACAGAGAGTTGGAAATAGTCTCTATAGAGTACATCGCTATCCCCTGATATATGCAAGGCAAACTATCCACACTCCAACTTTTAAAGTCTCTCCACTTCAATGAATCAGTTTATATCGTAGGTGGGGCCCTTAGGGATAATATTCTAGGGCTTGAAAGCAAGGATATTGATCTGCTGTGTTTATCAAGTGGATCAATAACAAATGTTACAAAACAATTAAAGCAGCTCTTTAAGGATAAAATCAGCTCCCCATTTACTGTTGGAGCTCACCCAATAACAAAGATGCGCTTTAAAGAAGATGTTGAATTTAAAGGAAGCTTCTATCACTGCAAAAATGTTGAATTAGATATCGGACAGGCCAAGGGCAGTCTAATTGAAGATATAAGAAGAAGAGATTTCACGATAAACATGCTGGCATTTGACTTGGTTGGCAAAGAACTTTTGGACCTATCAGGATTGGCCCTTAAAAACATCCAAAATAAAACTCTCAATACTTTTCCAAATGTGTCTTCAGAAAACGTCTTTAAAGAAGATCCAATTAGAATCCTTAGGTTGTTTCGCTTTAGTTGTATTTATGATTTTTCAATAGCTCCCAAGGTGGAAAAAGTCTTAACAAGTTGCTCTAGACTATTAAAAGAAGTATCCCCAGAAAGAATCCGAACTGAATTGGAGAAAGTGTGTATAGTTGGGAAACTCTCCCAGTTCATCGATCTTGCGGATAGGTATTCTACGCTTAAGTATTTTTTGCCTGAGGTCTCATCTCTTAAAGGAGTTGAGCAAGATGTATATTACCACAGTGAAGGCGACGTATTCACTCACACCCTTATGGTGGTGAAGAACTCACCAAAAGGAGTTATCCCCCAACTTGCAGCTCTCTTCCACGACGTAGGCAAACCTCAAACCCAGGAATTTTTTCCCAATGAGGGAGGAGCATCTCCCAGAATCAGATTTCTCAGGCACGAGCTCATAGGTGCTGAACTATCGGAAAATATTCTCAAACGACTTCGTTTCGATAACAGAACCACAATAAAGGTAAGAACACTTGTAAAAAACCATCTTCGCCCCTTGAGTGCAGAAAAATGGAGCCTAAAGGCCGTTCGAAAATTTTGTAGGGATCTAGGAGAAGAAACTAATGCTTGCCTTGACCTCGCAGAAGCTGACATTCTTAGCAGCTTTAATAAGGATGGACAGCTTAGGAATAATCCGATTCCAAAGATTAGAAAAGAAATAAAAAAGCAACAATCCACAATAAAATTAAGCCCTATACTTTCTGGAAAAGAGATCATTGAAGCACTAGTACTCAATGAAGGCCCAAGGATTGGAGAAATAAAAAAGAAACTACTTGAATGGGAAGATGAACAGATTTCATTGGGAAAAACTCCTACAAAGCAATCTGCATTGACCTTCATTAAGGATTACTTGTCAAAATTGAGACCATAAACATAGGGCCCTCACCTTGCTTCTACATCTAGAGAACTGTCTAAACCTTTGACAGTAAAAACTTTTTACACACTTTCGCCCCCTTAAATACCTGAAATAACAATCTATTTTTTGGCACCAATGTTGAAACTATAAAAGGCGTAACAATCAACAGGGGGTTATGATGAGAGAGAGACAAAGAGAAACAATTCAACTATTTTTGGGTTCATTGGCAACACTATTTTTTGTGGCCTTTATGGGAAGTGCCAACGCAGCGGTAAAGCCAATTGAGTGTAAAACTAATTTTGGAGAGAAGAGTTTTACCATTGAAGATGAATCAGTTGCCTTTCATCAGGTTCAAGAAAAAATAGGCAGAAGTGTATCATCTGTATACGAAGCAAGAACTCAAAGGACCCACAAAGGAATAAGAAAGTCGCTTTACTTAAATGGTGACAAACACCTTATTCACATTGAAAACTTCAAAGAATTCGATGCATCCAAGGACTATTTGGCGGTAACATCGCCTAAAGGTCACAAGATGACTTACCCACTTAATTGTGGATATTTAAATTAACATGACAAACAATGGATGGCGTTCCCCCTAACGCCATCTGTCTTTACCTATTTCCCTTTCATTCCTAATATTTTTTTATGAATCCACTTATCGAAGATTTTGAAAATAAGCTTCTTGAAGATCCTGAAAATGAGTTCCTGCTTAATCTTATTGAAAAGTCACAAAAGAAGAATATATCGAAAATGAAAGCGCCAACAACATATATGTTGGAGATGCTCAATGATATTGATCGAAATGAGTTTTATAAAAAACTAATCGAAAAATACGCAACAGGAAAAGATATTTTAGAGATTGGGTGTGGCCTAGGTCTTTTATGTAAATACCTAGTCGACTCAAATTGCTCCTCATTGACGACTTGTGAGATAAACCCACACAACTTTAATGTGGCCAAAAGCTTTTTAAAAGACAATGGAATTTACAATAAAGTATCAATAGTCAATAAAAGCTCATATGAACTTCGCCTTAATAAGGATGTACAAAAAGTCGACTACATCATCCAGGAACTTTGGCCTAATAATGGTTTTGGCGAGAACATCCTCTCTACAGTTAAGAATGCAAAAAGGTTTCTAAAACCCACAGGCAAGATCCTTCCTGGAAATTTTGAATTAAATGCAGTTCCAGTAAACTTGGTCTACAATCAACAATTTAGAGAAAGAAGCCCTGACATAAATGTAAGTTCATGGGATCGTTTTTTTGCGAACAATCTCATTAGACTGCAACAGTCCAAATTAAAGGATTACTCAGATAAGATTTATACTCTATTTTCAATTGATCTAAATAGTGACTTTGCAATGAAGGACAGCTACGTTCTTGGCCCAGAAAGCCTTAAGGGATACAATGCGATTCTCATTTATTTAAGAATCTTTGAAAAAGATCTCTCAATCTCAACGTGGGATAAGGCCAAAGACCAGCACACAGCAAGTCTTTGGCAACCATTGGTTTATCTGTTTGAAAAGGGCTCAGCAGTAAAGATCAGCTATGATAGAGACTCTTTTTCCGTAGCCTCTGAAGAGCGACTCTCTTCAGTATAGTAAATAATTCGATCACCCGGTTGAGGCGGTCTGAGGTCTTTGTCTGTTATAAACTGAACTCTGCCTGTCTCTCTGACGATTAACATCACTAGAATTAACCTACCCTTTTGTTCCTCTTTGAAAACCTTGAAGTTAAATTTCTCAGTTAGCTTGACGCTCTTAAATGTCCAACCGGAGTGGTACTTCTCCATCATATTCTCAAATAGAGCTTCATCAGAGTTTTCAAATTTTGCCATTGTGTTTACTTCGGTATCAAAGTCTCCACCCAAGGCCTCTTCGTGAGTTGGGAGTTGATAAACATGATCAGAGCCAAGCTCGTGCTCCAAGTTATGAACAAGCAGCGAATTGTATGAGTCATCTTCAGTAAGTGCTAGGAGGTAGTTATATATTGTAAGCTCTGGTTCTCCATATTCTATATCGTGCAGAATTTTTCCAAAGTGAACTTTAATCCCGCGCTGTCTTGCTTCACTGAGTTTATACCAAGAGTGATCTGAGATCATAACAGGAAGCTTTAAATCTTGAAGTTTAGTGGCAAGTTGAACACTCCAAGGAGAGGCTCCAACGATTAAAACTCCATTTTGACCTTCCGTTCTCAAACCAAACAGTCTGGAAAATGGCTTAAGCCAAAGACTGTGAACTACAACTGTTAAGATTATAACTGAGAACACCACTGGCAATACGAACTTTCCCTCTTCAAATCCGGCATCCACAAGACCCGCTCCAACAACCCCAGCAACAGAAGCTGCCACGATACCTCGTGGCCCGTAAAGACCAATGAGAAGTCTTTCTTTAAAAGAGACATCACTTTTTATAGTACTTACAAAAATTGCTATTGGTCTTAGAACAAAAGACAACAGGAAGATGTATAAGTAGTGCCTAAAACTCAATTCTTTCCATACATCTATGTCTAGAGTAGACGCCAGGATAATAAAGATTGTGGATACAGCAAAAATGGCAAGTGACTCCTCAAAACGACGAAGTTCCTTAGTTATTCTAACATCTGTATTTCCAACAATAAGTCCCATAATCGTCGCAGTCATTAAACCAGAGCCTTTCTGTAACAACTCACTGGCGATGTATAGCACCAAGATTAATGTAATAAAGAATGGTATCTTTAGAAACTGAGGAATTAGAGCATGCTTTGATGCCCATAGAATAAAAATACGAACACTAAAGGCAATTGGAAATGAAACAGCTGCAACTTTTAAAATATCTAAAAAAATATGATAGGCGTCGCTATGCCCTTGTAGAATAAAGTTAAATATAAGTACGGCAATCATTGCTCCAATTGGATCATTAATAATGCCTTCCCACTTTAAATACCTTGAGGTGGACTTTACGAGCTTTGCTTCCCTTAGCGCTGGAATAATCACCGTTGGCCCTGTAACAACAAGAATGGAACCAATTAGCAAACTCACTTTCCAATCAATACCCGCTATAAAGATTCCTGATGCCGCCCCAAGAATAATGTGTAAAACAACCGCCAAGGAGAAAAGCCTTACAAGCCCCCTGCCGACGTGGCGAAACTCATAAAATTTAAGAGACATCCCCCCCTCAAATAGGATTACAGCAACGGCCAACTCGATGAGTGGATTCAATAATTCTCCAAACATGACATTTGGATGGATGAGACCCAATACTGGTCCGGCAAGTATCCCCAAGGCCAAGAGTAATATAATGACAGGGAACCTAAGCTTCCATGCAATCCACTGCGAAGCAATTCCAAGCCCAAACACAATACCAAGTTCTTTAAAAATTAATGCGTGATGATCCATGATTTCACTTTATCTTAAGAATCCATATAAAGACAAATTAACTCAGAGCAGAACAAGCTTTGTCTAATATGAATTCACAAAGAGTCCCTATAAATGTATGGTAAATAGCGTAAAAATTATCCAATCATTAAGGGAACTATCATGGAATACAATTTCAAAGAGATTGAACAGAAGTGGCAAAAATACTGGGATGAAAACAAGACCTTCAAATCTGTGGTCGATGAGTCAAAACCAAAATACTACGTTTTAGACATGTTCCCATACCCTTCAGGCTCGGGACTTCACGTTGGACATCCAGAAGGTTACACTGCAACAGACATTGTCGCGCGTCAAAAAAGAATGACAGGCCACAACGTACTTCACCCAATGGGCTGGGACAGCTTTGGACTTCCAGCAGAAAATTATGCGATTAAAACTGGAACCCACCCTGCAGTTACAACAGAAAAAAATATTGAAACATTCAAGCGTCAGTTAAAAATGCTTGGTTTCAGCTATGACTGGGACAGAGAGGTTGCTACCTCCAAAGTTGATTTTTATAAATGGACTCAGTGGATCTTCGTTCAGCTTTACAACAAGGGCCTTGCTTATGAGTCCGAAATGAATGTCAATTGGTGCCCAGAGCTTAAAACAGTTCTTGCCAATGAAGAAATTGTAGATGGCAAGTCTGAGGTTGGCGGTCACCCAGTAATAAGAAAACCAATGAAGCAGTGGATGCTTAGGATCACAGAGTATGCTGACAGGCTCCTTGAAGGACTTGATGACCTTGACTGGCCAGAATCAATTAAAGACATGCAAAGAAACTGGATCGGAAAGTCAGAGGGAGCTCAAGTTGCTTTCACCACAGACAGTGGTGACAAAATAGAAGTCTTCACCACAAGGCCAGACACTCTTTTTGGAGCAACTTACATGGTATTAGCTCCAGAGCATGATCTAGTTGAGAAGCTAACTACTGCTGAGCAAAAAGAGGCGGTAAAGGCATATCAAGATGAAGCCGCCAAAAAATCCGATTTGGAAAGAACAGAATTAAACAAGGACAAAACAGGAGTTTTTATTGGTGCATACGCTACCAATCCTGCAAATAACAAGAAAGTTCCAGTTTATATCTCCGATTATATCTTAGCCACTTATGGCACTGGAGCGATTATGGCCGTGCCTGCCCATGACGAAAGGGACTACGAATTTGCCAAAAAATTCGACCTTGAAATCATACCTGTATTGGAAGGCGGTAATGTTGAGGAAGAGGCCTACACTGGCGACGGCTCTCACATAAACTCTGATTTCCTAAATGGCCTAAATAAAGAAGAAGCTATTCAAAAGATGGTTTCTTGGCTTGAAGAAAAGAATCTTGGCTTTAAAAAGATCAACTATAAAATTAGAGACTGGCTATTCTCTAGACAACGTTACTGGGGCGAACCATTCCCAATACTTAAGTTTGAAGATGGGACTGTTCGTTGCTTGGAAGAAGATGAACTGCCAGTAACCCTTCCAGAAGTTGAGAAGTACGAGCCTAGCGGAACAGGCGAATCCCCACTTGCAACGATTGACGAGTGGCTCTACATAACTGATCCAAAGACTGGAAAGAAAGCAAGAAGAGAAACCAACACTATGCCTCAGTGGGCCGGATCTTGTTGGTACTACCTTCGTTATATTGATCCAAAGAATGCCGAAAAACCATGGGGTGAAGATCTAGAAAAGTACTGGATGCCAGTTGATCTTTACGTAGGTGGTGCAGAGCACGCAGTAATGCACCTTCTGTATGCACGATTCTGGCACAAGGTTTTATTTGACCTAGGATTAGTTTCTTGTGACGAGCCGTTCAAAAGGCTAATTAACCAAGGTTTAATTCTTGGCGAGGACGGAGAGAAGATGTCCAAATCAAGAGGAAACGTAATCAACCCAGACGGCGTTGTTGCCGAGTATGGTGCAGACACTTTAAGACTTTATGAAATGTTCATGGGGCCTTTGGAGAAGGTAAAGCCATGGAACATGAACGGCCTAAAGGGTGTTTATAACTTTATGGGCAAGGCCTTTAAGACTTTTGGTAACAAAGATCTTTGGACAGAAGACTGTGATGAGACCACTAAATTATTGCACAAGACAATTAAAAAGATCACTGAAGATATTGATGGTTTAAAATTTAATACCGCAATTTCTCAAATGATGATTTTTACCAATCATTGCTCCAAGACCAAGAAGTTCTCAAAAGAGACAGCTGCAACTTTTGCACTGTTAATCTCTCCATTTGCCCCTCACGTGGGAGAGGAATTGTGGGAGATGGCCGGAAATAAACAATCCCTGGCAACGGCCTCTTGGCCAAAATTTGATCCAGAGCTTGCAAAAGACGACCTTGTAACCATGGCCGTACAAGTAAATGGAAAAACAAGGGCCACTTTGGATGTTCCAGCAGATATCACCAAAGAGGAGTTCTTTGCAAAAGCAAAAGCTGACGAAAGAATATCTAAGCACCTCGAAGGCAAAAACCTTGTTAAGGAAATCTTCGTTCCAGGAAAGATCTGTAACTTTGTTGCTAAATAAATCTTAATTGGGCGTCAAATGGCGCCCAATCCCAAACTTTTTAAAATCTTCCAACCTACATTTTTGCCAGCACCTACCTTTTACCCTTAAAATAAACTGTTCGCTTATTGAGGAGGTAAAATGCAAAATCGAATTGAGTCAGTTGATCAGTATAGAGAGTTCTATAATTCAAGCTTGGAGGACCAAGAAGCATACTGGTCTAATATTGCCGAAACTTTTACATGGAAGAAGAAGTGGAACAAGGTAACAAGTGGCAACTTTGATGAGCTAAATGTTAAGTGGTTTGAGGGGGCGACCCTAAACATCACCGAAAACTGTCTCGATAGACATGTGCAAAACCATCCAGACAAGGTGGCCATTCACTGGGAACCAAATGACCCAAGCGATCGTGCAATTAGTTTCACATACGCTGAAGTATTGGAACAAGTTAACAAGTTTTCAAATGTTTTGGTTGAAAATGGTGTAGAGAAAGGAGACCGAGTTTGTTTCTATATGTCCATGATTCCCGAGCTTTTATTTGGCGTGTTGGCGTGTGCTCGAGTTGGAGCTGTGCATAGTGTGGTATTTGGAGGTTTTTCGGCAAAAGCTTTGGGCGGAAGGGTTAAAGATTGTAAGGCGAAACTTGTAATAACTAATGATCAGGCCTATCGCGGTGATAAAATAATACCTCTTAAAGCAATAACCGACGAGGCAATTGAAAACTGCCAATCTGTTGAAAAGGTTATAGTTTTTAAAAGAACGGGTGCGGATGTTCATATGAAGGCAGGAAGAGATCTCTGGCTAAACGACCTTCTTGCACAGGCCTCAGATTCCTTTAAAGCGCGGGAAATGGATGCTGAAGACCCTTTGTTCATCTTATATACATCTGGATCAACAGGAACTCCTAAAGGACTCCAACACACAACTGCTGGATATATGGTCTGGGCCAGTGAGACTTTTAAAAATGTTTTTCAGGCCGACAAAAGTGATGTTTATTGGTGTAGTGCAGACATTGGCTGGATTACAGGACACAGTTATATAACTTATGGGCCAATGCTAAATGGCGTAACCCAAGTTATGTTTGAAGGTATTCCAACTTTTCCCGATCCATCAAGATTTTGGCAGGTTTGCGACAAGTATCAAGTAAGTCACTTCTACACTGCTCCCACAGCGATAAGAGCACTTGAGGCCTGTGATCCCGAGTATGTGGAAAAAGCTGATCTTTCTTCCCTTAAAGTTTTAGGAACAGTAGGCGAACCAATAAATGAAGAGGCATGGAATTGGTATAATGAAAAAGTTGGTAAGAAGAATTGTCCAATTGTAGATACTTGGTGGCAAACAGAGACTGGCGGCATCATGATTTCAAGCATGGCCGGAGTAACACCATCAATACCTTGCTTTGCAACTCTTCCACTCCCAGGAGTTGAGCCAGTCCTACTTGATGACAAAGGAAATAAGCTTGAAGGTAGTCCCGCAGAAGGAAACCTTTGTATAAATAGGCCATGGCCTGGAATGGCAAGAACTATCTATGGTGACCATGAGAGGTACAAACAAACTTACTTCAGCACATATCCTGGCAAGTATTTTACTGGAGATGGTGCAAAACGTGATGAAGAAGGAAACTACAGAATTACTGGACGTGTGGATGATGTGATTAACGTCTCGGGACATAGAATTGGAACAGCTGAAGTTGAAGATGTAGTCGATGAACACCATGGAATAGTTGAAGCTGCCGTTATTGGCTTTCCTCATGAAATTAAAGGTCAGGCAATAATGGCCTATATCATCCCAAACAGTTCGAATACATCAGATGACGAGACCCTCTTAAAAGATCTAAACGAAATGATAACCAAAGAAATTGGTCCAATAGCAAAACTTGAAAGAATCATTGTAACAAAAGATTTGCCTAAAACTCGCTCAGGAAAAATTATGAGAAGAATTCTTAGAAAAGTTGCGGCCAAAGAGTTTGATCAACTAGGCGACACATCAACCTTGTTAAATCCGGAAGCTGTTGACTCTATAATCGAAAAGATTAAAGCTCAATAGTCTCGTTCTTTATTTTATCAAGACTTATAGGGTTATGGGCGGTGTAAATAACCGCCCTCTCTTTAAACCACTTCTCCATTAATTTCCAGAGTCTTTCATCAGTTGCTCTATCCATTGCTGAAAACGCCTCGTCAAGCAACACAAGTCTTGGAGATAGGCACTCCAATATTGAAATAGAAACAAGCTGCTTCTCTCCCCCACTAAGAGTGGCAAGAGGGCGCTTCATTATCTCGATTTTATCAAACTCTTCAAAGATCCATGGCCTAAACTTAACACCTCTATTCTTTTTATAAGAAAGCACAGTTCTTATAAATGCCTCAACTTTTTGATCTGCAGTGATGGTGTGTTGAGAAATAAAGGCAACGTCATCTTTTTCTGCATGAAGGGACTTAACAACTTCCCCGTTATAGCTAAAAGATTCACAGCTAAATTTTTTAAGTCCCATCAGTGCCAATAAGAGTGAGCTTTTGCCACTGCCTGAAGAACCTTCGATTTTCAAAGTTTCGCCATCGGAAACTTTTAATTTTTCCACCAATATTTTCGGCGAATAAATTTTTAACCTTTTAACATCAAGCATTCTCACCTACCAAAACTTCAGGGTGATTTTTTATTTTATGGCCAACCATAAAGCCCACCACAAGAATGCCCAACAAAATTGTAGTTTGAATGGCAACTAAAATGAAATACTGATACTTTGCCGCAATAAAGGTGTCCTGGCCTGCAATTAATTGTCCCGTCATCATCCCGGGGATGCTAACAATCCCCACAACAAGCATTGTATTCAAAATTGGGGTTAAACCAGACTTCAATGCCCTGGTCATTAGTGGAAGAATGGCCTCTTTATGGTTTGCGCCAAAGCCAATTGATTGAATGAGAAAATCGCGCCTAGCAGAAAAGCTTTCCGACAAGCTATTTAGACCCAGCGTGAGACCATTAAGGGAGTTACCAACAAGCATTCCCACAAATGGTATAAAAAACAAAGGTCTTAAAAACTGGTCCTGCCCAATAATTAGAAAACCAAGCAACAAGTTGGGGAAGACAGAAATACTTACTGAGAAGATGGCCCCTTTAAGACCTACAAGCTTGCCCTTGGTTCTTTTAACCACAGTTCTTGCAGCCACCACCACAATCAAAATTAAAACTGCAAAAAGGGATAAGTATGAATCAAATTTTGCAAATTTGGCCAAAACTAAAGAAAGAATGGAAAGCTGAATAAAGGAGCGAATATTTGCCAATGCGGCAACTCCTCTTTGCTCCTTAGAATAAAAACCAAGAATGATAGAGTTTATAAACCCAATTATTATCAGTATTAAAACCGACCACAGTGAGATGTCTTTCATATATTTGATTTATCACATTTAGTGATTAGAATTAAGTTATTATTCTCAAAGGATGACTATGCTTTCAACTCGCGACATTTTAACTTTAGTCACACTCTCTACACTCTTCTATGGAGCCTTAGAGCTAAAGAGTTATCTTAATATAAATTTTGTTGAGAACGACACTCCAATCAAAAAAGAAGTAAACAGGGCCTTGAATGGTTATCAAACAGCTAAAGAACCTGAAAAAGAAGATTTAATACAAAAATCCCTGCCCCACTAACCACTGGGATAGTCATATTGTCATCAATATTGAAGGCACTAAACATTTCACTAACAGTTCCAAACAAAGCTGCAAAGAAACAAAAAATTAAAACAACGTGGCTAGAAGCACTCGAATCAAGAGTGCAAATTGCCATGATGGCATAACATGCCAAGAAGCAAGCAACACTGCCTTGGAGTGTTTTATTTGGCAGAATTTGATCCTTGCCAAATTTCACCCCAATCAATGAAGCAATGGGGTCTGCGTAGACAAGAAAATATATTGAGACCAAAGCGATTTTAGGTGGGAAAAAATAGATGCTTAAAGCAGATCCCATTGCATAAAAAGGAAGTCCTGAAAAACTTTGAATTTCAGACTTTCTCAGGATCAATCCAAATAGCTTCACAGCAAGTAGGTTCATTCCTTCATTATGTAGACGAAAGAAATCAAGAATAAATCCCGCCAATCCGATTGCGAAGGCCACCCAACCATAGAACTCCAATGAAGAGTCTGACGCATGATACAAAGCTATTGCAATTGTTCCCATGGAAACGTGCCAAACTTTTCTAGCAATGTGCAAATCTGAGCGACCCGCTAGAGCTTTTGAGGTCAATTCTAAAGTTGTTTTATTATTCATAAACGTATTGCTGTGCATAAATTCCGTTAGGGCCAAATGCCCCAGTAATTTTAACGCTTTAAAAAGTGTAAATTGTATCTATAATTAAAGCTGACGCTAAAGTAGCCCCTATTGGGCTCGGTTAGCATACTTTAATTTTTTCAAAAATCAATAGATTCTATATGAGTATTATCAACGACTTAAACAATAATGAACTTCTATCTCACCACCGAAAGTGCAAAATTTGGGCTATTGGTGGCGGTAAAGGTGGAGTGGGAAAAAGCTTGGTAACCGCCAACACGTCCATCTGCTTGGCCTTAATGGGATATAAAGTCGTAACAGTGGACTTGGACTTGGGTGGCGCAAATATGCACACTTGTCTTGGGGTCCCTATCCCGGAAAAAACATTGTCTGATTATGTTTCCAAGAAAGTGACTGACATAAATGACCTTTTGGTAAGCACCCCAATTAAAAACCTACAAATAATCAGTGGCGCTCAAGATGAGTTAGGCATCGCCAATTTGAGGCAGATGCATAAGAACAAAATTTTATCCAAACTTGGAGACCTTGATGCGGACTACGTGCTTTTGGATTTGGGAGCTGGAACTAGCTACAACACTTTGGACTTTTTTATCTCAGCAGACAAGGGCGCTTTGGTGATTCTTCCAGAGCCGACTTCTATTGAGAATACTTACAGATTTATAAAGTCTGTGTATCACAGACGCTTAAAAATGATTGAGGAGCTTTTAGATATTCAGCCTCTAATCAATCAGGCCATGAACTCAAAGCTCTCAACACCTCAAAACACCCCTGTTGAGCTTGTAAAGAAAGTCATTGAGATTAATCCAGAGATGGGTCAGAAGCTTCAGCGAGAGATCTCCAAGTTCAGGCCTAAAATTATTATGAACCAAGTAAGAAGCCAAAACGATATTGATATTGGCTTCTCCATACAAAATGTTTGCAAAAGGTACTTTGGAATCAACATTGATTATGTTGGTTACCTAGACTACGATGCAAGCGTTTGGCAGAGTGTGAAGAAAAGAAGACCTTTGTTAATGGAGTTTCCAAACTCTAAGCTGGTCAATAATTTTGATCGCATGGTTCAAAAAATGTTGGATATGAACGATTAAAAAAAGAGTGAACTATGATGAAAGAAAATAAGAACTATTACGATGTTTTAGAAGTGCCAGTGGATGCCACTCTTCAGGAAATACACAACGCCTACATTAGAGCAAAAAACGCCTACTCTGGTGATAGTGTAGCCTTATACTCTTTAATGAGCCAGGATGATTGTGCCGCAATTCTCGATCAGATCGAAGAAGCATACTCCGTTATCGGTGTTGCTGAAAAAAGAAGGGAATATGACAAGGCCCGAGGACTAAATCAAGAACACACCGTACAAGGCTTTAATGAAGAAATGCATAGCAAACCAGACTATGCACCAAAAAGAAAAGAAAGCGATCTTGGCTCTCAAACTGAGAAGGATCTGCAAAATTCTTCTTCAGAAGAATACGTATATAGCGAGTCTGAACACTCTCAAAAAAATCACGCAACAGTTACAAAGGTTCAGGCCTTTCAAAAGTTTGGATTAAACTATGACCAAGACTCAAGCTTTGAGCAAGAAATTGAAAACTGCTCAAACTTCACCGGTGATTTTTTGAAGAAGGTAAGAGAATACAAAAACGTTACAGTTGAGCGCATGGCAGATATGACACGAATTTCTAAAACTTATATTCGCAATATAGAAGAAGAGGACTACACAAAACTTCCTGCGGATGTTTATACTAGAGGTTTTGTTTATCAGTATGCCAAGTGTCTAAAATTAAACCCGGATCTTGTGGCCACCTCTTACATTCACCACATAAGACAACTTAAAAATCCACCTCAAGCTTAATCATGTCAGACGAGACAGTAGTCTTTACCATCTCAGAAGAAGACCTTGAGGAGCATAAACGACTAGATAGCTTCCTTGCGAAGCGATTTCCAGATCTTAGCCGATCACTCATCAAGAAGCTCTTCAAGGATGAGCATATCCAATCAGGGGCCAAGCTTGAGCTTAAAAAGATGCCAGCATTGGGAACTGAAATTAGCTTTAAAATGCCAGTTGCCAACCCGGTTGATATTGAGCCTCAAAACATTCCTCTTGAAATCTTATTTGAGGATGAGCACTTAATAATTATTAATAAGGCAGCAGGAATGGTAGTGCATCCAGCGGCCGGAAATCCAGATGGAACCCTCGTTAATGCAATCCTTCATCATTGCCCAGACCTCAAAGGTATAGGAAATGAAAAAAGGCCAGGAATAGTGCATAGGCTTGATAAGGGCACCAGTGGTGTTATGGTAATAGCCAAAACACAGAAGTGCCATGAAGGTCTTGTTGAACTCTTCAGCACTCATGACATTGATAGACTTTACGAAGCAATAGCTCTTGGAGCACGAATCTCCCCTCAAAAGACATTGGAGTCAGAGATAGGAAGAAGTCCCAACAATAGACTTAAAATGTCCACAAAGGTGAAGGTGGGAAAAAGAGCTCTCACCCATATGAAGGTCTTAAAGTTCTTTGATCATTTTTCACACGTGGAGCTAAAACTTGAAACGGGAAGAACCCATCAAATCAGGGTTCACCTAAGCGAGTTGCTAAACGCTCCCATCTTAAACGATCCACTTTATGGCCGAAAAAATGATGAAAAAAAGTTTTTCAATTCAACAATGAAGTCTTTGTTAAAAGATTATGAACATCCCTTTTTGCATGCCAAGTTTTTAGGTTTTATACACCCTATAACCAAAGAAAAATTAGAGTTTGAAACCAAAGCACCTCAAATTTTTCAGGACATACTGGAGAGCTTGCACAATGACGCCAAATAACCTGAAGTATCATAGAATTCTTCCCTTAGGACACTATAAGGTTTTTTCAGATGAACCTTCTTCAGAGGTTATCAGAGTCAAACAAGTTCATTCCGCAGACTTGATTAATTTAAATAATTCAAATGTTACATCAAAAATTGAATGCGACGGCATCATATTTGATTTAGACAAAGTTGTTGGAAAATCAATCGCTATAACCACAGCTGATTGCATGCCTATCCTATTTCTTGGTCCAAAAAAAGGTGTGTTTCTTCACGCTGGCTGGAGAGGGCTTGCCAAGGGCATTCATCTTCACGATGAAATCAAGAAGATCACTCCCACTTACTGCTTAATCGGCCCAAGCATAAAAGTTCAATCTTTTGAGGTTCAAGAAGATTTTAAAACATATTTTTCAGACACGGAGTTCTTTAAAGAGTCTGGAGATAAACTATTTTTTGACCTGGCGGCCAAGGCAAAAAAGGACATCATAAAAGCTTATGACAATATATTGCTGGAAGTAGTCGATGAGTGCACTTTCGAACACGACAAATATCACAGCTATAGAAGAGACAAAACCAAACAAAGAAATTGGAATATATTCCACCTATAGTATAAAATAAGCGCAAACTAGTATAAGGGGTATTTTTATCATGGAAAAAAGAAGATTAAGCGACGATTTCAACAGCGCCCATATTGCATATCTTGCAGTCTCAGTACTAATGATCGTAGTAGGCATTTACCTAACAAAACATTTTTATAACATCCACTTTCCTAGCGGATTTGGTTCAGAGGACGCACTATGCAAGGGAACAGGATTCTGGGGCTGTAATAAAGCAACCCAATCAGCTCTTGGACACTTTTTCTTTGTTCCTACTTCTTTATTTGGGATCATAATCGGTCTTCTTGGGCCTATTGGTGCTTTCTGGAATGCTCCGGAAGTTGAAAGAACCAATAAGTTTTTCATCTACCTCAATGCTTTGGGTTGCCTGGGACTTTTCCTTTACTCAATCATTGCACTGGGAGGCCTTTGCCAGTTCTGTACTGTCTACTATGTCCTATCATTTATTGCAGCATTTATATTTTTTAAATTCAGCTCACTTAAACCAATACCAGACCTAAAGGTAAGCGCAGTATATGGAATTATCCTTATTGTTCCATCCCTATTTGCAAGAAACTATTTTATTGAGCAATCTCAAAAGAAAGACTCTCTATCTGGACAGTATGTTCAGCAATTTAAAAATCTTCCAGGGAAAGGCGAACCCTCATACATCTCTCCTTTTAAAATCAATGAGGCCACGCAAAATTGGGAAGACGCACCTGTGAGAATTGCTGTTTTCTCCGACTTCCAATGCCCATTCTGTGAGAAGGTTGCAAAGCAAATTCCTCAAGTCATTCAGGGGATAGAAGATAAAGTAAATGTCTCCTATTACTTCTACCCCCTTGATAATGCTTGTAATCCGAATATCAAGAGAGCATTTCACCAATTTGCTTGTAAGGCCGCTTACCTTGCAGCCTGTGACACAGAAAAATTTGTAGAAGTGCATGATGTGATTTTTGAAAGACAACGAGAGCTAAGTTTTGACAACCTAGACAAATGGGCAAATGAGTTTGGACTCAAAAACTGCTTTGAAAACCAAGAAGTTCAGGACGTTGTGAAACAAACCATTAATACTGGGGATCAGTTTAATTTAACTTCAACGCCAACAATTGTAATCAATGGAAAAGTTATTAAAGGCTCAGTTCCAACGGTTTATCTAAGGGCAATCATTAAATCCATTTTGGAGAATAATGAATAAGATAATTGAAACACATTGCCATTTAGACTATCTAAAGGCCGAGCCTCTTGAAGAAATTCTCAGGAAATCTCAGGAGGCCGGAGTTGACAAGCTCATCACAATAGCTGTTGAGCCAGACAACTTCGATGCTGCTTTCGAGCTATCAAAGACACATGAGAGTGTTTTCTTCACTCAAGGCATTCATCCGCATGATGCAAAACTTGCAACAGAGGCGGCGTATAAAGTAATTAAAGATCGAGCAAGTGAGCCTAAAATGGTGGCCGTTGGCGAGATTGGCCTTGACTACCACTATGACAACTCACCTAGAGAGATTCAAAGGGATGTTTTTAGAAAACAAATGGAAATTGCCATTGAGCTTGATAAACCAGTTGTTATTCACTCTAGAGATGCTGATGAAGACATGATCAGCATGCTTAAGGAGCTTGGCCCAAAGTTAAGAAGAAAAGGTGTCATTCACAGTTTCACATCATCTTTAGAGCTTGCAAAAACCGCTTTGGACTTAGATTTTTATCTTGGGTTTAATGGAATTATTACCTTTAAAAAAGCAGATGATGTGCGCGAGGCCGTGTCCCTTGCTTCCCTGGATAGAATTCTAACAGAAACGGACTCTCCATTTTTAACACCTGTCCCACACAGGGGAAAAGAAAATGCTCCTTACAGGCTGCCCCATATTGTTGAAAAGATAGCTGAAATTAAAGAAGTTGACTCAGCTGATGTTTATAATAAGACTTATGACAACGCCCTAAGGCTCTTTGGACTTTAGCTCAAAAAAAAAGGCCTCGTTGGAGGCCTTAATTATTTATCTACACTTGAAAACTTTTTCATTTAAGTCATAGTCACCGTAGTCGGAACGAATCCTTGCGACAACTCTAATGTAGTCTTTTGACTCTTTAACAACTCCAATATGCTCAACTGCACTGTGTGCTCCGCCGAAGAAGGAAAAGTTCTCATTCCCCGCCAAAGCTTTAAAGATACCTGCAACTTCGTTAAATTCACCAACATAGCAAAGATCCTTACTTTTCATCACGTCGGTTAGAGCAGAGTCAGAGTTTACTCCACCAAAATTATATTGGTCTTTGATTAGTTGAATTGACTGGGCACCAGTAAAAACGCATGCTTCAGAAGTTGGGCATACTTCAACTTCCCCATCCTGGTACTTATGGAGTCCGTCTTCTGCAAATAGGCCCATCGATAGCAATAGTAGTGCTGTAACTGCTTTCATTTATCCTCCGTTATAACTATTTTCATAGAGCATATACTGCGACACGTTAAAAATCTAAATAATAGCCGCTAGGATGTAATAAATACAGATTATTTCTCTACTTTGAAGTCCTTCAACAAGTTACCGAGGTTTTGTTTTACCTCTTTTTCCTGATACTTAGAGCGCTTTTTCTCATTATTTTGGGTCTTGGGCTGTCTTTCTTGGGATGGAACATACTCCGTATGGAAAGGAAGCTCATCCTTATAGATAATTCTATCCAGGTGCCTAACATAGCCTGACCATCTACCTGTATTTTGATCAGTTCTTTTAATTGTTTCAAAGGAGTGCATTTTGCTATCCATGTGATCAATTAGATGTAGGAGCATCGCCTCTGATGTTTGTGGGATTTTAGGCGAACCATATTCATATTCACCATGATGTGAAAGAAGTATGTGTTTGAGGTGAAGCTTAGTTGAGTAAGGGAAATCTTTTATTTTGTAGGAATACTTATCAACAATCTCCAACCCCTTAACAAGGTGCCCAACAAGCTTTCCTTCTTCAGTGTATTCCACATTAAAGCCATCAGTTAACTCGTAGATCTTACATAGATCGTGAAGAATTGCACCTGCGACAACATAGGAAGTATTAACGTTATAGTGCTTAGAAAGCTGCACAGAAAGATTTGAACAAGATAGGATGTGCTCCAAAAGACCAGACTCATAGGCGTGATGTATGGACTTTCCGGCCTGCCAAATCTTAAGTCTTCTCTCAATCTCTTTATCGCCCAAGACATTAAGCAATAGATCTCTTATATAGACGTCTTGAAGGTTTTTAACAATTTCAAGAAGTTCGTCAAACATTTGCTCAGGATCTCTTCCTGACTTAACAATATAGTCATCCATATTAACATCCGCTTCTGATACTGGTTCACAAGAAGATACAACAAACTGCTTTTTCCCCATATATAGATTTGCCTTTCCCTTAACTTTTACAAAACCGCCCTTTTCAACTGTGCTTGCAATTTCCTCAGCACCCTTCCAAATTCGAGATTCCAGGTCGCCGGTGCTGTCGGCCAAAATAATGTTTAAAAACTTCTTTCCATCTTTTGCTTCGACAAGGTTTAGAAACTTAACAAGGAAGACTGACTCGATTTCTTCTTTTGGTTTTAAGTCTGCGACGTTAACTCTTTGCATAAAAGATGGCTCCTACAGGGTATGTTTTGAAATGTGGATTTATATTGCCTGAAGATAACCCATAAATCCAGTGCGTCGGAGGTAATTCCAAGTTAATTCTCTATTCATTGGGGCTCAAATATGCCATAATTACGCGCAGTTATAACTAAATTTCAAAAGGGGTAATATGAGCCAGACAGTACGTATAGGATTAAACGGCCTAGGTCGAATTGGGAGAACAATTCTAAGAGAATTTGCAATTAGAAAAGCCGAAGGGAAATACAAAAATATAGAAATTGTTGCGGCCAACAACCCCGGTGATTTGAGTCACTTATGCCGTCTTTTAAAATATGATTCTCTTCACGGCAAATTCCAAGGAAGAGTTGCAGTTGAGAATGGAAAGCTTATAGCTGGCGACATGTCTCTAAAAATGTTTCAAACATACGATCCTAAAGAAATTGACTGGAGTTCAGAGAACGTAGATATCGTTGTTGATGCAACAGGTGTTTTCAAGGACAAAGCTGGTCTTGGACAACACTTGGGTGGGACAGTTAAGAAAGTGATCATGTGTGCTCCAGGGAAAGATCTTGATGGAACATTCGTAGTTGGAATCAACCATGAAGAATATAACAGCGAAAAACATGACATCATTTCCAACGCTTCATGTACAACTAACTGTTTAGCTCCAGTCGCAAAAGCTTTACATGAAGCTTTTGGAATCGAGCATGGGCTTATGACAACAGTTCACTCTTACACTTCCGATCAAATGCTTTTAGATGGCAGTCACTCGGACCCTAGAAGGGCCAGAGCTGCAGCAATGAGCATGGTTCCAACAACAACAGGAGCTGCAAAAGCAGTAGGACTTGTTCTACCAGAACTTAAAGGAAAGCTAGATGGATTTGCAATTAGAGTACCTACCCCAGATGTATCTCTTGTTGATCTAACTGTAAAACTTACTAAGAAAGCATCAAAGGAAGAAATCAACAATGCTCTTAAAGAAGCGAGTGAAAGCTCTCTTAAAGGTGTTCTTGGATATGAAACTGAGCCTCTAGTATCTGTTGACTATATGGGCAACCCTTTGTCATCAATCGTTGATGCTGAAATGACAAATGTGATTGGAGACAGTGCAAAGGTAATTTCTTGGTATGACAATGAAGTTGGCTTCTCTAATAGAGTGCTTGATTTGGCTGACCACGTGGCATCAAAACTATAGGAAAATATAATGGCTTTAAAGTTTATCGATCAAGCGGAAATTCAGGGAAAAAGAGTATTGGCCCGTTTTGACTTCAATGTTCCTTTGGACAAGAGTGACCGCACAAAGATTTCCGATACTAGCAGAGTTGATCTTGCAATTCCGACAATCAAATACTTGATTGATAATGGTGCGAGCAAGATTACACTAATGAGTCACTTAGGCCGTCCAAAAGGCAAAAAAGACGAGAAGTTCAGTCTTGAGCCAGTGGCAACATACCTAGCTGAAAAATTGGATAAAGACGTGGTTTTAGCTGAGTCACCGGTAGATGCAGGAGTTAAAGAGCTTCTGACTTTGAATGAAACTAAAATTGTTCTTTTAGAGAATCTACGTTTTGACCCAGGTGAAGAGAGTGATGACGAGGAATTTGCTTCCAAGCTTGCTCAATATGGTGACATTTACGTTAATGACGCCTTTGGAGCTGCTCATAGAAAGCACGCTTCCGTCCACGCCATTAACAAATTTTATAAAAACAGTGCATTCGGCGGGTTTCTTATTAAGAAAGAGCTTGAGGCGCTAAATAAAGTTTTAGAGACTCCTGCAAAACCATTTGTTGCCATAATAGGCGGAGCAAAAGTAAGCGACAAAATTAAGACTATTGAGAAGCTACTAGTGTCAGTGAACAATCTAATTATTGGCGGAGCTATGGCATACCCTTTCCTTAAGGCAAAAGGTCATAATGTTGGAAACTCTCTTTGCTCAGAAGAGGATGTAAAACTTGCAACAAGTATTTTGAGGGCCGACAAAGGTAACAAGGTGGTACTTCCTGAAGACCATATTGCTGCTCAGGATATGAATGGCGAGTGTAAAACGATAAATGGCAGAGGAATTGAAGATGGCTGGATGGGACTTGATATTGGACCTTCCACTATTAATAGATACGAAAATGTTCTAAAGGCAGCTAAAACCGTTCTATGGAATGGTCCAATGGGACTATTTGAGAATCCAAATTACGCTAAAGGAACAATGGCCCTTGCAAAATGCTTGGCCGACTCTCAGGCATTCACTCTTGTAGGTGGAGGAGATTCGGTTTCAGCTGTTCAAAAGTCTGGCCATGCAGACAAGTTCTCTCACATATCAACAGGTGGTGGAGCCTCTTTAGAGTATATTGAGAAAGGACAGCTACCAGGGATACAGGCGCTAAAATACGGAGTGTAAGATGGTTAAGTCATACATAGTTGGCAATTGGAAGATGAACCAAACAAGACACGAGCTTAATGAGTTCTTTGGTCATCTTGAAACTGAAGGTTTAAGTGAGGGTAACTTTTGGGTAGCCCCTCAATTTATTCATATTCAAACTTGTTTGGAAAAATCTAATAAAGTTCCTTTAAAAATAGGGGCCCAAAACTGTTCTGAAAACACAAGCGGTGCCTTTACAGGTGAGATAAGCCCGACATCATTATCAGATATTGGGGCACACTTTGTTATACTTGGTCACTCAGAGAGAAGATCCATTTTTAAAGAAAGTGATGAACTGGTAAATTCTAAGGTTAAGGCGGCAATGGATACTAATTTGGTGCCTATTCTTTGTGTTGGAGAAACTCTCGAAGAGAGAGAATCTAACAAGACTATGGATATTGTATTAAATCAGGTTTCAGAAGGGCTAAAGGGTGTTGAGCTAAGTTCAGAAGAACAAATCATTGTGGCCTATGAGCCGGTTTGGGCCATCGGAACAGGTAAAACAGCAACTCCAGACCAGGCCGAACAAGTGCATGCAGAAATTAGAAATAGACTTGTTGAGCTATATCCAGAGTGTGGGCAACAAATCTCAATTCTATACGGCGGAAGTGTTAAACCTAATAATATCGAAGACTTACTTGCGCAACCTAATATTAATGGTGGCCTTGTAGGTGGAGCCAGTCTTAAGGCACAGGACTTTCTGGCCCTTTGCAGAGCAATAAATTAGGGGTTTGCAAACGCGCTTAACTTTGATAAAAATTTTCAACTAAATAAAATAAGGATTTTTAAATATGATCACAGGTCTTGTTATTCTTCATGTAGTTATCTGTATACTTCTAACAATTGTTGTTCTTCTTCAATTTGGAAAAGGTGCCGAAGCAGGCGCAATGATGGGACAAGGTGCTTCTCAGGCCGTTTTCACTTCGGCTTCCAAAGGCAACTTCTTCACTAAAATGACTACATTTCTGGCGATCGCTTTCATGTTAAACTCTATTGCTCTTACGACTATTAAGTCTAAGAGTGCTGGCGAGTCAATCTTTGATGATGAAGCTCCTATTGCAGCTCCTCTTAATCCAGACGCTGCCACTGAGGAAGCTACTCCTCAAGCTGACACTCCTGCTGAAACTAATTAAGTTAAAGTTTAAATTTATAAAGAGAAGGCCTGCTTTTGCAGGCCTTTTTATTTTGTGCTCTTATTGAACAAAAAGCTTCTTTGGGCGGTTTTAAACTTCTTTGAGATCTCTTCTAGAATCAACTCGGCATGCTCTCTTCCCTTTGTCTCCAGAACAGCTTCCACAATTGATTCTTGAAGCTCCAAGTATGGAGCGTTTCTTTCATGTGTGACTTGAAGGATGTTTCCTCCCATCTCTTTCACTAGTTTTGTAAATTCATATAAAGAGCCTGGCCTGTCATCAAGAAGTAAATCAACTTTTATTCTTCTATGGGACTCAAGGAGTCCTTTCTCTATAATCCTATCCACAAGATTAATATCTATATTTCCACCACATATAATTAGGACAATGTTTTTGTTTTTATATTGTCTAGGGTTTCGATTATACAATTCGTTAAAGGCAGCAAGCGCTATGGCACCTGCTCCTTCAGTTATAATTCTGGCCTGTTCCATCAATTCTAGTAAGGCCAGTGCCGTTTGATCATCTGGAATATGCACCGCCTCATCAATAACCTGATCCAGCAATTGATAAAGCTCTTCATTAGGCTGCTTAACCTTAATTCCGTCAGCAAAGGTGGCGACACTTTCACCAGGAACAAGTTTTCCCTGCTGTAAGGACTTGGCCATCGAGCTGGCCCCGCTTGCTTGAGTGCCTATAATTTTTGCGCTCGGAAACAACTCCCGCACGGCCTGTCCCACACCGGCCATAAGGCCACCACCACCAATAGCTCCAAATAGATAGTGAATGTCGTCTATTTGATTTCTTAATTCATGGCCTATAGTCCCCTGCCCTGCAATTACCAAAGGGTCATGGAATGGGTGAACCAAAACTTTATCATTCTCTTTTAAATACTCTTTTAAAAATTGAAAGCTTTCATCTACGTTATCCCCCTCTAGAATAACCTTTGCTCCAAGAGACTCTGTGTTGAGAATCTTTATAACAGGAGAGGGCTTAGGCATTATGATTGTTGCCTCAACACCCAATTTTTGGGCCGCCCAGGCAACGCCCTGAGCGTGGTTGCCGGCACTGACTGCCACAACACCCTTCTTTTTTTCTTCATCTGAAAGATTAAAGATCTTATTGGCAGCTCCCCTTAGCTTAAACGATCCAACAGGTTGGAGGCTTTCCAGCTTTAAAAAAACGTTTGCTTCATACTTTCTTGAGAGCCAATCGTTTTTTACAAGAGGTGTTGCTGGAAGAAGCGAAGAGATAAGCTGATATGCTTTTTCAAATTCTTTGGAATCAATTTTCATTTTTTTTGCTTTACCTTTTTAGATGCCTTTTTGTCTTCCTCTTCCATGATGACTCTGATTTTGCCAAAGTCTTCGTTTGTAAACATCTCCTCGATTTCCTCGATGGGAAGAACCTCGTAGGGTATGGAAGGGTCAAACGCGTCGGACATCTTTAATTCTTTTGCAGTACTTACTTTTGAGTGTTTAACATGAGCGGAGAAAACTTTAAAGATCTTGGGGTCAAGTTTTTTGCCTACGGTTTTACTCATAATATCTATCGCCTCAGACACAGTTAAAACGTTGCTATAGCTACGTTTAGTGGTCACAGCGTCAAAAAAGTCCGCAATGGCACAAACTCTGGCCAGAAGGTGTATCTCTTGTTCTTTAAGTTTGCTTGGATATCCAGTTCCATCCCAGTTTTCATGATGCTCATGAATTACTCTACCTATGGTCTTGACGTCAATCCCCTCTTCAATTTGGCCAGCACCATTCAAAAGAAGGTCGATGCCGAAGTCTGGATGTTTTTTAATTTCAAGATATTCAGAGTCTGAGAGTCCACTTGGGTTATTAAGAATATTGGTGGATATTTTTATTTTACCTAAATCGTGAAGAAGTCCTCCAAGGCCTGCATGCATAAGTTCAGCCCTTGAAGCATTCTTTTTTAGAGCTCTTACAATGGTTATGCAGTACATTGCCACGTTAATTGAATGGTCATACGTATAAAAATCATGCCCACTCATTTCACCAATGAGACCTCTTAACGAGTCAATATTGTAATCATCTAAGACATCAATCATAGATTCAACAGCATCTCTGCAGCCATGGACTGTTTCCACCAAAACTTCAGTGCTAAATTCTTTGTCCTCGTCAAATACTCGATGAAGATACTCGATAGCAGTTTCTTTTATAAAGTCTGCCGCTTTTTCATCTGCCACATCTTCGTTTCCGACCAGACTTTGCATATAGAACTTTCTCTGACTTTCTTCTACATACAATTGGTGATACTTCTTTTTAAGTTCGCCCAAATCTTGTGCTTCAAGAGTTTCTCCAGTTTTAAAAAGCTTAATGAACTTTTGCTTGTCCTTTAGAGATGATGAGTTGACATATAGATCATAACTTAAAGGTGTATCCTTCAAGATAAGATCGTAACGGACTGAAAAGAAGCTTCTAGAACTCAAGGCCCATCTCCTGGAGACATTCGTCTCTCTTCAAACGGATTCTATTCTTCTCTTTTCGGCTATTTTTATGAAAGTTTAACCCTTTATAAACCAACTTATTTGATCGGAAGAGAGAGTATATTTTAACCCGACAAACCTTGTTGCAACAGCTTTCCAAGCTTTCGACATTATAGAACTTCGAGATTTATTCTCCACTTGGCCGTAAAAATTTATTTACATGTTTTTAACCAATTTCTACGATCGCCTCAATGAAGTTATCTTAATTCTCAAGGAAGGAGAAAGAATATGAAAATTTCGATGTATTTAATATTGTCCGCATTTTTGCTAACCGTTGGTTGTAAAAAAGGCGACGGCGGATCGTCTTCTGATCCATTGGATGGAACAGATCCAAAAACTACAAACTCCACAGATGGAAACTCACCAGACTTGTCAGATGCTGATCCAAATTGTGTTGAGAAGTTAGGTCTTGATAAAGTTGCTCCAGATAATGAAGTTATCATTGGAACAAATACTTGGGTTTCCTCAAATACAATTTCCAACACAATGATGAAGGCTAACGCACAAGCAACGGTCTATGTGAGAATGTCCAGCAGTAGATGTACTGGTTTTCTAATCAATGAAGACACAATCATGACCAATAATCACTGTATTGGAAATGCAAGTCAGGCACGTGGTGTAACTGTAAAATTTGACTACGTTGCGGGAAAAACTAGCAAACAATACAAGTGCGAAGATTTCATTGGAACAAACTCAGCACTGGACTTTACTCTTGTAAAGTGTGATGGAAAACCTGGCAAAGACTATCCTCAAGTTGTTCTGGGTGATTTTCAGGGAAAGACTAACGATTCAATCTATGTAATTCACCAAAACTGTGATTGGACTAGATACTCGACTTGTACACCAACTCAGAAAATCTCAACAGGAAGCCTGATTGGGTATAACTCAACTCAGGTAAAGCATAATGCTGACACTCTTGGTGGCTCTAGCGGCAGCCCAATCTTTGACAAAGACTCTCACAAGGTTGTGGCGATTCACAATGCAGGTCTAAACCATGGACCAAATAATGGTGGTACGAACTATGGAATCCAAATGTACAAAATTGTGGATTACATTGAAAGATACTTCCCAGAAGTAGACATGAATACCTCATCATCCAGAGCGCCAGCTTATAATGTGTGTGATTAAAATTTAGGAAATAGTTTCAAATTTGCCCACTAGGATGGTGAGCGATAAATTTGAAAACACAAGGCCTCGTTAACCCGAGGCCTTTTTTAGTTCTCATTATCAAACAGTATGATTGTAAAATCAGAATTTTCTTCAAGGATATATTGATAAAAGTTTGAAAGATATAGAAGTCTCATTTCACTAACACTCATTCCCTGTCCCTTCTTATTTTTTAGAGACAACTCTGAATGAATTTGTTCCAAACTTTTTCCTTCATACTCTGCCATCTTTTCTTTTCCCAATAAGCACTGTATGGCGAGTTCTTCGTCCTGCTTTAAGTCTATTTTTTTGCTTTTAATATTTGGATTTAAACTTTTTAATCCAGGTTTTATACTCTCCCAATCCAAACATCTTAAAATAGCTCCGGTGGATTTCACTCTTTCAAACTCGCCATTTTCATCATACTGAGACTCGTTTTCACCAGTTAGAAGTATCTCACTCCATGAGCTTCCAAGCATTTGTCTGGGAGTAAAAATTAATTGCTTCTGGCTAGCATAGAGCTCATTAAAGTATCTAACCGCCCTACTATATGAAGAGGCGGCATGACTTCCAATGTCTCTCGGTGACATTGGTCCAAAATTAACCACTGGTACCCTTAGAATCAATGAAATTTGTCCAGGGAACATTTTCCTATGGTTGGCAGTTATATAGCTGCTACAGATTCTTGGATTATTTTTTATACTTTGGGGGTCTAAAGACAGGAGATTTGCGTAATAATGAACCTTTCCTCTGCCAAAAGAGCCAAGATCACCATCTATAACATTGATTATATATCGAAAGCTGTAATCCTGATGCTGAGATGGATGGGTCATCCTTTCTGGGCTCCAATATTTTTTTAGCACTTTAACCCTATTCCTAGAATCAAGCTTTTTGGATGGATAGACAGGAGCTGAAATTGCTGAACTAATAAAAGCAAAAGCAATGAGGGCAATAAGTCTGTATTTCACGAGCAGCTCCAATAGTTATAAGTCGGAATAGCTGTGATTAGAGCATGAGACAGTGATGCATTCAATAAACCAAGGTCTGGCTAGAAAATATTACACGCTAAGCTATAAAGCTCTCAAACGAAAGAAGCCCCGTCTAAGCGGGGCTTCCATATTAAGAAATTTAAAGCTGATCTCTAGAATGGTATGTCGTCTGAAGCAAAGTTTGCGTCAGTTGAAACATTGTAGTCTTTTTGAGACTGATCGTTGTTGTTCTGAGGAGCTGATTGATTGTAGCTAGAATCATAAGAAGATCCGCTATTTGCTTGAGCACCACCAATGAACTGAACAGTGCTTGCGTTGATCTCAGTTGTGTATCTTTTTTGACCGTTATTGTCTTCCCAAGAACGAGTTTGAAGTCTTCCTTCAACGAATGCCTGACGGCCTTTAGAAAGGTATTGGTTGCAAAGTTCAGCAAGTTTTCCCCAAACCACAACTCTGTGCCACTCAGTTCTTTCCTGTTTTTGGCCAGTGGCTTTGTCTGCCCAAGACTCAGAAGTCGCAAGTGAGAAGTTGCAAACTGCAGCTCCAGATGGTGTGTATTTTAGCTCAGGATCTTGTCCCAAACGGCCCAATAAGATTACTTTATTAACGCTCATTGTCTCTCCTTATGTGTTTGAATAAGCTCTTTCTATGATAAATAAAACCAAAATAAAAGCTGATTTCTCAGTTTTCATACTTATTACACATACAAATAGGCACTTAGACCAAATGTTTCTAGAATAGTGCTAATAAAGGATTTCGGGGCGCCACCCCATTATTGGATTTCGTGATTTTCGACAATTTTTTCACTAACTGGTGCTTCAAGGTTTTGAACCAACTCTTCCTTTTTTTGAGTAAGCTCAGGGTAGTTGGTTTGCCAAAAACTCTCTACCTTTCTTTTTGCCACCTTAACATCTCTTCTGTACCAAGTTGCATCAAAGCCACAGTACGGACAGGGAATCTCTTTTCTATAGAGGAGCTTGTTGGTCATCTCCACTATTGGCCACATGAATAGACATACAAATACTCCCTTTATGCCCATAAATGGATACAAAAGAGTGCTTATAAAGGCCGTCAGAATTGTTAATTGTAGATAGTTTTTCCAGTTGAGGTTTTTGGAGTATTTCATCTGTCTTGGAGCTCTGCACAGGGCACAAAGGAAGTGCTTTCTTGGATTTTTAACTTTGTAAAACCTTGCCGACTTCAGTGGGATGTCCTTTTTGATGCTCATTTTAATACTCTCCTCCTCTTCTTTTATTTAACCATAACGGCCATGTTGATCGATAGACGGTAAAATAGGCCTCCGGGACATCTTCATGTCCCAGGGGTGAAATGAACAATAGGTGTGCATTTGATAGGATAGAGAAGGGTCTGCCGAATTTAGCGAACGTCCTGCTTCCACAGATCGGCACCCTGTGGATGCCTATACTATATTCAAAAGCTATACCAAGTATCCGACTAAAACAGATGCCTACTATCAAGTACTTATGAATGGGCTTTCCTGTAAATCTTTGCTAAAATGACCCCACTAGGTGACAAAGCGCTCCCAAAGTTCTTATGGACGAGGATTTTAAGATCAAAACGATACTTCTCAACGCCCGCGGGCAGATGACAATATTTTTTGCGACAACCATCTTAGCGTTGATTACCTTCATCGCCTTCATAATCAATATTGGTATTTTTGTTAAAGCTAAAATCAATCTTCAAAATGCAGTCGATGCCGCAGCGTTTGCGGGGGCGAGTGTTCAAGCAAGACAACTAAGCAACATCTCTTACCTTAATTGGGAAATGAGAAACGTTTATAAAGAGTGGATGTTTAAAAACTATGTTCTTGGAAACCTAAGTCTTGATGAAATATCCGGACCTTCGGGAAATCCAGTAAATTATAGAATGGAGCCGTTCGGCACAGGAGGAGGTACAGTTTATGATGGCTATAACGTTCCTTCAGTTTGTCTTGATTTCAAATCTTCTGGAAGCGTCTCTGTCTGTAAAAAAGCATTAATTCCGGGACTTCCAAGGTTTGCTAGAACAGATGTTCTTGGAATGGAAGAGACAATGGATTCTTTTATAGATGCTTTGGCCGATCAAAAGGCCAGTGATTGCTCAAGAAGATCAAACATCAACTTTTTAACAAACTTTATATGGGCCTATAACGTCGTCGGCGTTCCAGAGCTTATGGACTCAACAATTGATGCACCAGAAGTTGCGGCAGATAGAATGGGAGCCTTTCCAGATGCGTTCAACCTTGCCTTAAGGATTAGAAACCTTGAAGCACAGGTAAATAAAGCACCTTATGAAGGTGTGTGTGCTGGTAATGGCCCAGGTTGCCAAAGAGACATCAATAACATTGTCTCAAGCGAGCAGTCCCCGGCCAATGAAAGGGTGTACAAGGCATTCTATTCAGCTTTTAGAAACTTAGGTGGCCAGGATTGCAGCCAGGGAAACACCGATGAACTTAAATGTACTTTTAAATTAAGCGAACTTGCTCCCCGACTCCCAAACCTTGGTGGTCCATTTACCCTTTCAAACCTCTTGATACCAGACAACACACAGGCCAGAAGAAAGTACTTTCTTGATTTAAAACTCATGCCGGTAAACTATGCAACTTTTTTTACTTTGCTAGCTTCAACAACAACAGACAGTGGTATTCAAGTCACACCTACTGGAGGAGGTGGAAGTCCAATTTCAGCAGAGTCCACAGCTGAATGCGTGGCCACAAAAGTTGGAATGCCCATTCCAGGCTATCCTTTAGGGTTTGTTAAGAATCCAGACGTACTCACCTACTACGCGGTTAAGGGTGAGAGTGAATTTGTAGGTTTATTTAATCCCTTCAATAGCGCTTCTATAAAGCTGACTGCTTATGCGGCGGCTAAGCCTTTTGGCGGTCGAGTTGGCCCGATGATCTTTGATGTATCTCACAGTGGAGGCAATCCATCTTACCTGCTTCCAAGGGCCCCTCACTTTAAAACAAGCCCTTATGTCAGTGCATTGGACAATACAAATCCAGTGGATAGAGGTGGCACCATAACCACAGGGACTGATTACCAGGAAGGAATGCCAATTCCAGGAAACTATGGCGGAGTTGGTGGAGGTTTCTGGCTAAAAGATGAAACCACCCCCATTGGTGGTTGGATTGATTCTGCATCCATCTTTTTTGCGGTACCAAATATTCCTTATGATTATCCAAGCGGCTCCCCAACGGACACCTCCCACTTTGCTGGATCTTCAGTTGAGATTGTTAAACCAATTCCTCTTGGTGGCTCAATTGGAACGAGCGCTGGACTTTACAACGGCAATGTTTTCACAAAATTGAAAAGCAATCTCGCAGGTCTTTCCACTGGTGCCACGATATCGATGGAAGCTATTAATGATGCAATCCTATCCTCACGAGCACCCACTTTATATGATGCTGTAAACTACCTAGTCCCCACTCCAGAGACTCTAAATCAAGAAGTTGGCGTAGACTCTTACGGGATCATCCTTAATGAGACATCTGAGAAGGTAGGTACAAATACAGTTTATGACATGTCATTGTACGCTCCTCTGATTGACTCTCAGGATCCAAATGCTCTTTATAAAGGAACAAGTGACCTAGTGAACATCCTTCAGGATTATTTGGCCAGGCAGGAGCCAGCTATTCTTAAGTACAGGGGTTCAATGAATGTGGCGAGTCAACTTGTGTATCAAAAGAATTTCTCATCTAGAACAAGGGCCAATTACGGACTTGCCGCAGCTCAAACAATATCCAATATTGGAGACTCTACGGTTTATGATTCCATAGATATAAACACTATTTACAACTCCCTACCGGGCTGTAGAAGCATCAATGGAAAATTTGTTTGGTTCTTTACCGGCAACTCAAGTCTAGTAAACAATAGTGCTGGAGACTGTTTGGCCAAAAATACCCTAACAAATCTAATGCAGGCACATTGGAATGAACTTAACTCTGTTCAAAGGGCATATTACACTGGCAGATTCAGTCTTCCAGACAGTGATGTTAGAAACAGGCTATTTAGTGCGTATCGTCCAGGAGAAATGAGTGATGGCAATCCTGCAGGAGAGCACACAAACTTTTTCTCAGGCCTAAGAACTAATATGAGCAGAAACTTCTACTCTTCAAAATTTGTCACACTTAAGTCAGTTAGTGCTGGTAGTTCAGCAGACACCTTCAATGGAAACTTCGCCCTATTCTCAGAGGGAGTTCCATTCAACCAAGGCTCAGGTAACACTGAAGGCACATTCAAAAATACCTTAATTCCACAAGAATTAAATATTGATCTCTCCCAAATACAGCATTAAAATTTGAATAGCTCTTGTAATTAAAAAGCTCCAATATATACTATTTACATAAATATTATTTAAACCAATAACAAGGACCGAAAAGTGGCAAAGAAAAAAGCAACAAAAAAGAAAGCTACTAAGAAAGTAGCGAAGAAAACCGCCAAGAAAAAAGTGGCCAAAAAAGCTACTAAAAAAGTAGCGAAGAAGGCTACAAAGAAAAAAGCTGCTAAGAAGAAAGTAGCTAAAAAAGCTACAAAGAAAAAAGTGGCTAAGAAGAAGGTTGCAAAGAAGGCAACTAAGAAAAAAGTAGCGAAGAAGGCCACGAAGAAAAAAGCTGCTAAGAAGAAGGTAGCTAAAAAAGCTACAAAGAAAAAAGCTGCTAAAAAGAAAGTTGCAAAGAAGGCAACTAAGAAAAAAGTAGCGAAGAAGGCCACGAAGAAAAAAGCGGCGAAGAAGAAAGTAGCTAAAAAAGCCACAAAGAAGAAAGCGGCCAAGAAGAAGGTTGCTAAGAAAGCAACAAAAAAGAAAGCAACAAAAAAGAAAGTTGCTAAAAAGGCTACAAAGAAAAAAGCGGCTAAGAAGAAGGTAGCTAAAAAAGCAGCGAAAAAGAAAGTTGCTAAAAAAGCTACTAAGAAGAAAGTTGCTAAAAAGACTGCAACAAAGAAAGCAGCTCCTAAGAAGGCAGCCAAGAAAAAGGCAACTAAAAAGAAAACAACTGCGGCTAAGCCAAAGAAAGAAGAGAAGGTTGTTGAAGAGGAAAAAATCGAAACAACAACTGCAGCAACAACGCCTAAAACAGTTGAGAAACCAGTTTTACCAGAGGAAGAGTCTGAAGATAAAGACTTTGACTCAGTAGAAACAAACGGAAAGCTATCTGATGAGTATAATCCGGACGACGAGATTGATGAAAGTTCATTTGGTTACGGTTGGAGTTACGATGAAAACCTTGACGCAAAACTCGACTCTCCAGAAGAAGTAGAGAAAGAAGACGAACTTTACGACGAAGATGCCGAGTATGCCCAGGGCAAACCGGTGGGATACGACTTAGACGATAGTGGAAACGACTAAGATTTCTAACTTCTAGAGTGGCCGAAAGGCCACTTTTAGTTTTTACTACTTTAAAAAAGGAGTCCACATGAAGTTAGAGTTATACTATTACGAGCAATGTCCATTTTGCAGGATTGTTCTTGAAAAGATTAAAAAGCTTGGGCTGGAAGATTCGATAGAATTTAAAAATACAATGGAAAGTCCGCAATATAGAAATGATCATCTTAAAACAACAGGTAGAACGACTGTTCCCTGTCTATATATCGACGGAGAGCCAATGTTTGAATCAAGCGACATTGCGAGCTGGCTCGAAGAAAATCAAAACGCTATTTAAGGAATTAGAATGGAAATTCGCGACCCGGTCCACGGATCAATAAAAATACAAAAGGAAGAAGTTCAAATCCTTGAACACCCTTTTTTTCAAAGACTGAGAAATATCAAACAACTTGGTTTTTCTGAATACGTCTTTCCGGGCGCGACCCACACCAGATATTTACACTCAATAGGCGTAATGTATGTGGTCTCCAAAGTATTCGATACAGTCTTTAAAGAAGTAACTTACAATAAGGATTGGCTTAGACTTAGAGAGACAGTGAGACTTGCTTGTTTGTTGCACGACATAGGACACGCTCCACTTAGTCACACCACAGAATTTGTTATGCCTCAAGTTAGCGAACTTAAGCTTCCAGAGGCCTTCGCTCCGAAAAAAGATAGGCAAGCAAGCCATGAAGACTACACAATTAAATCTATCGTAGACTCTTCCTTCACCGAATCTTTTAAGGGTGTAAAAGAAAAGTATGGTGTTGAGCCAACAATGATTGCTGGGCTAATCATTGGCGAGTGCCTAGATGAGAGCTATTTTACAATTGATGGCACAAACTACTTCCCAATTCTTCACCAACTTGTGTCCAGTGAGATGGACTGTGACCGAATGGACTACCTACTTCGCGACTCCTACTTCTGCGGAGTAAGTTATGGAAAGTTTGACCTAGACTGGATAATTGACAACCTTAGAAAAGCTGAGGTTGATAATAAATGCTACCTTGGTATTTCAGAGAGAGCAGTCTCCACATTTGATGATTTTCTTCTGTGCCGCTTTCATATGTTTTTAATGGTGTATTTTCATTATAAGGCCGTGTGTTTGGAGAAAATGCTTGAGAGGTATTTCGCTACATCCAATAATGAATACTCAATCCCTGCTGACATTGAAGAATACCTTCACCATGATGACCACTTCTTAATGAAAGTGCTTAGAGGATCTAAGAATGAGTGGGCATCCAAAATAATTTTAAACAACATCCCTCCAAAGATCTTTGAAACATTTGGCACAGACCAACTCGAAACCCTTGGGGCTATTGAGAATTTTTTAAATGAGAGCGGCATTGATTTTATAAAATGCTCCTCTTCTGGTCGACTTTCAAAGTACTACATGGACGGGGATAATAGCTCTAACAAATACCCCATCAAAGTAGTGAGAGAGCAGCCGATTTTAAAGGGCCGAAACTTCATTCAGAATATTAATGAAGCAACGGACCTTTTTGGAAAGTTTAGCAAATCCCATAGAGTAAACAGGCTTCACTGTGACTTTGAGGAACTGAGCGAAGAGCATAAGAAAAAACTCAGGGATTTGGCCGACTCTCTATGAATTTAAATAAGATCATTATCTATAGCCTCCTTTTACTTACGTATTTGGGACTTTCTAAAAGTCTCTCCCCTTCTGAATTTGGGATAAGCTATGTTTTCAATGAAGAAAGCTTATCTTCAATGATCAAGGGTGCTCCCGTTTCTGTAATTTTGGTGGATACCCACTCAACAGGCTTTATCATCAAAACATACTATCAAAAATATAAAGTAGTTTACGGCTTCCAAACCTATGAAGAGATAATTGTTCGAACTTCTAGGGCCTTCACTCAAAAGAATAAAGATTTTATTGGAATGTCCATATTTAGAAGGTCCGAAGATCTTAATGAGTCCTTCACTCCCCTGCCTCCCGGCAGCGTGTTTATAGGCAATCGCGACTTCGGCCGCTGGAGAAACACCAATAAGGGGAAAGTGTGGACCTTTTACCGTGCCTACCGATACATTCCACAATACACAGGCCTTAAAGGTTACAATGCCACTTACAATGTCTACCAACAGATTCAAAAGAGCATAAGAGACGACAAACCTTTCTTTGGATTCAATGATGAGTTTGGCACCAAAGGAAGCATCACAAGAAGAGAGTTTCCCGCTTATTTTAAGAAAGACAGAAATGATCAATTTGATTTAAAAGATTATTTTTCAGATATAGTAAAAAGAAATTTTAGGGCCAGCAGAGGGGCACAATGAACGAGATTTTTGACAAGTTGTTAATTCGTTTTTTATTCACAGTATTTATTTGTTTAGGACTGCTCTTCTACAAATATGCCCACGTTCTTTTTTACCCTTCCCAGAAAAAGCAAATTTTAAAAAAGATATATCCATCTGAAAATTACGTGGACACTCTTCACGTATTTTCAAGACTAATTGGGATTGCTTTAATTTTTTCCACTTTGGAGTTCAACGAGTATATAGGCTTTGTTAGAAGTGTTCTTGATTTCTTTATACTGGGAACCAGCGGCATAGTTCTCTATCTAGTTTCCCTATACATTATGGATAATATTGTTTTTTACAATTTCGAATACAAAGATGAGGTTTTAAAAAAGAAGAACGCATCCTATGGGATCGTTTCATTCTCCCAATCAATATGCATGGCCTTTCTTGTAAGAAATATTTTTCAAGAGTCTGAACACTCCCTTATTATCCTTTTTATTTTGTGGCTTTTTGCGCTTGTATTGTTTGGTTTTTCCACAAAGTTATTTGCATATGTTTCAAAGCTATCATTTAACAGTTTGATGATTCAAAAAAACATAGGGCTTGCTTTCTCTTATTCAGGCTTCCTTTTTGGAAACGCTTTGATCATTATGGCAGCTTTCCACCATGAACATCACGATATTGTCTCTTACTGTATCCAAGTGGTTTTAAAAACTCTTCTGGGGGCCTTAATATTTCCAGTTTTTAGGGCCGGTGTGATTCAAGTTTTTCAAATTCAGGAAGGCCCAACAGAGGGTAAAAGCACCGACACTCCACACCTAGGTTATGGAATTTACGAAGGTTCAGTGTTTTTGATGGTAGGTCTTCTAACATCAATCATTATTGGACAGATTCACTTTGGAACTATTTACCCGTTCTTCTAGGCCTTGGGCAATTTGTTTACAATGGTATTGAGAGTCTAATTCGACACAAGGGATACCATGAAAGACAAACTGGAAAACAATATTTTCTCCAAATTAGATCAGATCGAGAAGCGTCTGGATAAAATGGAGCGAAGAATTGAGTGCATGGACCAGTACACCGAAAAGGCCTTCAAAACGATTCAGGCACAAATGGTAAGAGTGAAAAACGGAGAAAAGCTTCCAGACGACTACCTTTTAAATAGACGTGGCTATAACGACCTCTCACCCGAGAAGGCCAGGAAGTTATTTTTAGAAAAGGACAGAGACTTTATACTTTTGGACGTTTCGGAAAAATCATTTGGAAACCAGGATGGATTTTCTGAAGCAATTAAAATCCCTTTGGAAGAGTTGGGAATCAGGCACAAAGAACTTCCAAACAAAACATCCACGATCATGGTTATTTCCGAGGACGGGACAAGATCAATTTTGGCCTGCGAACTACTGAACAAGCACGGCTTTTATAATCTTAACAATATTTCAGGTGGCTATAAGTACTGGCCTAAACAGTCAGTCGATCAAAGAAAACTTAGAATCGCTTAAGCTAGAAGAGACTCTGCTGAACATCCCTGGATTTGATCTTATTGTGGAAAGTTTCCAATGTTAGGGCAATCCGATCAAGCTCAACCTCTCCTATCTTCTTTAGATATTCGTTTTCAAGCTCCTCGATCACTTCCAACATACTTATTTTAAACTTTTCACCATACTCAGTTAGAAAGACTCGCTGTTCTCTCTTATCATGCTCGCCTTTTCTCCTAACTACGTATCCTCTTTTTTCAAGCTCATTTAGGTGGCTAGTCATGGTTTGCTTCTTGAGACCGCAAGCATTGCCGACCTCTTTTATCGAGGGTGTATCCATTTCACAGATGTTTGTAAGAATTTCCAGAAAACTAGGCCTTAGGTCTATAAAGCCCTTTTGCTGAAGAGCTTCTAGAAGATCATTTGAATAGTGTCGATAAATTTTCTTTAGTAGGCTTCCTACCTTCGCAATCCTATGCATAATACTATTTTAGTACAAAATAGTATTATTTCCATACTTTTTTGCTAAATACTTAAATTTTCTAAAGCGATAGTAAGCTCTTCGCTTAAAACTGGAGCTTTTGAACTCTCACTATCTGCTTCGGCCAGCATCTCCATTGCAGCTCCAGGCCTAAAAGCTGAAGTCTCAAAATTTGAAGTCCCTTCATACCACAATGACATTTTAACAAGACCTTTAACTTGTCCATGATCCAGATGAATAGTACTTGCCTTAGCGATTGAGGTGGTAGCAGATAGAGCGATAATGGCAATAAAGAGATGTTTGAGCATTGATTTAATCCTTAATCCTTTTAGTTTTAGACAAGGATATTCTCTCAAAACCTGCGAGTCTTCTCCACATCAATGGAGCCATTTACACGCCCCTGTTAGAAAACTAACACCCCCGGAGTAAGCGCCCCAAATGTTGTGCAGATTCTTAAGACTTAGGATTGGGCTATTATTTGGCCGAGATATGGCAAGTTTTC
>CATMLK010000013.1:0-80569 GCA_950070535.1 uncultured Bacteriovoracaceae bacterium | reverse complement strand
AGTTGTACAGAGCACTTATAAGAGCAGAGTCTATCTCCTTGCGAGGCCAACAACATAACTTGCGTATCCGGTGCAACCTTAGATGGCGAGAAACTCAATGCCGCAAGAATTTGATTGATAAAACTTGCCTTTTTTACTGGTGCACTTTTTTGGATTTCACACCAAGACTGGAGATTTTCTTTTTGTTTCGCAATGTCATTGCTGACCAGTCCAAGAATGAGTTTTTCTCTGTTTTCAATTTGTCGGTTTATAAAGATGTTTAAAAAGTCGAGCCACGCTTTTGGTCTCAAGCGGTAATAGAGTGGGTTTAGACCTTTGAAACTTGAGTTAATTAGAATCATGCGGCTAAATTCTTCTGGATGAAGCTCGCTCCACCTCTTAGCAAGCATACCCCCAAGAGACTGAGCTATTATGGTCGTGGGGCCTGAGATTTTTTTAGAAATATATTCACTTCTAATCTTTGCGATCATTTGATCGAAGTTGGTTGGTGAAAGTTCGTGATGGCGCTGCCCTGTGCCTGGGATATCCAAGACTAGAACCTTTGCCTCTGGGAAAGTTTTCTCAACAAGGTTTTTGAAACCTCCCCAGTGTCTCTGTTCACGAACGAGGCCTCTTAAAAGAACTATATTCATGATTCAAGGATTCCATAAAAAGCCTTTTGGCTCAAGAACAAAACAGTAGTTTAGAGACTTGAGCTTAACAAATTTTAAGTTTTGAATGATCTGAAAAATGTTCAAGGTATCTAAGTTTAATTTGATGCTATCCTTAAGGCTGCTAAAGTTTCAATTGGAGGCTTTACAGTTACATAACAGTGATTCTATATGGTTGGAGCGCCACGGTTAGACAACGCCTGGTCTCGTCTAACCAGGTGAGCTTGTCACAAGACTAGACAGCTGTTAATTTTCTTTAGACAGGGGAGTGGGAATGGACTTAGAAAACTTTAACGAAACAGATATGAAAAAAGAAATAGATAATAAGAAAAAAGACGACTCTATTGATCCAAAGAAAATGCAATCAGAACTGGAAGAGCTTGTTAAGAGTAAGTTTGGTGACAAGGTTCACATTGTTTCAAAAGGTCTTGATCCCCTTGAGCAGGAAGAAGAGGTTGAGTTTTTAGACGATGAGCTTGAACTTGAGTTTGAATATACCCCAAAAGACATTAAAACTTACTTAGACGACTATGTAATCAGCCAAGATGAAGCGAAGAAGACTTTGGCAATTGCTATATGTGATCATTACAATCACATCAAAAGAGACTATGAAACAGGTGAGACACCGCACTATTTTAAGCAAAATATTTTAATGCTTGGGCCTACAGGAGTTGGTAAAACCTATTTGATCAAAAAGATTGCCCAATTAGTGGGTGTGCCTTTTGTTAAGGCTGATGCCACTAAATTTACCGAAGCAGGGTATGTGGGGGCAAATGTAGAAGATACAATTCGTGACCTTATAACTCAGGCCGATGGTAATGTGGAGATGGCGCAATATGGGATTGTCTACATTGACGAGGCCGACAAGTTGGCAGGCGGAAGAAAAATCGGTGGCAGAGAGGTAAGCGGCAGAGGTGTCCAGAATGGTCTGCTTAAACTCCTGGAGGAGACTGAAATTGAAACCCGGTCACCATTTGATATGCTCTCTCAACTTAACAACGCTTTTGGGCAAAATAGCAATCGAGCCAAAACGATTAATACCAAGAACATCCTTTTTATTTTAAGCGGAGCCTTCTCCGGGCTAGAAGACATAATTAAGAAACGCTTAAATGTTAATCAAATTGGTTTTGCCAAAAGAAAGTCTGTTGAAAACGAAGATAACCTTTTCAGTCTTGCTACAACTCAAGACTTTATTGACTTTGGCATCGAGCCAGAGCTGATTGGACGACTGCCTGTTCGTGTACACTGCAATCACCTGACCAGCGACAACCTTTATCACATACTGCAAGACACAAAAGAGTCCATCTTGAACCAATACAATGACTCATTCATGTCCTACGGTATTAAACTGAATTGGGAGCCTGAGGCATTGCAGGAGTTGGCTCAAATGGCCCACTCGGAAAAAACGGGTGCGAGGTCTTTAATGACTATATTTGAAAGAATTTTTAGAGACTACAAGTTTGAGCTTCCCTCTACTGGTGTAAAGAATTTTACCGTCACTAAAGAGCTTGTTAAGCATCCCAAAAAAGAACTACAAAGAATTCTGGCGACAAAGGCCTAATTTAGGCCAGATCAATAATATCTACCTTCAAAATAAAGCTTCTTAAGTGTAAAATACGTTTAAGGAGCTTAAATCTATGGATAAAACAAAAATAGAAAAACTTCACGGGCTTTCTGAGTTGCAATATAAGGTTACACAAGAAGACGCCACTGAAATGGCATTTCAAAATGAGTTTTGGGATCACAAGGAAGAGGGAATTTATGTTGATGTGGTTTCCGGGGAACCATTGTTTTCCTCTAACCATAAATACGACTCTGGATCAGGGTGGCCATCTTTTTATAGACCACTAGTAAATGACAATATTGTAGAGAAAGAGGATACTTCACATAATATGAGAAGGGTTGAAGTTCGAAGCAAGAGTGGAAACTCTCATCTTGGGCACCTGTTTCCAGACGGACCAAGACCAACAGGGTTAAGATATTGTATCAATTCAGCCTCCTTGCGCTTTGTTCCTGTTGATAAACTTGAGGAAGAAGGCCTTGGAGAATTTAAGAAAGATTTTGGGAGTAAAGGGAGCAAGTAGTGAGCAAGTTTGAGAAGGCCACATTTGGTGGTGGTTGCTTTTGGGGTGTCGAAGAACTATTTAAACGCCTAAAAGGCGTTGAGAATGCCTACAGCGGTTATATGGGTGGACACATTCAATCACCAAGCTATGAGCAGGTTTGCACTGGCAGGACTGGCCATGCGGAAGTTGTCCAAGTTGAATTTAATCCGTCCATTGTTTCCTTTAAAGAGCTATTGGATTATTTTTTTAGAATGCACGATCCCACCACTCCAAATCAACAGGGTGTTGATATTGGTAATCAATATAGAAGCGTTGTTTTTTATCATAGTGATGAACAAAAGTCTCAGGCCCAAGAATTTTTGGACCTCTTGGAAAGTAAAGATGCATTTGGCAAAAAAATTGTGACAGAGATCTCAAAAGCAAGTGAGTTTTGGAAAGCTGAAGACTACCATCAAGACTACTACGAAAAAAAATACAATGGTGGTGTTGGACCAATATGCCACACACTGAATCCTAATTCATTTTTGGAGAAAAATTGAAAATTGCAATTTTAGATTCAGAGGCAATTGGGCCAATAGAAGAATTAAAGAGGTTTGATAAATTTGGTGAAGTCAAAACCTATTCTACCACTAACGAGAAAGAGCTCTTTGATCGGGCCAAGAATAAAGATGTCTTAATTCTGAATAAAGTTCGCATGGACTCCTCTGTTTTAAAAAAGTTGCCTGATTTAAAACTCATCTGCGTTTGTGCAACTGGTACAGATAATGTTGATCTTGAGTATTGTAATGAAAAGGGTATTGAGGTCAAAAATGTTAAAGGGTACTCGACGGACTCAGTATCTCAGTTAACGGTGTCGATGGTATTGGCCTTGTCTTTAAGGCTTAGCGAGCAAAACCAATCCGGAAAATCTAAATGGCAGGATAGCCCAGTCTTTTCAGTCTTAAATAATACCTTCGAAGATATTAGCGATAAGTCTTGGGGGATTGTAGGTCTTGGATCAATTGGGAAAAAGGTCGCTAGAATCGCAACGACGATGGGCTGTGACGTTAAGTATTTCTCTACCACAGGACGCAACAGCGATCCTGAGTTTACTAGGGTGGAGCTAGATGCTTTGCTTGGGTGCAATATCATAAGTATTCATTGCCCTTTAAATGAGAACACCAAGGACCTTATAAACGCCAGCAATGTTTCAAAGCTAAAGGATGATTGTATTCTTATAAATGTTGCAAGGGGTGGAGTTGTTAACGAAAGAGCAATTGTTGATTACTTCAATAAATCAAATATAAAACTTGGGTTTGATGTTGCGAGCAAGGAACCCATCCAAGGCCATAATCCACTGCTTGAAATAAGGGACTCCGAGAGATTGATTTTAACCCCTCATATTGCCTGGGCCTCTCGACAGGCCAGGCAAAGATTGCTTGAGGGAGTTGAAGATAATATTAGAGCTTTTATCGAATAAGCTCTTCTTTTAATGCGTTAAATAAATCCATTTTCATCTCTTTTTGATCAAGAGAATTTGCATCTGCAGGTGCAAACTCGCCTTTTAGGTTCCTGTAGATTGAATCGATGTCTGAACTTAGTTTAGGTGTTTCACCTGTCACTTTTTCAAGTAGCTGTTTAGTTTTTACAGCACCTTTAAGCTTGTGAAGAATGTCATCTTTAGTTACTGAGTTTACTTGGTCAAACTTTGCATCAAGTCTTAGTGCACCCATAGAACCATCTGTAAGTTTAAATAATAGGCCTTGTGCTTTGTCTCCGACACTCATGTCACTTTCATCAACCATGTTTTTGATGGCGAGTGCCGCCAAAAAGTTCATCCTTGCTTTAAGGAGGTCAATCGACATTTCCTTCATGTCCTTAACCAGGACAGCCTTTTCTGCACGAGATAAATATAGACCTTGCTTTTCCTTTAGTAGGGCCGATGCAATAACGTCATAAAGACTGATTTCCTGCATCTTTAGGTTTTTACTTTTGTTTTGCTCTATGGCCCTTTCTTGCAATAGGTCCACTACGTGAAGTGTTGTTGCTATTGCATAAAAAGTTCGCTCATCTTGGAAGTCTGGACCTGTAGACTCTAAAGGAGTCATCTTATCCATTCGACTATCTCCTGAGATGAACCCAAGATATTCTTTCTTTGTCTTTAACTTTTCATAGGTTCCTGAGAGTGACTGGTGAAGCTCATGTATAGCGTCTTCAATCAAGCGCTCTCTCTCCATTATTCCATCGGCGTCAGCGATACCATCCCAAATTTGATACTCAAATGAAAGAAGAAATACTTTGGCATCAACTAGAGTGTTGCCCATGTCTTGATAATAAGATGGATTAAATAGGACCTTTCTTTTTTTATCTCTTTTATCTTCTGAAAACCCATGTCTACTTGCAGCTCCCAAGTTTCCTGTGTTTTCGTTAGTCTCGTCCATCTTATTGTTCATATCTGCTGTGATTTCTTTCATTTCTTTCGTTGTTTTTTTCATATCAGACATTGTTGCCAGTGGATTTTCACAGGCTGAGATAAGAACGCTTAGAACTAGAGTAGGGACAAGTCTCGACATATATTCTCCTAATATTGATTTGAGTCTAAATTTTAATAGGTTAATTTTAATTGGAATTGTGCACCGCGTGATAGTGTGTTTGAAAAAAATACACCTTAATAATTCTTAATTAGGGACTAAACACACGAATTCTTGTTTTATTTGGACAATATCTTTGGAATTGCTTTGACTTTTTTGAAGACAATGAAGAACATTTTATAAACCAAATAATAACTTCATTGGAGGAAAACATGGCTAAGAAAAAAGCTAAAGAAATGTTACTTGTTGGATCTAAAACTAAAGAAGCTCTAAAAGGTTCTGGAAAGCAGACTTTTAATGTTTCTTCCGACACTCTTGACGCACTTAACGAGCACGTTTACTGGTTGGTAGAGCAAGCTCAAAAAAGATGTGAAGCTAACGGCAGAAAGACAATCAGACCATACGATATCTTGGCGTAAGCTTATTAGGCCTGCTCAGCAGGCCTTTTTTTGTCTAAATGTAAAATTCCACAAACCTATAAAGCAATCTCACGCCACTTATGAATAAGACTGTTTTATAAAGCCTTTTAAAAATCTTATTATCAACCTTTCTCAAAATCTTAATCCCATAGTGTGTCCCAATAATTGCTGCCAAGGCCATGAGAAGGGTCTCTGAAGCGTAGTCTTCGAATTTAAAGTCAAGGTACAAAAACACAGGGATCTTTGAAAGGTGGGATACCATTTGCATCGTTGCTTTAGTTGCAACAATCTCTTCTTTTTCTAAGTCGTTTCGAATGAAGAATGGTGCGATCAAGGGTCCCACTGCTCCAACAATTATGGCCGCGATTCCTGTAACGAAACCAACAATAGTCCAGCCCCAAGACTTGATCTCCATGTGAGGCATTTTCTTGGGTTTGAAAACCGCATAAAAAATCAGTAATGAAATGGCCAAATAAGGAAAACTCTCATCAACAACATCTTTTAAAAGGAAAGCACTAAGTGCGGCACCAAACGGCATACCAAGAATAAAGAATAGAAAAAAGCGCCATTTGATGTGGAGTTTTAAAAACAGAAGTCTAGTAGAGTTACTGATTAGTTGAACAAATCCATGAACCGGAATGATCACATGAAGTGGCATGAAAAATGTCATGGCCGATAAGAGCAGAACTCCACCTCCCATGCCGATTATAGCCGAAATGATAGATGTGAAAAATGTTACAATAGTTAAAATGGCAAGTGTCATTGGCCAAATATAACAATCTTTGACGGCTTTTTCAGCACTTAGTGTATTTTATATCCACCAAATATTGGCAGCATAAAATTACTTGTGGCCCATACTTTCGGGTGGTATTATGGATGCATCAATTAAAAGTATATCACTTTTAGAAATCACCCACATTCACACGGTAAGCTTATGGCAAGAAGAATAAGTCCAAAACATTTCGCCAACCTTTGGTTGGAAAGATCAAGAGAAGGCAGGCCTCACTGCACTGAAAATAAGTCTTTTGCAAAAAAGGCAATAGACGATGTTTGTCTTAATGCTGACCTAAGCGAAACCTCTTGGGATTACTCCTATAATCTTTGCCAGGGAATGGTGAGACTCTTGGAGCTTGGGTTTTCAACCAAAGAGATGAGCTCTCATAGAACCTTGGTTCAAAAGCTTATGAGGTTAGGAAGGGATATGATGGACTCTGGAATAAAAGAGGCAGACTTCTTTTACTTGGGTGCATTTGTGGATATGAAGATGGCAACCAGGTGGCGCAATATAGCATTTTTTAAGTTCATTATGGATGCTCTTCTAGGGATTAAAAAGTACATGTCATTTTTCAGTAAGAAGTTAAAAGACAGGATTAAAAGAGAGTATATTCAATTGTTCCCAAAAGATTTTAAGCTATATTTTGGGCCAGACCTTGCCTTGACAGGCTAATCATATTTCTAGGCCAATTTCCCTTTAAAACATGTGAAAAACACGGCAAAATAGTTAAAAACTATGAAATAGGGGGAATTAATGGGCAAGTTTAGGTCCGGTGTTTTACATGGGGATGAAGTCTTAGAACTTTACGAATACGCTAATAAGAACAACTTCGCACTTCCGGCGGTAAATATTGTGGGAACCAACTCCGTAAATGGTGTATTGGAAACTGCAAAAAAACTTAATTCACCTGTTATTGTACAATTATCAAATGGTGGAGCTTCCTTTTATGCAGGGAAGTCTCTTGATAACTCTGATCAAAGTGCGGCAGTTGCTGGAGCTGTATCTGCGGCACTTCATGTTCATGAAATGGCCAAATACTATGACGTTCCAGTAGTACTTCATACCGATCATGCCGCGAGAAAACTACTTAAGTGGATTGATGGTTTGGTTGAAGCTGGGGAAGCTTACTATGAGACACATAAAAGGCCACTATTTAGCTCTCATATGCTTGATTTAAGTGAAGAGCCTCTTGAAGAAAATATTGAAACCTGCGTCAAGTATCTTGAGAGAATGAAAAAAATTGGAACTCATATTGAAATTGAACTTGGTGTCACTGGTGGGGAAGAAGACGGTGTCGACAATACTGATATTGATAGCTCAAAGCTATACACCCAGCCTGAAGAAGTAAATTATGCTTATGAGAAGTTAAAAGCGGTTTCTCCATACTTTACCATTGCAGCTTCCTTTGGAAACGTGCACGGTGTTTATAAGCCAGGCAACGTCAAGCTTACACCAATCATTCTTAAAAACTCTCAAGAGCATATTGAGCAAAAACATGGAACTGGTAAAAATCCTGTGAACTTTGTTTTTCACGGCGGATCAGGATCAACTCAAGAAGAGATTCGAGAGGCAATCGATTACGGTGTGATTAAGATGAACATTGACACAGATATGCAATGGGCGTTTTGGAGTGGAGTTCGCGACTATCACCTAGAGCATGGAGAGTATCTTAAAACACAAATTGGAAACCCTGATGGGGACGACAAGCCAAATAAGAAGTACTATGATCCAAGAAAGTGGCTTCGTGCCGGAGAAGAGGCCTTTGTTAACAGGCTTACTCAATCTTTCGAAGACCTAAACTGCGTAAATAAGAACTAGAAGCTTAGGGCCATTCATTTGGCCCTTTTTCTTTTTAGGGAAAATTAACCTCTCTTCCAATTCTTTCTCATTCACTTAAAATATATTAGGTGAAACGGTTTCTCATCCTCCTTTTATTATCTCTAAATGTATCTGCAAGCTATGTTCAGCTCGGAACAGGTGGACTTACGCCTCATATCAATAAGGGTGAAAAACTCAACTACTGCAATCAGTGGAACAATACGGGAATTATAGCTAATAAAAGCTACTATTTAAGGTTCTCTGCAGGAAGGTGGGGCCTAACCTATATGCAGGGAAATGACTCTATTTGTTCTGATATTGAGGGTCTTTTTGTTCATTACCTTTTTACTGCAGATCGATGGTGGGAGACAGGGCTCACTATAGGTGGGTATTCATTTGAAATGAGCAATTGGAAAGAATACGTACAGAAAACTCCCTCAGGAGTATCAGCTCCGACACCAGTCCACACAAAGTGGGGGAATAAGGACATTGTACCCGTGCTGGGGCTCGAAGTTGCAATTCACTTAATTAGATCAGACAAATGGTCTTTGAAACTAAACAATCTGTTCACGCCTTTTATTTTTAACCATTCACTGGCCATGGAGAGAAGGTTTTAAAAGGTTAAAAAAGCACTAATTCCGATGGATTGTTTTTGCTCTTTGATATTAGTATCAAGACCTTCAGTCTTTCCAGTGGTCTCATCTTCAATCTGAGTAAAATAGTTTTGATAGACCTCGTAATTTAATAAAATGTACTTCCATACTCTTATTCCAAGGCCAAAACTTATCTGTTGTCCAAAATACTGAAGGTCTTCATTGCTTTTAGGTTCAAGAGTGCTATTTAGGTATCCTGTCCACAGCTTGACTCGATCGAAGAAGTGAAAACCAAGATAGGTCCCTATACCTCCTCCTGCAAAGACTGTGTAGTTTTGATCAATGATCGTGTCTGAGTAATGAAAATTTCCCATTTCGGCCGTGACACCGGCCATGAAGTAGTCGCCAAGATATCCGGCATTTATGCTTAGGGATTCGCCTGTGAGGCTTCCTTTAAGGTCACCCCTTTCAAAGGTGCCCCAATAGCGCTTATAGGTTGGTTCAACGTTAAAGCGGGCATGTGCTTGCCCGCAAATAATTAATGAGGCTATTAAGCTTATGAGCAGACTAGTAGGTTTGCCCATATACTCTTTCAGTGTATTCGTCGAGCTCCAGGATTTCATCTCTAAAAATAGCAACTCTATAGTTGGCCTGATCCTGGTTTAGTTTAGTGGGAGTTTTAGGTTCAAAAAGGTTTGCTTTAATTAGGATAGGGATGTCTTCTTGATCAAGTGGTTGCTCAAGACGTAAGATAAATCCATTCTTCATGAGATAGTAGGCGGCTGCGTTCATTGGCTTTACTCCTTAAAGTCAAAAAAGATCCCTCATGGATCCCAAACACAATAAAATGATTTCATAAAATCTGAGGCTTTTCAAATATCTTTTTAGAATTTTATGAATGGACATAATGACCTCGATAAAAATCGCCGCAGTGTCAAAAAGTCATCAGCATTGCGACACCAGTAATGCTTTTTAATAGCTAAGTCGTTGAATATACATACTTGGGAGTTTGGCACGCTTTATGCTCTATACAATAGCAACAAGGGAAGACAAGGATAGTCGCTCCCACACAGGCACCACGGATGGAGCCGCTTAATAGGACATGGATGTCCTAGCACCGAGAAAGGAATCTCCCATACAAAGGAGGAAAAATGGAATCTTTAAATGTTTTGTTGCCATTGATGGGTATGTTGGTGATGGGAAGCTGCCTGATCCAATACTCATGCGCTAAACGTGGCAAGGCCAGAGTAGCAGTCAGCAAGGAGGAGAATCGAAGCTAAAATAAATCCCTGGACACCAATTGAAGAATTCCTCATAATTCTTCAATGCGCTCAAGTTATATCCTTTTCTCCTTTCTCTCCCTTTTTATCTTCGGAATGATTGATAATGCTAGAGGTCCCATCTACCCCAAGGTGATCGAAGCATTTGGAGTGTCAAACTCCCTAAGTTCGTGGATCTTTACTTTAACCTCTATCGTCTCTTTTCTTATAACTCTGTGTTCTCCTATATGGCTAAAAAAATTGGGTGCTGTAAAAGCTAGCAAGTTTGCAATACTTCTTCATGGACTCGCTTTAATTTTAATGGGGCTTACTGGAATTCAAGGAGAGAGCTTCTCATTATTTCTTATTGCTAGTGCTATCTTAGGCATTGCCATGGGAATTCAAAGTGTAACCCTAAATTTGATTGTTGCAAGAGTGTCCAATCCTCTCAATGGCAGAAAGCTGTTCTCCGGGCTACACGCTATGTATGGTGCTGCATCCTTTTGTGCTCCTTTGGCCTTAGGCCTTGTATTTAGATATGAGCTTTCTTGGCAGTATAGCTTAATCTTTTTGGCCTTGATCCCATTGGCACATCTGATGTTCTTTAAAGATCTAGGCCCTTTAGGTATCGCACAAAAAGATGAAGTAAGCACACCTGTTTCTTCAGGGACTATTTTAAAATTAGGCATTATATTTTCTTTTTTTATTGCCACTGAAATTCTTATTTCTTCCAGACTCGTTATTTATTTATACAAAGTTGAAGGTATGAAGCTTGATCTTGCATCTATGCTTCTAACGGCATTCTTTATATTGCTTCTTGGTGGGAGACTTTTATTTTCATTTTACTCACCCAGCTTAAAAACCATTTATCTTCTAAGAATTGCAGTTGTCGCCACACTTTCGTTTTTTATCTTGGGGCTAACAGTTTCACCTTACTTCTTTCCATTTACTGGATTCTCCATCTCTTACTTCTTTCCATATGGTATGGACTATGTAAAAAACAAGTATACACAAGCTGAATCCATTATCCCCAAAGTTATGATGTTTGTAGGTGCGATGATCGCTGGGATGCACGCAATTTTTGGTGTTCTCTCTGAGCTTTATGGCCTATATGGTGCGATGTGGGTTGGTGTCGCCTTCAGCTCAATCGTACTCCTTTTACTTTTAACCCTAAGGCCTGCTAAGTAGGGCCGTCTTATCTTTAGACACTTGATATTTTTTAGTCACTAGATGTACTGGCAAGACGTTGATATTACATACTTAAATCACAGGAAAAGCTGGCATATAATTCGCAAAGTAATAATTACTATTTATTTGGGAGGTCTATATGAGAGTTTTAGCAGTTTTGGTTTTCGCACTGTTTTCGACGCAATTGTTTGCCGATAACAAAGGTGAAAAGGAAGTAAAAGAATTAGAAAGACAACTTCAAGAAAAGAAATTCAGTAAACACTATAACTGCATGATTGACGGTGTTCAAGTTTCTGCTCGTGCCGCTTTAGAGGCAGTTCCATTTTTCGCAGCCTTTGGAACAGTTAAGCTCATTAATTCAGCACCAGGTATTGTACCTTCGACTGGAGTTTTATTGACCGATGCAGCTCACGATAATGTAAAGAATGTCTTCGGAGGTTTACTGGGTGAAAAAGAGGGCGACGATATTTTGGTTAATTTCTTCTTAGGTGCAGGATCGATTTATATCGATACATATAAACACATATACCAAGTTATAAAAGGTGAAAAGAGCCTTGATGATCCGGCCGATCTACATTACACGAAAAAGAACTTTTCTGGAACCATTGCTTCGTCAAAAGACCTTATGGAACTAAGCGGTGATCCTAAATCACTTAGATGTTATGATCTTCACCACCAAGTTGATGTTCTTGAAGGCAAGCTTGCTGATATCAACCAAGAGAGCAGATCCCAGGAGAAGTTTGAAGAGCGTAAAGCCAACACTTCCTTTAGTAGCCCTCTTTATAAAAGACAAGAAGTACTTGCAAACTAGAGGATCACTTAATGAAGAAGATACTTTTACCGGCCCTTTTGTTAATGAGTCTAAGTGCAATGGCATTTGGTAAAAAATCTAATGATCATTTTGACTTAAGCACTAGTGAAAGGGTTCTTGCTGCAAAGATTGAATTAAATAACGCAGGAGAATTTCTTGATGCAAATATGGTCCCAATAGGATCTGCTGTTTTAACAGATTCTGGGGAATTATACGAGCAGGGTATTAAGGGTATTCTCCATGCTGCCAGCGGAAGTATGACTAGGTTTGACGGTATCTTTCAACCAAGTTTGGAAGGCATCACAAACTCTTTGAAAAACTCACTTCTTCTGGCAAAGAACCAAGGCTTTAAATCAGTGGCCATCCCTTTCATTGGAAGTGGAATATTTTTACAACGCCTTGGTGTTGATAAAAAAGAGCTTGCTTATCATATTGCTAAAGTGAGTTTACACAACTCTAGAAACATCAGAATTGTTTTTGTTGGCTACAGTGAAGAGGATCGATCACTACTAGAAGAGGCAAGACTGCGTGCACTTGAAGAGATCACTCTTAAAAAGAAAGTATGGGATTTTCTACACTTTAGTGCATCCGCCTCTAAGAGATCGAGCGTTGCTGGAGGCTCTCTTGTAGATTATGATGTGCACCAGTGTGAGCTCATTATTAATCCTGCAAATACAGAGGTATCCTTTGGCGGAGGGCTTTCTGGAGTTATTGCGAGAGCTAGTAGAAAGTCTTACGAGATTGATAGAGATGCACAAGAAATGATTCAAGAAATCGCCCATCAGTTAAATCTTCAAAAATAAAATAAGACGTCCTCTCCATCTAGGGGAGGACTCTTTAGTGTAAAAAAACTACTCATTTCCACATTAGTCTGTATAAAAAAACAACACTCTAAATGTCTAAGCCTATGAAATATTGTCTATTTCGTTGGCATCAATATTGTAATTAAATAGACATGAAAAATTTAAATTTAATCCTGATGACTTTTTTATTAGTTGCTTGTGGAAAGGGTGGACTTCCGTGGGATAATTCCCAAGTTGGAATCCAATCTGTTGAGCCCGCACAGGCCGAACCTTTTACCTATGAGCTTGGAAATGCTGCCTGCACTACTGGGCATCACAGCTTTAATTCACTGGATGCAACCTGTGAGGCACTACTTGATAATGAGCTGAATAACGATTGTGTTGAGAGCAAACGCCTTAAGCTTTATGATTCTCACTGCTCAAACTCATAAAACCCTGAGGAAAAAATTGTCCGTAGGGATCAAACTTTCGCTTAAGACCCTCAAAGACATCTGTTTGTGTAGCTCCCATAAAATTCTTAATATACTTCTGCTTTATAAGTCCAATTCCATGCTCGGCAAATGGTGAGCCTTTTAGTCTTAACACTTGGTCATACAGGTATTCAAACCTCTCCCTACAGTGATCAATATCTTTTGGAGCGGGCATAAAGTTAAAGTGGAGGTGGGCGTCTCCAAAATGTCCAAATAGGTTATATCGAATACCTTCTTTAGAAAACTCCCTGTATATGTCCATTAATTCTTGGAAGTCATCTATTTTAACTTGAACATCAGTGCCCATTTTCACCACACCCATTTTTGAATTTTCTTCAAAAACGGCCCGTGGAACAGAAGCTCTTATATTATGAAAACGATTCTCTGTAAGCTCAAAAATATTCTCTTCTGAAACGTTTTCTAATTGTGAAAGAAAGCTCTCATAAAAATTCTCAAATGAATCGGCCTTTACTTCGAAGAAAATTGCGTCTTTACCTTGGTTTGGCCTATCTTCTTCCGGTAGGAAAGAGAAGGCGTTTGAGTCTATTAACTCCACTAAGATCACGTCATCTCTAAAGCTTTGAATCTTTTTAATTATTTCAAGGTGGGCCGTATAGTCCTGTTCCCACTTAGGTATCAACATGAAAAGGTGCTGAGCAGGGGAGTTTTCAACAGTCTCTATTTCGACCTCTGTCACTATGCCTAGTTGTCCTTCCGTTCCAATCATGAGGTCAGTTTCTTTTTCAAACCTAGGGAAGGGAGCATTTTTGAAATCTTTGTATGCGTTAAACTCTTTCTGATATAATGTTAGTTCAACCCCATCAATAATAAGGTCCTTAGTGCTATCGAGCTCAAGTTCTCTGCCCTCAAAATTTATATACTTTAGCCTTACTACTTGAGAGCGAAGATTTCCAAATGCAAAGCATCTCTCACCAGTACAGCTTGTCGCAAGTCCCGCGGTAATTAGAGCTAGCTCCTCAGTAGGCGCTGTTTTAATATTTCGTCCTTTGGCCTTCAGAAACTCTCTTGCATCCTTCCAGCTCACGGCCCCTTTGATATAAAGATTGCCGTTTTCTAAAAGTTTCATTTCCTGAGGCATTTGAGAGAGGTCGCAAAGATAGTAGTTGTCGACGTTTGTTGTTTTTAGATGCTCATCCAATTTATCATACGGGATGACTGTGCTTGTTTGGGATGAGAAATAGAAGCTTGGAGCATGGCCCTTAATATGTGTGGCCAGCTCATCCTTATTCTTAAAAACAATCTTTTTTGACATCAATTCCTACCTAGTAAAAGTAAAGTTGTACTCGTCAGAAAGTTTTGGATCAAACTTATAGTTATCCTCACAGAAATCTTTCAAACCTTCAGGCTCTTTGATCTTATTCTCGATGATGAACTTAGCCATCATGCCTCTTGCCCTCTTGGCGTTAAAACTTATAATTTTTAGCTTACCGTTTTTTTCCTCTTTAAATATAGGAGTAATTACTGGAGCATTTAGAGATTTGGTGTCCACTGCCTTGAAGTACTCATTGGAGGCACAATTAACTAGTGCTTTTGTGCCCTTAAGATCCTCATTAAGCCTTTGGGTTATGGTTTCTCTCCAAAATTGGTATAAATCCTTTTGCCCCTTGATCCCAAACTTTGTCCCCATCTCCAGTCTGTATGCTTGCATAAGATCTAAAGGTCTTAGAACGCCATATAGCCCTGATAGTATCCTCAGGTGTTTCTGGGCGTAGGATCTTTGAGTTTTATTGAATGTGTGAAACTCAAGGCCTTGGTATGTGTCACCCTGAAATGCAAGGCCTGCTTGCTTGGCATTTGAAGTGCTAAAAGGTGTTTTAAATGAATTGAAGCGTTTAACGTTTAAATCTGCCAAACTCTCAGATATTCCCATGAGCTTTTGAAGCTCTGGCCTAGTTTTCTTTTTTAGCTCTTTTACCAGTTCTTTCGATTTATCTAAAAAGAGCGGTCCCTCATACTCAGTCAGGTCAGTAGGTGTTTGAAAATCAAGTTTTTTAGCTGGTGAAACCACTACAAGCATTAAATCCTCCGTATTTAGGGAGAAAATACCACGTTGGAAGGCATAAAAAAACCCTCCAATAGGAGGGTTTAGTATTTATAGAATTTAAAAATCTATTAAAAGAAAACCGCTGAAACCCATGCACCAACACCCAGGTCTTTAAGCTCAGTGTCAGTAGAATTTTGTGGTCTGTAATCAATGTGCGGGAATAATGAAAGACCTTTCATTGTACCGCCCAAGAAAGTTCCTGGAACAGCAAACTCCATACCGATAAGATGTCTTTCACCGTCGTTTACTAGGTAAGTTCCTTCCTTGTCACCCGGCTTGCTGAATGGAAGCTCAGAGTAAATTTGGAAAGTTTTTGTATCATTAAAAGAGTATCTGTAAGTAAAGTCCGTGAAAAGACCAAGCTTGTCAAAGCCTTCGTCATTTTCAACATTGTCCTTCCCGTCTTTGTAAAGCCATCTTGCAACTTCAACACCCACTGAAAATGAGTGCTTGTCCATGCTGTAGTTTGCTGCATGGTAAATCTTTGGCTTTATGACTCTGTCTAGGTCTGTGCTGCCACTTACTGCGGCCACTTCAAGTCTATATAGAGCAAATACTGAAAATTGGTTTTTTGCATAAATTAGGCCTTGAACACCAACTCTTGGGTTTAGCTCAACATATGGATCTTCAACACCTTCATTTGTCTCTAATCTGATATCTAATCTAGCTGTCCATGTGTCATCCAGCACATAACGCCCGGAAATTGACTGGTAGTAGAAGGCCCTTGAGCTACTTTCTCCAATTGTGCCCTTATTGTACTCACCAAAATAAGATATGTGAGTCTTCTCATTAAACTCGTCCATGTCCATGCCAAAGGCGAATGTGCTTGCTGTGGCAAGGATTAGAGCGATAACATTCTTCATTTCTGATACTCCTATTGAAATTACCTAATTTTAACAACTTGTCTATTTTACATGAAATCTAATGGTTTTCTAGCATTAAACCAATTTCATGTAAGAATTCACTGGTCATTGTGCGAATTTTTATAAACTAAATATCCGCTTGCTGTTTGTGAAGCTAATTTAGTTCACTGTAACTTTTTGTTAAAAATTAAGGGGTGATCAGTTCCAATTCGACACCTTCTTCATCAACGATGAACTCAAGAGCACTGTGATTTTCTTCTTTGGCCTTGGCAACAAACTCTTTCAACTCGTCAACTTCAACCTCTGGATCGAGGTGGTAGTCACCTGCAACCATACTTAGAATAGCGAGTGTGTCCTTATAATCTTTGTCACTTTTGAAGTCTTCAACCATAAAGATTGCGCTGGCCGATAGTGTTTTTGGGTCTACTGAGATTTCTGTTTTCATAAATTCCTTTATTATATTACGTCACTTGGGTCTATGTGCTTCCATTCTCCTGGGCCTAGATTACCCAACTTAAGTTTTCCTATAGCTACTCTTATGAGTCTCAAGGTTGGATGGCCAATTTTGGCGCTCATTCGCCGAACTTGTCTATTGCGGCCTTCTTTGAGTTTAATTTCGAGCCATGAGTCAGGGATATTCTTTCTATACCTGATTGGAGGATCTCTGTCTTGAACTTTTGGATCTATTAATCGAGCTTTGCAGGGGAGTGTGAGTTTACCCTTTATTTCCACACCCTTTTCAAGCTCCTTAATTGAGTCAGAACTAGGAATTTTTTCAACTTGAATCCAGTAGGTCTTCTCTTTTTTAGATTTTGGGTTTGCCACTCTTTGATTGAAGACGCCATCATCTGTAAGAATTAGGAGTCCTTCGCTGTCCTTATCTAAACGTCCGACCGGGTATACATCCTTTGGCAATCCATATTCGGACAGTGTTAGATCTCCCGGTTCTCCAGTAAACTGGCACAGACAACCGTAGGGCTTGTTAAAGGCAATATATTTCCATTTCTTTTTCATATGCGCTAGCTTTAGCTTATGGCAAAACTCATAAAAAAAGAAGAACCTAATTTGGTTTGGTCCGATGGACAAGATCTCAGAAAAACTAAAAACAAAAACAAGTCCGAAACACCCATTGTACCTGGCGAGGTTACTCTTCGTGTGAGACTTGAGAAGAAAAATAGAGGCGGTAAAACCGTAACTGTAATCTATGAACTTCCTGACAATGAAAAGTACTTCAAGAAGCTAACCAAAAAATTAAAGGCAAAGTGCGGCTGTGGTGGAAGCTTTAAGGGTGAATCAATTGAAATTCAAGGTGACCGCAAAGAAGATATCATTAAGATTCTTGAAGGTGAGGGCTTTAAGGCCATCTCTTCAGGGGGATAAATCTTTATTTTGTGGAATTAGACTTAAAACTTGTTAAAATGGCAGCATGAAAACCATAGACAAGACAGAGTCTCCTCAAGAGTACTTTAGGCACTTTCAAGAACTAATTTCTACACAGAAAGTTGTCCTGGTTTGGCAAATTGATAAAAATTCTAAGAAAAGATCTCTTTCTAAAGTGACTTTGCTCTCGAGCAGAAGGGAAGACAATGCTTTAAAAGCATTGGGCATAGAAAGGTTTCGTGAACTTCACCTGCCCGAAGAGGAAGTTTATTTCTATGTTGAGAATAAGCAGCTCATGTTCAAGTCCACCAAACTTGAAATCGATGGGCACCAGTTTTCAGGAAGTCTTCCCGATGAAGTGAAAATCCTTAACGATGACGAGCATGAGACGGTTATGGAGGCGATTTTGGAGATGGTCCCTCCAAAGTCAGAGGGCTATATTGACTATACTCCCAAAAAGAAAAGAAAATACTCCTCGGAACAATCAGACAGAGACAGGGAAATATTTGAAGAAGAACTTCGCTTTGTCAGCCTAGATGAAGAAGACAGAATCTATGCGGACGTAAGAGGGGCTCCGAGGGCCAGACCTAAGAAAAATAAAAAAGTTACAATTAAAGCATTCAAAGGCCTTCGAAAAGCAGATGTTCATCACCTGTTTGATTTATCTAGAGGTGGCCTTTCAATCATAGTGGAGAAAAGAAAGCTCTTCTCTCCAGGTGATGTCGTGGAGATTCTATCTTTTGATGATAAAAAACTGGATAATCCCATGCTCGCCGAGGTGAAAAGTGTTAGGGGTGCCGACGAGCAGGGAAAGCGCTTTAAAGTTGGGATGCAGTTTGCCTAAAAAAGTTCAGAATACTTGGCCTCATCATAGCCAAAAACCATAACTTCACCGTCTTTTTCAACTATTGGTCTTTTAATTGCCGAAGTGGTCTGGGTCAAAATTTCCTTTTTTGAGGCCGCGTCTGCTGCTTCAAATTCTTCTTTAATTTTTCTATAAGTTGGACCTTTTTTATTTACTGGCCAGTCACCAAAGCTTTTCTTCCAGCTCTGAATCTGTGTTTTGGTTGGTGGAGTCTTTTTAAAATTAACAAATTCGTAGTCAATTCCTGAGTCATTTAGGTGGTTTAGGGCCTTTTTTACGGTGTTGCAGTTTGGAATTCCATATACCTTGTACATTGCGTCTCCTTATTTTATAATTATCATATGTTAAATATTTAGTCTCAAGACGCTAAAATAATAAAAAAGGAAATATCAAATGGCCAAAAATTACTACACGGACGAAAAAGAATGGAAGTGGCTTTTTAAGAACGCTATTGATTGGGATAAGATTGTCCCGTTATATTATCCAGAGTTTCCAAGTGCTGACGGCTTTAACAATAAAGAAGAAGTTGTAGCTTTTATTGAAGAGATGATCACTGCCACAGGAGAGTGGGCCGGTGGGCCAGTAACTGAAAGGGCCAGAAAGCTTGATGAGCTAGGCTCAGGTACGATCGAAAATGGGTACACTATTCCAAGCGAGCCACTGCAGGCCTTATATGATGAAGCAAAAGAACTTCAAATTATTGGCCTATCCGCACCGACAGAACTAGGTGGGATGGGTGCGCCTGTTGCAGCAAACCTTTTGGCCTTCACCCAGCTTAATAGAGCATGTATTTCAAGTGCTACCCAACTTGGGTTCTTTACATCCATTATTGATATGCTTGAAAGATTTGCTGACAAAGAAGATGCTGAAAGGCTAATTCCTCAAATCATATCTGGAGAATTGTCAGGCTCTATGTGTCTGACCGAGGCAGGGGCTGGTTCTGACTTAGGAAGTATCAAAACTACTGCCACAGAACAAGAAGACGGAACTTATCTATTAAATGGAGCAAAAATCTTCATCACCAATGGTGGTGGGGGACTTGGCTTTGTTCTAGCAAGAATCAAGGGTGCTCCTGAAGGTCTTCACGGAATATCTCTTTTCTTGTGTGAGCAAACTATCGAAGAAAATGGTGAGAAGAAAAGAAATTACGAGATCACTAAAAACGAGCACAAAATGGGTCTTCACGGATCATTCACATGTGAAGTTGTATATGAAAACTCCAAAGCAAAACTAATTGGCAAACCTCATAACGGATTCCGTTATATGCTTCACCTTATGAATGAGGCAAGAATAGCTGTTGGACTTCAGTCCTTAGGTGGTATTGAGGCCTGTCTTTCCTATGCTAAAAACTATGCGCTTGAAAGAGAACAGTTTGGTAAAAACTTAATGGATCACCCTCTTTATGCCCGAAACATGCACGATTGGGAAACTGAAAGAGATGCATTTAGAGCTTTAATGGTGGATACCCTTACACACTTTGACATTTATCAAAAGCTAGATCTATTTAAGAGACATGGCAAAGAGCTTACGGCCGAACAAGAGAAAATGTATAAGAATGCTAAAAAGTGGACTAGAAGAAGAACTCCACTTGTTAAAATGTATGGAGCTGAAACGTTTACACATCTAAGCCAGAGGGCCATTCAAGCTCTTGGTGGCTACGGCTTTATTGAAGAGTATGATGTAAGTCGCTTCCATAGGGACTCATTCGCACCGCTACTTTATGAAGGTACTTCACAAATTCAGGCATTGATGGCAATGAAAGATCTTATGAAGTTCATCATGAGAAACCCTGCCAAATATTTCACCGGGCTTGTTAACGCCAATCCTATTGCAAACTTTTTTGGCGCTGGAAGTGAAGAAGAGTCAAAGTTTAATTCTGTTCAATATGAGTTTAAAAAGAACTTTGTAAGGCTTTTAATCAAGACTCTTAAGCCGGGTACAAACGTAAGTGATCCAGCTGAAGCAAAAAGCTTCTTTAACGCTAAAGAGTGGCTTAAAGAAGAAAACGTAATGAAGCTTACGATTCACGCTGAGACGATTGCTCTTGCGCTCGCTTACCAAGAGACCCTTAGAGTTCTTGCAAAGCATGCTGCAAAGGATGACTCCAGAAAAGAGCTCTTCGCTAATTACCATAAGCTTGTTGCTCCTAGACTTCAGAGTATCTATGAAGATTGGAGACACTGGTAGAGTTAATACAATAAATGGGGCCTTCGAAGAAGGCCCTTTTTTTATTCCAAATTTGGCATCTTCAGAGAGCTATCCATTATAACCATTCTAACTATCAGATATTATTGCATTTTCTTTACTGTGATGATTAGTAAACATTAATGAATTAATTACAAAGCTTATGTAATTTGACGCATTTTTCCATTAACTTGTAATTAACAAAGTAATTAACACGGAGCACCCTAAATGAAAAAAATCACTGCATTACTATTGCTAGCTGGCCTTTGCCAAGCATTTGCATTTGTGCCTGAGAATAATGAGCAATTGTTTGAAATGGCAATTGTTGAGCGTTATGAATTCAGAGGAAGAGCTACCTCTGTCCTTGATCGAAAAATGCAAAATATTCAATCACACATAACGATTAGACCGACTTATGTCGACGACGGCTTTGTAGCGATTTTTGCTTCTGATGGAAATAAGTTGCAACACAAAACAAATGTTTTATTCCCAACAGTTGGTGATGTTCACTTCAGTGTTTACAAGGAAAACGGGGCACCTCAAAGTTATAGTCTAAGAGGTAGACAGTACGAACTAATTGAAAGAGATAAGGTATTCTACGTTATTGAATCAGATTTTGAGTATGAAGAAAGAATAAAAAGAACCCATGAGCTTAATAAGAGTGGAAGGTTTAAGATGGAATACCCTGTGACTGGTAAGTTTATGGGAATTGGTCACTTCAACATAAGTGGGGTTACAATGGTTGATTTTTTCGAGATCACCGAAGACAACCAGCTTGTTGAAATAGGGACGTTCAGAAGACCATTTAGATAATTTTCGCTCATAAGAGCAGTTTTTTCATAATCTCCGAAAGGCCAGGAAGTATAGATCTTTCTGGCCTTTTTTTATTCCAACAATTCTTTGAGATCGAAGAGTAGGTTATTTGCCCTTGAAGGCCAAAAGGTTATTGCTTAAATAGAGAATGGAAAGACTCACGAACATGCCTATGTACAGCTCATCTATCCCAGACCAGTCCTTTAAACCACTAAGTCTCCAGGTAAACACCACAATTGCACTAGTGCCTGCTGCTGCTACAAATACATTGTCACTTGGTTTAACCTTACTTAAGTGCCCGAAAAGAACTGGAACTAAAAGAGAGGCCGCTGAAAGGCTACCAAGGGTTTTCCATACTGCCTTGATGTTCCCTTCAAATACGGTAGCCAAGATTATCGCGACCGAGGCTACAAACAGAAATGACAGATAGTGAAGCCAGAGCTGACCTCGAAATTTTTTTGGTGCCAAGTCGTAAGCTATAGTTGAACCACTTAGGAATAAATAAGAGTCGAGTGTGGATAGAACTGTAGCAACTATTCCCGCAAGAAAAAATCCCCGCATGCCTTGGGGCAAAACCTTAAAAGCATATTCAAAATAACCATCGCTTGCTTGAGCTAGAGGAAGCAATGCCTTTGCATACATAGCACCAAAGGTGAGGGAGAGATCGAATATCATCCATATAATTGTGGCAAAGATAATTCCAGTCTTTGCAGTTTTTTCAGAATTAGCAGCAAAGGCCCTTTGGTAAAAGTTCGGATCCACAAGAGTTGACAATGCAATCATTCCCCAGGCAATTGTTTCCATGATTCCGTGTTTACCCATTGGAGAAAAGTAATGATCGGGAAGTGTTTGCAATGGCCTAATTCCAAAAAATAAAAAACTAAAAATTGCCAAGACTACGACAGAGGAAAACATGACAAAGAACTGCACTAAGTCTGAGTAAACAACGGCCCTAAAGCCACCGAACATAGCATATAGTAAAGTGAAACCAACACCGATTAAGATCCCTTCGCTCACACTTACTGGGAAGAACATTTGGATGATCATACCAATACTTATTGCATACACGACTGGAACGAGGTTTAGGATATTAAAAACAGCGCTAAGCTTTTCTGATTTTGGGCCATACATTTTCCCAATTAAGTCAGGCAGAGTTACTGCCTGGTATTTTGAAATTCGGTGCAAGATAAAAAAGGCAAAAATTAAATAGCTGGCATACCAAAATACTCCTTGGGTCACGAAGTTGTAGATACCTGAGTCAAAGGCAATACTTGCCACTCCAAAGATTCCTCCGTACCAAGTAGATACCAAAGTGGCGATAAAAAGGGGCAATGTTAGTCTTCTTCCCATTAAGAGGTGCTCTAGAGCTGAGTTGTCTTTAGGAGCTCTAGCTTGAGCGAGCAGTACTACCGCTACAGTAAGTCCTGTTAGCAGGAGAAATACAAACCAGTCGAGTTGGTTGAAATGATGAGAGAAGTTTTGCATCTAATACATATAGTTCATTTGATCCAAGTTGTCTTGGATGTGTGAAATTTGCTCCCGAAGATCGTGAAGCTCTTTTTCCCAGTATTGAGAAGATCCAAATGTTGGAAAAGCTCTTTTAAAGGACTGGTCTTCATATCTATGAGCGATCCAGCTTGAAAAGTGAATCATTCTTAAAGCACGCAAGGATTCAATAAGCTTTAGCTCAGATCTGTTGAAGTCGCCCATCTCCAAATAGCTATCTACAAGAATATTACGCTGTCTTTTAGAGTATTCATCTCTGCCAGGTATTATCATCCAAATATCTTGAACTTTTGGGCCTATAACCATGTCGTCAAAATCGATAAGAAAAGGACCTGTAGATCCCAAAAGAACATTGCCGTGGTGACAGTCTCCATGAACTCTTTGATATGCAACGTTTTTAAACAGAGGAGTGCTTACACTAAATATCTGTTTGGCCAAGGTCTCATAGCTTGATCTGTATTCTGAAGGAAGTTTATTACTCTTTAGGAGAAACTCAAGATTCTTTTCTCCGTAGTTTTCTATATCAAGTTTCACGCGATGTTTGGCAACTTTGGCCGCTCCAGTGCTGTGAAGTCTTGCCAAAAGTCTGCCCATTTGTTCTAAGAGAGGATCTGTCCACTCATCGCACTCCCTCCCGCCTTGTTTTGGAAATAAGGTAAAGTAGAGGCCTTGCTCATTTTGCATGAGGGTTTGGCCTTCTTGATTTTTAAGGGGTGCAATTGCGGGTATCTCTCTATCTGTCAGATCCCACAGGAAGTCGTGCTCTTCGAGAATTTGCTCCTTATTCCAGCGACCTGGACGGTAAAACTTCACGATTCTGAATTTTTCCGAAACAGAGTCAGGCTCCTCTTCAAGCTCGATCTCAACTTCGTAAACCCGGTTTTCCATGCTGTTTAGTTGCATGACTCTACCAGTCGTTCGATATCCGAAATCCTCAACCGCCTCCAAAACATGTTCTGGAGTTAGCGTGTTGAAATATTGAGTTTCTTGGGAGCCCCAAACAAATGAAGACACTATTTACCGCAACACTTTTTGTATTTCTTGCCACTTCCGCAAACACAAGGCTCGTTTCTGCCCACTTTTGGGATCGCTCTTTTTATTGGTTCATGTCCAACAATTTGACCGTCTTCGTAGTACCAAGTGTCATTTTGGTTTTTAAATTTTGCAATTTCATGGTGGATAAAGTGGTTTTCCTCTTTAGCATCTGAGTAAAGGGCCTTAAATTCAACAACGCCAAAATTGTCTCCCTCTTCTCCTGCCTGTGTCTTAACAATCTCAAGCCCTTTCCAAACAGAGTTTTTTGCCCATTGTTCGGCCTCTGAAGCGTCAAAGTCAGTTGTTCCTGGAATGTGTGTCTCGCCAATATAGTTAATTTTATGCTTAACAAAAGCACTGTAGCGCGAGCGCATTAGTTCTTGGGCGGTTTGTGCTTTGGCCTTTCCTTCGTGCAGTTGCCCGCAACATTCTTCATAAGTTTTTTCTATTCCGCATGGGCAGCTCATATAGACTCCTATTCTTAAAAAATTGACCACATTTTATGGCACTTTAGGTGTGTAATTATCAATAATTTTAATCGTTTATCGATTTATTTAAAATTCAACTTCGCCGATAAGTATAATCATACTATATCGGAGGTTCAATATGAAAGCGTTAGGGATTGCTTTATTCGTCTTTAGCATGGCCTACGGGGCACAAAAGGTGAAGCTTAGTGCAAACCAATTAACGCAGATTGGCAATTCACTTAAGGAGATAGGGGAGTCTTATGCCAAAGAAGATGCCACTTCAAGACGTCTAAAACTTGGGCAGCATAAAGAAGACCTCATGGACATTGTGGATGGATTGTACCTGGATGGCCATGTAACTCTAGAGCAATTTAAGGAATTTGAATCACAAATTGATGCTGGATCTGCAGCTGTGATGTGTGATGCAGACGAGCCTGAAGATTGTGGAAATTACCTAAAAACTTTCTTTGTAAACTTCCACGCAACCAAGGTTAAAAACAAAGAACCAACTTGTAAAAGTCCTTTGGAGAATGCGACAGCTGGCCAGTGCTGTAATCCAAACACATACCACAAAATGCCATTTGTGACCTTTAATCCTGCTGGTTCATGTGAACAGGCAGGAAATAGTTGTACAGACCATGGTGATTGTTGCTCAAATGTCTGCGGATCAAATGGAACCTGTGCGCCTGCACTGTCTTGTTACAAGTTAAATAAAAAGGGACAAGAGTGTCCTGTAACTAATCCGTACTGTGAGTCTGGCTGTCCTATGAATGATGACAGCGATCCTACAAACGATGATCCTACTTGCAAACCTAGTATCAGTTGCATGTCTATAAACTTTAACTCAACTGGTGTTGGAGAGTGTAAAGCAAATGGATTGGCATGTTCTACAAATACAGACTGTTGTTCAGACAAGTGCTCTTCCGGGCAATGTGTACCAAAAAGCATTTGTACTGACTGTGCCCGTATGGGCCAGGAGGCAAAAGGCAGAAGTTGTTGTCCAGGGACATTTCTTGGCACAAATGGCAGATGCATACAAGACTTCCCACCGTTCACCTTACCAACCTCAAGTGTTTCTCCAAACATTTTTGAAAAACTGATTGGATTAATTATTCCATCGGCCCACGCGGTTTCCACTGAACAAGCAGAGTGCCCAGATGTATTTGAGGGAAAAACCTCCCAGCAGTGGTATAACCAAAAACTTCAAGAAACCCTAAGCTCTTATACCAATCCCACTGAGGCACAAGTTCAAGAAGCTATGGCCCAGGCCGCGGCGGCAAAGAGAGAGAAAGAAAGAGAGCATGCGGGGTGCCTGGCAAAGAATGGTGGCGTTGGAGAAGGAAAGATCCTTACCCGATCCGAATATCAAAAACTCTACAACATGCCTAATATCCTTTCCAAAACATACTCTGATGTAAAAAAGTGTGAATTCAACACACTAAATGATTCATGGAGGGCCAAAAGTTATACGGCAAGAAATGCGGAGATTGCCCTTATGGCATTTGAGGCCACCTACTCTGGGCTGGGGCATGACATGATTGTCTCGGGCAGGTTGGTTGATCAACATAGTGACTCACACGGAAAAAACATTTTTAAGCGTGCACAAGATATTGCCAACCAATTAAGAAAAAATAGAAGCGAGAGTATAGATGAGTACCAGGAATTAGACATAAAAATGACCTGTAAATGTCTTGCTGTTTTTGGTCCTCAAAACTTCAATACTGACAAACAAAAGTTCTTTTTGGAACAATGCCCCTCTGAACATGCATATGTAACTGAGGAGCACATTAGGGGCTCCGGTGATGGAGAGAATCTTTCAGGTAAAGTGGAAGAGAAGACTGAAATTGATAAAGGTGCCGTGGGAATAAGTCATGAGAAGTTAATGGTTGAGTGGCTAGGCCTTAGGCGTGATGTACAATATAAAAAATTTGAAGAGAATGAAAAACTTGAAGAAGAATTTTTGGCCTTAAGTAAGTTTATCAGCGAATACCCATGGTACAACCCGCCTGGAAATCCCAGTAACTATCAAAAAGTCGAAAAGCTCTACACTTTCTATACTTGGAAATGGAAGGGCTGGGTGATGTTTGTACTTGCAGTTATAGCTATTGCCGCTGCGGTTTACTTTGGTCCTATGGCCTTCTCTTCTCTAGGCAGCGTTAGTGTCTTTGGCCTAGGAGCTTTGACTAGTGCGGGCGTTGTAGGCCTGGCCGGTGGTGTTTTGTGGGCCTCATTAAGTGGTCTCTTTAATAGCAATGGGCTAGACCCCGATGTCAGAGATGTAAAGGTTGGAAGCGGTTGTTGGAAGAAAGTTTTAGGTCTTTGTATTCAGTCTTATAAAAAGTATGACAGGTATCTAGACTGGCCTTATTTCAATAGTGACTTTATATCAAGTGCGAAAGATCCAAAGTATAAGTGTGAAGTTTATGGGCAATCCACTTCTTGCGTTAAAAGTGTTTACCTCTCAACTATAAAGTATAGCAACGGAAACCCTGATGAGGATGTAGTAGTTGAAAACAACCCATTGCTCGACGTTGCTTTACCTATAACTGTTGAAAAAGATGCTTATGATTATGAACAAGTACGGCAGGGGAAAACTTATGCTGAGCTCATAAATAATAGATATACAAATTATGGGTTGCCAGCAATGAAGGCAACAAAAAGTGAATTTAAGAGAAAGGGCTCTAAATACTATACCAAAGAAAAAACTTACAAAGGCGAAATGCTCCCACGTCCACTTACAAGTCGCGAAGAGCTAATGAAAAAATTTGCTATTGATGAAGGAAGTTGGGTTCCAAAAAACTTTAGCGATGTTGGAAAGGCTGCCTTTAAAAATGGAATCGTTTTATATGCAAGATGTAAGCAACTTGAAAAGTGTGCTAGGCACTCCAAAGAGCTTCTTGGAGAGACTCAAGAAGAGCGTAGCAAAGCATATGGTTTTGGACACCTTTTTGAAGATGATAAGGATGCAAAAATTTTTGCTGAGTACGCATATCAAATGCATCTTGTGTGGCCTAGGCTCTCTGCGGACTCAAGGGTCGGATATCCCACTCTTGGAATGGATGCATACTTTCAGGCAATGGCCTACAATTTAAGGTTGCACGGCAGCCTTGCACTTAGAAGATCTTACGAGCTTGGTGAAGCGTATGATCTATACAAAGCGGATTGGGAAAAAAGAAAATCAGACTATAAGGGACTTGGTGGTGCCGAAGAGGGAGATGGGTCAAAGAATGTTACTCCTGGGGAGAGAGTATGGAGTGCCATTAAAACTCTAGACTTTAAAAACCATGCAGAAATTGCGGCAATGCCATCAAAGATAGAAGGGCTAGAAAAAAGCGGGAAGTTTGACAGCACGCAGCTTAATGCTCTTTCTGCAATTAAGCGCCACGCAATTAGAGAGGCCGATGCTCAAGCTAAAAGAGAGCATTATGATAAAAATTACGGAAATACCGAAAGAGGAAAAAGAAAAGTCGCTTCCTCACAGAGCTTTATAAAAAAGTTCAACACTCCATTAGATAAAATGGCAATGCCCGTTGGTGGTGTGGAACTTGGTGGCCTTAACAATATGCCTGAAACTAAATCAACTGCTTCGGATCAAAAAACTGCATCTGTTAAGAGAAAAACTACAAAAGAATATGATCAAACAAGTAGGTCATCTTACAGTTCATCCTATAGAGGAAGCTTTGGAACTAAGAATTCTCAATACAATATGGATCAAGAGGATGACACCGAGTCTGGCCAAGAACTAAGCACTCAAGAGGCTGCTGCCATGATTCATGCTGCCAATGGTGATGGCTCTCTTGAAGAAGCACTACCTAGTGATACATTATTTACTGTTGTATCCAAGGCCTATAAGAGAAATCTTTCTAGAGTACTTGTCTACAGGCTAGACGAAAAAACGGCCATTCCTGAAAGGGAGGTGGCACCAAAGGTGGAACTCAAAGATAAGAGTAAGCAAGAGTTAAAACAACTTTTAGATGCCAATTAAAAAAAGGAGCTTCACGGCTCCTTTTTTAATTATAATTCAATAAATTTAAAAAGCCCGTTGCCTATGGCCTTGATGCTGTAGTTTGACAGCTTGAGCTTCTTTCTAAGATTGTAGATATGCACATCAAGAGTATTTGGGTGAATTGCAATATTCTTCCAGATAACCTTTACAATGTCATTTCTGTGCAAGGTTTTGTCTTCTTGCATGTTGAAGCTTTCAATAATTTTAATTTCTTTATTTGTAAATTGAGTGAGGTCAAGATTTAAGGCCTCTAGGGATTTACTTGTCTCTTGAGCAATTTCATCTATACGATGCAAGTGCTTCTCAATTTTTGCTCTTATTTCATTCTTGTTAAATGGCTTTAAAATAAAATCAATTGCATCTGCTTCAAAAGCATTGCAAATCGTTTCATACTCGTCGCTGCCAGAAATAACTAAAAATGGAGTATTAAGGGTAAGGTCTGATTCGTTCAAAAGCTGGAAAAAGTGTCCGTCATCAAGAAAAATATCTGCGACGATTAGGTCTGCAGGTTCTTTGTTGACAGAGTAAGCGTTTTTAAACTCGTCAAAAGTCGTAAAAAATCTTAGGTCGTACTTTTCTTCTTCAAGAATCGATTGATAAACGGGTTGAAGATCTTCCATATCTTCAATTATCCATAGGTTTTTCTTTGTGGTCATCTTAATCTCAGCCTTTTAAATATTCACGGGATTGGTATGCCTATGCTTGACAAGTATGTTCCCAATGACAGCAAAGGCAGGCCAACAATGGCCGTGTGGTCATCTGTCTCAATTTTGTCAAACAGTGATATACCTTTAAGTTCTAATTTATAGGACCCCGCACAGTCAATTGGATTATCAAATCTTAAGTATTTCTTTATCTGTTCGTTCTTTAATTTTCGCATTGTTAAGGTTGTTTTAACAGTTTTCGTGTAAGAATTATCATTCGAAAGCACACAAAATGAAGTAATGAGTCTGTGGGACTTTCCACTTAAACGCTTAAGTTGGTTAAATGCTCTGTCCAGATCACCTGCTTTACCAAGTATCTCTCCCTCAAAATCCACTAGTTGATCGGAGCCTATAACAATTGAGTCTGGATTTGGCTTGAAAATTGCATTTGCCTTTTCAAAGGCCAAAGTCTCGGCAAGCTTAACTGGATCTGAAATTCTTTGCTTGTAGGAATCCTCATCCAAGTCTGGAGACTGGCAGGTAAACTCGACATTGAGTCTCTCAAGTAATGCTTTGCGGTACGGTGAAGAACTTGCTAGTATAATTTTGCTCATAACTCCCTATATTATTCATGGTTTGTTTATTCAAGGAGAATTTATTTATGGCCATCTATTCTTACAAAAATCTTAGGCCTCATTATAACACATCAAACTTCCTAGCAGACAATTGTGCCATAATTGGCGAAGTTTTGATGGGGGAGAATGCCAATGTATGGTTTCAAACCGTGGTAAGAGGTGATGTTAACTCTATTGAGATAGGGGAAAACACCAATATCCAAGACCTATGCATGCTTCACGTGACAGAAAAAAGCCCACTTAAAATAGGTAAGAACACTTCGGTAGGGCACTCGGTAACACTGCATGGTTGTAGTGTTGGTGATGGGTGTCTGATTGGTATGGGTGCAACACTTTTAGATGATTGTGAGATAGGTGAGATGTCGTTGGTTGCAGCCGGGAGTGTGGTGACTCCCAGAAAGAAGTTTCCACCAAAGTCTATGATTATGGGATCTCCCGCAAGAGTTGTTCGTGAGCTAACTGAAGAAGAAGTAAGATTTGTTAGCAACCACTACAAATCTTACTTGTCTTATGCCAGAGACTTTAACGATCCAGAGATAGTGAAAAGGCTAGATTAGAAGTTACTCAAGTAAGTATAATCCGTAATCTTTGCCTCGAAAAAATCCGTCAGTTTTACACCAACTCTTGGTTTAATGAGCCCGCTCTTTACTCTTTTGTCTATCTCTGACTTTACTTTCTTGCACATTTCCTCAGGGTTGTACTGCATGATTTTAAGAACATCGGCCGCAGAGTTTCCACGGATAAATTCTTCTATGTAAAAGCCCTTTGGATCTTCTTCATCTGCGAAGACATGCACTTCATTTAGCCTGCCAAAGAGGTTGTGCATATCACCCATGACATCCTGGTATGCTCCTGTTAGAAACACGCCGATAGGGTACTCTTGACCTTTCTCCAAAGCATGGAGCGCTAGAGTGGGCTGGTGGCCGTCAGGCCCTAGGAAACAACCCATCTTACCATCAGAGTCACAGGTAATGTCGGCAAGAGTACACTCTTTTGTAGGTGCCTGGTTTAGCCTTGTAAGAGGTACTACAGGAAGTATTTGATTTATGGCCCAAGTATCAGGTGTTGATTGAAATACTGAGAAGTTGCACAAGTACTTGTCTGCGAGAACAAACTTCAACTTTTTAATCTCGCTTGGAACATACCTTTCATTTTCAGTCATTGAAAGAATTTGGTGACAAATATTCCAATAAAGACCCTCTATCTGCGATCGCTCAACTATTCCAATAACTCCGAGCTTAAAAGCGGAAATTGCCTCGTCTTTGATGATGCAGGCGTCATTGTAAATGTCTTGATAGTTGGAGTGGTTTAGCTCCCTGTAGAGGTGTTTGATGTTTCTTAAAAGCAAGTGATCATTTTCGTCTGCTTGAGTTGAAACTTCCTTAGGTTTTGCAAGCTCCACGTTTCCGAAGACGTTAGTAACAACACAAGAGTGGTGAGCTGTTATGACTCTTCCCGCTTCATTGACTATGTTTGGATGCTTCACTCCAGAGTCGTTGCAAATGTCTCTTAGAATGTAAACAACGTCTCCTACATAATCTCCAAGAGAGTAATTTGTGGAAGAGGACTGGTTGGATCTTGAGCCGTCATAGTTAATTCCAACACCGCCGCCAACATCAAAATACTCTATGGGAGCACCAAGCTTTATTAATTCGCAATAAACTCTGGCACCTTCAGTCAGGCAGTCTTTAATTGTTCTAATGTCAGGAATCTGTGATCCAACATGAAAGTGGAATAAGTTAAGAGCATGAATTAAATCTTGCTCTTTCAAGAGCTGAACAAGCTCTATTATTTCAGGGATTGAGAGCCCAAATTTAGCAAATTCACCAGATGAATCTGCCCATTTACCACTTGCCTTTGATGTTAACTTTGCACGAACACCAATCATGGGGACGACGCCAGTTTCTTTTATCACATCAATAAGTAGATTTGCCTCACTGAATTTTTCAATCACAACAACCATGTTTCGGCCAATTTGTTGACCTAAGAGTGCAAGGCGCATGTAGTCTTTGTCTTTATATCCATTTAAGATGGTAAGGGCCTTCGGGTTTTGGTTGTAGGTAAGCACTGTTAAAAGCTCAGCTTTTGAGCCGGCCTCAAGCCCGTAGGAAAACTCCATCCCTGCTTCAACAACTTCCTCAACAACTTCTCGAAGCTGGTTAACTTTTATTGGGTATACGCCCATGTAGTTGCCTTGAAACTTTGCTTCTTCAATGGTCTTGCTAAAGAGTTTATTTATGTTCCGTACTTGAGAGCGAAGAATGTCATGGAATCTTATAACACAAGGAAAGGTGATGTTTTCTTCTTTCATCTCCTTGATTATTTCAGGCAAACTTATCTGTGCTCCATTTGGATTCTGGGATGGACAAGCACAAACTTCACCGTCTTGGTTTACGTTGAAGTAACCGTCGCCCCACCTAAGAATTTGGTATTCATTGATAGCATCCTCGACGCTCCAGTTACTTGTATTCATACAACCTCTTTATTTTTTCTGCATATTATCCATGAGTGCTTAAAAAATAAACAAGGAAGTTTAAAATTGTGGCCACTTCCTCAGTGTGGCGGAAAAAATTATATGTAAGGCAGCCGAGGTGCAGGCCCTCGGCTAGATTCGATCATAGTAGGACTTTGGGAATTTCTTGTTCACGGCCTGTTTTTCTTTTTTATCCTGGTCTACATCTGCAGTTGGGTTCTTTGCCGAGAAGCTTGAGCAGGAGCTTAAAACAATAGCCGTTGATAAAATAACTAAACCTTTAATAAATGACATAAAACCTCCTGGTAATGAAAGGGTTCTTCCTCGAATCCCTCTGCATATATATAATGCCAGGCCTGCGCCAAAGTTAGACACCTAGTTTCAGTGGGTTATGAAAGTTGACTGGTGGCACAATGGCTATTGATTAGTGCCAAATAGACAATGAACTACTCTTTTTGGTCGATAATCTTGTAATAATATCGCTGTTCATCGATTGAAAGGGGCTTAACGCTTTCTACGTTACGCTTTTTAATTCCCCTTGAGCGAATAACTTCATTAAAAAGTCTTAGCTTTCTAGTCAGTCCAAGGCTGGCCTGAATTAGCCATGGGGGAAACTGTTTCTTTAACTGTTCCTGAGGAATTTTGACTAACACTGTTGGCTCAACGGCGATTACGTCTGCAGATCTTGGCTGCTTGTCAAAAAAGGAGAACTCACCAAAGTAGTCATCTGCTTCAAGGTAGGCAAGTGGAGTAACCATGTGGTTGTTTCGAGTGCATATCATAAGCTTGCCTGAAACTATCTTAAATAAGTCTCTGGCCTCATCTCCGGCCCTGCAGATAACTTCGTCTTTTTTCACACTAACAGTAAAATCTTTTTCTTCCATAATCACAATTTTAGCAGCTTTTTGATCCTGTCGGCAATGGTGTTTGCCGTCTTCTCAAGATATAAATTTTGGGGGTAGATATCATCCATAAAAACAACACCTTTCGAGGCGTTGTCCTGTAATAGGGCATGAAGATCAAAGAAAGCGGCATCGTGTTTGTCTGCGGTTCTTTTTAAGATGCTATTGTAAACAGGGCTACTTCGCCAATTGTCACAGTCAAAGGCTGCAGCTAGCTCAAGGTGTTTTAGGGCCTCTTGGTCTTTTCCAAGTTTTTTGGCAATTTTGCCGTGAATAAAGTGAGATCTTGCATTGCTATTGTTTATAAGAGCCAACTCCTTGCTGATACTGTAAGCGAGCTTGTAGTCTTTCTTTTTAATTAGTTCGATCACATTGTCCAGCTTTGCTCTGAAGCTTTCATCAAATGAGCCTGGGCAGGAGCTTTTTGGTGGCACATCAAGGTTTATTGGAGCTGAGATGGCCAAAAAGTAACTATTTCGATCTTTGGCGTAGGTTATGAGCTCATCAACCTCACTTTCAAAAAGTTTAAAGGTTATCTCGTTTCTCTTTTGGGTCGAGATTTGGTCATATTCCTCTTTGTCTTCAATTAAGTCTTGAGAAAGCTTAACATAATCTACTGGATGATAGATGTATCTGGAGAGTTCTGGGAATACCATGAGCAGAGTTTGGACTCTATCATCGCTAAAAAGCTTCAGGTTCTTCTTGATTGTCGGAATTTCGCTCGTTTTAAAGCGTTTCTCATAATGTTCCTGTGAAGATCCCAAATAAATGATGATTAAAGGCTGTTTATTAAGGGATTTAAGCTTTTTAAGCGTTCGGTGAAGGCCCTCACCCTTTTGGGCAAGATTCTGAATCTTTATCGGTTTGCTCAAGTTCTGTGAGATTCTTTTGGCCATTAGTTTGGAAAAGCTTCCAAGTCTATCCCCTAGGCGGTCACCAATAATGACAATTGGCGCATCTACCTCTAATCCGTCGTATAAGTCTTTTTGGAATATGTAAGGGTAAGGGGTGGTTGAAACAACATTTTTTTGATGTCTCTCAAAAATAAAGTCAGCGCAGAAGATCCCGGCGGCAGCTAAAATAATAATGACGATTTTTTTCAAATTCCATCCCTGATTCACTAAATTTGAGATAATAACAGTTTATCTTATTCTCAGATTTTGGTAAATGGGCAGTTATCAAGGATTTATATGATTAAAGTACCCGAGTTGCTGGCCCCGGCGGGCAGCCTAGATAAATTAAAAGTTGCTGTGGATTATGGAGCGGATGCCGTTTATTTGGCAGGCCTTAAGTTTGGACTTAGGAGTGCTGCTGAAAACTTTACGACTCAAGAACTTGAAGAGGGTGTGAAGTACGCTCACGAAAGAAATGCCGTTGTTTATACTGTCATTAACGGATTTTTACATGATCAAGATCTGGCCGAGCTTCCCGAGTTTGTAAAAACTCTGGAGAGTTTGGGGATAGATGCAATTATTGCCAGTGATTTAGGGGTCATTAAGACAATAAAGGACAACTCCAATATCCCTATTCATCTTTCCACGCAGGCCAGCTGTCTAAATGTGGAGAGTGCAAAGTTTTGGAAGAAACAAGGTGTTGAGAGAGTCGTTCTTGGAAGAGAGACTAGCATTAAAGAGGCCGGAAAAATTAAAAGAGAGGCCGAAGTTGAAGTGGAGATGTTTGTTCATGGATCAATGTGCATGGCCTACTCTGGTAATTGTGTAATCTCAAACTTCACTCAAGGTAGAGATAGCAATAGAGGTGGATGCGCTCATAGTTGCAGATTTGAGTACTCCCTAAAATTTGAGAATGAAGAAGCGAAGAAGAAAGCTTACTTTATGAGTTCCAAAGATCTAAACGGACTGTCAGTCCTTGAAGAATTTATCAAAGAGGGGATTGATTCTATAAAGGTGGAAGGAAGAATGAAAAGCCACCTCTATGCAGGCACTATAAGTAAAGTATATTCTGAGGCACTCAAGCATTACGCTCAACATGGAAATTTTCTAAGTGATCAAATCTATGAGTGGGAAAGCGAGTTAAAAAAAGTCACCCATAGGGCATATGCACCTTCCAACTTGACCGTGAAAGCGGGAGCTTCCACTATATTTAATGAAAGAGAGTCCGATTCAAGCGTTGACTACATTATGATTGGAAATGTTATCGACACTGTTAAAGATGAGTTTATCCTTGTGGAAGTTAAAAATGCTTTTGAAACAAATCAAACTTTAGAGCTGCTCCCATTTAACGGGGCGGCGGTTAGTTTTAAGGCCAGCGAAATTAAAGGCCTTGATAACGAAGTTGTCCAACGAACTAAACCATCTACACTTGTTAAGGTTCCTTGGGTTGAGGGAGCTTCAAAAAACAATATCTTAAGGGCACAGAGATGTTAATCGTAACCTATGTTCAGAACATGAGAGAGCTTGGGCTTGCAAAAGAGCATGGAGTATCTGAGGTTGTTATATCTCCAAAAGGTCCTTCTAGGTTTGGAACCCTGACAGCGTCTGATGCCAATGATTTAGGTCGCCATGCAAAAGAGATCGGCTTAAAAGCAGTACTCGAATTGGACGCACTTTTAACTGAGCAGGAATTGCTAGAAGTGAAACTTGAGAGTTACGAGCTTTCAAGTTTTGGTGCTTTTAGAGTGCAGGACCCTGGACTTTTAGAGCTAATTTTAAATAAAACAAATCTTCCAGTTCAACTGATCTTGGAGGGTGGAAATCATAATCTTCCAGGGCTTAAGGAATGGAGAGATTATCTTGGGGCCAGGCTAGACAGAATGGTACTTTCAATTGAGCTTCCTAAGAATAAACTCCAAGAATATAGGGAAGCATTAAATGTGCCTGTTGAGTTTTTAGTTCTTGGAAGAATCCTTTTATTTTATACTCCAAGAAATCTTCTCTCTGCCATGCTTCCTGAGGATGACGAACTTAGAGCGAAGCCGCAGATCACTGCAGTTGGCGAAAGTGAGGAGAGTCCACATAAAGGTTTTCCTGTACTGGAAAATAACAGGGGTACCTTTATGTTCCATATCAAGCACCAATTTCTACTGGAACATTTAGGTGAGCTGGAGTTTCTTGATGCTGCGAGAGTTGACTTAAGATTTGACTCGGACTTTGGACTTATTGAGAAAGTTAAACAAGTCTTTGACTCTCAAATGAGCGGAAAAGAGTTTAAAGAAATTTACCCTTTTGATGTGATCAAAGGATTTTATAAAGTTAACAAATCAGATGTGCTTTTTAAGAAGCTTAAAAATAGTCGAATTCAAAGAAAAGATGAAAACTATATAGGCGAAGTTTTAGAAATCAAAAAGGGCTCTCACCAAGCTATTCGTCTAAAAGGCAGAACGGCCATTCAAAAGGGGATGAACCTTCTTTTCATTACCCCAGAGGGGAAGGAGTTTAGCTGTCCGGTGGTTGAGCTGAAAAACACCAAGCTTGAAGATATTGAACAGAGTACCGATGAAGGTCTCGTTCTTATGAATTATCTAGGTGGTGTTTGGGTGAAGTCACAAGTTTATATTCAAGAATAAAAAAACGCGCGGGGAGAGAGACCCGCGCGTCCTTAAGAGAGGGAGAGAGAGTGCCGCTCCAAGGCGCGACAGACCTTTCTGTAAATTTTCTTTTTCTTAGTTTTGGTCTTGAGCGCCTTAAATTAGCGCCCAAGTTTTAATAGTACTGAGAGTTGTTGCAAAGGCTTGATTGGGCCTGTGTGCCTTGAATATGGATCGGCCTAAAGCCTAAGTAATACGGCTGGCCATGGCTTGATCCCAGTTGGACGTCGGCGTTTGAAATCTGCCCGATAGGACACGAGTACGAGTTCTCCACCACTACCTGGCTCATTAGATTGCCTTGTCCTGTGAGTCCATTTCTTGGGCAAAGATACATGTGCATAACCGATTGACCGTTTTCGTTTCTAATTACTGCAATGTCACCGTAGCTTGTCACGCCGACATAGAGTGCTCCGACGTTAACCTGGGCGTTAACATTGATTCTTGTGGTGGCCCTATTACCGCCTTGATAGCAGCGATTTTCATTTGAAACAATGTCCATCCAATTGCTTGGTAGATTGTTTCCATTGCCACCTTGGTAAACACCACCTCCAAATCCACCCCAGCCAACGTTTGAGTTGTTGGAGCTGTCACCTGAAGTATTGTTTTTACCACATGCAACTGAAAGTGTTGCTACGAATAAAATGACTGCCAGATTTTTAAGGCCTCTAGCAAACCTTCTCTCTGATGTTCTCATCTCTCTCTCCTCTCTCTGATTAAGAAAACTGACTAATCAGCTTTGTTATGCAATCTAATGATGCATGACGTGTGCCATCTTTTTTTATAGGATTTCAGCTACTTACTGGTCGGTCGGTTGTACAAACTATGTACACCTTTCAAAAACTGTACAATTCTTGGACGGTATACTAGGAATGAATCTGAACAATACTTATACAAAAATATGCATCTGGAGGGTCCAATGAGTTCTGAAAGTTTTTCTACTAGTAGTGATTTCAACCATTTAGTTCAAGTAGCTAATTTGTGGGATGGAATATTGTTTCTTTCTTTGACAGGATTTATCGACTCGGCGCGATCTGAGACAATTATCAATAAATCTTTAACTAAGATTCACAACACAGATTCTCCTTATCTGGTTGTGGACATATCTGGTGTGCACGCTGTTGACTCCGCTGTTGCCAAACACCTTTTTGATCTAAATAGTGCTGCATCTTTAATGGGGTGCGAGACAGTATACTGTGGTCTAAGTCCTGCAGTGGCCCACTCAATGGTGTCACTAAACCTAGACTTTCAAAGTGTAACAACTCGAACTACCATCCAGGCCGCTCTAAATTACTGTTTAGCAGGGCAGGGCTATGAGGTGACTAAGAAAACTAAATCAATGGAGTAAATCGTTGGGATATATCAACGTAGGCCAGGGTGATGCCACATTCCACCTTTTTCATGGAGAGTGCGAGGACTATAAGCGAGAGTTTATTTTACCCTTGGAAGATATCCTCAATGAAAGAGGTGCAGTGAGAGTATTTCTTGATTATGGAAAACTTACTTATGTAAGTAGGAAGGAAGCCTTGGCCATAAATAGGTTAAAAAAAACTATATCTCTTTTGCACCTTGATTCTGAAGAGAAGAATATGTGTCCTTCTGTATCACTGGCTTTGTGCAAGTGGGGTCACGATGGATAAAAAAATTCTCAAGTTCTCTAAAAGTCTCAGGTTTGAAAAAGACATCATGGCCGTTGTAAATAGTATCTTTGAGCTTGGAACAAGGTATGAGCTTGAAAGTGTTGATTTGTGCAAGTGTGCCACCGCAATAAGCGAGCTTGCTACAAACTTAGTGAAGTACGCTGAGAATGGAAGAATCAACATTTCTGTAGAATTAGAAAAAGATCATTCAGTTGTTCATGTTGAGTCCCTTGATGATGGCCCGGGAATTGCTGATATTGCTAGGGCATTGAAAGAAAACTTTAGCTCTGGTCAAAGTCTTGGGGTTGGACTTCCTGCTGTAAAAAGGCTGACCGACTCATTTATGATTGAATCATCTCCCAAGGGTACTTTAATAAGGGCAACTAAAAGGATTGGGAGGACATGTGGTAAATAATGTTGTTTTTCCAATTTATAGCTATAAAGAAATTGGGTTGTTTCTAGAGATAGTCCATGATTGCCTTAAAAAGAATAATACAAACTTTGAGCGGATATCAAGTACTTGCTCAGAGCTTGACTCTCTTATTAGCAAACTCTTAAAGGCACAAGAGTCTGTTGAGGTTAAGGTCAATAATAAGATAACGATTGAACTAAAGTCAGATGAAAATATCTCTCAGCAGTATGAGCTTATCACTGTGAATCCTAGAGAGGATTCAATTGAATTGGAAATAGATAGGCTTAATAACGACAATGATTTTAGGAGAAGCCTTCTTTTTAGACAAAACCACCAGCAGAAAGGCCAGTATGTAAAACTTTTGAATGAATCATTAAGGCAGAAGAATGATCAAATTCAAAAAATGTATGATTCTAAAAGCTATTTAATAAATTTTCTTGCTCATGAGTTAAGAAATCCATTAACTGCCATTTTGAATTCAATCGAATTAATGAGGGCCGCTCCCGAGATGGTCGAGACAATGGAGCTTGACAATGTTCTCGAGAATGTTGCTTCCGATATGAAAAGATTAGTTGATGACGTCTTGGACTTCGCCAAGCTTGAGAATAATAAAATGGAGTTTGAGATCTCTGATGTCGGAGCATCCACTTTCTGCAACGAGTTTGCAGCCTATGGACAGACCCTTGCTGAAAGTAAAGACTTGGATTGGAAAACATCCGGTTTAGAGCAGCTGGGCAAAATCAAAATGCGGGTGGACCCATTTAGACTTAGGCAAATCTTATCCAATCTGGTTGGAAACGCTTTGAAGTTCACTGATTCTGGGCATATCGAGTTTAGTGCGGCAATAGAAGAGAACAGAGTAATTCTTGGTGTGCATGATACTGGTAAGGGCATAAAGAAAGAGTTTCAATCTACAATTTTTGAAGAATTTACCCAAGAGAGTAGTGCCGTTAGTAGAGAATTTGGTGGTTCTGGGCTTGGACTTAATATCTGTTACAATCTATGTAAAAATATGAAAGGCGAGTTGTGGTTTGAATCTGAATATGGAAAAGGAACAACATTTTATATTGGTGTCCCCTTGGTGAAAAAGTAAAGGCCTGCTGTGCAGGCCTTTTTGGTTTAATGAAAATTAAAGCGTTTTAGCTCATCAATCAAGTGATCTTTTAATCTGTTACCAGATTCTCTCACCGCGTGATCAACATCATTAGACAACCTTTGCAGCTGTCGTTGGAATTTGTCATCCCTAAGAACCTTTTCCTTAGAAGTCTCTGGGATTGACGCACCCAAACTTGCTCCAAGCCCAAGACCAACTGAAGCAATTGCGAATGGGTGTAGATTATTTACAACATCTTCTGGGTGAAAGTTCTCTGTTGCAGTTTTAAATTTGTTCTTAGCACTCTGAACCTTTTCAGATCCCTTATGTTTTAACTCAGAATATTTTTGAGAACTTTTATCCTTAAGCTCCTGAGTTTTGCCGGCCGAAGAAAAATCGCTCCTCCCAACTTTAGAGCTTAGTTCTTCACCTTTGTCTGAAACTCTATGTTTTAGTTCTTCACTCTTTACTTCAAATCTCGTCTTTGCATTTTTTGCCTTAGTCTTTGCTTTTGAAGCAAGCTCACTTGCTTTTTGTGAAACACTATCTTTGCCATGTTCAAATTGAACCTTTCCCTTTTCAACAGCAGCTCCTACCTGGCCTCTGAGGCGTCGCTCATATGTTACATGTTTTTGATCCTCCATTAAAAGCAGTGTGCCCAAGGATAAAAACATTGTTCCCATAGGATTATTTTTTAAGTGGGTGTAGGTATCTGTTAAACTTTGGCCATGAGGGTAAAATATTGCGTCGTCCAGAATCGCACCTGGACTAAGTCTTGAACGAACATTGTCAATATTTCTACCGATTTTGTCTATCTGTCCGTGAACCTCTCTTTGGAGTTGTTCACTTGTCTTATTAGTGTCTTGTGATTTCATTTGCTTTCTCCTTAAACATTTCGCCCATATGATCAAAAGATTCCATTGAACGGTGTGGAGTCAAACTATCGCCGGATAATTTCTTCTTAGCCGCGGCCATGAGTCCAATACCGATCAGTAGAAGACCAACTCCAGTTATAAGAGCCGCGAGCCACCAAGAAACGACATAGCCAAGTGCGATAACTATTGTTGCAGCAATTGCCTGAATTCCGACAAATGCAACAATTGTCCCTGTTGTTATTGATACAGCACCTTGCTTAATAAGCGATGTTTTCTCACCAAGTTCAGTTCTTATTAAATCCGATTCTTTTCTAATTAATGAAGAAAAGTCAGAGTAGAACTCGTTGTACAACTGCTTCCAGTTCTTTCTGGAGCTTTCACTAAAATCCTGTCTGTCATACGAGGCACGATGGTAGTGTTTTTCTGGCTCGTATGGCTCTCTTCCTATGTGGCTATCTCTTGATCTTCTGTCATGTTCCACATCATCGTTAAAACTTGAACCTTTGTAAGATTGAGGGTGATGACCGGCCCTGGCGATTCTATCTCTCTCTCTAAGGTCTTTTTCATTTCCATAGTAGTGGGTTGAGAAATCCCTGCCTGAGCTTCTCATACCTGATTTCTCCTTTCCGTAAGTATGCTCGGTGGACGTTGAAGCATTGCCCATTCTATCTATATCCCTTGAGTGAGAGCTCAATCCTTCACCGTGTTGTGTCCCCGGCTCAGGGTTATAGCCTGATGGTGTTGCCCCGGTTCCTCGTGGTCCAGTTACTCGAGATTTCCTTCTTGATCTTATATTTTCATTTCTACTTTCCATGATCTTCTCCTTCTATATGTTTTTATTTTCTTTTTGTTGGTCAGGATATCCTCTGCCGCGGTTTCCTGATACTGAGCCGCTCACATCTCTAGGAGAGCTGTCTCCTGAGGCCTCGGCCGTGTCTACTCTTGGATCCATTTGAGGATCAAATTCATTGGACGATTTTGTTCTTGCAGCTCCTGCACTTTGCCCCATGCTCGTTTCATCTTGGTTTTGATTAACTGCGTACTTTCCAATTCTTCCAAAAACACTTCCCGCCAGGAGTGAAGTCGCAAACAAGGCCGCAGGGTGCTGCCTTCCTTGTTCTTCTACAAAGTTTAAAAGATCATCAGAGCTACTTGTTTTTAATCTCTCTTCAAGTTTTTTGGTCCAAGAAGCTCCTTCTTCAAACCAAGAAGCAACGATCTCTTTCTCGTCAGATTCTGAACTGTTGTTTCTAAGTTCTTTAGCTGCAGTATTGAGCCCCGAATTTATGTGCTCAATATATTTGTTGAACTCTTGTCCATATTTGTTAAACACTTCCATCAGGGGGGCCAGACCCTCTTTTCCATACTCTTGGAGTTTATCAACTCCAATATCTTTGGCCTGTTGGACAAATTCTTCGCCTGAGCTATTTCTGCGATGTCCTGGTTGCGTGTCGAATTGCTCTGTGGTCATAAGTCCTCCCGCTATAAATTGACTTTCTAGTTTTGTTATAGACTGCAAGCCTTATTCCAATATTGGGAACGAGTGGAGGTTAAAAAACTTAATATTTTGATTAAATTCTTAAGGAATTTTTTTGAATTTTACTTCTAATTAAAATCTAGTTCTTTTATACAAAAGTTAACTTTGATTCCGTTGTTGTTAAATGGAATAACTTTAGGAAAGGGAATTTGAACATCTGAAGGAATTATGATTCCGTATTTACGAGGCCTGAATTCAGTTTCTATTTGTCTTATTAGGGACTCAAAATACTTTTTCTTTTTGCCTGGGATCTTAACTCTTTTTCCATAGGGTGGATTACATATTAGAAGGTTGTCCGTTATTTCTTCTTTTTTCTGATTACTGAGTGGGTTGAATATATCATGAGTTAGGATTTTCAGCTTTTTAGAGCCTTTCGCAACTGGCTCTATATCAAGCCCATGACAAAGCTTTACAAGCATAGAAGTTGGTATTTCTTTTTGGAGATTATCCTTTTTTACCAATGGCCAGTTTAAAAATGGAAACTCCCTTTTATTATTTGATTGAAAAAACTCCAAGGCCTCGTTTAGAAAACTGCCTGTTCCACACATGGGATCGACTAAGTTTTTTATGGGAAGTTCTTCATTTTGAAAAAGTTTCATTAATAAACAACTGGCATAGCTCTCTCTCAAGGACGCCTTGCCACGGTTTGAGCGCTCGCCTCTAATGTGTAACAAATCACCACTGGTGTCCAAGCTGATTGTAAGTTCATCTGCATCAAATCTGAGAAAGACCTTCTGCAGTTGTGAATCCGAAAATTCTTCTTTAATCTTCTTTGGTAGGGGAGAGCCATGCATGAACTTTTTAAGAGCTTTTTCACAAGCTTCTTGTGCCTTTGAAGTGTTTATAATGCGAGAGTTCCTAGTTGAAATTCTCCAGTCAACTTCTTCTCTCACAAGGTACTGTCTCCAAGGAATCTGTCCTATGGTTTTAAATAGTTTTGGAAAATCTCTACATTTTCTTGTCTTTAACCTTAATAAAATCCTCGTAGGGCAGCGAAGTAGGTAGTTAAGCGATAACCCTATTTCGATTGGGCAAGAGAACTCTATCCCGCCCTGCAGTATGTTAACATCCTGAAGCTGCTCAAAGAGACCTTTTAGTTTTAGTTCAAGTACGACAGAGTCTTCAAGGCCAATAGGGCAAATTAGGTAAAATAAGTTCATGGTTACTTATTAATGCGCCTGGCCTTCCTTGTCATTATATTGATGATATTTTATAAGGTCCTATGTTAAATTTGGTGCCTAACAAGGCAAATAAGCTCGAAATTACCCCACCCAAGGTTAAATTGGGGACTGTCGGAAATACTCTAAACATTGAGTTTGAGCACAATTATGAGTTAGCACCTCATGTAAGTGAAAAATTTGGACATGAGTATCAAAATTGGGGCCTGTGGGACTATGATGTTTTTGAAGTTTTTCTGACTAGAAATGAGAGCTCCAAATTGCCATATCTTGAGATACAGGTTTCACCACTTAATCAAAAATTTGCCTTATTAATAAATAAACCCAGAGAGAATACAGAATACCCAAAGAGTTGCCCCTTTCAAGCAAAAACCGAATTTTCTGGAGATTTATGGAAGAGTAGTATCAGCATCGATATTCAAGATATTCCCGGCGAATCAGAAACTATCAATGGTAATATTCATGCTATCTTAGGGACTCCCAGAAACTACTTCTCTATGAATGTTAATCCTGAAGAAGCACCAGACTTCCACAGACCTGAATACTTTACTGATATATTAAAAGCGAGACCTTAATGAAAGGATGCCTTACTTTAGTTCCAACCCCAATCGACGATGAAAATCCTCTTGAGCAAACGGCCTTCAAACTACTAAAGCAAGCAGTTGAGAAAGGGGATATCATAGCTGTTGAAGAGGCCAAAACCTGCCGAAGAAGGTGGTTGAATTGGGGACTACCAAGAGAGGCGATTCAGGACTTTGTTTTGTATAACGAGCACACCAGATCTGACCAGGCCGCTAATCTTATAAAAGAGCTCTCGGGCGGCAAAAACGTTTTTTTATTAAGTGATTGCGGCCTACCTGCGTTTTGTGACCCCGGAAGAATTCTAGTCTCTTTATGCCATGAAAGCTCAATTAAGGTAACAGCAACTCCGTTTCCTAACTCTATTTCATTGGCCATGGCCCTAAGTGGCTTTAACCACGATCGCTTTATATTTGAAGGCTTTATACCGGCAAGAGGAAGCGACAGGGCCAAGGTATTAAAGAGGATTCTTTCTCAAAAAGAAGTTTCCATCATAATGGATACACCATACAGACTTCAAACTCTCTTAAAAGAAATGAAAGCTATAAATAGTGCAAGGGAAGTTTTCCTGGGCATAGATCTCAATTCTTCAACTGAGGAACTTGTAAGAGCAAGGTTAGGTGAATTAAAGATTCCTGATGGGAAGAGGGAGTTTGTCTTGGTAGTTGGAGGGCAAAATGAGCGAAAGTAGAAAACAAGATCATATAGAACTAACTTTCAAATCTCAGACTAATGAAGGGGAGAACTATGGGCTTGTTTACGAGCCAATGCTTGCTTCATTGAACGAAAAAGTGGATTTGATTGTGAATTTTGCTGGTAAAAAACTTGAGGCTCCACTTTGGATCTCTAGCATGACCGGCGGCACTGAAAAAGCAAGATCCATCAACAAAAACCTGGCCCTTGCCGCCGGAAAGGCAAAGATTGGTATGGGCCTTGGCTCTTGTAGATCCCTTTTGGATTCCAACGAACGTCTGGAAGATTTCAGTGTGCGAAAGTATATCGGAGACTCTGTGCTATTGGCCAACCTAGGCGTGGCACAGGTTGAGGAATTAATCCAAGCAAATCAGGTATATAAGATTAAGGAAATGCTCAAGAAAGTTGAAGCTGACGGACTTATGCTTCATATAAACCCTCTGCAAGAGTATATGCAGCCTGAAGGGGATAGGTACAAAGTGAGCCCCTTGGAGACTCTAAAACGTCTTTTAGAGGCCCTTGATAGCCCTATTGTGGTGAAAGAAGTTGGACAAGGCTTTGGTCCGCAGAGCCTTTTAGAGTTATGTAAGCTACCACTGGCCGCAGTTGAGTTTGCTGCCTTTGGTGGTACAAATTTCACTAAAATAGAACAGGCTAGACATGATGCGTTCAAATCGGGTAAAAAGAGCGAACTATTGAATTTTGCCGCAATTGGACACACTGCGTCTGACATGGTTGGTTGGGTAAACAAGATTCTTAGAGATGAAGAAGTAAAATGTAAAACATTTATTATCTCAGGGGGAATTAAGTCTATTGTTCACGGCCACTCGCTTAGAGAGAGACTAGATGCTGATTCAGTCATAGGAATGGCATCAGCGTACTTAAAGAAGGCACTGGAAGGCCAAGATGCAGTGAATGAATTAGTCTCTGAACAAATAGAGGCATTAAGACTTGCAAAAATGTTCTTGAAGAGGAGCCCTTTTGAAAACGATTAGTGGATTTTCGAAATTAAATAAAAATGAAAAAATAGAGTGGTTGTCACAACAACTTGGTGGAAGAGAAGGCGAGAGCTTTTTAAAAATAAAAGACTTTTGGCATGCGGATGAGCAGCTTCAAAAAGTTATGGATGATTTTAGTGAAAACACAGTCAGCAACTTCTACTTTCCCTTTGGCGTTGCTCCAAATTTTAGCGTAAATGATAAGATATACCATGTTCCAATGGTGATAGAGGAAAGCTCTGTTGTGGCCGCTGCCAGTAAAAGTGCAAAGTTTTGGCTCAAGCGTGGTGGTTTCAAGGCAAAAGTTGTTGATTCAACCAAGGCCGGTCAGGTTCATTTTATCTACAGAGGTGATAAGGAAAAGCTATTTTCTTTTTTCAATGTGAATAAAAGTAAGCTTAAAAACGCGGCATCGCCACTTGCGGCCAACATGGAAAAACGTGGCGGCGGAATCAAAGATATAGCTTTAAGAGATAGAACTTCAAGCTTGGAGAACTACTATCAATTGGATGTTAGTTTTGACACTTGCGATGCAATGGGTGCCAATTTTATCAACTCCATATTGGAAAAGTTTGCAGAAACCTTTCAAGACATGGCTGCTCAGCATAGTGCTTTTAATGAGTTCGAGCGTGATGTTCAAATCATTATGTCCATTCTTACCAACTACACACCAGACTGCAGGGTTATAGCAACGGTCGAGTGTCCAATAGAGGAGCTTGGTGAATTCTCCGGAGGAATGGGCCCAACTGAGTTTGCTGAAAAATTTGAAAGGGCCGTGCAAATCGCCAAGGTAGATGTGAATAGGGCCGTAACACACAATAAGGGAATCCTTAATGGGATTGACGCCGTTGTCCTTGCAACAGGAAATGACTTTAGAGCGGTGGAAGCTTGTGTTCACGCATATGCCGCAAGAGATGGACAATATAGAAGCCTATCGGATTGCACCGTAGACAATGGAATCTTTAAATTTGAATTAGATATACCTCTGGCCTTGGGCACTGTTGGCGGACTTACGTCCCTTCACCCAATGGCCAGAACATCTCTTGAGCTTTTAGGATCACCTGATGCAAAAGAGTTGATGATGATCACTGCATGTGTTGGGCTTGCTCAAAACTTTGGTGCTGTTAGGTCTTTAGTTACAACAGGAATTCAGAAGGGACATATGAAAATGCACCTTCTAAATATTTTGAACCAACTAGAAGCAAGTGAAAGTCAAATTGCTGAGGCCAAAAAGAAATTTGAAGATCATGCAGTGTCTTTTGCTGCTGTAAGAGAGTTTTTAGAACAAAGCGCACCTGCGCGTTAAGAGGGAATTAGTCAATGAGAGAGCAGACCTATTATGGGCATGGGAAGTTGTTGTTAAGTGGAGAGTACTTTGTTTTGGACGGAGCAAAGTCATTGGCCTTACCATGCAAGCTTGGCCAAGTCATGAATGTAAAACACAGCAGAAGCAACAACCCCACATTGCACTGGAAAAGTTATGATCACGAAGGCAAGCTTTGGTTTGAGGCCAAATATGAGCTATGGCGCTTTAGAATTCTTACAGAGGAAAACCAGGCATCCATTGATCTCCAAAAAATTCTTCAACAAGCTAGGCATCAAAATATCCATTTTCTAAGAGACGAAGTAGACACACTCGTTGAAACAAGAGTTGAGTTTCCGCTAAATTGGGGCCTAGGATCAAGCTCAACTCTCATCTATAATATTGCTCAATGGGCCTATATATCTCCATTTGAACTACTTGCAAAAACATTTGGCGGTTCAGGATATGATATTGCCTGTGCTCAGAGCATGGGCCCAATTATTTATTCTAATCTTGGTGGAACCCCCTCTTGGCAAAGTGTGAACTTTAGTCCTCTTTTTAAAGATAAGCTTTATTTCGTTCATCTCAACCAAAAGCAAAACTCTAGAAGAGAAGTTGAGAGATACCAAACATTAGAGCTTGAAGACAAGCGATCACTCATCAAGCAAATCAACTCTCTGACACTTGGTATGAGTGAGGCACTAGATCTTCAAGAGTTTGAGGCCTATATCTTTGAACACGAAAATCTACTGTCCCATTCTTTGGACATGCCAAGGGTAAAAGATCTGCACTTTCAAGATTACTGGGGAGCTATAAAGTCTTTGGGCGCTTGGGGTGGAGACTTCGCGTTGGCAACATCAGATAAAGGTATTGATAAGACTCGTGAGTACTTTGCTTCTAAAGGTTTTGAAACTGTTCTTGGCTATGATGAAATTATTTGCAGTAATCCCTTGAGTGGCACTGAAACTCTTTCCCAACTTAATGAGCGTCTAAATGAAGCAGAAGTTTAATAAAGGTTATGTCGAATGCATTGCACCTTCAAATATTGCACTTGTTAAATACTGGGGAAAAAAACAAACCCAAATACCCTTAAATTCTTCAATCAGCTTTTCCTTAAGTGCCTGTCAAACAAAGACCAAGGCCGAGTTTTCATTTGGTCAAGGGGAGAGGAACATCAATTTTTTCTTTCATGGAGAGAAAACACCATCGTTTATTCCAAAGATTGAAACCTTTATTACTAGAGTAGAAAAACTCTACCCGTGGTTAAGCGAAGTCGAAGAACTTACTCTAAAGAGCGAAAACTCCTTTCCACACTCTTCGGGAATCGCTTCATCTGCAAGTGCTTTTGCTGCACTTGCGTATTGCTTTGAAGTCACTAGCTGCAAACTTGAAGGCCATGAGTTTAACCACTCACGAGCAAGCGAGGCTGCTAGACTTGGTTCTGGGAGTGCATGTCGAAGTGTTTTTGGAAACTATAATATATGGGGGGAGTTAAGTGCTACCAATGGCAACAATAGCTGCTCCCAAGAGCTAAACAATATTCACAAGAATTTTCGTAATGTTCGAGATGCAATCTGTATTGCAAGCTCTGGAGAAAAAAGTGTAGGAAGCACCGCAGGCCATGCTCTTATGAATGGACATGTTTATGGAGAGCAGCGAATTGAGCAAGCACAGCAAAACTGCACCTCGCTTTTAAATTACCTTGAAAAAGGGGATCTTTGGAAGGCAGGGGAAATCATAGAGGAAGAGGCCTTAAGTCTTCACGCCCTAATGATGAGCTCAAGGCCATCATTTATTTTGATGAAGCCAAATACCTTAAAGATGATTGAAATTGTTCGAAACTTTCGACAAACCCAAAATATACCTGTATTTTTCACCCTCGACGCAGGCCCTAACCCCCACATCATTTATTTTGAAGAGGGAGCAAGTCTGGTTGAGTCCAAGCTTTTAGAGGAACTTAGGCCTCACTGTGAGCAGGGACGCATTATCATGGACTCGGTAGGTGCCGGGCCAAAAGTGTTGGAGTCCTTTTTTGAATAGGTTTTGTGGGAAAGTTTTATTATTCGGTGAGTATTCCGTTGTCAAAGGTGGCAATGGCCTTGCTCTGCCATTCTTTAAATACAGTGGAAATCTTGAAAAGAACTGTGAAAGTGTCGATGCCAGACTGGAAGACTTCGCAAAGTTTTTGCAAAATTCAAGTATTCTAAATGACACTCTTAATATAGAGGCCTTTCTTGAAGATGTTCAGGGTGGATTGAGATTTATAAGCGACATACCCCAGGGTTCTGGGGTGGGAAGCTCAGGAGCATTATGTGCTGCTATTTACTCCACATATCATAGAGAAAAAACTCTTGAGACTATTCAAAAGTCTTCGGACATGTCAAAAGTAAAAGATCACATGTCTTTGATGGAATCCTTTTATCATGGATCCTCCTCCGGATTAGACCCATTGATTTCTCTGGCACAAAGGCCGGCCCTAGTAAAAAATCGAAACAATATTGAATTTGTAGACTTTAATAAAAAACCAGAACTCAACCTCTACTTGTACAACACTGGGGTAAGTCGTCACACCTCACCACTTGTGCATGAATTTTTAAAAAAATGCGAAGAGCCTTCTTACGAGAAGAAAACCCAGGAATTCATTGAGATATCAAACCAGTTGATACTTTCATGCATGACAGGCAACTATCAAGACTTTGATGATCTGTTTTATAGACTGAGCAAGTGGCAATACTTGAATTTTAGACCAATGATATGCCCCTCTGTGGAAGAGCTTTGGCTTGAAGGCCTTGAGTCTAAGGAATTTTATCTTAAATTGTGTGGAGCAGGTGGCGGCGGCCATTATATTGTCTATGAAAGGATCCCTGGAGAAGCCCGCTTCTCCAAGGCGTGTAAAGTTCAATTCTAATTATTGACGTGGCTCCTTGCCTTTATTTTCAGAGTCTTTAACAATGCTAAGCTTTACAGTGTGGGACATGCTTTTTCCTTCCATGAAGGAGTTGTCTTCCTCTTTCCAGTCCTCACTTATCATTGCTGCTTCTGAAACCCTTCTTTCATACTTTGTTGCACGCTCAAACTCAAGTCTAGCATGCTCCAATAGGCCAAGCTTAGTCTGAATTCTCTGAACAGGAGCACAATGTGCGACTGATTGAAGTATGTCTAGTACACACTCATCTCGGTTTTCAGAACTATATTGTTCGCTAATGAAGCCGCTCATTAAAAGTTGAGAAGAGGATATCTCTTTACCTGTTAGGGTCCAGTTTCTTGCCATGGCCTGACCGACGATTACACTCAAAAAGCCAATTCCTCCAGAGGAAGGTGTTAGGCCAACTCTGTTGTGATTAAAGGCAATAGAGGTGGATTCGTTAGATATTCTAATGTCTGCTCCAAGAGCAAGTTCGCTAGCAAGATCAAAGCACCCATGTCCCAGGTCCATAATTATAGTCTGAGGCAAGTGGTACATTGCATGAACTATGGTTTGGAGTTTTTTGGACATTTTCTCTAGCTTGCTTGCACTCATTTGAGGAAGCTTTTCCTTATCGATGCCTTCAGAGAAAAAATCGTTTGAGCTGGAGATGAAAATGGACTTAATCTCAACCTTGGCGCTTGCCCAAGCAAGGATTGACTCCAGTTCAAAGAGAGTTTCCAGTGTAATAAACTGACAATTCTCTTTAAAAGAAATGTTCAAGGTTCTTGTTGGGCGTGATAGCGCCACCTTTAATGTGCTGTAACTAAATAACTCGTTCATTACCCCTTCCTTGGTTTAATGAGTTTGCGTCCTGCTAATAATATTCTTGAATGTCAGGCGCTTAAAGTCAAACGTCTAAAAAACTTTATAACAGCTGCTAGAATTATTGGTAACTTAGAGAGTGAAAGTTGTATGTTTTGGTATGGTTTTTCTGGGTTGAGATGAGGTTGGGAATATGCTCGGCCCAAAAAGGACCGAGCTAAAATAATTAAGCTTTTCCGTGTTCTTCTAAGTATTTTTCCGCGCGGATCGCGGCCATACAGCCTGATCCAGCAGCACTGATTGCTTGTCTGTAGTAGGAGTCTTGAACGTCTCCACAAGCGAATACACCTGGAATGTTAGTGTCTGGGTGCCCACCGTTTGTTTCTATGAAGCCGTGATCGTCAGTCTTAATCTGACCGTCTAGGAACTTAGTATTTGGAGTGTGACCAATACCCATGAATAGGCCATCGGTTTTTCTCTCAGACTTCTCACCAGTTTTAGTATTAACTACTCTTATACCAGTAACGCCTGTTTCATCGTGAAGGATCTCTTCGACTTCTGTGTTCCAAACAAATTCAATCTTAGGATTGTTGAAAGCTCTCTCTTGCATAGCTTTAGAAGCTCTCAGCTCGTCTCTTCTATGAATTACGTGAACCATAGAGGCAAACTTTGTAAGAAATGTTGCTTCTTCCATTGCAGTGTCGCCACCGCCAACAACGTGAACAACTTTGTCTCTGTAAAAGAATCCATCACATGTTGCACATGCAGAAACACCTTTTCCAATTAGCTCCATCTCATTTGCAAGACCGAGGTACTTGGCACTTGCACCTGTGGAAATAATTACAGTTTGTGCTTCAACCATATGGCCATTGGCACAAGTTATCATGAACGGTCTTTTTGATAGATCAACTTTTTCAACCATAGTTGCCAAGTAGTCAGTTCCAAACCTTTTGGCCTGCTCTTTCATCTTGTGCATTAGATCTGGCCCCAATACACCTTCAGGAAAGCCTGGAAAGTTTTCAACATCAGTGGTTGTAGTTAATTGACCACCAGGTTCCTGGCCTTCAATTACCAATGGTTTTAAGTCTGCTCTAGAAGCATATAAGGCCGCAGTATATCCTGCAGGGCCTGAGCCGATTATGGCTACATCTCTTTTTTCTGGTTGCATGTTTCTACCTTTTATTCTTCTTCAACACCTAGCATTTTTTTAATGTCAGCTGGGCGGTCATCTTTTTCAGGGTTCATCTCGTAATAGGCCTTAACACTAATAAGGTCATCAGGATTTGGAGCCTTGGCGGTAACAGTATATTGCTCACCAGTCATGGCACATTCATATTTATAAAATTTCTTTTCTTTTCTTCTCTTGGCCACTTTGCCTCCTCAATAAAATTAGATGGTTATTTATAAATGAATTCTTGCGTCTAATCAAGGTTCTTTGATACCATACCTGTATAAGTCGGTATCCAAATCCGCATGTCAAGGCCCAAGGAGGATCGTTTTGACGCGTCTAGTAGTCATATTTGCCATTGCTATGCAATCCATTGCCATGTCTATGGACTATAGCGTCAAGATTAATCAAGTTTCAAGCTCCGGAAAAACAATAGTTTTAAATAAAGGAAGTAATGATCAAATCAATACTGATGATTATGGTGTGCTTCTCAAAGAGTTTTTTCAGACCGACAAAAAAACTGGAGCAAAGTATCGAGTTTTTAAACCTGTAGCGAAAATTAAAGCGATCAGGACCTTAAGCGACATTTCTATTTGGATCGCTTTCCGCTCTTTTCTCCCCGAGGAGCTGTATAAGGATCGAAAGCTTATTTTGTTATCAGAGTCTGAGCTGCTTCAGGGAAGGAGTAGATTGAAGGTTGATAGAAGAAGTATCGTTTCCAAAGAAGGTGAAATCAAACAAAACCTAAGAAAAAGTCTAAAAGGGGATGGAGAGTACCTTGCGAACAAGGTTGATGATTACCAAGTTGCTCTAACTCTTGAAAAAAATAAAAAACATCATGACTCGGATGCGACACTATTAGATCTTGAGAAGTGGGAAGAAGACAGTTTTCAAAATAGTCTTTACCGCAGAAGTATCTATGAGAGCCCACATGCCGAGGAGTTCAGAGATAGGCAGCGAGTTCAAACATTTGAAAAAATGGTGGTCTCCTTTGTTAAAAAGCACTCCGACAAGAACTTTTCTAAAAAGGCTCTTTATGCTGAACAGAAACGTGATGAGCTCATTCCTGAATTTCAAGCTCGAACCCTAAGGTCCTCAGTCTATGACCAAAGTGAGTATGAAAAAGAATTAAGAGTTAAAAGAAATGAGGAACTAAGGCAGGACCTGCTCAGTCAAGGGGAAGACTGGTCTGATGGTTATTCTGATGAGGAACTCTCAAGGCTTGTCCAAAAAATTGGAGTTGCCAGTGAAATGGAAAGAAGAAGATCTATTACGACCAATCAGTTTGACTTTCAGGCCTTTGCTTCAATAGGTGTAAACCTTTTAGATAATGAAAATACAGCAGATCAGGTCAACACCCAAGATGGAAAATATGACGTCGAGGGAGCTTTGGAATGGTTCTTTTTAAAGCAAAACGAACAAACATCGAGATTTGCGCTGGAACTATCAGCTAGGATGTCCAAAGACTCGCTAAGCACTGGGGGATTCAATGCCACAAGCACAGAGTATTCCAGTGCTATTCACCTTAATTGGTATCCCTTTCTTCCACCAACCACGGTGGGGGACAATATTGTATATGTAGGCGGCTTTTTCAGGTATGGATGGGCAAGGAGAGAAATACCCAGTCTTAATGAGCAAGGTGATTATCAAATATTATCCTTCCCTGGCCTAAGGGTAGGTATCAAATATAACTTTCCAAGTGGGTATGGCGCTCGCGTAAATGCTTCATTTGAAAATATACAAAGTGATCGTTTGGAAAAAAATGAAGACGGTGGAGAACTTCCCGATAGGGTAAGCCATCTTGACGGAAAAGTTTCAATTGGACTTAGTCGGTTTTTTTAGCTTAAACTATACTATATGAAAAGTTTAAAGATTATAATTGCTTGCCTATTTATTTCATCCTCCTATGCATTGGAGATCGATGAAAAATTAACTCTAAGAATAGTAAAGACTTCAGATACTAAAAAAACAGTTCTGATCAACAGAGGTCAGGAAGATGGCCTTGCAAAAGGGGATCACGCTAAGTTTTATTTAAGTGTGGGGGTTGTCGCACGAGGGGTTGTTATAAAGGTTTCCCCAACTCGTTCTGTTTGGGCCTTATACCGTCTTGTAAACGCTGATTATATTAAAGATGATCAAGTGATGAAGCTTAAAGTTACTGCTCCAGTAAAAATCACCAAGGATGAGTCTCGAGACCTTGTTGGAGACGATGTGCCTAGCAGAGTTTCTAAGGATCCAAGAGACCTTGGTATTCCCCTTGCCTCAGGAGCAGAAGATATGGAGCTTGAAAGAGAGCTTTCTGATGGAGCAGGACCTGTTTTTGTTGAAGCACCAATTCAGGGAAGAGACTTAACTGGCTCGAGTTTTGAGGCATTTGGCAGTTTCTACTACGATAGCCAGTCATCTACGGTAACTGGGAACAATGGAGCTGAATTCTCTGGCACGGATATGACTATGATTCTTGATGCTGGCCTAGAGTACTTTTTTGACACTCAAAGCAGGTGGCTTTCAAGAATATCGCTGCTTGGTGCATTTAGAATGCTCAGTGCAAGTACTTTGGCCTACGAAGGGACTGAGGTTCAAGAAAGTGGCACTCTTTTTGGCCTTGGGACAAATGTTTACCCGTTAGCGAGACCAAATGTTACCAATCGAATTATTCCATTTGGTCAATTTATGTACTTCACTGGAAGTGTTAAATCTAACTACAGTATTCAAAACCCCTCTACGGCCACCGTGGGGAATCAAGAGTTATCTGCAGGTGTTACTATGATCTCATTTGCAGGAGGTGCAAAATATCTGTTCCAAAACGGCTTTGGAGTAAGTGCTAAACTGGAGTACCAAAGCAGGGTAGATTCATATAATGCCGACGCTTCTAGTGTTACGTGGGATAAGAAGTCATCTGGCCCTAAAGTTTTGAGCTCGTTCAGTTATCGCTTCTAAAGTCATTGATCATTTGCTCTATCTGGGAGTTGCTTAGCTGTAACTCATCAGGATAGAGCAAGGATAATCTTCTCTTTATTACATCCTCACTTGTCTTAGGGAACTCTTCAGAGATTATTTTTTTTACCTCTTCTTCGGTTATTTTGCTCTCTCTAGGATACATGCCAATTACTGACTTTTTCTTAAGAGGAGCTAAGCTTAAGTCCCTTTTAAATGGCCTTCCCTGATCTTTGAACATTCTCTTAACCACGTCCTCGGCCATGACTCTAAAGGTTGTGTACTTACCCCCAACAACAACATACATATTTTTTTCAGGAGAAAAAACTTTGTGTTGTCTGGAAACTTTTCCGCGCTCCTTACTGCCTTCCGCTACAAGAGGTCTAACACCAGCAAAGGTAGAGAGAATGGAGTCTTTCCCAACACCTGAGTTAGGAAAGTATTGGTTTAACACATCAATTAAATATTTTATCTCTTCCTCTGATGCCTGGATGTTAAATATGTCCGAATTTGGATCCAATGCTTTTTCAGTGGTGCCAACCAAGATAGCGTCACGCTGAGGAATTACAAATATAACTCTATTGTCTTTAGTCTGCAGAACCATAGGGTGGCCTAGTTCAAGACTTCCTTTGCTTAACCAAATATGGCTTCCTTTAGAAAGGATCATCTTTGGCTCCCACTTTACTTCAAGCTTCTTTAGTAACTGGTCAGTAAAAGGACCTGTGGCAAAAATCAAGTTTCTTGAGTAATAAGTCTCTTCCTTGTTGTTTAAAGTTCTTAGGACTTTAATCTTCCAAAGCTCACCCTCTTTTTCCACACTTTCCACCTCAGCGTAGTTAATAGCACTTGAGTATGGACCTATAGAATCGTAAATGCACTCAAGAGCAAGCTTGCTGTCCTCAACAACCGCATCGCTATAAACCCCAGCTCCCCTTAGGTTTTTGGAGTTTAATTGGGGTAAGTCTTTAAGCGTTTGCTTTGCATTTAGAACACGTCTCTTAGGGTTTTTAAATAGCGATAAAAGGTCATAGAGAAAAAGCCCAATTCTTACGAAAAAAAGCGGCCATTTTGATTCTTTATAAACAGGGATATAAAACATTTCCTGCTTCGTTAGGTGAGGTGCAAGCTCTGTCCAAGTTTTCTTCTCCTTCAAGGCCTCTCTAACCAGAGCGAAATCAAAGTTCTCCAAATAACGGATTCCACCATGAAGCATTTTACTGCTCGATTGACTAGTTTGGGAGGAGAAGTCTCCTTTTTCTATGAGGAGTGTGTCTTCTTTGCGAAGGCTTAGTTCTCGTAAAACTCCGGCCCCTACAATTCCGCCACCAATAATAATATTTTCGTGTGTGTTTTTTATCTTTTGTTTATCCATACCACCGAGCCTGAGCAGGTTAATTGATATTGTTCCCGGCCGCTAGGCCCTTGAGCTGCTCCAATTGGTGTCACATGTAAGCTAACTCCAACTATAGCATTTCCCTTTAGTTGTACTGCCTGGTGTTTTAGTTTTCCAACTAGTTCCGATTGAATATCATTGATTGAAATTACTTTGTTCTTGGTTTTGTGAATAACAGTTTCTTGCTGTAGAAAGTCTTCAGGCGGAGTAGAGGTGGAGGCCAGAAGGTTCTCTCTCTCCACTTGCACAACCCTTTGCCTGTCTTGTTGATAGTCGGGAAGTCTCGCTATTAGTTGATCCTCTAATTGTGATGAGGATGTGAGCGTGTCATTGTCTATCACAGCACTTTCAGAAACAATGCCCAGATACTCTAAGATGTCGTGACCTTCCAAGTATGGAGTGGTTGACGCTAGAATATCCTCAGGTGAAGTCTCATCTTTTTTTAAGTCATAGTGGTGAGAGCGGGAATTGTATACTGAGTACTTGCTTACAATTCCACGATCTTCGGACTCGTATTCCTTAGGAGGATTTATTTCTTCTGTGAGTCCCATGAGAATATTAATGTCAAACCTTCTAAGCTTGTGGCAAACTAAAATTGCACTGTATTCACCAAGTCTAGGAATGAGAAGATTAGACCTATTAAGGCTTTCTATTGTTCTCTTTTCATCTTGTTCATCTTTGATAATTTGAAACTCTTTTAAAAGTTGTACTATATCTTCGATGTCTTCTTGGTACTTAACATCCTTAATGACTATTGAAAAAGGTGGATTGCCTTCTGTTGCAAGGTTTCCATAGGAGATGCTTTTAGCAAACTGTTTAATATCTTCCAAGTCTTCCTGGGCTGGAGAGTCAGAGATGGGCTCTTCTTTTAAAAAAGTTCGAGCCGGTAATTCTGTTGAAGTTTCGGCTGAAAGGTTTGAAATAACATCTACAATATCTTCTTCGGACTCCTTAGCTTCTTGTTGAGAAACTGGAAAATCTGTACCAAGGTCTAGATCGCTGGTTGGAGAATCCTCAATAAGTTCTTGCTCAAATGAATCATCTTTAAGCTCGTCATGAGTCTCGGAGAATTCATCCACATCTGTATTTAGATTAAGTTTATCGTCTGGGAAGTTATCCTGCTGAGTTGAAAAATCATCTTCATTGCTTGAAAAGTCATCTTCATCATTCAAAAATTCGTCATTGGATGTAGGGAAGTCCTGATGGTCAAAGTCTGGCCCATCAAAAGAGGATTCATCTAGATCTTGTTGATTGTTGTCAAAACTGGTGTCATCGGTAGGTTGGTCAAAGTCAGAGTCGAAGCTTGAGTCTTCAAAGTCTGATGAAAACTCAGGAGATTCATCTTCTTGGTAGTCTTCATCCGGTATGTCTGGGAGGTCATTTTCCATCGCTTCAAAGTCAGTTTCTTCTTCAATGGAGCAGGTTGAGAAGTTTTGAGTAAACTCTGGCGGCAGTTCAATGTTTGGATCGGTCTTGGCATCCATTAGGTCGAAGTCATCAACTCCGTCGAAGGACTCAAGTCCGTCCATTGATTCATCTTCATCATGCAAATACTCGGACAAGTCTTCTATTCTTGTTAGGTCAGACTTGTCCTCGTTTTTTTTGTTGTCACTCAAGCCTTAAGCTCCATGGCAATGCTTAAACTTCTTGCCTGATCCACATGGACAAGCGTCGTTTCTGCCAACTTTTACATTTCCTCTTTGAACAGGTGCTTCATCTTGCTTTTGCTGAGCTTCCTGGGCCCTTTTATGTGCTTCAAGCTGGGCTTCCAGCATTGCCTGTTGCTGCTTTTTAATCTCTTCGATTTCCTCTGGAGTATAAAGTCTTACATTGAACACTCTCTCAACAACTGTTCTTCTGACAGTTTCCTTCATTTGCTCATATAAGCTAAAAGATTCTCTCTTGTACTCGACCAAAGGATCTTTTTGTCCGTGCGCTCTAAGGTTAATTCCTTCCTTTAACTGGTCCATGTTTAGGAGGTGGTCCTTCCAAAGTTGATCAAAGGTGCCTAAAAGAATCTCACGCATTGTAAGCTTGACTTGTTCTTTGTCATATTGGGAGAACTTTACTTCAAGTCTCTCTTTAGCCTTTGCCACAAAGTAATCTTCAAGTTGGCTATTGTACTTATCTGAGCACTCCTGGACTGTTAAAGTTTCCTCGGAGTTAAAGATCTGTTGGAAGGCCTTGTTAATGTCTTCCCAGTTCCATTCGTTTAATGGAAGCTTTTTATCAGGTCTAAACGCAGCAACAAGTTGATCTGCAACGTCTAAAATCATCTCGTTAATTAATTCTTGATTGCCTTCATCGTTTAGAATCTCTCTTCTTAATCGGTAGATGACCTTTCTCTGTTCATTCATAACATTGTCAAAATCAAGAAGGTGCTTTCTGATGTCAAAGTTATGGGTTTCAACACGCTTTTGTGCTTTGGCAATCGCATTCGAGATCATTTTGTGTTCGATAGGCTCATCTTCTTTTAGGCCCATTCTAGTCATAAGGCCTTTGATTTTGTCTGAACCAAAGATTCTCATTAGATCGTCTTCAAGTGAAAGGAAGAACTTTGATGCACCAGGGTCTCCCTGTCTACCGGAACGTCCACGAAGCTGGTTGTCGATTCTTCTAGACTCGTGTCTTTCTGTCCCGATGATGTATAGGCCACCGGCCGCCTTCGTTTCTGGAGTTAATTTGATGTCGGTACCACGGCCTGCCATGTTTGTTGCAATGGTGATTGCACCAGGTTGACCTGCATTTGCTACAATGTCGGCTTCTCTTGCGTGTTGTTTTGCATTAAGTACTTCATGCTTAAGCCCTGCCTGAGTTAGGTACTTTGAAAGAATCTCAGAGGACTCGATTGCAACAGTACCAACAAGTACGGGTTGCTTTCTCTCTGCACACTCTTTTATCAACTCTGCCACGGCCTTGTACTTGGCCGCCTTGGTGGCATAGATAACATCGGCGTGATCTTTTCTGGCAATTGGAAGATTTGTTGGTACAACAACTACTTCCAAATTGTAGATTTTTCCAAATTCCTCGGCCTCAGTATCTGCGGTACCTGTCATACCAGCAAGTCTATTGTAGAGTTTAAAATAGTTTTGAAAGGTGATCGAAGCAAGAGTTTGGTTCTCATTCTTGATTTGAACGCCTTCTTTTGCTTCTATTGCCTGATGTAGGCCATCAGACCAACGCGAGCCTTCTTTTAGTCTTCCAGTAAATTCGTCAACGATAATAACTTTTCCATCTTTAACTACATACTCTTTGTCAATTGTGAATAAAGTATGTGCTCTTAGGGATTGATTTACGTGGTGAAGAATTTCAATATTCTGAACATCAAATAGGTTGCCAACGCTTAACAACTCCTGAACCTTATTGACGCCTTCATCTGTTAAAACTGCAGAGTGGGACTTTTCCTCAACCGTGTAGTGTGTTTCCTTTTCAAGCATTGGAATGATCTTGTCTACCTTAAGGTATAGCTGGGTATTTCCTTCACTTGGTCCTGAGATGAGAAGGGGAGTTCTTGCCTCGTCAATTAGGATGGAGTCAACCTCATCGACGATACAGAAGTTATGCTCTCTTTGAACGTAATCATCAAGATCAAACTTCATATTGTCTCTCAGATAATCGAATGCAAATTCGTTATTAGTTCCATAAGTTATATCGGCTTTATAGGCCTCTTTTCTATCTTCATCATCCATGTCGTGAACAATGCAGCCAACTGTTAGACCCATCCATTTATAAAGAACGCCCATTTCCTCAGCATCCCTTTGAGCAAGATAGTCGTTAACTGTTACTAGGTGGGCGCCTTTGCCTTCCAGTCCATGTAGGTACATAGGTAGAGCTGCTGTTAGGGTCTTACCTTCACCAGTCTTCATCTCTGCAATCTTTCCTTCACTTAAAACAATGCCACCCATGACTTGGACGTCATATGGTCTCATTTTAAGTACACGCTTACTTGCCTCTCTCATCGTGGCGAATGCCTCTGGGAGAATGTCATTAAGAGTTGCACCGTTTTTAAGTTGCTCTCTAAACTTTGGTGTCTGCGCTTGAAGCTCTTCATCACTCAATTTTTGAATTTCTCCTTCCAAGGAGTTAATTCTTTCAAGCAAAGGTCTAAGTTCTTTGATGTCCCGATCTTGCTTGGTTCCAAAAAATTTCTTCATTACACTGTTTAACATTCTTAACCTCTAGCGCTATTTAAATTTACTCAAGTACAAAATAAAGGGGGTCCACAGCAATTCCGTTTACTCGAACCTCATAATGCAAGTGCGGCCCGGTGGAGTAACCAGTACTTCCCACCTTTGCGATAATCTTTCCTCGCTTAACCTTTTGGCCATTTTGTGCAAGTACCTTCTGGGCATGGGCGTAGATTGTTTCAATGCCGTAGCCGTGGTCTATTTGAACAAAGTTTCCAAAGCCGGGTTTATGGCCGGCAAATGTGATTACACCATCAGCGGGAGCCACGATAGGTGTGCCAAAAGGAGCCCCAACGTCGAGACCTTCATGCATTTTTACTTTTCCTGCATATGGAGAGACTCTATGTCCAAAATAAGATGTGATCCAACCTACTGAAGGAAGTATCGTCGGAGTGGATCTTAATATTGAATTTTTATCCAATAAATATTGGTCTAACTCATGTATATTGGTTTCAAGTTGAGAGACAACATTCTTAATCTTCCCAAATTTGAAATCAAATTTTGCATATTCACTCGATAGGGTGAAACTCTTCTTGATTAGGTCTGACCATTGTCTTGTGATCTTGTATTGCTTGCTAAAGCCCAAGTTTGCGGCAATCTTTTTGTCATAAAGTGACTTTAGTTCAATGTATTGAGGGGAGGACTCGACCTCGTCAAATTTAAGGTCCAAATCTAGCTTGGGATCAACGCTTGTTTGGTCGTTGTCTATGTTTCGGCCCATCGATGAGGAGTGATCATCCATCATTTCCATTCCTTCATTTCCTTCAACAATAGGAATGGTCTTCTCTGCGTCATCAAGGCCTGTAATGATTCTAAGTTTTTTCTCGAATGTATGAACCCTCTCCAGGTCTTCGCCCAGGGAGTTGATCTTCATTTGAAACAATTGGATTTGTTCCCTTAGCTGACGGTTTTCCAAAGTAAGATGTTTGTTTTCATGAATTTGTCCGATAACTTTCCAGTAATCGTAAAGTAAAATCCCTACTAGAATTGAAAGCAATACAAGCACAATAGAAAACGATCTGAAGAGTAGTCCAGGTATCTTGAAAGACTTAACTCCTTTCTCTTTTTCAGGAATGATCATCAAAGTATAATGCTTGTCCAAGGCAAAGCTCCAAATTGCAGTTAATTCAACTTGTTAAGTACGACATATTTTAAATCCGAGGAGTTGATAAAGCAAACAAGAAAAATCTAGTCGTTAGGGCCTATCCCATTATTTTGCCAATGCAATTATGGCCGAAATATTGTCCTGCCCACCATTTTCATTGGCCTGGTCTATTAAAGCTTGAACAGTTTGGTCAAGTGTAGATTGATCTGCCAGCGCTGGTTCAGGTATATGCTTGTTCACCAGATGCAGAATGTCCTCATCTGATACTTTGCCATGAAGACCATCAGAGCAAATCAAGAATAAATCATTGCGGGCCACCTTATACTGGTAGACATCAACAATTAGTTCTGGTTCATAACCAACTGTCCTTATGAGTACATTTTTCTGTGGATCGGCCTTTGCCCCCTCGCGATCGTAGAGCCCCATGGTCAATTTCTCCTGAACTAAGGAGTGGTCGCGAGTAAGTTGATAAATTTTATTCTTACTAATTAGGTAGGTTCTAGAATCACCAACATTAGCAATATTGACATTTGGACCATCAAAGTAAATAGCCGAAATTGTAGTTCCCATCCCTTTGAGTTCTTCATGTTGCAAGCTGTGGTCATAAATTGACTGGTTCACATGGATAATACTTTCTTTTAAAAGGTCTTTGGCCCTAAGGGTGTCCACATTGTTTTCAATGAAGTCAGGGAGTAGTTTAACGGACATTTGTGAGGCTATGTCACCACCATTATGTCCACCCATTCCGTCGGCTACCACAAAAAAGTGCCTCTTTGCATACAGGCAAATTGAATCTTGGTTGCTTTTTCGTTTTTGTCCAATGTCAGTGGCACCTGAAGCAATGATGGCCAATTCCAAACTCCTGTTATTCGTTTTTTTATTACAACATTATAACCCTTTACGGCATTTGATCAAAAATAGTTAGATTTTTAAATATTAAAGTCTGAGTGGAATGCTCCGACAAGCGTCGGGAATCTTTGTTTTTACTTTGAAATGAACTCTCTTTTGAGGGTACAATAAAATAGAAGCCTATTTAAGAAGCAACACTTTGGAGGTACTTATGAGCGGCATTGATATTAAGGAGTTTATTGAAGAGAATTACTCTAAAGAAGATTTTTCTCATCTTCATTGGAGCGGTACTTTCCAAGAGTACGTGGATCTTGTGCAGAAAAACCCTCACATCTCCCGAAACGCGTTTCAAAGAGTTCATGACATGATCATGTCTTATGGGACTTCAACTTATACTGAGTATAAAAAAGAAATTACTCGTTATCATTTCTTCGACGATCCGATGGAGAATGGTAAGGATGCTATTTTTGGAATCGATGTTCACTTAATGAAACTAGTGAACTTCTTCAAATCGGCTGCTCAGGGATACGGTACTGAAAAAAGAGTTTTACTTTTGCACGGGCCAGTTGGTTCAGCAAAGTCTTCCATTTCCAGACTACTAAAGAAGGGTCTTGAACTTTACTCCAAAACAGATGAAGGTGCTCTTTATACTTATGAATGGGTCGATGATGTCGAGTCAGATATTCTTGGCGGAAGTAAAAAGTTTCCTTCTCCAATGCATGAAGAGCCTCTAAAGCTAATTCCAACAGAAGTTAGGGCAAAATTTCTAGATGAGTTGAATCAAAACTCTGACGGGAAATACAAAATTAAAATTAAAGGCAACGTTAACCCTGCCTGTCGATTCATTTTGTCAGAGTATATGCTTAAGTATGATGGCGATTGGAACGAGGTGATGAAGCACATTCGTGTACACAGATTAATTCTTTCTGAAAAAGATAGAATTGGGATCGGCACTTTCCAACCAAAAGACGAAAAAAATCAAGACTCAACTGAACTTACAGGTGATATTAACTACAGAAAGATTGCGCTATATGGATCCGATTCCGATCCAAGGGCATTTAACTTTGATGGAGAGTTCAATATTGCCAATAGAGGTATTGTTGAGTTTATAGAGATGCTCAAACTCGATGTGGCATTTCTTTATGACTTACTTGGAGCCTCCCAAGAGCAGTCAATTAAGCCAAAAAAGTTTTCTCAAACTGACATTGATGAAGTTATCTTGGGACACACCAATGAGCCCGAGTTTAGAAAGCTTCAATCAAATGAGTTTATGGAAGCTCTAAGAGATAGAACTGTAAAAATTGATGTTCCTTATATCACCAGGCTGGATCAAGAAATTAAGATCTATGAGAAAGATTTTAACTCTGAAAGAATCCCACACATGCACATTGCACCACATTCATTGGATATGGCCAGTATGTGGGCAATTTTGACAAGACTCGAGGAGCCAAAGAAAGCAGATCTTACCAAGCTTCAAAAGTTGAAGCTTTATAATGGTAAAACACTTCCAGGTTACAATGAGGATAATGTTAAGGAACTTAGAAAAGAGGCTAATAGAGAGGGTCTTGATGGAATCTCTCCAAGATACATTCAGGATAAAATCTCAAATGCTCTTGTAAAGAACGCTCACTCCGGATGTTTGAATCCCTTCATGATCTTCAATGAACTAGAGTCTGGATTAAAGCACCATACTCTTGTAAGTTCACCAGATCAGCTTGAACACTTTAGAGAGATGCTAGCAGTCGCGAGACAAGAGTACGAAGACATTGTTAAAAATGATGTTCAAAAAGCTATTAGTGTTGACGAGACAGCAATCCAAACACTTTGTGCAAATTACATTGATAACGTTAAAGCTTATACTCAAAAAGAAAAAATTCGAAACAAGTACTCCGGAAAAATGGAAGAAGCTGACGAGAGATTTTTGAGATCCATCGAGGAAAAAATCGATATTCCAGAGTCTCGCAAAGATGACTTTAGAAGAGAGATTATGAATTATATTGGAGCTTTGGCCATCGAAGGAAAACAGTTTGATTATAAGATGAATGAAAGACTTCATAGAGCGCTTGAACTAAAACTTTTTGAAGACCAAAAAGATAGTATCAAGTTAACTACAATAATCTCAAATGTTGTGGATAAAGCGACTCAAGAGAAAATCGACGTCATCAAAAGTCGTATGATGAAGAACTTTGGCTATTGTGACATTTGTGCAACAGACGCATTGAACTTTGTTGCAAGCATTTTCGCAAAAGGCGACTCGATTAAATCATAGGAATCGTAATTTAAGGAGATCAAGTGGATCATCCAATTAAGCGCGACCACGCTCGCTTTAGAAAAATTGTAAAGGGCAAGGTCCGAGAAAACCTTAGAAAGTACGTCTCCCAGGGGCAGCAAATTATCCCCAAGGGAGACGATAAATTCACTGTTCCAATGCCTAGTATTGATATCCCAAGATTTAAGTTTGGAGACAAGTCAGAAGGTGGAACAGGACAAGGCCAAGGCGAACAGGGGGAGCCGGTTGACGGTGAACCTGGTGAAGGACAACCTGGTGAGGGGGAAGCAGGCGAAGGCGAAGGGAACAAGGAACTTGAAGTTGAGATGGGAGTTGATGAACTTGCCAAGATATTGGGTGAAGAGCTTGAACTTCCAAACATTGAACCAAAAGGCAAACAGCAGATAGCCTCCACGGTTGATAAATACACCTCCATCGGAACTGTGGGGCCTGATTCTCTTAAACATCTTAAGAGAACATACAAGCAAGCTCTAAAGCGTCAAATGGCAACTGGAATTTATGATCCTAGCAACCCAAGAGTTGTTCCCATTCGAAGTGATTATCGCTACAGAAGCGCTGACACAAAAATTGAAATGGAAAACTCAGCAGTAGTCATCTATATGATGGATGTGTCCGGCTCAATGGGTGAAGAGCAGAAAGAGATTGTTCGAACTGAGTCTTTCTGGATTAATCTATGGCTTAAAAGTCAGTACAAAGATATTGATATCCGCTATATTATTCATGATGCCACTGCAAAAGAAGTTGAAGAAGAGACTTTTTTTCGCACAAGAGAATCCGGGGGTACTTTAATCTCCTCAGCTTTTAAACTGTGTAAACATATTATCGAAACAGACTATGATCCCAATGAGTGGAATATTTACCCATTCCATTTTTCGGATGGTGACAACTGGTCTGCAGACGATACGAAAATGTGTTTGAGCCTTTTGGATGATCATATTCTTCCTGCATCCAACATGTTTTGTTATGGACAGGTTGAGAGTCGCTATGGTTCAGGTCAATTCTACAAAGACTTGAATGCCAAGTACCACCAAGATCATGAGAAGGTAATTCTTTCAAAAATTAAGAACAAAGACGCCATTTTGGATTCGATTAAGGAATTCTTGGGCAAGGGGAAATAGTTATGTTGAGGGCCAAACCTATTAGCGGAGATCTACTTGAGCTTCAAAGAGAAATTCAAGGCTACGCCGATGAATTCGGCCTCGATTACTTTCCGCAAGTTTTTGAGATGTGCGATTATGACACAATTAATATACTTGCTGCCCAGGGTGGGTTTCCGATTAGATACCCTCACTGGAAGTTCGGTATGGATTATGACCAACTTTCAAAAGGCTATCGATTTGGGATTCAAAAAATCTATGAAATGGTTATCAATTCAGATCCTTGTTATGCATACCTTCTTGAAGTTAATAATTGGCTAGACCAAAAATTGGTTATGGCCCACGTGTATGGTCACAATGATTTCTTCAAGAACAACATGTGGTTTTCAAACACGAATAGAAAAATGATGGATGTGATGGCAAATCACGGCACCAAAATAAGAAGATACATGGAGAAGTACGGCCAGGAAAAGGTTGAATCTTTTATCGACAAGGCCCTCTCGATTGAAAACCTCTTGGATATTAATCACCTTTTTGAAACTAATGAAGTGTTGGAGAGTAGAAGAAGAAAAGAAGAGCTTGCAAAGCTTGAAGGCGAGAATGACGGCTATATGAATGATGATAGGTCCGCTGCATTAAAAAGCTTCATGCGCGGACAAGAAAAAATCAAAAATAGCGAGATCGGACCTGAAGAAGAGGTCGTGGCGGAAAAGAACGTCGGACGCGGTGAGCGCGACATTATGAGATTTTTAATTCAGAATGCTCCAATAGAAGAGTGGCAGGCCGATATACTAGGTTGTATTAGAGAGGAGGCATATTATTTCCTACCTCAAAGAATAACCAAGATTATGAATGAGGGGTGGGCAAGTTATTGGCACTCGACCATCATGACCACTAGAGCAATGAATCCAAACGAGTTCATCGACTTTGCCGACAAACATGCTGGTGTTATGGTCATGAGTAAGCAAAATATCAACCCTTATAAAATTGGAATTGAGCTTTTCAGAGACATAGAATTTAGGTGGAACACAGGGCGTTTTGGAAAAGATTATAACGAATGCGACTCCCTGGAAGAAAAAGAAAATTGGAATAAGGACCTAGGACTTGGAAGAGACAAAATTTTTGAAATTAGAAAGTCCCATAATGACATCTCTTTTATCGATGAATTCCTAACTCCTGAGTTTTGTAATCGCCAACAGCTATTTACTTACAAGTTCAACCCGAGAAGTTCTCGTATGGAAATAGATACAAGGGACTTCGCAGCAATAAAGCAAAAGCTTCTAACTCAATTAACAAATTTTGGACAACCTCTTATTCAAGTGGAAGATGCAAACTTTATGAATAGGAAAGAGCTACTTTTAAAGCACGTACATCAGGGTGTTGACTTGGATATGCAGTTTGCTTCACAAACTATGTCAAATATATTTGCTATTTGGAAAAGACCTGTAAATCTTTCGACGCAATATGAAGATAAAGAAGTCGTCTTTCACTTTGATGGAAAAGAAATGAAACAGCTAAACAAATAGCTTCTTTAGATTCTTTGGAAGAGAGAATACTCCGGCCAAAAGAATTCCTATTAGTAGGGAGGCCATAAAACCTCCCGGGAAGTTGCTGTCATCATCATTAGAAATGTCGTTAATTGTACCCATTGCACCTAGTATTGGAAGAAAGTCGCATCCAAGAGCTGGTTCATCATATGGATACAGGTAAGTGACTCCGTCTATATCATCTTGACCAAGCCAAGTTTGAGTTTTACCCGACACACTGTAGTACATTAAGTTATGGCTTAATTCTGTGTGGCCAAGACCTATTGCATGTCCAAGCTCGTGAGCTATTACTGCAATTTGTGTATTTCTATCTTGATCAGGCATGGCACTTTCAGAACCAGAGTTAATAATTAAAACAGCCTGGCAGTTATCGCCATTACACTTCATTACAGCTCCACCCAAAGTTGTTGAGCTGGCGAAGGTTTGGTTACACCCAGCAAGAATTGTATTGTTGGGCACAAGGCCTGAGTTTAAGATGTCATTGTGTGATTGACCTGCAATGTCAATATTTCCAATGCCTTTAACCTTGAGTTGTAAGTCAGCTGTGGCCACTGCGTTCCAGTAATCGTCTGCCGCATCCTCGACGAGGTCTCTAAACGTCGCAGTTGAAAAACCTGCTCCTGTGCAATCTGTGGGAGAAATTAATACATTAATTTCATTCTTCGCAAACCCTCTACCCGTGTTTGGATTTAGTGTTGATGCAAAAAGTTGGCTGGCAAAAAATATTGTAAAGATTAAAGCTCTCATAAGTACCAATTGTAAGTAAGGATATAATTGAACGCTCTATTTTCCAAGTCTCTGGCATTCATCATGTTGAAATCAAGACGAACTGACCTAGTTGGGTTTATAAAGAACTCACCACCAAGGTCTAAGGTTGTATAGTAAGAATCTCTTGGAGAAGAAAGTGCTGTATAGTCTGTATAGCTATCTCCGTTTCTAAGATTTATTGAACCTCCGCCTCCGCTAATCGTTTGCCAGTATGTTGTCCAACCGTAGCGAATAATAAAAGAGGAGCTCCAAATATAACTAAAGTCATAATGAAAAAACAGAATGCGCTTTTTAGTCTTCTTTGCACTCTCATGATAGTAGGCAAGGCCTAGTTCAGGCATGAAGTAGTGTGGACCAAACATGTGAAATTGGAGTCCGTAAGAGACATAAGGAGTAAGCTCAAATTTAGTCGTAGCACCTGAGTCGCTAGATTGGGCCTTGCCCACATACGGGACAAAAGTTCCAGCACTTACCATTTGAGCGGCATTAGCAGTCCCTAGAAGGCTAGTAAGAATGAACGCCTGAATTAATATGTTTCTCAATAAGCTCAATGTAACACTTCCTCAACGCCTCGGTGACCGGTCTTTGCGCACTGGTTTCAGCGTATATTTTGGCGTTGAGTTTGTAAACTGGCATAATTCCCTTAGTTGCAGAAGTAATAAAAATTTCATCTGCATCTATTAACTCTTGCGTACTGATTGCTCTTTCTTCAAAATTGAAATTGTTGGCAATGCACAAATCCATGACTTTTGCCCTGGTAATACCCTTTAGAAGTCCAGATGTTGGGTGAGGGGTCATAACTTTACCATCTTTTACAATCCAAACATTGAAAGTTGTGCCCTCAGTCACTTCTCCTGCTTGGTTGGCCATTATGGCATCGTCTGCACCGGATTGCTTGGCCTCTTGGAGTGCAAGGATGTTATTTAGGTAGTTTCCACTCTTTGCATTGGGGTCTAGACTGCGTTTGTCGTTTCTAAACCTTGAAACCAGGCTAAGGTGTAGTCCTCTTTCGTAAAGTTCTGGTGCGTATTGGATATTGGGCTTAATAAAAATTACAACGTTTTGCTTGAAATCAGCAGTACCTATATTTAAGTCACTCTCACCTCTGGTGACGATAATTCTGGCATAGGCCTCATCTAAGTTAGCGGCCTTTGCCGTCTCCATAAGTCGAGTGATTATTTCTTCTCTGCTCACCTGCATGTCCATTCCAATAAGTTTTGCAGAGTTCCATAGTCTATCTAGGTGTTCATCTAGAAATACAAAGCTTCTTGAATTTGAGTAGGTGACATCGTATATGGAATCTCCAAATAAGAAACCGCGATCAAAGACGCTTATTTTCGCTTCGTCTTCTCCGACGATCTTTCCATTAATATTTATGAATTTTTCCATTATACCGCTCATATTTTTTTTCGAGATATTAATGGAATAGGGCTGAGAGTGCAAGGTATTTTGATTCTAATTAGATCCCTGGAATTAGTTCTATTTGGGCGTCTTCAAGCTCTTCAATGTTCTTCTGATTTATGAAGACAGTTTCTTTTATCGGATTTACGGTAAAGCCCTCCGTGTACTCTTCAAGAAGATCTTCCGATTTTTCAAAGATCGGATCATCTCTATCTGCAAGTAGAGTTAAATCTTCCCATACCAGCATGTGTGCTCTAATCCAGCAGGCGTGCCCGTCTTTTTGAGCACATGCTCTGTTTGAATTCATAAAGAGAGAGTTCGGATCTTTAGTAACGAAAGCGTTGAATGCAAGGAGTTGGTTTACTTCCAAGGGCGTTTGACCTTGCTTGCTTTTAACTATTGTTTTTAGCGCTGTCCTGGCCTCGTCATGCATTTGTGCTTTTGTTAGAAATGCGGCCTGAAGGGCAAGTCGTTCATTTTCATTTAAAGAGTTGGTATCCAACATCTTTGAGAACCGAGCACCATCTTCCCACTGATTCAAACGCCATGCAGTTGGGAGGATTCTTTCAAGTGAGTTTTGAGAATTACTTTTTCTTTTGAGTGCTAGTTTAAATTGGGCGTATGCCAATTCAAACTTTGACTGTGCCAAGTATAAGTTTCCTTTTATATTCTCCGAGTTTGGCGTAGATAGATCCTCTATCAACTCGTAGGCCTTCACTATTTCACCTTGTCTGTAATAAAGAAGACCTAAAAGCTCGCGTGTGCGGGGATTCGAAAAAACTTCTCCGGACAGGTAGGGTATTCTTGCCAAAATTGTGTCGGGCTCATTTAGGTAAAGGGCCAACTTTAAGTAAAGTCTTAGGAGGTCACCTCTTTCATTTTCAATGTTTAGACCATCCAGTGTTTTTGCCGCCACTTTGGTTTGTTGTTCGAATTTTAAATCAACCAAGGCATCCATCCATATGTGGTTGGAGTTGTCTTTTCCAGCTAAATACCTTTTGCAGTTTTGCCAATTCTCACTCGCCTCAGAGGCCTTGTCGACAATTATTAAATTTAAGGTCTCCATCAAGCAGGTTTTATCTTTATACTTTATCCTGGAGAGTTCCTTTTGTTGCAAGGCCTCCAAACTTTTAGAATAATTTCCTTGAATAAACTCAAGAATGGCAAGGTATCTAGATTGGATGGGAAGGGAAAAGTTTTTATCGTATTTGGCCTTTAGAAGTAGAATTCGGGCGATTTCATAGTCTCCGTTAATTATAGCGAGCTTAATTCTTGCTAGATTAAATGTAATTGAATCGAGCTCTCCGAGTTTTTTCTCCAAAGCAAGCTCAACATCATGAGTCCTTGAAGAGGGGAACTTAAGCTCACTTCTGTACTCTCTAATGTAGGTTGGAATCAAGTCCATTGACTTTGAGGGGTCAAGAGCTTGACCAAAAACCATCGCTTGAGCAGAAATGACCGCTATAGTTAAAAACATTTTCATCTATTAACCTATCGTATTTTTGTGTCGATAAATTAAACAATGAAAGTAAGTTTATTGTTATTTACCTGGCTGTTTTACTCGGTTGCCTTCGCACTTGTTCCAATTAAGGGAATAGTGAAAGGAGAAGTTGAAGATGTAGTTCAATACGATCCTCTTACTTCCATTTTTTCTGAGCAGTTTAATAGCTCTGACGCTGGACTCAAGGAGAAACAAAAGTTTAAAGTCTTTGAAGGGATGTTTAATCAGGCCTTGAACCTTATGGACACCTGTCAGGTTGAAAGATTTTATAGTTATCCAGCAAAGTGGAAAGAAGATAGTGCCAAAAGAAGCGTTGTTGGGACTTTGCAATATATTGGTTTGGATCACAGCCTAAAGGCCATAGCGAAGTATTCAAAAGCCTTAAACCTAGATGAGCAGGCATATGATAACCTTGTAAACAATTTGGTCGTTAATAGCTGTTCAGAAAACATAACCGTTTATAGTAAAAAATTACTTAAAAACAACCTGCTCAAGTTCTACGTAAATGGTGTTGCTTTTGAAGTTCCAAGTTTGGCCGGATCTCCATATTTTAGTCCTGAAATAATCTCACAAAGTGAAGGTGTAGAGGCCAAGAAAAGAGAACTAAATTATGCTATAAAAACATTCAGAGCTCTCTGCTCATGGGATGGAGACACAGACAACTATGCTCTTCTTCCACCTTTTCTTCAAAATCCAATTGTAATGGCCCAAGTTATAAATCATATGACCGGAAAGGCATTGTTTTATCAGGAGGAGATTGATGAAACAGTGTTAATGAATAGTTCTGACACGGCAAAAGTCGCTTGCGAAAATCTAATATGTAGAAAAAGAAGCGACTCCGCCTTTAAAAGAATGTTTCCTCGAATGATTGGGTCCACTGATCTAAAAGATGACTTGGAAGTTCTCTACTGCAACCACTTTAGAGAAACTAGTATTAAATCACTGGGAGCAAATGAAAGCTTGAAGAAGTGGATACAAGCACAAACATTAGAGGAATCTAGAATTCAGGCAATGTATCTAGTTTCACTTATTTCCGGCTACTCAGATCCCATTTATTCTGCGAACACATACACCGATTTAAAAAGTTTATATTCCAAGACCCTTGAGAATAGGTGGGATGAATGGAGTAGAGAAAAAACAGAGCAGCTTGTATTGGATCTTTTATACGAAGAGTCTTTGTATGTGGACCTTGCTCCCGAGGATGAAGTTAGAAGTGCTAAAGGAGACTTTGGAATGGTGTTTGATTTTACTCTGGGAGAGATTGATAGGGAAATAAAAGTTGTTGATAAGATAACAGCAAGCTTTGAAATGGAGTTTCCAAAGAGCTATTTTAGATGGATAAGACAAGCTTATATTGAGGCCAATAACAAAAGCCTCTATGCAAAGCAGAAAGAGTTGGAAAAGCGCTTCGCCCAGTATATTGATCTACAACTTCATAGCAAACGGAAGTATTTTAAAGCGAAACTTTGGAATGAGTCCTTTTCCCAGATCATAGCAAATGAACTTCTAAAAAGGTTAAGTTCCTATAATGGAAAGAAGTTTAAGGATTTAAGTCATGAAAAAATCGTGGTGCCTGTGAAGTTTCGATTTGGACTTTTTGCCCTTAAGTATCTAAAGGACAAATATAAATTAAAATAATGTCTATAGGTTGACTTTTCTGAGTTTAAACCCAACTTTTGAACTGTATTTAATAACAGAAGGAAACCATTGAGCGAAAACAATAAAAAAGAGACAAAAAGCCTTGAAGGTGAGGTTCTTGGTCCTGAAGAGCAAAATGAAGTCTTTGAAGAGTTGGACGAAGAATTCGCAGGATTGACCTCCGAATCAGAGCATTCAGAACAAGAACAAATTGAGGTTCTTGAGAACCTTTTGCCAGCAATTGGCACCAGTAAAGAGCTTGTTGGCACCCAAAAGGTAAAACCACACGACCCTTTGTATCAATATATTAAAGAGATTAGCCAATATAAGCTCCTTGAAAGAGACGAGGAAGAAAGACTCATTAAACAGCTCACCGAAACTGGTGATATCGACGCAGCCAAAAAGCTTGTCGTGGCAAACCTTCGGCTAGTTGTTAAAATTGCGATGGAATACCGCAATGCCTATAAAAATATTATGGATCTTATCCAGGAAGGAAACATTGGGTTAATGAAGGCAGTTTCAAAGTATAATCCTGAGAAAGGTGCAAAGCTTTCTTACTACGCCAGCTGGTGGATTAAATCGTATATTTTAAAGTTCATTTTAGATAACTTTCGGCTTATTAAGATCGGGACCACGGCAGAGCAGAAAAAGCTATTTTATAATCTAATGAGAGAGAAAGAGCGCTTGATGAATCAAGGCATAGAGCCTGAGCATAAGCTCTTAAGTGAGAACCTTGGGGTGTCAGAAAAGGCCGTAAAGGAGATGGATCTAAGACTAAGCTCCAGCGGGGCAGAAATGAGCCTTGATCAGAAACTTGGTGACGACAGTGGTTCGGCCAGTTTTTTGGATACATTGTCTAGTTCGGATATTCCTATTGATGATAACCTTGGACATCTTGAGTCACTAGAAATACTTGAAGACCAGCTGAAAAATTTTATTGAAGAGTTAAAACCTAGAGACAAAGAAATATTCAAAAAACGGCTACTTAGCGAAGTGCCTCCTTCGTTGCAAAGTATTGCTGACGATTATGGTGTTTCACGCGAAAGGATACGCCAAATAGAGGCAAGACTCATCGAAAAATTAAAGGTTTACATGTCCGATTATTTGGGGTAAAAGTAGCCCTTAAATTTTAATCTAGAAAGATTGATTCGTATTAGATCAACCTTCTCTCGGTTACAAAGGTATTTTTGTTACTTGGAAAGGAGAAAAGCATGCTAACAAAAGAAAGAAGAGCAGAACTTGTTCAAAAGTTTGGTGGAAGCGAGAAAAACTCTGGTAAAGCAGAAGTTCAAATCGCGATCATGACAGAGAGAATTAGCTATTTGACTACTCACTTTGGTTCTCACAAGTTGGACCATCACTCTAAGAGAGGTCTAATGAAGCTAATTGGTAGAAGAAGAAGAATGCTTCGCTACCTAAACAACAAATCCGCTGAAAGATACCAAGCGGTAATCAAAGAACTAGGTCTTAGAAAGTAATTATAAGGGAGTCGAAAGACTCCCTTTTTTCTTTTAAAAGCGACTAAGATTTATTAAAATTTCTATGACAAAGTTGATGGATTTTCAGGGCAGTTTTAAAGGATATATGGCCTAAGAACAGTGTTTTTAAGCTTTATATCTTTTAAACCTGCAATTATCTATCTCCCTTTGTCACCATACATTTAATCGCTCAAGCAGGGCCTGCTTTGCTTGTGCTCGACAAAGTTCAAGGAGAAAACATGTTGAACAACAAAAAAGAATTTACCATTAATTACGGTGGTAAAGAAGTAACGCTTGAGACTGGCAGATTTGCCAAGCAAGCAGATGGATCTGTATTTGTAACTTGTGGTGGAACCCAAGTTCTTGTTACTGTAGTTAGTGCTCATGAAGTAAAAGAAGGGCAAGACTTTTTCCCATTAATGGTTGATTACAAAGAGAAATTTCCTGCTGTAGGTAAATTTCTTGGTGGATTTATGAAGAGAGAAGGACGTCCTTCAAATGAAGAAATTCTTCTTATGAGAATGATTGACCGTCCACTCAGACCATTGTTCCCTGAAGGTTACCTTGCTGAGACAATCGTTATGGCACAGGTTCTTTCATACGATGGCGAAAATGATCCAGAAGTTCTTGCAGGTCTTGGAACAACTGCGGCACTTGCTGTTTCTGACATCCCTTTCAATGGACCTGTAGGGTTCTGTAAAGTTGGAAAAATTGATGGAAAGCTTGTTCTTAACCCAACTCGCGAACAAATGGAAAACACAGATATTGAGCTTGTCCTTGCAGCTTCAAAGAATGCCATCTTGATGGTTGAAGGTGAGGCTAATGAAGTTTCTGAAGAAGAGATGATGGAAGCTCTTAAATTTGGTCACGAATCAGTTAAAGAATTCTGTGACCTACTTGATACTATGGCGAAAGAAGCTGGTAAACCAAAAAGAGATTGGGATCAGCCTGTTGCAAATGAAAAGCTTAACGAAAAAATGAACGACTACAAGCAAGACGTTCTTGAAGCGCTTAAGATTAACGAAAAACTTCAAAGATCAGCTGCAATTAAGAAACTTACTAAGAAGGTAGCTGGTGATATCGAAGCAAACAGAGAAGCTTTTGGGGTCTCTGAAAGTGATAGTGCTGGCGCTACTGCTTACCAAGGTGTTGACGCTCTTGTTTATAGCATTATGAGAAATGACATTCTAGACAACGGCAATCGTATCGCTGGTAGAGCTCTTACTGAAGTTCGTGAAATCGAAACTGAAGTAAGTGTGCTATCTAAGCCACACGGTTCATCTTTGTTCACTAGAGGTGAGACTCAAGTTCTTGCTACTGCTACTGTTGGTGGTAAAGAAGGTGAGCAAATGAAAGATAGCATCTATGGTGTTTCTTATGACAACTTTTACCTTCACTACACATTTGCTCCATATTCTGTTGGTGAGGCCAGAGGCTATAGAGGTGTAGGCCGTAGAGAAGTTGGTCACGGGAATTTGGCTGAAAGAGCAATTAAGAAAATGATGCCGGACGCTTCAGAATTTCCATACACTGTAAGAGTTAACTGTGAAGTTACTGAGTCTAATGGTTCAAGTTCCATGGGTTCAGTTTGTTCTGGATCTATGGCGCTAATGGATGCTGGTGTACCTCTTAAGAAGCCGGTTGCAGGTGTTGCAATGGGTCTTATTAAGGAAGGGGACAAGTTTCAAGTTCTTACAGATATCCTAGGTGATGAAGATCACTTGGGTGATATGGACTTTAAAGTAGCTGGTACAACCGATGGTATCACTGCAATTCAAATGGATATCAAGATTGAAGGAATTACCAACGAAATCTTCTCTAAAGCTATGGCACAGGCCAAAGAGGGAAGACTTCATATTTTAGGTGAGATGGCAAAGACCATTTCTGCTGCAAGACCTGAGTTTAAAGAAGGTGTTCCTCAGATTAAAAGTACCAATATTCCTAAAGACAAAATTGGAGCTCTTATTGGGCCAGGTGGTAAAAACATTAAGGCCATTCAAGAAGAGTACAATGTTTCAATTGAGATCACTGAGGAAGGTATGGTTAAGACACTGGGAACTGACCCTTTAGTTCTTGATGAAGTTAACAACCTTATTGATATGCAAATTAACGGTCCTAAGATTGATGCTGTATACAACGCAAAAGTTGTTACAATCAAAGAATACGGAGCGTTCGTTGACATTGCCACTGGCATCTCTGGCCTTGTTCACGTAAGTGAATTTGCTGATGAGAGAGTTCAAGACGTTAATGAGTATGTAAGCGAAGGCGACATGATTGACGTTAAAGTTCTTGAAATTGACAGATTTGGCAAGATCAAGTTGTCTGCAAAGGCAGTTAAGCCACTGACTAAGAAATAATTTTTCGTCAATGACTAAAATTAAGTCTACTGAAATTAACAAAACTTTTGAGAAGGGACCTGTTCGCAGGTCTCTTTTTAGTAATGGTGCTGTGAGCTTGTTCCACCAGTTTAAGGGGATGGAGTCCGCATGTGCCAATTTGTATATTCTTGCCGGGTCTATTTTTGAGTCTCCTGAAGAACACGGAATCGCACACGTTATAGAACATATGCTCTTTAAAGAGGAAAAGACGAACTCTGTAGTAAGAGAAATGGAAAAAGAAGGCGCACAAATAAACGCCTACACTTATAAAGAGTATGTCTGCTTTGAACTTGAGTGTGCTTCGACTAAATTGGAGTCTTTTCTTCCAAAATTTTTATCTCTATTTCTAAATCCCGTTTTCAATAAAAAAGATCTCGCCTTGGAGAAAAAAGTTATTCTACAAGAGCTTAGAGAGGATAAGGATGATCATGAAACGGAAGGCCTGGAATATATTTATAAAAAGAATTTTAATGCGGCACTAGGCCATTCAATAGGTGGAAGCATAAAAAATGTTAATTCATTTACACCTAAAGATTTAGAGCAGTTTTATAAAAAGTACTACACCCCAAATAGAATGGTTTTGAGTGTTGTGAGTGGGAAAAAGTTTGAGCGTCTAGAAGAGATTTTTTGCTCTCAGTTTAGCTCAACAAAAAACTCTCGCCCTTTCAGGATTAAAAACAAGCACCGATTTTCTAAGCTTGAGCATGTAAAAACACGGCTTAAAAGGACAATGGAGAGCTCTATTGTTTATTACTCATTTGACGGTGCAAGTATCTTTCATAAAGACTATTACAACTTTATGGTTTTAGATGAATATCTATTTGGTGGAATGTCTTCCAAGTTTTTTGTGGAGCTTCGAGAGAAGCACGGCCTGGTTTACGGGCTTGGCTCGGCTTTAAACAGTTATTATAATCAGGGCAATTACATCATGATATTCAACACCCATAAGACCAATGTAAAAAAGCTTCAGGGCAAGGTTGAAGAAGTTTTTTCTCAATTTATTGAGGACGGAATTGGAGAAAAAGAAGTTGAGTCTATCAAGGAAAGAGTTGCTTTAGGCTGGAGACTTGGTTTTGATGATATGTTGGAGAGAAATGAGTATTTAGCAGAATTGGAGTTGTTAAATATGAAAGATTACAGCCTTTCAGCTCAGGTCAAAAGGCTTGATGAAGTTAGTTCAAAAAACATGCAGTCCTTGGTAAAAAAGATATTTAAGAGCAAATATACTAAATTAGTGATGTCTTCATAGGAGTAATCTGTGCCATCTATAAAAATTAAAAAACTAGATACTTACGATAATGAACTGCCCCTTCCTCAATATGAAACAGCTCAGGCTGCTGGAGCCGATGTGAGAGCGTGCCTTGGAAAAGGCGAGAGTATGGTTATCGCTCCTGGACAAAGAGTGCTTGTTCCAACGGGGATGGCATTTGAAATTGAGCCAGGATTTGAAGTGCAGGTTAGACCTAGGAGCGGGCTTAGCCTAAAAACTTCACTTATGGTAGTGAACTCGCCGGGTACAATTGACGCAGACTACAGGGGTGAAGTTAAGGTCATTATGGGAAACATGGGTGAAAAGGATGAGATCATAAACCATGGGGACAGGGTGGCACAACTTGTCATTGCACCAGTTTACCAAGCAAAGTTCGAGACAGTCGAGACCTTGAATGAGACGGCCAGAGGAGCTGGTGGTTTTGGTTCAACGGGTAAAAATTAATAATTCTAAGGAGATATCATGGACAAGACTATTCAGTATGACAAAACAGCAAACAAGGATGAGGCATACGAGGCCGTAAAAAAGGCCATCACTCCTGAGACTATAGCAAAATTTAAGGTCTCTGCAGACCTAGACTACAGGGACGGAGATAAGAAAATCTTGGCCAAAGGCAAGGGTTTTGAGTTAAAAATTGATTTTATGGAAGATCAATTAGGAATAGACCTATCTCTTTCCTTTATGCTTAAGCCATTTAAGCCAAAAATTATCGAGGGACTTGAGAAACAGTTAGTGAGAATCGTGTAAATGCCTAAGATTAAGTTACTGCCAAGCAATTCTTTAGTGGATGTTGAAGCTGGAAAGGATTTATATTCCGAATTGAAGGAAAAAGGAATCCATATAAATTCGACATGCGGTGGTTGTGCAAGCTGTGCAAAATGCATTATTACAATTGTTGAAGGTGAAGAAAATTTGAATGAGATCCCATTCGAGGAAAAACAACTTCTAGGCAATGTATTTCATATAACCAAGGAGCGCTTGGCCTGCCAGGTAATAGCAAGCGGTCCTGCAACCATAGACATTAGTATGCACGAACAAAACAAGACAAAGCCAGTAATTAAGAGACGTAAAAAAGAAGACGTCTCAAAAATGATCGAAGAGAGAAAAGAGAAAAGAAAAGAACGGCCAAAGAAATTAGGTGGGGGGAGAAAGCCTAAGGCCTTTGATTTTAAAGAAGATAAGGAGAGTTAAGATGACTAACACCACAACCACGACGGCGGATGCAAAAGCATCATCCAAATTTCCCTCACAGATTAAGTACATCGTTTGGAACGAGGCATGTGAAAGGTACAGCTACTATGGAATGAGATCGATTCTTGTAATCTTCCTAGTTCAGTACTTAATGATGTCAAAGGCCGATGCGACTGCTGATTACCATATTTTTGCAGGTGCATGTTATTTGTTTCCAGTTTTGGGAGCGTATATTTCTGACCGCTTCTGGGGTAAATACAAGACAATTCTTTGGTTATCTCTAGTTTACTGTCTTGGACATTTATTCCTAGCTCTTTTTGAGCACGATAAAACAGGGTTTTACTGGGGACTAGGACTCATTGCTCTTGGCTCTGGTGGTATTAAGCCATGTGTTTCAGCACACGTTGGAGACCAGTTCAAGCCAAGTCAAAAAGATGCTCTTAAGAAAGTATTCGATTTATTCTACTGGATGATTAACTTCGGCTCTTTCTTCTCTACAATGATTACTCCTTGGACTCTACAGCATTACGGTCCGGGTATCGCTTTTGGTATCCCTGGTATCTTGATGGCAATAGCTACATTTATTTTCTGGCTTGGTAGAAATGAATTTGTTCATATTCCGCCAACGGGCAAGCAGGAGCATGGAACGGGAAGAGTTCTACTTTCTGCGATCAAGAACTTTGGTCAAAGAGGAAACGAAGGTGTACTGGGCGGAGCCTTGAAGGATCACCCTAAGAAGGATGTCGAAGCAGTTAAGGCTGCTCTTGATGTTGGTAAGATCTTCATCGCAGTTACTATTTTTTGGGCCCTATTTGATCAGCACGGTTCCTCTTGGGTTCTTCAAGCAAAAGAAATGGTTCTTGATGTAAATATACTTGGATGGAAAACAACACTTCTTCCATCTCAAATTCCTGCACTTAACCCAATTATGGTTATGGCATTGATTCCAATTTTTACCTTTGGAGTTTACCCATTTATCGAAAAGAAAATTGGTATTGCAATGACTCCTTTGAGAAGAATGGGAGCAGGGATGTTTGTTACCGCATTAAGCTTTGTGTTTGTAGCTATTTTTCAATACCTTTTAGATGGTGGCACTCAAGTAAGTGTTCTTTGGCAAGTAATTCCTTATTTGGTAATCACTATGGCCGAGGTTATGGTATCTATTACTGGTCTTGAGTTTGCCTACACTCAAGCTCCAAGAAGTATGAAGTCTACAATCATGAGTATGTGGCTTCTGACTGTATTCTTTGGAAACATGATTACTGCATACATTGCAAAAATTAATGTGTTTGAAGGCGGAAACTTCTTTATGTTCTTCGCTATTTTGATGGCCGCTTTCGGTGTTGTATTTGCTCTGATCGCGAAAAACTATCAAGTCAAAGACTTCATGGAAGATGGCGATGTGGCCGTAAATCCTGAAAACGAATTAAACTAAAAAAATAAGGCCCTCAATTGATCTGTACCCCAAAAATGGTACCGATTATTAAAGAGGCCCTACTTTTAAATGCCTTCGAAATTCACTCGGAGGC
>CATMLK010000012.1:0-83853 GCA_950070535.1 uncultured Bacteriovoracaceae bacterium | reverse complement strand
CAGAGACTTAAAACAAACTTCACTTCGATCACGAAAGATCGTCTTTAGAATCAAGGTTAGATGCACATTTATATAAAGGCAAAGAAATAATTAACACGGTTTGGATATAAACCATTACTTTAATAATTAAAAAAACAGGAGAACAAAATGAAAAAAATATTACTAAGCTTGTCGCTATTGACTATTTCTTCCTTTGGTTATGCCAGTGATGAATCTGCAGATAATCTAACATTCTGTGAAAGAACTGAGGAATTTATAGAGGCAGCGAAAGTATATAGACCTATAGCAAAGGGCGTAATGAAGGAACTTCCGACAGGAGCTATATCTATGGCAATTCAGACTATTCAATATAGTCCCAACTACTTTGGTACAGATTTACAAAAAAGGCTTGAAAACGCCGAAAACGTAGGGGAAGAAGCTTGTGCTATAGTGGAAGAAGATACTGAATTACAAAAACGTATGAATGAGCTCACAAGATCGACAATGAGAAGAGGAGTTACGAAGGAAGAGCTTCGAGAAGAGTTTGAAGTAATTAACACGCTCTATAACTACTAGATAACGAACAAGTCTCTGTTTAATAAGACGGAGACTTAAAACAAATTCCACTTCGATCAAGAAAGATCGTCTGTAAAATCATGGTTTGATGCACATATTTGTAAAACAAAGAAACTGTAAGCACGGTTTGGATTTAAACCATTACTCGAATGGACGGAGATAACAATGAAAAAGCTACTTATTGGAAGCCTTATTTTCGGATCAATTTCATCTTTTGCTCAAGTTGATTACTTAGCTCAGATGTATGTAGATAACTCAAATTACGAGAAAAAAACACCTGTCAAAATATCTACGAATGTAAAAGGCATAAAACTTCATGGAAAAGTTAAAATTGAAGCGAATACAAGAGCAACTCCAGTTAACGACAGCTGCTTTATAACTCATGAGTCTTTAGATGATGACCATGTAATTGATATGAAAACTTTGAAGGTAGATAATTCAGATTTTTTATTGTTTTTAAATGAGAAAAAAGGATGGTTCAAATCCTATAAAGCAGAGTTTGGGCTTAGTGAAGATTTAAAAGGCTTTATTTGTGTTCTTCCCTTTAAGGATGAACTTCCATCCTTATATGATTTTGAACTCGAGATCTCTGAAGATGCAGAGTTGGTCGAAAACGATTAAGTTTTGATTGAGAGCTTGTACGACAACTCTCAGAAATAAATAATAAGAAATTAGTTTGAGCGAAAACTAGCTTTTTCGCTCAAAGTGCAAAAAGACAAATAATTAAAATATAAACGGTTTTAGAAGACCTTTACTATTAGAACAGGAGAGCTTTATGACGAAATTATTGATTGGATTAACACTTCTTGGAGCAATGTCATCTTTCGCAGGAAGGTATGAATATGCAGCGAAAAATGCAGAAGATTTTACGATTAATCAGATGATATCAACAGAACTTTTAGCAGAATATTCGGACTCAACACCGTTAGACCGTAGTGTCTACCATAACAGAAAAGATACTCGTGAGGTAAGACAACACAATCCACTATCTGTCTGTAGTGATCATAAAAAACACGTAGTGGCCAAAGCTTTTAATGTTGATGATGTAAAATGTACTTTTAATCCTTATTCTAAAAGATACATAAATCAAAAAGTAAGAGAGCTAGAAGAGATTGGTGTGGTAGAAGTTTTAAAAGTTGTTAATGATGAAGAGATCTTTTGGATTCTTAATTAGTTTTTGTGTGACAGTACATGCCCATTCTAAGGCATCTAGTTAACGATTAAGTCTCTGTCTTAAAAGACAGAGACTTAAAATAAATTCCACTTCGATCACGAAATTTTGTCTTAAATATCAAGGTTTTATGCATAGTTTTGCAAAGGCAAAGCAACGTCAAACAGGTGTTTAATAATAACCTTTGGTAAAGTCTATTTAACTAAGTATCAGCCTTAGACTTTTATCTGTGACATAAGTTTGCGCTTTGTTGATTGGAGTCTTTAGTGAAGGCTGTAATACTTTATAATAATTAAAGAATTGCTCCTCCGAGTCGAAAGCGTTGAGAATCAATTGATAGGCCTAATCTTCTCATTAGAGTTGGCGATGGAGTAAAAAATCACTGTATAATTTTTTGACACTCACTCCAAAAGTTTCAAAGCACCTTTCATTAAGCTACCAGAACTGGGAGAATCTTAATAAGACTAAAATTAAGGCCATTAGGTAAATGAGCGAGGTATTTATGAAAGCTATTTTAACAGGATTATTACTAATTGGAGCAATGTCATCTTTTGCCAGCAGTGAACAAGAAGCAAATTGTACAGAGATGGAAGTTACAAGCGAATACCTACAAAAGCAGATATCTAAGATTGTGCAAACATGTAGAAGAGGCTGTACTTCCGACTTTAAAATTGAAGCGATTGACTCACTTAGCTTAGCTAAAGAAATCGTTGATAAGAAAGTGGAAGAGGAATGCCGCTAATTAAAAATGGTACCTTCGGGTGGGCCCAATCCCACACTTGGTGGGTGTAAATAAAATTCCTTGGTAAATTTTTCTTATGAAGAAGCTATTGTTTAGTTTTATATTTTTAGAGAATACTAATAATCTAGAAACCTTTAAAGTTCTACGCGAGCCCACCGTTTGATGGATTAATCCAAGTACAGTGGGTGTAAAGAAACCTACTATATTCGGTACTAGTGCAGTAAAGCCTAATCAATGGGTAAAATAAATTTTTAGAACTACAGCCTTCGTTCTCTGTATTGGTCGTGGTCGTAAAAATAATCTTGGTCGTATTGCTCCTGCCTTTCTGAACAGGAGCAAAGTAGACATAGACCGAAAAGAACATAGATAATCATCTTCATACACCTTTTTGAAGCAGGATTGAGTCCAAAACCAATGTTGCATAAACTATGTCTGGCCTGTCGAGGCTAAAGCTAACTCAAATTATTGCCTAGCCCCTCTACAATTGCTTTACTTGATCACATGAAGCAACAATTAAGGTCTGTCACACCCAGTGTTATTATTGTTCCCATTATTCTTGCCATTGGTGGAGCAATTACTTTTGCCATCTTTGCAAAAGATATTGATATCTTAAAAATGGTGAAGAGTGCATTCCATTATCTTTTTCAAGGGGAAGGGGTTGAGTACCGAATCGCCATGTCTGCTCTACTAATTGGTGTTGGAAATGGACTTTTCATTCCCATGAATGCCCTTTTGTTGGCCGTAGTATTCTTTCTTCCAGGTTGGAGTGGCTTCATTGCATGCATGCTTGGTGCTTTACTGGCCGCAGTTATCGGGTATGCGTATGGTTATTGGTTAGATCTTTCTGTAGTTAAAAAGCGCTTTGGACAGAAATATGACCTCCTTGTACAAGAGGTATGTAAAGACGGACTTAAGTCAGTGATTGCACTCTGCTTCGCTCCTGTTGCACCAAACACTGTTACAAATATCTTTGCAGGGGTATGTAAAATACCATTGTGGAAGCTTCTTCTAGGAACGGTTATTGGATTTTTGCCTGGTGTTTCTTTATTGACACTTTTAGGACGAGAGATAAGGCAGATGTTTGAAGAGCCAGGGGCACAAACAGCTATTGCTATAGGGGGGGTAGTACTCCTTATAGTTGTTTCAATGAAAATCGGAAAAAGAATAACAAAGAAACTGGAGGCGCAGGATGGCGAATAAGCTTGGTTCAAAACCTCACCCTTGGCACGGAATCAATCCTTGGGCCTTGAAGGAAGAAAATATACTCAATGTTTACATTGAGATGGTTCCTGATGATACAGTTAAGTATGAACTAGATAAAGACTCTGGTTATCTCAAAGTTGATCGCCCACAGAAGTATTCCAATATTATTCCCGCATTATATGGACTTGTGCCACAAACTTACTGTGATAGGAAAGTTGCGGCCCTAAGTGTGGCCGCCACGGGCAGAGAAGGATTAATGGGAGATAGGGATCCATTGGATATTTGTGTTCTTACAGAGAAACATATTCGACACGGAGATGTTCTTTTAGAGGCCATTCCTATTGGAGGCTTTAGAATGTTGGATGGCGGAGAGGTTGACGATAAAATAATTGCAGTACTTAAAAATGATGCGGTTTATGGAAGCATTAGAGATGTAAAAGATTGCCCAGAAGGAATCATTAATAGACTTAGGCACTACTTTTTAACATATAAGCAAATACCCAAAACTGGTGAGAGACCGGTTGCGGAAATAACACACCTTTATGGAGCAAACGAGGCCCTTGAAGTACTAAAGGCCTCGCTCAAAGATTACAGCGAAGAGTTTAATTAATAATCTTCTTGTAGAGTCTCTTCACCTTCCAACATATCAGGATTTTCCTCCTGAATTAATTCCTCGTCCTGCATGAATTCACCCTCTTGCATTCTTTGCTCCTCTTCGATCATTGTTTCATCCTCAATAAGAGCGTCATCTTGAAACATATCCTCTTGTTCTTGGATTCCCATATTTTCATCTTCTATTCCCGGTCTATTGTCACAAGACGCCAAACCAAACATACCTAGTAATGCCAGTAACCAAATCATATTCTTTTTCATACTAAACTCCTTTTAAGTTTATAAAGGCCATTGCTGCCTGGGTGTTTTTTATTACTGATGGCTAATAAGCAAATTAACGGCCAAAGTTTGGAATTAAATTATTTAGGGCAGCATTATTGCAGCGAACATTAAAGGAGAAGCGTATGAGTAAAAATAGAATAAAACCTTCACTCTGGGATATCGACATTGACCATGAAAAGGTGTCCAACTATTTTCCAAAACTTAGCTCTGATACAAATTGTGAAGTATGCATAATTGGAGGAGGTATCACTGGGGTGAGCCTGGCCTATATTTTGGCAGGACAGGGAAGAGATGTTGTTTTGCTTGAAGCTGAGCACATCGGAGCAGGTGCTACAGGAGCTACTTCCGCTCATTTGGATCCCTTGACAGACCTTCGACCGAGCGAACTCTTGGAAAGATATGGTGAAAAGGAATCAAAGGCCATTTTAGACTCCAATTTTAAGGCCATGAATTTTATAGAGGCCATATCAAGAAACCATGCCCTTAGTGCTGAGTTTAAAAAGGTTCCTGGCTCTTTTGTGGCCTTTAACGAAGATGAAACGAAGTTATTGGAGAGAGAGCTAAAAGCATGTGAAAAGCTGGGTCTTAAGGCAAATCTTCAGAACTTTGTAAGCGATCCCATGGGAATTAAGGCCAAGTTAAGCTTTAATCTACACGCTAGGTTTCACCCTACAAAATACCTCTTTTGTTTGGCAAAAGCTGCAAGACAGAGAGGTGCACGGATTTTTCAAAATTCAATGGTTAAAGAAATTAATGATGAAAAAGCCATTTTAGACAAGGTTAGTGCTAAGGCACAAATTTTTGTTATGGCCACACATATGCCTTTTGGCCTTCACCCTATTATTCAAAGTAGGGTTTATCCCTATAGGTCTTATATGGTAATTGCCAAAGTGAAGGATGAATTCCCGGATGAGTTGATATGGGATTTACAAAGTCCATATCACTATATGAGAAGAGTAGGAGATGGAAAGGAAAACCTAGTTCTCATAGGTGGTGCAGATCACAGGACAGGGGAGAAAGTTAACAATCTCGATGCATACGAAAGGCTTAAAAACTTTGCCAGAGCTAAACTTAAGGTGGAAAGTTTTGAGTTGGAATGGTCTGGACAGTTTTATCTCTCTTCCGATGGCCTGCCATATATAGGAAAAGTCTCACCATTAGAAAATATCTACTATGCAACTGGTTTTGAAGGAAATGGGCTAACATTTGGAACTATCGCTGCCCAGATTATTGGAGATGAGATTTTAGAAGTCTCAAATACTTATTCAAAGCTGTACTCCCCAACTAGATTAAATATTGCAAGCTCTGGGAAAAGGTTCATAGGGCACAACCTAACGACTGCAAAGGACTTTATTTTAGATAGATTTGGGGGAGATCAAAAAAGTCCTAATGATCTCAAAGAGGGTGAAGGAGAGATTCTCTTTCACAATGGAGAGCAGATTGCCTGCTATAAAGATGAAGAAAGCAAAATTCACGCTCTGAGCCCTGTATGTCCCCATGCTAAATGCCACGTAAGGTGGAACAACTCTGAAAAATCTTGGGATTGCCCATGTCACGGGGGAAGGTTTACTGCGACGGGAGAGTTGCTGCAAGGGCCACCAACGGAAGGCCTAAAATGTAGAGATGATATTTTTATGGAAGATGAATGGGAGGAGCAACCTCCCATTTGATTATTTTGCCTGAGAAATTTTGATTTTCTTCATTCTACCTTCGCCGAGGGACTCGGACTTAAAGGAAGAACCTTCTAAACTCTTGTGAATGATTCTTCTTTCAGCTGGGTTTAGAGATCTCTTGAGAACTACAGGCCTTCTAGTTTGCTTGACGCGTGCCTTAGTTTTCTCTACTAATTGAACAAGATCCTCTTCTTTTTGCTTGTCATCTTTTTGTTGTTCAACTGATGCGTTGATTCTTAGGCCCTTTGATGATCTAAGCTTATCTTGTAGATAGACTTGAGTTAGAGTTTCAAAAGACCTTAACAATTGTTTTCTATTTGTTAGAAGAAGACCTAAATCTTTTCCTTTAAATACAATATCCAGACTTCCTCTTCCTTGATGTACACTCACATAAAGATCTAACTTCGATAGTTTAACTGTTTCAATTAGAAATGGAAGCACTAAGCGCTTAAGAGGCTTGGTATAAAAGCGGAACTTCTTAAGCTTCGGTCCGAAGATGAAGAACTTTCTCTTACCTTCTTCAAGTACTTTACTAGCTAGCAACTCTTTGTCTTGTACATCAAAGTGCTTAAGTGCTGCGGCCTGAGCTTGATCAAAATCGTAGCTTTCGATGTCAAAGTCTTTATGCTCTGGCTTCTTTTTATCGTCTCTTTTTCTATCTTCTCTTTTAGGAGCATCCTTGTGCTCTGCTTGAGACCTTTTTTGTCTTGGTTCTCTCTCTCTTGAATTATCCTCAACCACCTTCAATGTCCTTTTGTCTACTCTAGGTCTCCTGCCAATGTCTTGGGCGAAGTCAGCATCTGTTAGTTCCATTTTAGGTATCTTCGAGTCGATATATTCGTAAATTGCGTCAAGGTGTTCGCAATCCTCATAACCACATAAGCTAATGGCCTGACCTTCCTTGCCCGCACGTCCAGTTCTACCTATTCTGTGAACATAATTGGACGCATCTTGTGGGAGATCGAAATTAATAACTAAATTTACATCTTTTATGTCAAGGCCTCTTGCGGCCACGTCTGTACATACTAAAATTGTAACTTTCTTGTCTCTAAACTCCTGCATTAGGCGAGTTCTTTTGTTTTGGCTCAAAGCTCCAGAGATTGGCTTTGCCGGAAACCCTAGTCTTCTTAGCCACTCGGCTACAACGTGGGTTTGAATTTGGGTGTTACAAAAAACGATAGCATAGGTATCTTGGTGCTCTCTAAGGATGTTAACCATTAGAGGCATTTTTTCTTTAGAGCTGATGATGGCAACTTTGTGGTCGATATTATCCACAAGTAGATCGTCAGTATTTATTCTAAGCTCAACGGGGTGAGATCTGAATTTATATGCAAGTCGCAATACTTCTTGGTTTGAAGTTGCAGAAACCATGATGAGTTGTCTGTCAGCGGGAGCTTGCCCAAGAATGTCTTCAACATCCTTTTGGAAACCCATATCAAAAAGCCTGTCTGCTTCATCAAAAACAACACCCTTACACTTTGATAGGCTTGTAGACTTTTGTCCTAGAAGATCTTTTATTCTTCCTGGCGTGCCAACTAATACATGTGGGTTCTTTGAAAGTAGCTCTTTTTGCTTTTGAATACTCTCTCCACCAATCAAACATACGGTAGTGATTCCCATATGCTCGCCAAACTCTTTAAAAACCTTGTCAGTTTGCTGAGCAAGCTCTCTTGTTGGGCTAAGCACTAGGTATAGTGGCTCTCCATTTAAATCACCAAACTCTTCTTTATGCTGCGCTAAGTCTTCTAGGATTGGAATCGCGAATGAACCGGTCTTTCCGCTTCCCGTTTCTGCTTGCGCAAATATATCCTTTCCTTCCAATATTGGCTTTATCGTCAATTCTTGGATTGGAGAGGGCTTTGTAAAGCCGGCCTTGTCCAGGCCTTTAAGTAGCTCAGAGTTTAAGTTATAATCTTTAAAAGTGTGTTCGGTTTCAGTATTTTGCATGCGTCAATAAGATAAACGCTTTAATGCTCTTAGGCAACAGTCAAAAATGATAAAAACTATATAAGCTCGCTAAAGCGATCACGCTTAAACTTTTTTCTAATCCAAAGGTAGTAAACTGCCCCCATTAAGGCCCCACCGAGGTGAGCTCCATGACCTATGGGAAGCCCTCCACCTTTGGTTTGAGCTATGAGACCCCAGAGGTCTATGCCTACAAACAATAAAGCGCCCCAGATTGCCCCGATAGGTATAAATCCCAGTAGCAGGATCTTCTTCTTTGGAAAAAGAAGGGCGTATAACAAAATGATGCCAGCAATGGCGCCAGAGGCCCCTAAGGCGTTTAAGTATGGCTCGTTTAAAAGAAAGTATGATGTGGCAGCGTGTAAAAATGAACCGGACAGTCCGGCTATAAGATAGAAGCTTAAAAATGCCTTTCTTCCAGTGATTTGAATTACCACTGTTCCAAAGCTGTGAAGTACGAACATATTTATAAAGATGTGAAAGAATGCATTGTGAGAAAATACTGAGGTGAGTAAGACCCAAAATCTGCCCTTAACCAGAGCATCCCAACTGACCAAAAAGTTTTGTGCCATAAACTGGAGGCTTCCGCCATAAAATGAATACAGCCACGCCAAGAACACTCCAACATTAATCATAATTATTGTTCTGATGAGTTGGGACTTGTAAAAAGGATCTATAAAGCGCTCCATACCAAAGCTTAACGCTTGAGCTTCAAAATTCCAAGAAATCAAGCAACTTAGTTAGTCGGCTCCTGCTTATATATGGCCTAGACATATTGGAAATGCGTTGTGCGCCATTAAGATATGTAATATTAATTAAATTATGAAAAAACAGATTTTATGCCTTAGCAATGATTACCAATTTGAACTCGACTCAAACCGCTTTGAAACTAGCCACGCGTTTGATGTTTCTTCAGTGGTTGAAAAAATTAAAAATTCTTTTCCAGACCTCATCGTTGCAAGCATAGATTGTTCAAAGTCAAAGGCAACTGAAATGTTAAAGGCCTTAGACGATTGTGACATCTTTAAGCATGTTCCTGTCATAATCTTGGGGACAGAGGCAAACAAGCTTGACCCCAGCATTAAGGATAAGGTCTATCTAAAGTCGTGCCACTCAGAGCTTTCAAGCTTTGCGGAATTGGCCTGCTGACTATAAGGACGTATCAAGGTATGGATCTTCACTACCTGTGTCGTAGTAGTCAAATTCCTCACCATAATAATTATAATCAATATCTTCCTCTATAAGATCAACATCGTCGTAGTAGGCGTCATCATATTCAATTGGTGCTTCATCATCGATTTGCTCTTGAGGAAGGTATTCGCTTTCCGAGTATGGAGCAAAATCATCTTGATAGTTTCTTTCATCGGCCCAATCCACATCCCTTTGATCACTTGGTTGTACATCTGAGAATGTTTGAGCATGTGCTGGCAATAGACCAATTCCAAAGACAGCTGCCAATAAGAATTTAATTGTATAAATCTTCATAGCTCCTCCTAGGTATCTAATTGCAAAAGAGGTGCCCTTTAGTGAAAGGTCTGCGCAAATGTTTGTCTTTCTTTAGAGCTTAATGCGTGGGATTTATTTACATCGTTGATTTGCTCATTAAGAAGCCAAAAGTCATATAAAACCCCAAGAAAGAAGATACCACCAGTCAGAAGGTAAAGAATAGCACTCAGCCACTTCTGTTGATAAAAACGGTGGGCACCGAATACTCCCAAGAACGTTAGAAGTATCCAGGCCAAATTATAGTCTACTTCGCCCTCATTAAATCTTTGGTCTGCTTGCTCATCCATGCGCGGAATTAAGAAAACATCAATTAACCACCCAATGCCTAAAAGTCCGAGCGTGAAAAACCAAATGGTGCCGCTTACTGGTTTTCCGTAGTAAAAACGGTGTGCTCCAGTAAACCCAAAAAGCCATAATAGATAACCAAGTAGTACACTGTGTGTGTTATTTTGTTCCATAGTTTAATCTCCAGTTACTTTTATTCATTTTTCGCGCCGGCCATATGGTACGTGGGTTGCAGATAAACAAGCGGTCCATAACCTAGGAGGAATCATGCAAGGTGACAAAGCAGTCATATTAGACATGGACGGTGTACTTTTAAAAACTCATCATCTTCATGCCCTGGCATGGAAAAAAATGTTTGATGAATTTTTAATGGCATACTGTGAAAAAAACAACCAAAAATTCACTGCATTTGACGAGATAAAAGACTATCGAAAATATGTCGATGGAATGCCAAGACTTGATGGGCTTCAGAACTTTTTAAAATCTAGAGGTATCAGCTTGCCGTGGGGCGAGGAGACTGACACGCTAGATGATTTAACCATCACTGGATTAGGAAAAAAGAAAGAGCGCTACTACCAGGAACTTTTAAACACGAAAGGTCCGAGGGTCTATAAAGACAGTGTTGATGTTATACGAAAGTGGACTAATCACCATGTGCCTATGGCGGTGGTGTCCTCAAGTCAAAACTGTAAACAAGTTCTGGCAATGGGCAGAGTCGAGATTTTCTTTGACACAATTGTTGACCCTCAATTGGCCTCAAAGCAGGAGTTGAAAGGAAAGCCTGAGCCTGATTATTTTGTTCACGGTGCAGAGCTATTGGGGTTTAGGCCTGATCAGTGTTATGTGGTGGAAGACTCACTAGCTGGAGTTAGGGCCGCAAAGAAAGGAGGTTTCTCAAAAGTTTTTGGAATGGTTCATGAGGATGATCCGGAAAAGGAGAAAGAGCTCCTAAGAGCTGGAGCCGACGAAATAATTCACTCACTGTCTGAAATTCACGATCCGGAATTATAAAAGATGGATTCTTGGAAGCTAAGCTACTGTGAGTGGCGCCAAGAGCGTGCGGGCCATCAAGAAGCACTTTGTACCTTGGGAAATGGTTATATGGCCGTTAGAGGAACAGGCCCTGAGGCAAGATCTGACTCAATACACTACCCTGGGGTGTACTTGGCAGGTGGCTACAATAAGCTTGAAACAGAAGTTGAAGGGCATGTCGTGATAAATGAGGATCTTGTCAATTGGCCAAATTGGCTTCCACTGTCATTTAAGATTGAAAATGGGCAGTGGTTTGAGCTTGGAAGAGTGAATGTCTTAGAATTTAGAAAAGAAATATCCATGGAAGATGGACACCTTCGAAGATTTATTCTTTTTGAAGACAGTGAGAAAAGAAAAACACGTCTTGAAGAGCGCCGAATAGTAAGCATGGACCATAAGCATGTGGGGGCAGTTGAATGGAAACTCACTCCTATTAATTGGGAAGGGAATGTCACCGTAAAATCTTCTCTGGACGGCAGTGTTAGAAATGAAGGTGTCAAAAGGTATAAAAGTTTAAACTCTCAACACCTTGAAGTAAGAAAAATGGGTGTTGCACAAGAGAATATTATCTATCTTGAGGTCCAGACCAATCAATCCGAAGTTGTGATGGCGCAAACGGCAAAAGTTGATGTTTATAGTGGAAGTTCCTACTGTTCACATGGAAGAATTACTTTTATGAAAGATAGACTGATCGGGCAGGAGGTTGAGTTTTATTGCTCAAAATTAAAAACCTACACAATTGAAAAAATTTGCACCTTTTACACCTCAAGGGATCATGCTATCTCTTCAACGCTTTTGGCAGCTACAAAGCTTGCAAGAAGACTTCCAAGGTTCTCACAGCTCTTTGAAGTTCATAAGTTAAAATGGAAAGAGCTATGGTACCAATTTGACTTATCCATGACTTGTATGCCAGCTGAGAATATGGCGCTTAGACTTCATGTTTTTCACCTCCTTCAAACTGCCTGTCACAACACAATCGGAATTGATACCAGTGTGCCTGCCAGAGGTTTGCACGGAGAGGCATATCGTGGTCACATCTTTTGGGATGAACTTTTCATCTTTCCTTTCTTTTATTTGCGCATGCCTGAGCTTTCCAGGTCCTTGCTTATGTATAGATACAGAAGACTTGAGGAGGCAAAACATCTTGCAAGTGAACAAGGCTTTGAGGGAGCGATGTTTCCCTGGCAAAGTGGAAGCGATGGAAGCGAAGAGGGACAATCACTGCATCTTAATCCTAAGTCAGGGAATTGGGTTGCTGACAATACCAGTCTTCAAAGGCATATAAATGGTGCGATAGTATACAATATTGTGAAGTACTATGAGGCCACAGACGACCATGAGTTCATGCACTACTATGGTATTGAGATGATCTTTGAGATCTGTAAGTTTTGGGTTTCCGCCGCTAAACTTAGCTCAAGCTCCAAGAGATATGAATTATGCCAAATTGTCGGCCCTGATGAGTTTCACACTAAGTATCCAGGCAGCGATTGTCCAGGACTTCACAATAATGCATACACTAACTTTTTGGCCTCTTGGTCGTTGAAAAAGGCCCTGAGCTTTTTTCAGGCACAAAGTGAGACCAAGCAAGATGAGTTGCTAGAAGAGCTTGAGCTTACACATGATGATCTTTCTCTTTGGGCCAAGGTTGCATCAAACTTGTTAATACCATTTCAGAAAGACGGCATTATTTCACAATTCAGCGGGTACGAAGAATTAGAAGATTTTCCTTTTGATAAATATATAAACAAATATGGAAATATACAGAGACTTGATAGGATTCTCGAAGCAGAAGGTGATGACATCAACAAGTATAAGGTAAACAAACAGGCCGATGTGTTGATGATGTTTTATTTATTCTCGACAGAGGAGCTTAAAGAGCAATTCGAGTACATGGGGTATAAGTTTGATCCGGGATGGATTCCTAAAAACATACATTATTATTTAGAACAAACAACTAATGGATCTTCACTTAGTCGAGTTGCCCACTCTTGGGTCTTGGCCAGACTTGACCGGGCAAAGTCTTGGAAGCTTTTTCAAGAAGCACTCGCAAGTGACTTGATGGACACTCAAGAGGGAACAACAAGTGAGGGGATTCACCTTGGTGCCATGGCCGGTACGGTAGACATTGTTCAAAGGTGTTTTATTGGGATGGAGATCCGAAGGGATGTTTTATGGTTCAATCCCTTACTGCCCAAGGAGCTTGGCGTTTTAATATTCCGAATTCGATATAGAGGACACATGCTCAAGATAAAGGTGGACCACCAATGCCTCTGGGTGGAGGTTGAACGAAGCTGGATTACCAATGGCAAGATCGGTTTCAAGGAGCAAGTATATGAATTTAGGCAGGGCGACTCTTTTGAATTCGGGTTGTGTGCCCAAAGGGAGAACTTGCATTGAAATTTGTTCAACACAGGCCACACAAGTCTTGATAGAAATTTTATATGCGCTAAATTTATCTCATGATTAACGATGTGCAAAAAGCCGACAGGGCGTTTATAATTATTAGTGATATTGAAATGAGTTGTGGCGGTGAGGTGGATGACTTTGTCCACACCCGTTATCTCTGTGAATTTATCAGTCAATATAACCAAGGACCTTATCAAGATAAGGAAGTTGATATTGTCTTTAATGGCGACACATTTGATTTCCTAAAGACACAAATTGACCATGAAACTCCTCATCTAATTGACGAGGACATGGCAATGGAAAAATTACATCAAATTGAAACTGCTCACAAAGAGTTTTTTGAGACTTTAAAAGAGTTTGTTAAACATAAAAACGCCGCGAGGAGAATTCACTTCATCGTTGGAAACCATGACCAAGAACTTCTGTTCCCTAGAGTTCAAGACCGTATAGTTGAGCTTTGTGGCAACAGTGGCCAAATCCTCTTTCCTGGGTTTGAGATGCGTGTGGGAGATTTGTTAATTGAGCATGGATCACAAAAAGACCAACTTTTTGAAGTTCCAGTCGATAAACCGTTTCTAAACTACAACGGGAAAAAAATACTTAATCTTCCATGGACAAGTGTAACAATCATAAACACTTTAATTCCATATAGAAGTGAGTTTCATGCTTTAGATCGCATTAAGCCAAAAATGGAAGTATTTGAAAGAGTTCCGGAGTTAAAAGAATGGATGCTTGGCAGACTTTGGAATTATTGGACAAACGATTACTTAAAAGACTACGTAAGAAGCTCTGACCCGTTAAAGAAGATAAGCTGGTCTATGATTAAAGAGGCCTTTAAAAGAAGTTTGTTTTTTAACCCTGACGTCGAAGTGGGGGAAGCATTCGCCAAAAAGCTTGAGCGTGAAGAGCACGTGAAAGTCACCGTAGTTGGACATGTCCATGATCCTAAAATCTTCTGCAATGGAAACAGAAAGGTAATACAGGCAGGATGTTTTAGAGATGAGTTTATGCTTGAAAACGGTGGATCCAAATACGTGCCAATTGCAAAAAGCTATACTGAAATTTTGTTTAAAAATAACAAAACTATCGCCAGCAATTTAATCGAGGTAAGTGGTCCAGAGATTGAAAGCTGGCGCTACCCATTGCCTCTTGAACAATATCGTGAAGTTTTAAAAGAGAAGCTCAGAATTGAAAAGGCCGTCAAGGAAAATAAGGCCAGGCCAATTGTTGAAGACAGCATGCCTGGTGCGAGGGCCATTGAAAACCCTTCTGTTTTAATGAAGGCAACTAAGAAGTATCAAGAGGCCTTTAAAAACTAGATTTATTCTGCAAACCTCTGTTCACTTATGGCCATAATGCCTGGCCTGATGGTCTCTATTAGTTCTTGGTCTACTCCAGCGATTGAATTTAGCTGCTTTGAGGAACTAAACTGGCCTCTTCTGTTTCGGACTTCTAATACCTGATTTGCGCTAGGCTCACTCATTCCTAAAAAGATAAGGTCCTCTTTGGTGAGTCTATTAACATCTGCCATGGTGGCACAGACCTGCAAGGCCGGCAGCATCTTATTTTTTGTAGTGTTTTGTTCTGTTCTTACCATCGCTCTGGCCTTACCCTCGGAAATCATAAACCGGCCAAGGCTGCCCTTTACTTTCTGGCCTTGAAGATTGTGCTCAACTTGCATTTCAACAACTTTGTCTACCATAGCTTGTTTTTGAGATTTTAACTCCGTTACTTCTTCTTTTAAATCTGCCACTTGTTCTTGAAGCTCTTTTAACTTATTCATGGCCTGCGACGATTGCTTTTGTCTTTGCGGTTTTTGTCCTTGTTTCTTTAAGCTTTCTTCCATGATTATATCTTCTACGATATAGACGTCGCTTTTGTTTTCTTGAGCATGAGTAATGCCCATTGTTAAAAAGATAAAGAACATTAAGCTTTTCATAATTAAACCCTCTTGTTTTTACCGGACTTAATGAAGCAGGCCTTGTGCCAAACTAGTCTGTCATAAATGGATTTCAAATAGACAATTGAATTGGAAATAGATTTGCAAATTTAAGTTTAGTACAGCTTAGGAGTGCTTAAGAAGTTTGTTTTGTCATCACTAGCATTTAACAATTATGGAGTCATGCCTAAGAAGTACACTTGTGAAGGAAAAAATGTTTCACCGCCCTTAAAATGGAAAGGAGCACCAAAGGGGACGATGAGCTTTGCACTCACAGTTGAAGATCCAGCTGCTCCAGACCCAAAACATCCGAAGATGGTTTGGGATCACTGGGTTATTTATAATATTCCGGGGGATAAAGAGGCCTTGGCAGAGAACTATGGTGATTTACCTGTTGGAAGTTGTCATGGACTAAATAGTTGAAAAAAAATAGGGTATAGCGGCCCCTGCCCACCCACTGGAAGACATAGGTATATCTTTACCCTCTATGCCCTAGGCCAATACTTTGAAAATTCAGGAAAGCCGACCAAAACCAAACTATTGGTACAAATAGAACCATATCTATTGGCCAGTGCAAAGCTTATGTGTACCTATGAGCTTGAACATGGGAGAGCAGTTTCTAGCAACATGTAAATGGTTTGAGGCTTGCAAGAGATAATCACAGTACATGGAGGTGCTTATGAAAAAACAGAGTAGAGAGAGTCTTTTAAAGAAAGGCGTCGACAACCTTAGGAATCTATTCAACCAAGGAAAGAAAAGCAGAAGACCTATAAAGGAGCAGGAAGTTGCTCAGAGGGGCAATGTTGAAAATTTAAATAAGGATGAAACGAGCAGTAGATAATTAAACATATAAATGGACTGTTTCAAGGATGATTCACTACACAAGGAGGAATTATGTCAGTCAAAGATAGAGGATTTGCTTCAATGGATCCTGCTAAACAAAGAGAAATTGCAAGCAAAGGCGGAAAGGCAAGCCCAAAGAACTTTAAAAACCGTCCTGAGGCCGAATTAAAAGAAATCGCGCGCAAAGGTGGTAGGGCCAGCCATAGAGGAAAATCTTCTCCAACCAGAGATTAATGTGAACTCTAGGCCGGTCAATTTTACAGACCGGCCTTTAACTAGCTAAAATTACGAATAGATTCATTATGTAATATTTTCCAAACGGTTTCAATTTATTGTGCAGGGTGTTAATTTGTGGGCTTCTAGTAAAAAAAGGAAGCAAAATGAAGAGAATGCCCAAGAAAGTTTTAGCCTCAGTTAGTTTATTCGCCCTAATCGCAAGTTCATGCTCCCCAAATCCTAGAAGGGATCTGAATGCGGACGAAAGAGTCGCGGACATGATGTGGCTTACCTCTAAAATTGAAGCGAATTACGCTCCTCTTAACTATAAAGAAGAAATTCATGGCTTTGACTATGAGGTGATGAAAGATCAATACTTGGAGCTTGCCAAGAAAGATCAAACTAATGAGCAATTCTACCTTCTTATGCATAAATTTGTTGCAGAACTAAAGGATGGGCATGTTAGTGCTTCACTTTCACGCTCTGAACTCTCTGGTCGAAGCAAGTTTGCTTTTCTGGGCTTTGTTGGGCACAGACATGGCGACAACTTTCTAGTAAAGAACTTTGCTCCAACATTTTCGTCTAGCGGATTATACCCGGTAAAGAAGAATGATGAGATTGTTGAATTTAACGGCATGTCTATGAAAGAGGCCGTTGATAAGTATATCAAACCATATAGAAACGTTGGAAACGAGCAGGCAAATTACACTATATTAATGTCAAAACTTTTCATCAGGACATCGCTGTCTATGCCAATGCCTGAGTCAGAGAGTGTTAAGCTAAAAGTTAAAAGAGGTTCTAAAACATTTGAAGTAGAAGTTCCTTGGATCATTGAAGATTACGCTAAATTTGCCAAAAGGCAGAAAGAGGCAGTTGCCCAAATTGCTCAAAGCAAAGGTATAGATGTTAAAGAAGAAGAAAACAAAGCTCAGATGCTTGCTCAACTTGCTGGAGTGCATCCATATGTTACAAACGGATTTGTGAAAAGAGCTCTTAAATCATTGAATGGAAAAAATAGCCTTGATGTGAATGATCTATTGCAAAAAGTATCAAAGCTTGATCCAACAACGACTTTTGAGTTTCAAAAGCCAAGTGCTTTAGGAGAGGACTTTGAGTTTTACAATACATTTATAAATGTGCTCGAAGGTAAAACTCAGGCAAAAGGACCAATTGAGTCCCTAAAAGAAGAAAGGTATGTACCTGCAAATATTTACCCTGTTCCAGCGGCCAAAACTTATCCGGCCTATGTGTCCATTAAAGAAAAAGACGGTAAAAGATCAGCTGTAGGTTATATAAGAATTAACACTTTCTCACCAGAAGCTGACGAAGCAGTTGTAATTAAAGAATTTAAAGAGACTTTGAAGTTCTTTAGAGACTTTGGTTTGGAAGGTGTTAAGAATGTTGTAGTGGATCTTATTGACAATGGAGGAGGCTCTCTAAGACTTGGACTTAAGATGGCAGCTCTATTAAGCTCTAAGCCAATTCAGATGCCTGGATTACAATACATGTTAAATGACTCTTGGATGGACCAATTTCAAAAGTCATCAACATCTCACATGAACGATGCTGCAAGAGTTCTTTCAGAAAAACCATATAATGAGATGCTTGAGATGTTCCAAAACGGAGAAAGACTGAGCAATAACTACTCTGCACACACGCTATATCCATATGCACTTGTGGCTAATGACGATATGGTAGCTTTCGATAAGGCCTTTGACTTCCAGATTGCAGTAGTAACCAACGAAATGTGTGCTTCAATGTGTGACATTTTCTCTTCAATCTTGGATGAGAATGATATTGCAGTATTCATTGGTGAGCAAACAATGGGAGCTGGTGGGAATGTTGTAAACCACTTTGTTGCTCCAAACAGCGGTATGAAAGTCTCTCTAACTGAGTCTCTTGTAGTAAGTAGCTCTGGAGAATACTTGGAGAATAATGGTGTTAAGCCAGATATTCAAATGGAAGTTAATAAGTTCAAAAAAACCAAGTATCAGGAAGTAATTAAAGCTGGATTTGATGTCCTTGAATAGAAAATCATAAATAAAGAAAAAGGGAGTGTTTAAACTCCCTTTTTTAGTTTAGTGTTTATTTTACCTAGTTAGTCTTGATAAACTTTTCTTTCTTCTTTCAGGGTTTTTAAAAGATTTTTTGTTTTTTCTGTAAGCTCTCTGTTTGCATTTGAGACACTTGCATTGTTTAACCTCGCTGGCATTTGAACTGTCCGGTTGTAACTCTCAAGCATGCCTTTAAGCTTTAATGAGCACATGACTTCCGACTTTGCTTTAGAGAGAACGTCATCAACAGATTGCTTTTTTGCAATATACTTTGCTTGGCATGCCATACTGTTTACAATCTCTACTTTGGGTCTTTCATAAACTTCGTCACCTCCATTGGGATCGCTCCAGAACAACGACCAACTGCTAATTGTTAAAAGGTCTCCACCTTTGCCGTATTCAAACCTAAAGCTATCCCTCTCGCACAGACCCATGATCTTGCTGAATTTGTCTATTGCTTTTTCAGGTAGATCTCCAAGTTGATCATCTAAGTAATCATCGAATTGATATCCTGTAATTGGCATTAAGTCGTCCGAATCATAGGTGGCCAACTCTTCTTTTATATAAGATAATTTTTCAGAGAAAACTTTTTCATACTTCATGGTTCTGACACTTGCTTTGAAGGTCTTATTATTCGTTATTTTTTCTAATTGATTGGTCAGTTTGATTATTTGGGTTCGACATTGGTTAAATTGCTTGGTGTTCTCCAACTCAAGGACAGCTTCAGTTAGCTTGCAGCAAAATTGTTCGTTAAGATATTCCTCTGAGTCAAAGCGCAATATCATGTTATTAACACCATAGTAAGTTTTCTGAACAGGCTTTAACAAAACAATATCTATTGTGTGGGTTACTATTTTTAAAACACCTTCAATCAACACTTCCACACCAAGAAAGGCGTGAGCTTTTTTAATTAAAGAGATTCTATCAAAGAACGACGTTGATTTTTTAGCTGCTTCAAAGGCAAGGAATATATCAGACACGGCGACTGCCTCATTTGAAAAGTTTTTAATAAAATCTTCGGATAATAGATCATACTTTTTACCTGTTCTGTTATTTACAGCAGTTCTCAAGAATGGGTTTACCGTTAAATCAACAATCTCTACATTATTCAAACGGAACTTAAGGTGGTGGTTATTACCTTGGCTATTAACTTTTGCTTTCAAGCTTAGTTGATCAAGCTCCTTTGGAAGTTTTTTTACTTTTTTCAATTTTTTATATCTATCTTTTATTAGGTATTCATATGGAATTGATTCAAGCTTTTTAAGACTAGTGTAAAAAGTTTTATTTACTGTATCTAAAAGGTCATTGGATTTTGCACTTGCTAGGGAAGGTAAAAGAAGCAAAGTTAATAGCTTAGTGTAAAATAGGGGTCTCATTAGTTTCTATCCTTTTCTAGATAAGCGTCTTTTATGCCAATTAGTAAATGCATACAATAGGTCTGATCGGTATCGGATGTAATTTCTTTAGGAATAAACAGGGGGGGGCTGTAAAAGGACAGGTAAGTTAAACATTGTTAAGTATTTAATTTTATGGAGTTGTTCCCTTAATACTTTATCTAGTAAGAACTATCTTCTTTTTTCCTTTTTGAATCGACTTTGCAATCATTGATGTTACTTTTCCGGCCTTGATTACTGGGCCTTTTACAATTATATCATCACCGGGTGCGAGGTTAAGTCGCTCATTGAGCAAAGTCCACTCAGCTCCGAGGTGTACGAGCATATACCTTTTTTCGGGTGTCTTCATAAATACTTTCATTGCAGGCATGTCACTTTGAGAGGATAGCACTTTGCTGATCTTTACGATCCTGCCAGGAGCTGTATGAGATTCGGAAATGATTTGGGCCTTGGCCTTATCAACAGCAGCATGTCCTGATGTTGAGGCCAAAAGTGTGGCACCAAGTAGGCCTAAACAGTGTCTATTAAAGCGCTTTAGCATCACAGTCCTCCTATTGTTACTTAGAATTCAAGTTGCAAAGCTAATGCCACGGCACGGAGCGTAGGCCACTTGTCTTGACCAAAAGAGTCTGGCCTGTTAATAAATTCAAGATCATAAAGGAGTTTTGATGCGCAATGAATGTTCTCTAATTGGTGCGGCCGTTGATATAGGGCAACCTAATGAAGGCACTGAGCTGGCACCGAGTTGGCTTAGAGTTAAAGGTTTTAGGGATGTATTTAAAAATAACTTCGCAAAGGTTCATGATTTGGGCGACTTTAGTGCTAAAAAATCGCAAGAAAACCCAAGCTTGAAGACAAAACTCAGTCAGCTAGATCATTATGCAAAAAACTTAAGTGGAATTATTTCTCAAGAGCTTTCAAAGCAACGCTTCGTATTTACGCTTGGAGGAGATCACAGTCTTGCTGCGGGAACATTGGCCGGAACCCTCAGCTACAACCCTGATATGAAGGTTATCTGGGTTGACGCCCATGCAGATATAAATACTCCTGAGACAAGTCCATCTGAGAATACTCATGGAATGCCGGTTGCGCTGGCCATGGGACTTGTTAAACATCCAGACGCTCAAGGAAAGTTTAACTGGATGACAAAGCTTAGGCCTGAGAATATTGCGTATATTGGCCTTAGGGACGTCGATGCCGGTGAGCAAGAATTTATAGATGAGCTTGGTATTCTTGCCTTTACTGCCAATCAGACCAAAGAACTTGGAGTAGAAAAGGTCATACAGGCCATAAAGTCTCACCTCGATCCAAATAATAACTCCGAGTTTCATATTAGCTTTGATGTAGATGGAGTTGATCCAAGCTTTTTTCCAAGTACAGGTACTCCTGTTGCTGGCGGAATTTCTTTGGAAGACGGAAAGAAAATTATTGAATCTTTTGTTGAAACAGGGAGATTGGCAGCACTTGATTTAGTTGAAGTAAATCCACTTTTAGGTGACAGGGGTGCCCTGGAGAAAACACTGGAATCAAGTACTGAGCTAATTTCTCCATTGGGGCCAGGCCCTGTGGATTTACCCCCAACATGGCCAGGCCTTAATCAAGAAGAAACTGTATTTTAAAACTCAGACTCTTCAGCTTCAGGGGAGGAAAATGTTGGGTCCATCTCTTGTTCCCCTGTAAACTCTTCTTCCTGCATCATTTGCCTCTGTTCATCAAGCTGGGCATCTTCTAGATAGCCCTCATCCGCTTGCATGGATTCGTCAAATTCTTGCTGTTCCTGTATCTCTTCTTGAAAATTTAAGTCATCATTGCTGGTAGGTGACTCCATAGCTGTGTCTGGAGTGTTTGTAAATGAGGCATCCTCTTCAAAGCCTTGTGCATAAGAGAACAGGGAAATAACAGCTGCAAATAAAATTAACTTCATAAATTTCTCCTTTTTGTTGGGATTATGCAATTAATTTATGCAACTTGAATGCCCTCAACACTTAGAAATAGGCCATATCTAAGGTTAGTCTTTTTCTAAAAACGAAAAGGTGGTGTAAGAATTTAATAAAAATGGGAGGGAGTTTTGAATATTTATGAAGAGCTTAAAAAAGACCATCGAGAAATTAAAATGATGTTGAATGAACTTGTCGGGCTAGATAAGAATGACGACTTCAGATTTCTATTGATCTCCCAAATCAGAAGCGCAATTTTATCACATTCACGTGCCGAAGAAGCTGTACTATATAACGCCTTACGGCTTCATGAGGACAGACCATATAAGCTTGGTATGAAGGGGTACAAGGAGCACTTTGAGATCGAAGCACTCTTGCGTGGACTCCAGCTCATGGATCGTCTTGACGCCAACTGGAAGCCAATGGCCAGAAAGCTAAGAGATTTGCTAAATGCGCATTTAAATCAAGAAGAAAAAGAAGTCTTCACTCTGAGTAAACTCTATTTTAATCCAATCGAGGCCCAAAAAATGGGATATGCTTTTAGAGCTTTAAAAGAAAAAGTAGAGCAGGAAGGGGATGCTCAAACCACTGTTGATATGATGGTAAACCTACTTCCACCAAAATACTCTACAAAGCTCATGAATAACTTTAAAAACGCTCAGATGTAATGGCGTCTTTTAATGAATTGCCTTTAAGGATTGCAAGTACAACATTCAGGTTTTGATAGTGCCAAAAGTTTCCTAGATGGCCTCCCCATGGAAAGAGAACGAACCTATCTTGAAAGGTTTTGGAAAAGTACTTTATGTCATTTTTATTTATAAGAAAATCATCCTTGTTGTGAACTAAGTACACGTTATTATTTGTTCTAAAATAAGAGTCCAAAGAATATAAACTATTTCTTCTCCCAAGCTTTGTGATTGTGTCGCTTGGGTCATAGTTGTGAATTCTAAAAGGCAGTACTATATTTCTTATATATTGATTTAAAGTTAAATCTCTTATTTCTCTGCCTGACATTACTGCTGTTCCTGAAAGATCTCCTCGATCGTGTAGTAGAACCTTTTGCACTGACTCTGCCACTTTAGGCAAGGATTCAGTTAATGCATAACCAACCATTGCTTCAGATTGGTAAGGACTAAAGTTTAGTTTGCGAACGTAGTTTTTGTATATTGGTATGGAGGGTTCATACCTTTGGAAACGATATTTTAAATATCCGGCCTTGGCCAAGGCCTTTGTAAATTGCCACAAACCAATGTCATGTTTTCTAGCAGTGAACTGATCAACCACTTCGGCGGCCTTGAGCAAGTCTGTCGGAGGATTTATTAAAATTTCTCTACTAAGTTTAAAGAACTTGTTTTGATCTATGCGCGCCACAAATGCCGCTGTAAGACCTCCATAGGAATAGCCAATCATATGTTTTTTTAAGAAGCGAACTCCATAAAGCTGAAAGATGTGCTGATGAGTTTTTTTCATTAAATTTAAATAGTCAAAGGCATCTTTTTCAAATTCCCCAACGACTCCTTCTGAGCTCACGCCAATTATAAACCTTTTGGAGAAAATTGAAGGCAAAACAATAGAGTGGAAACCGTTATCGGCCAACTTTTGTGCAAGGAAATTTGCCTTGTCGCTCTTAACCGTTGAGCCAAATCCAGTAAGTATGTAAATCAACTCCTTTCTATCCAGCTTTGGTTTTGGTTTAAAATATCTGAAATGGACTCTATCATCCACACCTTTAATATCTCTTCTTTTTAAAGGAATTTTTACATGTAACCAAGTACCATTTGGAGTGCCAATAAATGATGTGGATATGGCCGCGATTAGCGGCTCAGTCTTTGGGAATGTATATTCATCTTTCGGTACAATAATTTGACCAAAAAGATTTGTGGATATTAAAAAACTTATAGCTATTATGGATTTCATTTTTTAGAAAGTGCAGCTTCTTTCAGTTAATCTTCCGTCCTGATAGAAGATATGTGTAAATAATTTTGGCATCATTGTTTTTTCATCCAATTCAAGAAGTAGGGAAGAGGCCTGAAAATATGAATTTCCAGATTTCTTTCCAAAGTAGATGGTTCGAAGTGGTGTAAACACACCTTCATGTCTATGTGCCTTATTCCTCAGAAGGTAATCTTCAATTGTCTGGGTGTCTGCAAATTCTATGGAGATATGGAGTAAGTTCTCTGAATATCCCAGTATATTTTGTAGATCTCTTTCGACTTTTTCAAATGCCAATGCACAGAGTGCCCCATCATCAGATTTTCCAAAATATTGATCACCCTCATTGAAAAGAATTTCAGAGGAGATAGCCTGATTCACAAATAACGCAAGGACAATTAAAAACTTTTTCATAGTGGTGTTTCCTTTTTAAAGTTAGACAGTAAACATTCACCATAAAAGTGTTTCAGTCGTCCATTAGATGTTATTCAATCTAAGACATATCTACATAGGTTGAACTTCAAATTTAAAATAACTTTTACAAACGATGAAAATCACACATTAGGTAGTGAGGGAAGCTTGAATGAAATGTATAATTTAAGTGCAAGGCGTCTACAAAAGGAGATACAATGATAGATCCCGATTTAAGGTATAAGCTGCCAAAAGTTAAAGATGTTATGAGTTCGCCAGTAATTGCCATCACAGAAAAGCACACTGTTTATGATGCTTTATTAACTTTTAATAAATACAAAATATCTTCGATTCCAGTTGTCGAAACAGACAAGAACTATGCCCTGATTGGGATAGTTACAGAGTGTGATTGTTTAAAGTATATGGCACACAACCTGTTTTATGATGAAATGAGCACCGATTGCGTTGCTATCATCATGAAGAGAGACGTTGTGGTTATCAACAGGAATATGGACATTTTTGAACTCGAAGAATTCTTTCAAAAAAATGGAATAAGACATGCTCCTGTCATTGAGAATGGCAAGGTGGTCGGTTCTGTTAGCAGGTCCGACGTGCTTAATCACCTTGAGATCTTCAGCAAAGAAGTCTTAAAATATCGCCATGATATAATAGAGCCGCTAGAGCTTTCAATGTATAAAGATTTTGACTGGAGAGCTAAAGAGATCTCAGAAAAACATCACTTCAATTCTTTGAACTGAGGGATAGTTTTTTGCCACAATTGTAGCAGTAGTTTGCGACCTCATCTTTTGAGGACTTACAGATCTCACATCCTTTTTCTTCTTGATACCTGTCAATCTTTGACATCTCTGTTGATATAATTCCAGTTGGAACAGCAATCACACCGTAACCTGTGATCATCAACGCCGCAGAAAGAAATTGCCCCAAAGTTGTAAGTGGAGTTATGTCACCGTAGCCGACAGTTGTCATTGTTACAATTGCCCAATAGATGGATGTAGGGATGCTGGTAAAGCCATTTTTGGGACCCTCTATGTAGTACATGCCAGTGCCCATAATGGTAACCAGTGTAATCACAAAAAATATAAAAACAATGATCTTTGTTCTGGATGAATAAATTGCTTGCTTAAGTTGGGATCCAGCATTCGTGTACTGGCTAAGCTTGAGTATACGGAATACCCTCAGTAACCTCAGTGCCCTAATTATAATGAAGGCCTGGGCCCCTGGGAGCACAGTCGCTAAATATGTAGGGATAACCGAAATCACATCTATAAGGCCATAAAAACTAAATAGGTAAGAAAGTTTTTTTGGAGCAGAATATAAACGCAGGGCCAGCTCAATTGTAAAGATGCCTGTAAACATCCACTCCAATATATAGAATAACTTTGAATGGGAAATGTAATAATCTTGGACTGTTTCGAGCATAATTGTAAGCACGCTTAAAAGTACGAGGATTATTAGACAAATATCGAAACCTTTGCCTAAGGGGGTGTCATGCTCAAAAATTATTCGATAGATCTGTTTTTTTGTTTTGCTCATTGCCTTATAAGCCTGCTAAAGGCAGGTGAATAAGTCAACTAGGTTTTTTTTGAGTCGTGAATAGGGTTTACTTTCGTGGAATTGGCGGTCTTCTCAATTGCTCTATAACTGCATTTCTTAATCTGCTCTGTAAGTAGCAACTCCCTGTCCGTAGGACTTGGATGGCTGCCTTTGGCCTTTACGCGGTGTTTTCTCTTGTCCAGGAAGTCTTTTACATGTTTTAAGTGAGATACTGCTGCCTGTGGTGAGAATCCGGCATTTGTCATCAACTCAAGCCCCGTCAAATCAGCCTCTTTTTCATGATGTCTTTTTATCCTGTTTAGAAACGATCTATCTCCTGAGGGGAATCTGCCGTTTAGCTCTTCTAAAAGTCTTGCATGATGTCTTAGGGTGTAGTGTGCAATCTCATGTGAAAGCACAGCAGCAAGGGCATCCAAAGATTTCGCCTTTTGTGGCAATGATGCCGGAATAAGAAGATATTTCCCTGCAACTATTCTTGCAACTGGGGGAGTATCAATTTTTGAACACAGTAGAACAACTTCTAATCTATCTTCGTTATCTAAGAGAAAAGCTAGGTTGGATGAGGTGAGTAATCTTTCCATCAGGGTATTGACCTGCTCTGTGAGTTCAGGGCACCTCTTAGTATTTATTGTATTATATTTCTTTTTGGCTTTTAAGGCCCTTCTCTTTAGCTTATTCAAAATCTTTTTACTGAATTTGCTATTTTCAACGTATAAGGGGACACCATTAGAGCTTATGCTGGCGGTAGCACTTTTTAAATTGTAAGAACAGTTTTCTCCGAGTGCCGAGATCGGTAAAATTAGTAAAATGTAAAAATATGTAACGAAGTTGTATAGGAACTTTTGCATATAGCAAGTAGGCCACTAAAAATGAGTATGTTCAATGCTAAATATTAGTCAGGTTTTAGCTTGCGAGAGCGGTGTCCAAGAACATCATAAGTGCAAATCCAATCATAAGGCCAGTGGTGGCCAATTCGGAGTTATTCTTTCTATGAGACTCAGGAATGATTTCTTCACTAATTACATAGAGCATCGCACCAGCCGAAAAGGCAAGTGACCAAGGTAGGGCCTCTGTGATCTGGGAAGTCGCCGCATACCCGAGTAAGGCAGCAATTCCCTCCACTAATCCACTGAAAGCAGCCACAAAAAGGGCTGATCGGATTTTATAACCAATAGACAGTAGGGCAACTGCAACAACAAAACCTTCAGGAGCATCTTGAATCGCAATTCCAAGCATTATTGGATAAGCAAGCTCAGGGCTTTGGCTGCCCGCTCCTGTTCCGACGGCCAGACCTTCCGGTAGATTATGAAGGGTGATGGCAAATACAAAAAGCCAAATTTTTTTAATCTCTTTGAGTCGCTCGCTACCTTCCCGGCCGGTGCCAAAGTGTTCGTGTGGAATAATGTGATTTAAAACCTTTAAAAAGATGGCACCAAATAGAAAAGCAATACCAATTAAAAATGTGTCAAACTTAGATGAAACTGGAGAGTTTACAATCTCTAGTGCTGGTAAAAGTAATGAGAAGCAGGTTGCTGCAAGCATGACCCCTGCACTAAAACCTGTAGTTGCATTTTGAAAACGCGGTGAGATTTTAGAGAAGCCTATCGCTGGAAAGGCTCCAACTGTTGTGGCCAATGAGGTGGTCAAGAAAGCTAATAATGCGTAATTCATTAAATAATAGTATGCTAAAAAAATCAAAATTCAATTCTGAATCAAATAAAAATCTGGCCTTGATCTTTGCTAAAACTTAAAAAAGTTGAAATAACTTAAAATATGAATGAAACCCTAAAAAATAAGTACTTTTATATTTCTATCTTTCTGATTCTGACACTGGTTTTTCTCTTACAAAATAATCGTCCCGTAAATATTGATTTTTTCTTTTGGAATATTGCGAGTGCCAACCTTTTAGTGCTTTTAAGTTTATTTTTTATTTTTGGAGCTTTAGTTGGATTTGGCTTCGCAAAGTTTAAAAGACCAAAAAGAGGGAGGCCTTCGCCAATCAAAAAAAACTCCTCCTATAGAAAACCTGAGGAATCTTACCGTCCAATTCATTAATTATTGGAAATCTCCTCAAAGTCATGCAAATATCTTAGGATAGGGAGCGTGTATGAAAGAGAGAGACTTCAATAAGTTATTGAATGAACATAAAAATATAATTTTTGATTTTGGCGGTGTTTTCATTGATATTGATTACCATCTTACCATAGAGGCATTCCAGAAAATTTCGAATGCTAATGTCGATTCCCTTTATAGCAAAAAAGAGCAGGTAGAGATTTTTGACCTTTTAGAAACTGGGAAAATAGGTGAGAGGGAGTTTATAGATTCCCTGGGTAAAATTCTTAAGGTAGAAAGCTCTTACGACGAAATAAAAAAGGCCTGGAATGCGATGTTGCTTGATATCCATCCTGAGCGAGTTGATTATCTTAGAAAAATTTCAAAAAATAAACGTGTATTTATGCTAAGTAATATTAACGAAATACATGAAGCATATATGGTTGATTACTTCGAAAAGAATAAGGAATTCGGAGACTTCTATTCGCTTTTCGAAAAGGTATATTTCTCTCATAATATTGGGCTTCGAAAACCCAACAAAGAGGCCTTCTCACACGTATTGGAACAAAATAATTTAAAAATCGAGGATACCCTATTTTTAGATGATTCTCCTCAACATGTAGAGGGCTTTTCTAAAATGGGAGGTACGGCAGTTCATCTTGATCCACCGAATTCTTTTATCGCCAAGTTTTAGGAATAGGGCATACTTTCCAGATCATCTAAAGTTTGCTCAAGTCCTCTCAAGCTGTCCAAGAGAGTGATTAGTTTTATGTTTTTCTCTTTTCCAGTTAGTTGGTCTAAATTATCAATTTGATTTTGAATTAATTCTATTGAATCAGTTAATTTGAACGATTCGTACGCTAATTCCTGCTCATGAAATGTAAATTGAGGAGGTTGGATGTTGAGCTGCCTTATTCTCGTTTCAATGTCGTTCACCATATGCTTTACTTTTTCTTTGAGCAGATTGTTTTTGGTGATCATTTCTCCATCTAAAAATGTTTTGTTGTCGATATAATCCATTAAATCTCCTTTGTTAAATTAACCCGGTCTTGCCATGGCCTGTACGTCTTGCTTACCTAACTGCGGATAAGAATTATGTTTAAATGAATTCAGTATTGCTCCGGTCATTGAACAAAATGCTAGAATTGAGGGAACTACAGCGGAAACACTATTGTTGACTTGAAATAGTTTCAAAGATACAGCGAAACACAAGGTTGCAAAAGTAAAGTGATAGGCTAATCTAAATAAAGTGTTGTTTAAGGAGAGAATACCTGTTGTGAAGGGATCCTCTATGCAGCGTGAAATTGATGCAAAGAAAACCTTAAAAACTCTGCCTGTTCTTATAGTTGAACCTAACTTTTGAAGATACAACAACAGTGTAAAATACATAGAGCCCATTATTGTCGTTGCCGCTAGAAGCTCTGCACCTTGTATTAACTCTATTTGGTATTTGGGGGGTGACCCTGCAAGTGCTAAGCAAATCATGACTACAAGCGGGTAAAAAATAAAAGTATTCTTAGGAGTCAACTGTAGTACTAAGGCCGTGCACTGTTGCAAATCCAAGCAACTCAAGTCTGCTAATGTCAGATTCTTTCTAGCATCCCTTAATCTAACGCTATTTTTTTTCACTAGCTTTTCCAATTGGACTTGAACTAACTTGAATTTGCTTGATGAGTCAAATGTGCCTTTGTAACCATTGTCCACAAGCTTTATCCCTGTTTTTAATGCGTGAGAGCTACCCTCCCACCAGCCTGCAACTTTAAGCAGAGACTGTTTCTTAATTAGAACATTCTCTCCCAAAAGCACAGCTGGAGAGGCCTTTAAATTAAGATATGTGTCAAAGTAGAAGTCTTGCTCCGCCAAGTTAGGGCACCACGAGTTTGGATGTATCGATGGGGATGTGGAATATTGAACAAAGCCTAAGTTTTCTTTTTCTATTTCTTCAATTGCACTTTCAATAGTGTGAGGTTGGATCTCACATCCCTGTCGAATCACGAAAATATATTCAGCATCACTTTTAGTACCCTGAAGGCATTTGTTTAGCATTGTGCCTTCATTTGTTTTATCAGATCTAATAATGGTCAAATCTGGGTAGAGATTGGTTAAGCGCTTTTCCTCCACGTGTGAGATGTTGCTTGTCGTTAAAATAATTTCCTTATTCGAGTGAGATTGATTTATTAAACTATTTAATGTTGGTCTGATTTCTTGCGCTATAACTTGTGGTGTGCTTATGTGGATACTAACTTTTTTACTTTTACTATTTCTTGTTTTTAATAAACAAAGCTTTGATTTGGACCTAGTTTCAGGTAGAAGCCTAAACCTCAGTGAATATATAGTTACCGCCAGGAAAAGGTTGATTCCAAGCAGGTAAAGAGCGGCCATATGATCATGATAGATCCAAGCGGAACCTAAAATTATTAATAGGTAATTTAAATAAACTAGTTTAACTTGCTGTAACAACCAGTTAAATCGATTATATTTCGTGGATTTTAAACTCATCGATCTGCACCGTGACCTTCATTAAATATCAAGTCCTACCTAGTGCAATACAGGCGCCTGAAATACTAAGTAAAGGCTATGAGTTTATTTAAGCCAAGACAGAAGTAGGGCATCTGTAAAAGACTTTGATTTTCTGCTCCAGGCTTTTGCACCCCTTCGCGCTATTTCCGCTTTTTTCGACAAAGGATTCTTTAGTAGCTCAAGCATTTTTTTGTCGTGTATAAGGATTGCAAAGGCCACGCGCTCCCCTTTGGAGTTTAAATAGTACCCTGCGATATTATTAACGTAGTGGAGTGAGCCTGTCTTTGCCCACACTCTATAAGCAAGCTCTGGCCGGATAAGACGCTTTGAAATCCAACCGCTTCTACCATTTATGGAAAATAAGCTCCAAAAGCTACGTGATTCAAATTTTTTGTTTTTGACCTTGTTTAAGAAATTGGTGAGAACCCTGGGGCTTGCAAGGTTATTTGAAGTTAGGCCAGAACTATTTTCAAAGCTTGCTTCATTAAAACCCGCCTCGGGAAAGTTTTTTTGTAAAAAAATCTTTAGAGACTCAGCTGCATCAGCAATGCTAGAAGCTTTTTTTGATATAGCCTGGGTGGCCACCATCGAAGGGAGTTCTGCCATTAAGTTGTTACTATATTCGATGGCAAGCGAGGAAAGTCTCCAGAGCGAAAGTCCATTATGCTCCTCAACCAGTCTGGCTGTTTTTGGAACTACGCCAGGACTTGGGGGAGTGACTTTAACTCCAATGAGTGAGGCCAAATAACGAAAATAGCTTGCAGTAAACAAACCGGCATCTCTAGATGGCAGATCATGAATGTATTTCTTTTTGGCCTTTTCTGAAGTAATCCAGGCCTTTTCCTTTGGAAGATACTTGAAATTTAAGTCCACATCCAATTGTTCTTGGGAAGCCTTTAACTTAATATGCCCTAGTTGGGGCAAAAGTTCCTTATTTCTAAAAACTCTAAATCTATTGAAGTCCACACTTAGGGCTCCAATAGAAGGATTGTCAGGTTGGTCCTCCAGACCAATGTTTGAAAGTCGAGGGGATTTAGCAAGTAAAGTATCATCGAAATAAAACTTACCTTCATGGCCCTTTATACCTAAGTCCTTAAGACTATAGGCAAGATTCATCAACTGTGATGGAGTTAGGTAGGGATCACCCTCGCCTTTGAGGAATATATCTCCCTTAAGAATCTGATCTTCAATCTTTCCAGAGTAGTATAGACTTGTTTTAAACCGTTTATTTGCCCCCAAAGTGCTTAATGCATAATATAGTGACAACATTTTTGTAACGGATGCTAATGGCCCTGGTAAGTCGGGATTGTAAGAGGCCATATCTTTTCCTGTAACCGTATTGACTGCTACAAAAGAAATAGTACTTTCCTTTAAAGCGTGCTTTTTGATCAAGTTCTTAATCTCATTTGATGCAAAAGAAGAATTAAAAGTTAATAAAATTAATATTATAGGCTTCATACCAGTTAAGTTTAGCAGACTTTATATTTATTTAAAACGTGGCCAGACTTATCCTATCTCACTATTGCCTTGTATCTGTGAAAGTAACACCATTAAATTTATGGATACTGTGTCAGCCAAGAAGCGAAGCGAAATCATGTCAAAGATAAAAAGCCGTGACTCCAAAATTGAAGTGTCCGTGCGAAAATTTCTTTTTTCTAAAGGACTTAGGTTTCGAAAGAATGTTAAGAATCTTCCAGGTTGTCCTGATATTGTGTTGCCCAAGTACAAAACAATTGTTTTTGTCCATGGGTGTTTTTGGCATGGACACAATTGTAAATACTCAAGAGTTCCAAAAACGAGGAAGAAATATTGGAGTGAAAAGCTTAAAGGAAACCATCTAAGAGATCTGAAAAATACTAGAAAACTCAGGAGCATGGGTTGGAGTTGTCTTGTCGTTTGGGAGTGCAAGCTTAAGAAGAACTTTGAGGCAGAAATGTCCAAGCTTGAAAAAAAAATCATAACTCGCTCTTGACGTCCCAAAAAACCGAACCATTTTATGGTTAGAAGCAATAAACAACATTGCAGGAGGTTTTTACAATGAGAACATTTCTACCATTATACGCAGAAGGAATGAATTTTAAACGAGAGTCAGATTTCTACGCCAAGGAAACTGAAAACTCTTGGCAGATTGCTCTTCAAGTTCCAGGTGTTTCTAAAGATGGATTGGATATTGAAGCGGTTACGAACTCCCTTAAAGTAAGCGGAAAGAAGTATATTCCATTTGAAGAGGGAAGCACTGAGTTTACAAGAACATTTACCTTACCTGATGGGGTTGACTTGGAAGGGGTTAAAGCAAGCCTTAGAGACGGTATTTTAAGTATTAAGCTTCCAAAGGTTCAGGAAAAAAGACCCAGAAAAATTGAAATTACTTCGAGTGAAACTGAGGCAGTCTTAGCTCAATAAGTCTAATGGCTCTGGCGTTGTTGGCGCCAGAGCTTAATTAGGTTATTATCAAGTGTATGGGTAGTCATCACCACCACCACCATAGTCATAGTTCAGCAGGCAAAAATTTACTTTTAGCTTTTGTCCTTAATTTTATATTTTGTATTGTTGAGTTTATTGGAGGCTATCTTACTAATAGTATAGCAATCACCAGCGATGCTTTACATGATCTTGGCGATAGCATTGCTTTGCTATTTGCATATTTTTCCGAAAAATTAAGCTTAAAGCACCCAGATAAGAAATTTACCTATGGTTATCGAAGGTTTTCAGTCATATCCGCACTGATTAACGGTTTTATTCTGTTGGTAGGAAGTTCTTATATCATTTATGAATCTGTTCTAAGGATAGGAGATCCTGAACCAGTGGCACCGCAAGGAATGTTGGCCCTTGGTATATTGGGAGTCGTGGTTAATGGTTATGCGGCTTTTAAGCTCTCAAAGGGAGATGGACTTAATCAAAAAATGGTTATGTATCATCTGTTGGAGGACTTAATGGGCTGGGGGGCCGTAATTATTGTTAGTATCGTTCTGCACTTCTATCCTTGGTATTTTCTCGATTCAATTTTGTCTATACTCATTTCTTTGATCATTCTTAAAGGTGTGTATAAAAACTTTCTTAAAGTGGGCTCTATTTTACTGCAGAAATTTCCTCATGACTTGGAAATGGAGAAGATTGTTGCAGCAGTCATGAAATTAGAACATGTCGTCGACCTCCATGCCGTTCGAGGTTGGTCAATTGATGACCTGAATCACACCTTAAGCTTTCATGTTGTCGTACCTAATAATACCATGATTGAGCAACTGGATGTCTTAAAGGCCCGTATTAAAAAACTTTTAACTCAACACAATGTGAAATATAGCTCTATTGAGTTTGAAGGTGAAAAATACAAATGCTAAAGCTACCTTAAAATTTTTTCAACTTCCTGATCATTTATTTGAGGAAAATTTTCATAAAACTGAGCGACTGCATAAAAGTTTTCAGGAACGTCTAAGAAAACAACCTCATCAGCTGCCAGTTTCAGCATCTTATACGCAGATTCTGAGGCCACTGGTGCCGCGACTACAACCTTTTTTGCCCCTTTCTCTTTTACCGTTATGACTGCGCTAAGCATTGTTGATCCAGTTGCAATACCGTCATCAATAATTATTACCGTTCTATCTTTAACATCCTGGGGCTCTTTAAAGTGGTAAAACCTTTTCCTATAGTCTGCAAGTTGCTCCTGTTTTGCGGATGCCTCCTTAGCAATGTAGTCTTCATCTGCATAGGCACTTGCATTGGAACTTAGATAAACATCTCCGAATTCATTAATTGAACCAATGGCCAGCTCTTTATGACTTGGAGCACTCAGTTTCTTAACTAAGATAATGTCCATATCCCAGTCTAATTCGGTCGAAATTATATCCGCCATAGCGACCGCACCTCTTGGTATGGCCAAAACTAATGGGTTCTCATCCTTAAATTTTTGTAAGCGCCATGATAAGAAATGGCTTGCTTCAAAACGGTCATAGAATGGAAGCCTTATATTCTCGCTCTTGTACTCATCCTTTCTGCTTTCATAAATTTTTTGTGTGAAATATCTTTTAAACCAGCGCAAAGATTCCCTTTCAGTCTCTTCTTCAAGCTCATCTGATTCTAGGTTGTGTAACCTTGCCTTGGATAGATTTATTATCATTTTTTTATTGGCCTGAAGGGCCAGTTGGTCTTTTTTGCTAACAATTAATAGACATGGAGCTTCTACGAATGGAAGGTATTTCTCAACCATGTCAATTCGACCTGAACATGCAACGACTGCGTTTATGGTTAAAGTTGTGTGGGCAGCAGCCTCCATTGCTGCAGCTGCCGCGGTGTTAAATGCAAGGATACCTATTGGTAGTTCTCTTAGAAGTCTATGTCTATGGGTCCAATCTAATGCAACCTCAAGCCTTAAAGATAGAAGCTTAACATTATACCTAAATTCCTTTTTTTTAGACTCTTCTTCGGAAACTAGATCAAGTGTGAGTACCGCGACTTCATTATCATTGAAATAGTTTATGAGCTTTTTAACTCGATTGCTCCTTCTACCATTCTTGTCGGTACAAGGTATAATCACCAGTCCAAGAGAACTATCTACATTATATAAATCGCCATTTACTTGGGTGTCATGCTCCACTATTTTTACTTCTTTCATAGCTTCCTCCAGTATAGATTAATGCGAAATTTAGGCCAAGGTGGTTTCCCGCTTGCAATTACGTTGTGGCCTTAATCTTTAACATCGAGGTGATTTTTGTTAGGCGTAAATGATTTAAAAAATGAAAGGATATCTTTAAATGTTAAATCTCCTGATTTTGACAACCTATTGGATGAGATAAAGAACAGAAAAATTGTACTAATCGGTGAGTCAACTCACGGAACTCATGAGTTTTATTCACTAAGGTCTAAAATAACTAAAAAATTGATAGAGGACCACGGATTTAATACTGTTGCGATAGAGGGGGATTGGCCTGATGTTTTTAGAGTCAATCAATTTGTTAAAGGTTTGGGGAGGGATAATACAGCCATAGAAAGTATGTCTGATATGGAGAGATTTCCTCTCTGGATGTGGCGTAATCAGATTGTGACAAACTTCATTGAGTGGCTGAAAGATACCAATAGAGATCGAGAAAATAAAGTCGGTTTTTACGGTCTTGACTTATATGGCATGAAGAATTCAATTCGTGCGATACTTGAAATTACAAAAGAAAAGTTTCCTGATTTATATGAAGAGACCAGGGATCTTTATAGTTGCTTTCAAACCTCTTTGAGTGATGCTGCCAACTATGGCAGGAGGGTTGCTTTAAAAAAACACAAAAGTTGCCAAGATCAGGTTGTAAAAGAGTTGCAGCTAGTAAGAGAAGAGTTTTTTAATAGATTGAATGACCTGTCAGATAAGGAAGAGTATCTGCATGTGGAACAAAATGCTCAGGCCGTCGTAGCTGCTGAGTCTTACTACCGCAACCTTTTTAATCCGGGAGTAAGCACATGGAATATTCGAGATAAGCATATGTTTGAAACTCTAAAGTCAATAGATGAGTGGATTTCATCTGAGGAAACCGGAAAGATCATTGTTTGGGCCCATAACTCTCATGTCGGTAGGGCAGAAAGTGGGTATAGGACTTCACTTGGTGAAACGACTCTTGGTGAGTTGGTTGCTGATCACTATAAAGATATGTCTTTTTGTGTTGGGCTTTTTACCAGTGAGGGAAGTGTGACAGCAGCCCATAACTGGGATGAACCTGGACACTATTTTCATCTAAATGAACCAATTAAAGGCTCCTATGAGGATTTATTTCATAGAGTTGGAGGTGACTTCATGTTGGGAAGCGATACTTTGAAAGAAATTGAAAGACCAATGCTTGAAAGAGCAGTTGGGGTAATATATAGACCAGAAACTGAGCGCAATTCACATTACTTTGAATCCAATCTTTCAAGTAGATATGATTGGATTATTTATGTTGATAAAACATCAGCTATTGAACCGATAGATGATCTAGAATATTGGCAACCAATGCTGAAAGGAAGGGAGAAGGACTTCTATCCTTCATCCCTATAACTTCTCAGCAGACAGTTGGTTTTGAAAATATAGCCTGATCATTATAATCTAAGTCGAGAAACCTAGTTTTTTTCCACTCTTTAAGTTGCAGTGTTAGTGACTTTTCTAAACCAGATATAAGTCCATCTAAATTTGAGTGCTTATACTCTACGGCAAAATTTCTTTTAAATGATTCTATTTTTAGAGTGCCAAACAGCTCGTTATTTTTAGTCGAAATTTCAAGAGTTGCAAATGCTCTGGAGGGTGACTGCTCAATCAGCCTCTCAAGTTTTTTCTTTATTTTTGAATGCATTGCACTGGAAATGGTAATCCCATGAGTTTCAATATCATAAAACTTTGAGTCTTCAGTGTAACTAAAAGAATTCACAATACCTCCTCGTTCTATCCCCCCGTTAGTTCGGCAAGTCTTTTACTAAAAATAATTTCAGTCTAAAATTTGTCAAGAGTATTAATTTTGAAAAAATGTTAAAATTGTAGAAAAGGAGCTCTATGAAAGTTGGAATCTTAACTGGTGGGGGAGACGCTCCAGGTTTAAATGGAGTTATTGAATCGGCAACGAAGTTTTTGAACAAAAATGGAGCCGATGTTATTGGAATTATGGATGGCTTTGAGGGTGTTTTCAACTCCAATACGATTCCACTAGATAGCCTCAGTGTCGATGGTGCCTATCAGACTGCTGGTACCATTTTGGGTACATCTAATAAACGTGGCATTGGCGATGATGCAGAGGAGTTCGTTGAAAGATTTAATCAACTAGGCCTGGATGGGCTAATTGCAGCAGGTGGGGATGGAACATTCAAAGCACTTGGAGAAATTGCAGATAAAGTAAATATTTTAGGCATTCCTAAAACAATCGATAATGATTTGGCCGGCACTGATATGACTTTCGGTCACTACACTGCGTGCTCCTTAATCAGTAGGTCCATCGCAACTTTAAAGCATTCGGCCAACGCCCATAAGAGAGTGATAATTTTGGAGACAATGGGAAGGACTGCAGGTTGGCTCGCACTAAATGGCGGTAGAGCTGGCTACAGTGACGCCATACTAATTCCTGAAAGGGAATTTGATCTTAAAACACTAATTTCTCACTGTAAAAATAAACTTACTAAAGGAAAGCGCGGTCTAGTTATCTGTGCTTCTGAGGGGGTGAAATATAACGGTAAAACCTCTGTAAAGAGGATTGTTGAGGGAGCACCTGAAAAAGAAAGGCTCGGTGGAATTTCTGAAATACTAGCTCAAGCATTGGAAGAAGAGCTTTCAATTGAGTGTAGAAATGTAATTCTAGGACATCTTCAAAGAAGTGAACCTCCTGAGATATTTGATAAATTATTCTCAATGGAGCTCGGTTCTAAGGCTGCTGAATTGGCACTTAGTGGAGTCTGGAATAAAGGGCTTGCCTATAAGAATTGCGGGATTAAAGCAGTGGAGCTAAGGGATTTTAGTGCTCCACCAAGATTAATTGATCAGCAAAATGATACAGTTAATCAGGCAAAGCATTTGGGTATTTACATGTAGGGAGAAAGGCCAAGCAATTCGCTTTTAGCGTGGCAAGACATCGATACTTTTCAATTTTATAATTGCTCAAAAAGAATTAAATTCTAATAAGGAAGGAGTCTTTATGAAACAACTTGAAAAGATGATCCGTGAAGAGCTGTTACATGTCCATGACGATGTATGCGTATCAATATACGTCCCTCCGGGCACTACCAAGGAGAAGTGCGATAATATCAAAGATCTTGTTGTTCAAGCTAGCGACCTCTTGAGGGATGTGTTCAGTACTGGAGAGGTGGAGAGTTTTATAAGGCCTCTAGCCTCCATAACCAAGAGAGAAGCCGAAAGTTTTAACTGTTCCATAGCTCTTTTTAGGTCTAAAAATAGTTTTAAGATTCTAGGGCTGCCAATATCTGTAGAGCCACAAGTCTTTGTCTCCAATCACTTCAATGTCAAACCCCTTCTAGAGTGGCTACAGAAAGAACAAGAATTCTTTTGCTTCGAATTCTCAAGGCAAGGTGTTGAATTCTTTGGCGGTGACATCCAGGGCTTTAGATCAATAAAAACTCTCAAAAACAGCCCTAGTACGTCAGAGCTGGATCAAGAGATCATACAAAACTCTACTGATGCGGAAGAGGCAGTAACCTTTGTGGCCGGCAACCTTGATAATGCACAAGAATTTTTGAAAAGTTCTAAACTCAAAAATCTCAATAAAAGTGTAGTTGATAGAAGTTTGTATAGTGGTGATTACTCTAAGCTATGGCAAACGCTTGTGGAGAGAATTAGACGCTCGGGGGTTTTGAAGATCGAAAAAGCTTTAATGGAGTACAATGTAGCCCTGATGAATGGAAGGGCGGAAAGTGACGTTGAAGCAATAATAAGCGCCGCAAAAGAAGGTAAAATAAAGAAGCTTATAATCTCAAGTGAGGATAAGCTTTGGGGTCGATTCGATGCTTATAAAAATCAAGTAAATCGTATCAATAAACAAACAAATTATGAAGATGATGACTTGTTGGACTCAATAAGTGAAAAAGTCATGGAAGTTGGGGGGCAGGTTGTCGTTGCTAATAGGAAACAGATGCCTAAAGATAAAATTTTGCTGGCCATTATGAAAGCTGCCTAAGTTTCACAATTACGCTCATTAGTCATACGTTGGTGGTAATAGATTTACCAATTCCTTTATATTTCATATAATATATTCATTACTTTCAAACATTCAATTCAACAAAACTCTTTAAGGAGATGTAATGAAAAACCTTTTAATTGCTATGCTTTTATGCGGCAGTGTCCTGGCCGCCAGTACCAAGAAAAAAACTTTAGATAAAAAAGTGCAAAAGCAACTCATTCAAGTCATGGAGAAAAACGTAACGCTACACGAAGCTTTTTTCAATTATAATGCGGATAAAGTTGAAGACGCAGCAGATGATATGGAAGATGCGATCGAGGAGATTAAGGACCCTGAAATAGCAAAACTTCTAAAACAGTCTAAAGAGCTTTTAGACGGTATAGATGACGATAAAACCAGAGAGGATAACAATAAGGCCTACCATCTAATTTCTGTGGAACTCATAAAAATTAAGAATACTTACGACCTAGGAGGTAAGTATGCTGCCTTTTCATGCCCTATGGTTAATAAAAAATGGATCCAAAGCAAATCAAGGTATAAAAAAGTTATGAATCCTTATGACCCAAGTATGCCACATTGTGGATCAATGGATGATTAGTTTCTAAGGTGATTTTTAACCAAGTCGGCGTAATCTGAAAAAAGACCGTCGACTTTTAAATCATTAAAAATAAAATCCAAGAACTCTTCGTTACTCATGCCCTCTGGAATTTGTTCAAGTCTATGTGTGTAAGGATGTACTTTTAATCCATTTATATGTGCCACTTGGACAACACTATTAACGCTAAGTTTTCCATTCTCTTTTTTATAAAGTTGGCTCAGCCAAGGACCTATAGCATTGGCGTAAGTTGAAATCTCTCTTAATCCCTCATCAGTTAACATCTTCTCATAATCTGCACTAGACTCATTCCAGGAATTACTGGCAATTAATTGAACTAAAGGAATTGAGGTTTTAAATTCATTTCTTAGACGCTTTAGTGTATTTGGCCAGAACGACTGTATGTAAATGTTTCCTGACTCTTCGTAGTTGTATTTTCTTAATAGTGTAATTAGAGCTTTAGTTATATCTTTTCCCTCTGAAAGGTGAAATTCTGGTTTTTTTATTTCTGGATAGATTCCGATATTAGAACCTGTTGTTTTGTTAAGTCCCTGAACTAATTCAATAAACTCAACCATTGTGGGGATTTCAAATTTTGACTTGTTTAGCTCAAATCGATTGGGAAAAACCTTTTTCTTTGTGTTCAAGTCTATACGTTCATGAACTCTAAGCTTTTTTAGCTCTTTGAGTGTGAAATCAATAGCATAGTACCTACCGTCCTCTCTGGACCTTTTAGGAAACACTTGTGCCACATTAGTCGTAGTATCTAAGTGATGATCGTGTAGGATTACAAGGTGGTCATCTTTTGTCATAACAACATCAGGCTCTATAAAGTCCACGTTCCATGCATATGCCATTGAAGCAGCCTCAAGAGTGTGCTCTGGTAAATATCCTGATGCTGATCTGTGAGCTATTATCTCTTTTTTTGTTCCTGTTGAGCAAGAGGCCAAAAATAAGATTGCAGTGCATTGTAATAGAAGCTTCATTTTAATCCCCGCATGAGTTACCATTTTAATATATATAAAATTATAAACTAGGTAGTGTCGATGTCCACAAGTTTAAGGTCTCCTAATGCACAAGAATTAATTCTCTTAAAGAAATGGAGAACAAACGCCTTTTGGGTCTGTTTAATTGGATATATTGGGTACTATTTGTGTAGAAAGAATCTATCAGCTGCATTTCCGCTAATGGAAGAAGTCTTCGGTTACACCAATAGCCAATTAGGTCTTATCGCTTTTTATTCAGAACTTGCCTATGCGGCCGGTAAGTTTATAAACGGCCCATTAGCCGACAAACTAGGCGGGAAAAAAATCTTTTTGACCGGAATGGTAGGTGCGATGGTTTGTAATATTGCCTTCTCATTCGGAGAGAGTCTGCCATATTTTATTGTGGTCTGGTGCTTGTGTCGTTACTTTCTATCAATGGGGTGGGGGGCACTTGTAAAAATTATTGGTCACTGGTATGAGCCAGAAAGAAATGGCACGATCATGGGTTTTATAAGCCTTAATTTTCAGTTTGGTGGGGTTATTGCCACGCTATTTGCAGGCCTTCTTGTGGCACAAGGCGTCGGCTGGAAGGGGATTTTTATTTACCCACCAATGGTTCTTTTTCTGATCTTTATATGGAGTTATTTTGCCTGCAAAGAGTCCCCAAGAGATGTTATTCCTGATACAAATTTTGGACATGGAGAAGGTGACAAACAAGCAATTGTTACTAAGGAAGAGGGTGAAGAGAAGCTTAAGGCACATCCCATAAAAATTGTTAAAGGGCTTATTTCACTACCTATATTTAGACAAGTTTTAATTTTCAGTTTTTTTACGACCTTTTTAAGATCCATATTCTTCTTTTGGACACCAAAACTTCTAGTAGATTTAGGAATGGATTCAGGTGGTGCAATTTTAAAATCCGCACTATTTCCTTTTCTTGGTAGTTTGGGAACTATTCTTCTGGGATGGTATACTGATAATTATGCTAAGGGTGGTGATAGGGCAAGGCCAATGTGGATTATGTTGACAGGGCTTGTTGTCTCCCTTCTTTCAATCTCATACTGTGTTCAAATTGGTGGAATGAATAACTTGATTGTTGTTTTACTGGGTCTCTCTGGATTTTTTCTTTTGGGCCCATACTCCATGAGCAGTGGTGCTCTCACACTAGATATCGCTGGCCCAAACGCAGCAGGTAGTGCTTCAGGTATGATCGATTTCTTGGGTTATATAGGAGGAGCATTGGCAGTATGGGGTGCAGGAATTATTAGCGATCAGTTAGGTTGGGGGCAGGTCTTTCAAATATTGGCCCTCTGTGCCTGTTTGGCAACATTTTCTGCCTACTTAATGAGTCGTCAATTTAGAAAACGTGTTATAGAATCTTAATAATGGATAGTATTGAAGCTGAAATTCACTCTTGGTTAAGCGAAACTCATATGGAGAATCTGATTGATGAAAAATCATCATCAGTCTTTGTTAAGGAGAAATCCTACCAGGTACTAACAATAAAACTCATTACACTTACAGAGGATGGAGTTGAAAGTTCTCCTATTAGTTTTGTCGTTGGTGAGAAAGAAATCTTTGAAATTAAGAACGCTGAAATTAATACTGCAAAAAATGTTGATATGCAGGGGATGCTTGAATCAATAGAGTCCATGGCCGATTATGTTTCCGATGTTCTTGCTGAATATGTGGATGAAATCGAAGCTCTTGAGGATAAGTTTTACGAACGACGCCCACCAAGATACTTCATGGACCTTTGGTTTAATTTAAAAAAAGATGTTAATAAAATTGAAAGAAACCTTGTTAGAGGCAGTTCTGTTCTAAGGGACTTCGTAAAAGCAAACTCTAAAACTCTTGGGTCCGAAAAGTCAGAGTTTGTTGATTTGATTGAATACATGGAATTTAATGCTCGAAACTGCTCCTATCAAATTGGAAAGCTTGACAGTTTAAGGCACTATTATGATTCACTTCGAACCGATAAGTTGAATGGAAATATTTACTTTCTAGCGATAATTTCAGGTATTTTTCTACCACTCAACATTATTGTTGGCTTCTTTGGCATGAACACCCAGAATATGTTTTTCATCGATGATGCGTCCGGCACTCTGAATGTGTTGTACATTCTTGGAGGCGTATTTCTAGTTCTAATCTTTGGTCTTCCATTACTAAGAATTATTGATCAAATCATTCTTGCAAGGATTTTTGGAAGATACAATTTCTATCGCCGTGTCAGCGATAAAATCGCTGACCTATCAAGCGGAATGAATATACAGTAATCCTTAAACTAGTCTCTCCTTCTAGTAACAGCGACTGGGTCACTTGCAGGAAAGCTTTCATCTATTCCCTCATCTAGAAGCTCATCGAGGTGCTTTTTATCTTGATTCTTTTTGTTTAGTTTCTCTTTTTTATCTTCTTTCTTTTTCTTACTTTTCATCCTTACCTCCGTAAGTGTATTTATATGCAAAAATCATGTCAAAAGGAGGAGTTCGGGGTTTTTAAGAAGTCCAGTTCTTCTTTTGTGCTTAATCTTCCAAGTATTGAATTTCGATGTGGAAACCTCCCAAACCTTTCAATTATTTCAAAATGTCTTTTAGCAAACTCAAAATTATTTTCAAGGCCTTTCTGCTTATAAAGATTCAATGAAAGACCCTGGATTGCAAGGGATTCACTGTGCATGAATGGCATGTATAGAAAGGCCTTCTTATCCGGAGAAAGTTCTTGGTCGGCCTTTTGATATATCGCTTCTTGAGCCAAACATAAGGCCAGGTTGTCTACTTCAAATGATCTTTTATCATTTCTATAAATATTTCGTGAGAATTGATCTAGTACAATAATTTCTGCAAGTCGTCCTTCTGGTGTATGTCTCCAGGAGTAAAGCTCCACCTTCTTTGCAACATCAAGGATTGTTAAGAAACGTTTTTTTATTTCCAAATCTATGGATTCACTTTTTTCAAACCACTTTGTTGGCCCTAATTCCTTAAACCAGAACTTTAGAACTTCATTTAGCTTTTGCTCAATCATAATCTACTCTCATTATTAAAAAGTTAAACCAATACAATCTTATAGGAAAAAGATCCATTAACCTAGAGTGTAAAACATCGAGGTTAGATTGATTTTTAAAATGCTTAACATTGAATTATTAAATTTTTAAAGGCGCTTTTTTTGCAACATAAATAAAAAGAAATAAAGGGGGAGCAAATGAAAGATAAAGTCTTAAAAAGGTTGAATAAACTTCATCAAGTAGATGTTGATGCAATTCACGCATATAAGGAAGCAATTGATAGAATCGAAAACTATAGAATTCGGGATAAGCTTAAAGAGTTCAAGTTAGAACATGACCGCCATTTAGATGATTTAGAAAGATTGATTAAGGCCAAGGGGGGTGAACTTCCCGCTCGGAAAAAAGACGTTAAAGGCATTCTTATAGAAGGACTTACTGCACTAAGAAGCTCAGTAGGTGATGAGCAGGCACTTAAAGCAATGCGCCAAATAGGTGAGTTTACCAACAAACATTATTTTGAAGCAATAAAAGAGCTTAACCACGATGAAGAGTGTATGAGAGTTATAGAAAGAAATTTCGCTGACGAAAAACGACACCTTATCTTTTTCAAAGAAACGTTGGAGTTTCCACACCATTTAGACTCCGGCGAAGGGCCACACGAAGCTAGTCCTGGAATGTAGGGGTTACTTGTAAATCTTAATTCTTTGATCAAGGCCCCAGTAATTCCTCCAGGGGTGTTTGACTGGGGCCTTACTGATAAGCTTCATTAGGGTTAGCGGGTCCTTGAGATCATACTTGTTAAGTTCCTGCCAACTGACTGGAAATGCAACTGTAGCGCTTTCATTTGCCCTTGTGGAAAAAGGACAGATATAGCTAGAACCAAAGTTATTTCTAAGATAATCAATAAAAATTTTGGATTTTCTATCTTTTAGACGGGAGGTTGTTGTATAGAGTTGTGGTCTTTGCTCTTCTATCAACAATGAAATGGACTTTGAAATGTCATACACTTGGGGTTGGGAATATGCTGCTGATAGCGGAACATGTAGGTGAATGCCTTTACCCCCCGTAACTTTAGGGAAAGAATCTAGTTCAAGTCTTTTCAAGATTTCACGAATCTCAAATGCAGCTTCGATAACCATTTGTGAGCTTAGACTGACTGCTGGATCCAAATCAAAAACAATCTCCTTTGGAGCGAAATCATTTTCTTTTGAACAGTTCCAGGTATGAATCTCTAGGGCATTATACCGCACAAGGTAGATGAGACCCTTCAAGTCGTACACTGTAAAATTATTTTGATTCTTCACTTGGATAGGTACTAAGTTTTTCATACTTCCTCTATGTCTGTTGAAGAAGCAGTTGTTGCCAACTCCTTTTGGACATCGATACAGATTTAAAACTCTTCCAATTAAATGTTGCCGCATTAGGGGGTAGACTTCATTGTAGTAGCTTGCGATATCAAACTTAGTGATTTTATGCCTTGGGTAAAGTATTTTATTTGGTGATGTAAGAAAGGTCTTTAGCTCATCATTGCTATAGTTAGGGTATTGAAAAAACTTGTCTTCCCTGAGTCCTAAGAATACTGGGTGTCGCAATTTTAAGGAGCTGGTTAACTCTGTATACTTAATTTGAGCATAGAACTTTGGAGTTACCCAAGTGACTTCTTTATTCCTTTTACTTTCGACTGGTGACTTATTAATTCGCTTCTTTTGCAAGACCTCCTTAAGTTTACCTCTAGATTCTCTATCTAGCCCACTACCAACATTTCCCACATCAATGATTCTTCCACTTAATTCCAATCCAAGAGCGATGGATTTAAGATTGTCATTGTTGTCTAATTTATATCCTATGATCAGAAATTCTTCGTTATTTTCACATTTTATTTTTTTCCATGTGTTTGATCTTCCATGAAAATAAGTGGATGTTGCGTCCTTGGAGATAATCCCTTCTAGGCCATGTTTACAACTTTCTTCAAATACTTCAGGACCTGGGTTTTTGAAATGTTCGCTATAAACAATTCGCTCACTGTTTAAGAAACTAACAAATTCTTTACAGAGCTCTTTTCGAAAAATGAGAGGTATATTTACAAGGGAAACTCCGTCTAATTTTAGTGTGTCAAAAACGTAGTAATACAGATTTTCAGAGTCTCCTTTCTTTATCGCATTTTGAAGCTTTCCAAAGTCACTATGCCCTGATGCTGTCAAGTATACAATTTCCCCATCCAGTAGCGTCTCGTCAACATCTGACATTAATGCCCTGGCTATGGTCGGATATTTTTTAGTCCAATTTAGGCCATTCCTCGTGAATAAATCCGCAACACCTGAATTTACTCTTGCTATGGTTCTGTAGCCATCATACTTAATTTCGTGAATGAATATTGGGTCTTTTGGTGGAGTGCTCGCTCTTTCTGCGAGTTGGGGGTGAAAGTGTATATTACTGTCGTGACCTTTAACGCTTTCTTGCCTTTTTTCAATTAGGTTTAAGTTTTTTCTTGATGATTCATCATCCTTTTTTATTAGTAGCCAGTTGCTTTGTTTATGATCCATGTTAGTTCTTACTAGGATCCATACTCCATGTAACTTTCTTCCTTTTAATCTAAACTCTATTTTACCTTCCTTTAAAGCCCTTGATGGATTTTTTTTAAGAGGCTCCCAAGTGCCTTTGTCCCATAGAATTACTTTCCCGGCACCATATTCACCTTTTGGGATGACCCCTTCAAAATCGGCATAGTCCAAAGGGTGATTCTCTACGTGAACAGCAAGTCTTTTCTCTTCTGGGTTGATTGATGGACCTTTTGGTATCGCCCAACTTATCAAAACGCCATTTAGTTCCAATCTGAAGTCGAAGTGGTGATTTCTAGAAAAATGTTCTTGAACAACAAAGATAGATGAACTTGTTTTGGATATTTTTCCTTTCGGTTCACTTGTCTTTAAAAAATTCCTCTTTTTTCGATATCGTCCAAGTTTATCTTTCATGTTTTATGCACGTTTCTTAGACTTAGTGGATCGTTGAATTTTTTTATCTTCTAGGCTCTTTCTAAGTAGCGGCATCAAATCTGCAACATTGGAGGATTCTTGGGCTTTTGAAGGCGTCTTTGATGTATGAACTTTCTTACCTTTTATTTTCTTATTTATTAATTTCATAACCTCTTCGTAATAGTTATCTTCATAGGAGGATGGTGCCCATGGTGCTTTCATATTTTCAACAAGTTTAATCGCCATATCTAACTCCCTTTTTGGTATCTTTACTTCTTTGGCACTGGTTTTTAGATAGTCGGCCTCATGTGGTTCTATGATAGTGTGTGGGTATCTTAAAATCTCAACAATGATATACTCATCCCTAGGAAGAATTAATACCAGGTTTGTTTTCTGTCTAATAACAATTTTACCAATCCCGCACATCTTCGTTTTTACCATTGCTTGCCTTAGGAGATGGTAACTCTTCTCAGCACCTTTTTTTGGTGTTAAATAATAAGGCCTTTCAAATAAGAGCAGGTCTATTTCTTCTATCGGCACAAAGTTTTCAATTTCAATATTTTCACTTGATTCTTTGTTAATTTCTTTTAACTCTTCAGGTGTGACCTCAACACGCTTTCCTTTTTCAAACTCGTAAGTCTTAATAACATCCTTCCTTTCTATATCCTTACCTGTGGTCTTGTTGTAATATTTGTAGCCAACTGGAGAGTGATCATTTTTATCTTCTAGATGAAAATTAATTTTTTGACTGCTTTCTTGGGCCGTCTCCAAAGAAGCAGGAATGTTTACAAGTCCAAAGCTTACAGCGCCTGTCCATATTGGCATTTATCGTCTCCCTTTGAAGGTGTCGGGTTATGTGAGGTGCAGGCCTTGTGCCGCTTCATTATTAAATGGCGCTTTAATTGCTTGATAATTCAATAAAATTTAATAGAGAGATGTGTATGAACAATCTTAATCATATCAACGCTTTGTCGAACTTTATGACTTCTCCAACTGAAATGGCATTGGCACGGGTTTCTGTTGAGATTGTTAAGCGGGCAAAGTCTTTGATTATATCTAAGGAGATTAATATGAAAGCTAGAGAAATTATGCATAAAGGTCTTAAGACCATAGATGGCAATGAGTCATTGGAGTCTGCGGCACATTTGATGAGAGACTCCGACATTGGTTGTCTGCCTGTCGTATCCAACGGGAAAGTGGTTGGAGTGCTTACAGATAGAGATATTGTTACTAGATGCTTAGCAGAAGACAAGGATTATCACAGCGTAAAGGCCTCTGATTGTATGACTAGAAATGTTGTCTGTGTAAGTGAAGATAGTGAACTGGAAGAGGTTTCACGAAAAATGGTAGATGGCAAAATTAGTAGAGTCTTTATACAGGACAATCAGCATAAACCAATTGGGCTTGTGAGCGTGGAAGATCTAGTCCATCACAGTGACCCCGGTTTATTTAAATCAACAATGTCAGCTATTAAGTCTTAATTAGAGTAGGTCGGTTTTAAAGCCGACCTTTTTTTGTTATACTTTTTCCAAAAAGGAAAGATCACATGACAAATAAAATTCAACTATATTCGCTTGCAACACCCAATGGACAAAAGGTCTCAATTGCCCTGGAGGAAATGGGGTTAGAATATGATGCTCACACTGTCGATATCTTGAAAAACGAGCAGTTTACGGACTCTTTTGTTAAACTTAATCCTAATAGCAAGATTCCAGTCATTGTTGATCCCAATGGACCTGATGGTAAGGAAATCACCGTTTTTGAGTCCGGAGCTATCTTATTATATTTGGCCGAAAAAACAGGAAAGTTTCTTGCCACAGATCCTGCCTTGAGGGTTGAAACTCTTCAATGGCTATTCTTTCAAATGGGTGGAGTTGGACCAATGTTTGGTCAATTTGGCCATTTTTATAAGTATGCTAAGGACAAGTGCGATCACCCTTATCCGAAAGAACGGTACACCAATGAAGCAAAACGACTGTTAAAGGTACTAGATACCAGACTTGAAGGGCGAAAGTTTCTTGTAGGTGAAGAGTATAGTATCGCTGATATGGCCACCTTCCCATGGGTCGGATGCCTTGACTGGGGATATAGTGCAAGAGACTTCTTGGAAGTCGATAGCTTTAAAAATGTTGTGGCCTGGCATGATAGATGTATGAGCAGGGTTAAAACTGTGGCCGGTTGTTCTGTATGCCCTTTTGAGAAGAATTAGATCATGAGTATACCTTTCTCCCCAGCTGCCGATCGAAATAAACAGCCAATCCTTGAATGTTTAAAGGACCTAGTCTCAAACGGAGAAACTGTTATGGAGGTTGGTTCTGGAACTGGTCAGCACGGGGTGTTTTTCGCCAAGGAATTAGATGGTATTCGCTGGGTATTTACTGATCGTTCCGAAAACCATAGCACCATAAGATCATATATCGAACTATCCAATGGCCACATGCTTGAAGGACCAATAGATTATGAGGTTGGTGTTGATAAATTTCCCTTAAAGAATGTAGATTTAATCTATTCCGCAAATACTTTTCATATTATGTCTTGGAAACAAGTTAAAACGCTTATTAAAGAAATGGGAAAAGTTTTAATTTCTGGGAATAGGGTTCTTGTTTATGGACCATTTAATTACCGCGGAGAATATACAAGTAAAAGTAATGAAGAGTTTGACTTCATGTTGAAGCAAAGAGATCCAAAAAGTGGAATAAGAAATTTTGAGGAAGTTAAAAAGCAAATGGATGATAAAGGCTTTAGACTTTTAAAGGACTATGAAATGCCGGCCAACAATAGACTGTTGGCCTTCATTAAGATCTAGGTTACCCTTTAATTCTTGTAGTATAGACAAACGCAGCGATATTTAAAATGGCCAAGATCAACATCGGGATGAGAGTCATTCTCATCCCAGCCACTCTAAATTTAAAGTTTTGTGCTTTTTGATCCTTTATTCCAATGTAGTGCAGATATCTTCCCGCCAATACGCTCAATCCAAGTGCGTGGATTATTACAGAGGCTGCGATATCTGAGGTTTCATATAAATAAAGCAACACAATAAAAATTGGAACGTAAGAATTAAAATTGGAGTGGGCCGATACAATTCCTGCAATTTCATTATTATCTCCTGCACCGACTGAAATCTTGTTGGAGCGTCTTGCATTAATTGTTTCTAAAGAAATTTTAAAGTACAGAAGAGTTAATAGACCTATGTAGAGATTCGTAAACATTGCAGCACCTTTTTAATAAGAACATGTATAAATTTTTCACTATCAAGTCTTCTTCAGGGGTAATTTAGTTGAGCTTAACACGAATCCCTAATAGTAAGGATTTAACAAAAAAAGTATTAAAACTCTCTTAAGAAAACTTTATAAATTATGAATTTTATTGAAACCATTCTCCGTTCTTTACAAAAAATTGTCAACACGGCCGCAGCGAATTATGCAAACTCCAAAAATGATATAAATCTTTTTGGTGGAGCAATTCTGGCCACGAACATTCTCATGTGGGCATACAGCGTTGTAGTTATAAGCTATGTTGACGCTGTTATTGCCAAGTATATTTGCACAGCCGTAACTATTATTCATTCTCTTGGACTTGTAAGCTTGTTCTTTCTTGCTAGGGAGAGGTTTAAGTTACTGGCGAATATTCTAATCTTGAGTGGTCTTTGCTATCAGGTTTGTTATAACTACTTCACAGGAGGATTTGCGACATCAACACTCGTGTGGCTTGGAGCGAATGCTGTGTTTGCGGGGGTATTGCTTGATCGCAAATGGGTTCATAGGTGGTGTCTTATTTCAATGGCCGTTGGGTGTGCCTTTTTCATAAGTTATGTTGGAGGTTATAATTTTCCAAGACTACTTAATCCAAATGGTGTCGTATATATAGAGTTCTTGACAAAGTTTGGGTGGATAGGAGTGCTTGCTTATGTAATAAGCATCTTTTGTTCTGCTCAAGAGGCCAGCAGGGAGTTGTTAAATAAAAAGAATGAAAAGATAGATAACCTTCTTACAATCTTAACTCACGATATTAATAACTCACTAACCGTCTTAAAAATGGCCAATGAGATGAGTAAAGTCTCTGGTGATAGCAAAGAGTTGCAAGAAACTATGGATATGGCCTCTTACTCGATAGGGGAAGTTGTCAATAATGTAAGGGTTCTTCATCGTGCCGAGAATGATATGGATGCAATTAGACCTGTTCCATGTGTGTTGGATGAATCAATAGAGAAGTGCACGAAAATGCTTGCCGATCTAGCAGCAAAAAAAGGTGTACAGTTTAGGTTTTCAAGTTTTCACCGGCCTAATGTGGAGGTTGTGATGGATCCCATTTATTTTAATCATCATGTTTTAGGCAATGTACTAAGTAATGCGATAAAGTTTTCTAAGAAGAATAGCTTTATTGATCTTGGAGTTAGAGTGAATGATGGCGAAGCTGAACTAATCGTTAAGGATTATGGTGTTGGCATCCCAAAGGCCTGTTTAATAGATATTTTTAATGACAAAGTAAAACGCAGCACTCCAGGCACTGACGGAGAGAAGGGAACTGGTTTTGGGTTAAATATATTGAATATGTTTATGAAAAAATTTGGCGGCAGAGTTCTAATAAAGTCAATTGCCGAAGAAGAGGGAAGCGGTCATGGAACAGAAGTGAGACTGCTTTTTAAAAGGATGCACAAATCAACTCACGCGAAGACTAATGACCTTAGTTTTGGCAATCTTGTCATGAAAGGTGTCTAGCCCAAATAAGCGTACTAAATACCCTGCTCCAAAAAAAACGGCTGAAACAGCCTTTCCAAAAATTTCACGAACAAAGATTTTGGTATAACTCAGTTGGGGCTCATTACTTTCATTTACAATTCTTATCTTCATCACCTTCTTTCCTATTGTTTGGCCATCTCTTTTAATTTGAGGAAGAAAGTAACAGGTAGGAATTGCGATATAGCTTAGTATTATATATATAAAATCTAATGATGAGTGCCATGTAATGGGGACGTTAAGTTTATTTGCCAAAAAATTAAATAAGGCCGAGAAGGTTGCCTGCATTATACCCAAAATGATTGCATCAATAAAAAATGCCAATGCCCTGGTTGGAAATGCTGCCTCTGGATAACTTGAAAAGTCCTCCAATTGATTATGATATTTAATTATTGGTCCTTTGTCATTCATATGCCTGCCTTAAAAAGCGTTTCTCAATTGCATCTCTTAGTCCCTTGGATGTAGAAAGTTTTTTTATTTGCCAAAGATGTTTTCTATAAAATGAGTCAAGGGGTACATGATCAAGAATAGAGCTTAGCGTTCTTAGAAGGTTTCTTACTTTCGGGGATTTCTCGTATCGTTCAACAAAGGCCTGTATTACCAAAACACTTGTTAAAAGCCTCTCATCATCAATTGAGCTGTCTATAATTTTTAATAAATCTTTTTGAGAGAACAACCTCAGACAAGTTGACATGCTCCAGGAGTGTGGGATCCTTTCCAATGTTTTATAAAATTCTAAAAAGTCTTGCTGTCTGTACAAGTCCTTTAGATGGTTGGGCATCAATTGTCGCAAGAGAATTTCTTCATCTAGGTCTAGTCCTGCGAGGTCCTTTTCAATTGGTGCAATTCGTTTTATTAACTCCCTAATAATGACTTTATTATCTGGATTGTATTTTACCAACTCTAGCGCTTGGTCTATAAACAAGGCCCTATCTTGCACCTCTTTAATTTTCAACCACTCTTTAATCTCGTAATCATAAAGGAATGGGTAGGGAACTGGTTTAAACTTTTTCCATATTAAGCCTAGGCATATACCTAGAATTAATCCAGTAGCGTGAGCTCCATAGGCGACACTTTCCATTGCCGTAAAGGAATATATAAATTCCTGAAGCATAAAGAAAAAGAACATGTAAGTTTTGACCGGGAATTGGGCAATTTTAAATCCCAAGTAGAAAAAAAACACTTTTAACTTTTGTCTAAAGAATAGAGCATAAAAGGCACCCATCACAACGCTTACATTTGCGGATGCTCCCAAAATATGTAGAAAATTACCGTTATTAAACCAGGCATATATTCCTAAGGATAGTGTTCCCAATAAAATGTAAGCACTAAAGTAGGGAAGAACGCCCATTCTTTGTTCGACATAACGTCCAAAAATAAACAGAAATAGCATATTTCCTAAAAGGTGCATTAAGTTTTCATGGGAAAAAACAGCTAAGAACAATGTATAGATGGTTATATTGTCCCGGTGTAGAAGGTTGTAAAACTCTCTCAGCTTTTGAGTCTGAGCCTCTAGGCCTTGAATTGCATTTGAATATTTTGCAAACGAAGGAAGCTTTTCAATCTGAGGCCTACCCTCTTTAAGCTTCTTAGAAAAATCCCGGTAAAGATTTGAAAATTGTTCTAACGCCTCGCGGGAAAGTATAAAGTCCAATCCCAGAAAATCTAAGTCTTTATTGTATTGTGGGGTAAGCCCTCTTTCAAAGGCAAATCTTTCGCAGAGAGGATTTCCAAGTTTTTCCCTACAGTATTCATAAAACAAGTAGTCCTGTGCCACTATTACTTCGTGGTGTTCGGGCAAAGACATGTAGACATTTTCGTATTCATCCCTCTGTTGGCCAAAAAAGAATATGAAAGTACATGCCAGGATGATTAACCAAGTGGCGAGAGGAAAGTTCTTTATTCTAAATCCTAGACCTAACGGAAAAAACATTTGTTAAGTATACTCATCTCTTAAAAAGAAATCTGTTTCCCTGTTTGCCTTGGCTTCACAATCCCTTATAATTTCATTAGGCTTAAATAATTAAATCATTTTAAAAGGAAGTTAATGAGAACTATGCCACTGCATGTCAAAATTATTGTTGGGTTGATATTGGGGGTCGTATATTCCTTCATCTCCAGCTATCTAGGAATAAACGATTTTACAGTTAATTGGATTGACCCATTTGGTAAGATCTTTATCAGAATACTTAAGTTTATTGCCGTTCCACTTGTTTTATTTTCAATCATTAGTGGTGTTGCTGGGTTAAAAGATGTTTCTAAACTTGGCAGAATGGGTGTTAAAACCTTAGGCCTGTATCTTCTGACCACAATTCTAGCAATTGGTGTTGGCCTTATCTTAGTTAACGTCATCAAGCCTGGAAAGTTTATCGAAGAAGACCAGAGAGTTAAAAACAGAGTTGCTTACGAGTTGTGGGTAAAAAGTACCACTGGCAAAGCACCTAAAGATCAAAGAAGTTTCCTAACAGATCCAAAGTATAGAGAGCAAGTAGAGGCGGCACTTACTCCTGCCGAACTTGAACAAATGAAGGCTAAGGTAAACGAGAAGGATTCAAGGATCGCAGATAAGTTGGAAAGTGCTCAGAAAACTAAAGAGTCAAGACCTTTAGATTTCCTTGTTGACATGATTCCTGAAAACCTCGCAGCTTCTTTGGCAAACAATAAGCTTATGCTTCAAGTTATTTTCTTTGCGATTTTCTTCGGGATTACCATGGCATTCTTGCCTAAGGCAACAGCGGCTCCGCTGCTTACAGTAGTTGATGGGCTTAATGCTGTCTTCTTGAAAATGGTAGAGATTGTAATGGCAGGGGCTCCTTTCTTTGTATTTTGTTTACTTAGTGGTGTAATTGCTAAAATGGCCAATACTCCGGCCGAAGTTTTTGAAATATTTAAGAGCTTGAGTTCATACTCTGTTACAGTGTTACTTGGTCTGGGGTTGATGATTTTCTTGATCTACCCATTTATAGTGAAGGCTGTTGTTAAGGGAATCTCCTATTCGAGATTCTTTAAAAATATAGCACCTGCTCAATTTCTTGCATTTTCAACTAGCTCCTCGGCCGCAACTTTGCCTGTCACAATGGAGTGTTTAGAAGAGAATATGGGTGTTTCAAAGAATGTATCAAGCTTTGTTCTACCAATTGGCGCAACTGTGAATATGGATGGAACGAGTTTATACCAAGCAGTTGCTGTAGTGTTCTTGGCACAACTTCACATGATTGATTTATCTCTAGCTCAGCAATTGATGATTGTAATGACTGCAACTCTATCTTCTATAGGAGCTGCGGCGGTTCCGAGTGCAGGCCTTGTTATGATGATTATTGTTTTGCAATCTGTAGGCCTAAATCCTGCATGGATTGCCATCGTCTTTCCTGTAGATAGAATTTTGGATATGTGCAGAACTGTTGTAAATGTTACAGGCGATGCGACAGTCTCAACCATTATCGCAGATAGTGAAAAAGAGTTAAACATGCCGGAAAACCTACATGATTACTCTCACATAAAAGAGTCTTAAGATTCCAAAAAATATTTAATTTCTTGTAGGCCAGCATACTTGCTGGCCTTTTCATTTTTGCAACAAAGAACACACTAAGCCTCCATATTGATGTAGCGGCCTCCTTGTTGTGGCATTTTAGCCAAAACTACTGGAGGAAGTATGAATACATTATTTTATCTATTGATTTGCGTCACTTTCTTGGCATGCGGGAAGGGCAACAAAGGAACCAGCGAACAACAACTTCTAAGTGCAAATGCACCTCAAGAAGAGAAAATTAATAACAGGCCATATTTTAAATACGAGCACTCTTTTAGCTCTCTCGGAGTAAAAGGTGTTAAGCCAAAGCTCACCAATGACAAGTATGTCAGCTACACCATCTCAAGAAATAAAGACCTGACAAAATTGAACTATAACCAATTCGAAAAAGGAACTAGGGAAGTTATCATCCAAGGTATAGAAGTGATATTGGGGGGAGAAAACTCCCATAACGTTTTTGAATTGATTAGAAAGACCACAGATGTTGCAAAGTTAAATATCTATGCACATACCATTGTTATCCATGATGAAATTCATGTTGCTCAGGCGGATGTTGAGCTACATGCTGTAAAAATAATTTTTAAAGCCGGTGGGAAAATCAACACAACCCCAGTATCCAAAAGTGAGTTGCCCAAAACGTATTTAGATGGAGTAAATGGATTGAATGCTGGAAGCATAAAGATTAATGCTTTCAAGGTAGAGAATGAATCCAGTGAAGCAGTTCTTTTTGCCCATGGAGGTAGTGGACAAGCGGCGGGTCCTGGAGTTCATGGGGCGAGAGGAAGGGACGCAAAGATTGTAAAGTCTCCTGACTACACCTTCTATAAGTACTACAAATGTGAAAATAGGGGGGCTGAAAGAGGTGATTATTGTGAAAAGAAAAAAAAATCCGGCTGGAAGTCTGGAGATGGAAAAGATGCAAAAGTTGGTGGAATGCCTGGCCGAGGTGGAAAAGGTGGGACCATAACTCTGGGTACAGATGTATTTGAATCTCTCACGGTTTCCAATAAAGGAGGTCTACACGGCCATAGTGACATTCTTCGAGTCGGAGGCAAGGCCGGAAGACCACTTGTGACTTGCAGCTATATCATAAATAAAAGAAAAAATTGTGTTCGTGCAAAGAACGGAAGAAATGCTTCTGCCAAAAAACATGATGGAAAGGAAGGAGAAAAAGGGCCTGTAATAAAAACATTTAAGCGACCTGATTTAGGCAGGGCCCTATATCAGTACAACGAATTCGGTAAAGATCTTTATATGAATCATTTTTATGATGAAGCTGTAAATGTTTATAGGTATCTTAAGGAGCTTGTTAAAAGCTCTAACCCAGAATCATATGTTCTTTTTAGCGTGAATTCCGAAATATCCACAATGCTTCATAATCTAGATTTAAGGCTCGACTTTTATGGAAACCCGAGAAGTTGGGTTCCGAAACTTGGGTTTGTGGCCGCATCAAAGGCATTTGTTAATGAGGGAGAGCAGAACTTAAGGCTCTTTTTCCTTTCAAAAATATTAAGGAGAAAATATGAAACTCTTGAGTTAAAGAGGGGTGATATAAAGGAATTACAAAGTGAGTTATTTAAAAGGATCAAACTAAATAGGCATAGCATTACTGAAAATGTGATTAACTCAAATCAGTTGAAACACTCCCTTGAAAGACTTAGTGTTGCCAAAGAAGAGTTTGAATTGGAGCTTCAAAAGATTGAAGAAAGCATTAGAAATACGGCACGGAAAAATTTAAAGGTCCCGTTTTTTCAAAAGGCCTTGGAAACGGTGGCACTTGCTGCAAAAGTTGTACCTGTAGGACAACCTAGCTTCGGTGCAGTTGGAATTGGTGTCGATTTACTAAAGGAATCAATTTATTCAAACAAATCTTTTGGACAGCTTCTAGAGAAGGCACCAGAAGTGAGCGAAAGCTTTGAGGAGTTTGACTGGAAGGGAGCCACACTCGAGCTCCAAAGAAAACTTGACTCGCTAAATCCACTGGAGTTGGCGCGCATAAAAGGAACCAAAAAGAAATTGGACTACCTTAAAGATCTTGGGGCGTTTGCTGGTCCAATGGCCGATGCTATAGCCAAGCAGAGAAAAATTTGGAAAGACGCTGAAGTATCGAAAAGCTCCCTTGAAAAAGAGATCAATAGAATCAAAATTAAGCATGCTGACTTTCAGAGGGTGATTGGGAAGCTTAATGTTTTGTTGAATGAAAAGGAGATTTTTCTAGGTCAAATGAGAGTATTCCAAACTTCTATACTAAAAAAGCTAAATCAAATTGACTCAGACTTTTTGGCGATTGCTCATAGTTATGAAGAACTTGAATCACCTGAATTTAATTTAGGCAATAGGTTTAAGAACAGTTTGATTAAACTCAATTCTGATACTTTCAGGCGATTTAATTATTACTCCTACATTTTGTCCAAAGCTTATGTCTATAAATATGCCAGGCCTTTTCCTGGAAAGATGATACTCGATAGTTTTTACAGAAAATGCGAATTTCTAATTGCACAAAATGCAACAAATTCGGAAACACTAGAAAGAATAAAAGACATGTTTCAAAGCGAGGTGTCTGCTTTGGTGGAAGTGGTTGTACTAGGGACTAAAGCAAGGGATGAGTTGGCAACCACTATTGAACTGAGTGATGGAGAGCTAAGAGCATTAAATGGAGGAAGTTCTATATACCTAGATTTTACGGAGCTTTCTTTCTTTGGAAAAAATAAGGAAAACATAAGACTTAAGGCAATTAAACTTGAGGAAGACTCGGACTTTGATGGAGGAGACGGAGAGGAAATTCGATTTGAGCATGTTGGAGAGGGAATGGTATCAAAGGGCGGAAAATTCTATTTCTTTACCCAGGATGTTTCAAATAGTGGGAACTGGATAAGTAATCTGGTTGGTGGTGAGATTTACCACTCAACACCTAGTGCTGAGAGTGGCGATGAAATTAGGGCCTTATTGGGAATGTCAGATGGACAACCTGTCTATACAGCACCTACAGGTAGAACATTCATTAAAGTTAGCACGACTAAGGGGCTTACTCTAAATTGGGCAAATATCAGAGTGGAGTACACTTTTGAACACACAAACTAACATTATTGCCAATTAATCAAGCGGAGAGCATAATGGCTTCATGACAGTATTATGCTCCCTTAAAAATTTAAGCTTGTCTTTTGGAGACAAGAAAATATTCGACAGTGCCTCATTTCAAATAGATCATGGGGACAAAATTGGACTTATTGGCCTCAATGGGGTTGGTAAGTCCAGCCTATTTAAGGTTTTAACTGGTAAAGTCGGCGTTGACACATCCACTCAATTTGTTTTTGACAAGGCAAGTGCCAAGCTTGGAAGCGAGTTTGAATACTCGGTATTTTTAGTTGAGCAAAACTTTACAATGCCTAAGGAGCAGTGTTCGGCCAGGGATTACCTCTTTGAGTATTACCCTGAACTAAAAATGCTCAACCATCAATATAAACAAACTGTTAAGAATGAAGACCTTGATAGACAGCAAGTCGTCCTAACCGAGATGGAGAGAGTTGACTTTTGGTCATATCAAAATGCCTATGAAAGTTATCTGAAATCTTTTGAGCTTGATGATCCTTCGAGAGATGTACGAGATCTTTCGGGAGGAGAGCAAAAAAAAATTCTATTGGCCTTAGGTCTTGTGTCAAAGGCAAATTTAATTTTATGGGATGAGCCTACCAACCACTTGGACATTGAATCCATCAAAAAACTTGAGGATGAGCTCCTATCTGTAGGTAAAAGTTTGGTGATTATTTCCCACGATAGGCATTTACTATCAAAGGTTTGTAATAAAATAGTACATATTCACGACTCAAAGATTACAGAATTTAAAGGCTCATATGCTGATTACCTTGAGTTTTTAAGTGTAAAGGAAGAGCAGAGACTTAAGACACTCTCAAAACTAAAAAATACTTTAAAACGAGAAACTGAATGGATGCGACAAGGAGTTAAGGCAAGGGGAACTCGCTCTAAAAAACGTGTCGAGGGCTTTGAAGATCTATCCAAAAAAGTTTCCAATTTAAAGGCAGCCGCAAAGAAGGAAATTGAATTAAACATCAATGCAAGCTCTAGAAAAACCAAGAAGCTAGTAGAGTTTAAATCTGTAAATTTCTCATATGGTGAAAAGCAGATGTTTGAAGGGCTTAACTTTGAGCTGCATAAGGGTGAAAAAATTGGTGTTTTAGGACCAAATGGAGCTGGAAAAACAACGCTTATGAAGCTTTTGTCAAAACAGCTAGGGCCTACAAGTGGTGAAGTGTTTCATGCTGAAGGGTTGAAAATAAACTATTTTGACCAAAAGAGGGAAGAGCTGCAGCAGGATAAAACTCCATATGAGCTTCTTGGGCAGGGAGAGGATTTTGTTCAATTCGCCGATGGAAGGTCAATTCACGTAAGCACTTATTTTCAGAACTTTTTATTTAATAAAGATCAACTGAAAAGACCTCTAACCTCATTTTCAGGTGGAGAGTTAAATAGACTACAGCTTGCCATTAATTTAAAAAATGAAAGTGATGTATGGATTTTTGATGAGCCTACAAATGATTTGGATATTGAATCTATTGAGATTTTAGAAAGCAAACTGGAGAGCTTTAAAGGTACGGTTCTACTTATTTCTCACGATAGGTCTTTCCTTGAAAATGTCACTAATAAAGTTTGGATCGTAAAAGAGAAAAACCTGGAAGTTTTCAATAGTGGCTATTCTCAGGTGCAGGCCTACCTCGACGCTTTGGAGATTGAGAGGTCTTATGAATCTTCAAAAAAAGAAAATACTCCCAAAGAACAGCCAAAGGATTTACCAAACGATTCAGAAAAGAAAAGAAAACTTACCAATAAAGAAAAAGAGCTTCTAAAAACTCTTCCAAAGGAAATCGAAAAGCTTGAAGAAAAAATTGCTTTACTGGAAGAAGAGATCGAAGGCATTGACTATGCTTCTTTAGATGCTCAGGGCAGTGAAAAGCTTAATGCTCTAGTTGAGAAAAAAGATTTAGCTGAGACTAATCTCTTGGAGAAATATGAACTAGTAGAAGAGTTGGAATCTCTTAATACTTGAGTTTTTTGGTGTTAGGTGTAAGATTCTTTTAGTTCAATACAATTGCCGTATAATATTTGGCCTAATAAAGTTTAGTATTCCATTTATAAAATCAAGGAGGATTGTTTGAAGTTAATCACGGCCATGATGGCATTATCCGCTACCGCTTTTTCTACAGAATATATAGTTAAGCTAAAAAATAATGACATGAAGTCACTTTTTTCTCTATCTGAATACGGACAGGTTAGAGAGCTGGACGTTTCTGTTGGAAACTTTGCGGTAATCAAATCTGACAAAGAAATAGCTCACATTAATCACCCTGCAGTTGAGTACATCGAAGAGAACATTAGATATGAGCTTTTTTCAAATGATGAACTTTTTAAAAAGCAGTGGGCCTTAAATAACACTGGTTTTAACTCATGGAGTGTTCTTCTTCCTGGAAAGAAAGGTGTTGATATTGATGCATTGGAAGCGTGGAAGATCACAAAGGGCAATAAAGAAATTAAAATTGCTGTTATTGATACAGGTGTAGATTATAACCATAAAGACCTTGTTAAAAACATCATGGTGAATGAAGCTGAAAAAAATGGCGTTGAAGGTGTTGATGACGATGGCAATGGCTATATCGACGATATTTATGGATATGACTTTCATGACGAAGATGCAGATCCAATGGATGATCACGGGCACGGCACCCACTGTGCTGGTGTAATTGGCGCTTCTCACGACGACTTTGGGATCGCTGGGGTAATGGACAATGTGAAAATCCTTCCAGTGAGATTTTTAAGTGCTCGCGGTGGAACACTTGAAGGTGCAATTAAGTCAATTGATTACGCGATTAAAAGAGGTGTTGATATCATGAGCAACTCTTGGGGCGGAGGCGGATTTAGCCAAGCTCTTAAAGATGTTATTGAAGAGGCCAACAAAGCTGGCATCGTCTTTATTGCAGCTGCTGGAAATGCAAACAACGACAACGACAAAAAAGCTTCTTACCCTGCAACTTATGATGTTGAAAATATAATTTCTGTAGGTGCTCTTTCTGGAAGAGGTAAGAGAGCAAGCTTTTCAAACTACGGTAAGGAAACTGTGCATGTTTTCGCTCCAGGTGTGAACATTCTTTCAACTGTTCCAGGAAACCAACATAAGAAAATGTCTGGTACTTCTATGGCGACTCCGTATGTTTCAGGAATCGTAGGACTTATGCTGTCAATCAACAACAATATGACTCCAGCAGAAGTTAAGCAAAGAACAATTGAGAGCACTGTTAAATCAGATGATCTTGTTGACTACGCTCAATCCGGTTATATCTCGGCATTAAAAGCTGTTGAATAGAAATTAGTTCAGGTCTTGGGGAGCATCGATCTCTCCAAGTCCTAGACCAAATTTAATGCCTCTCTCACCAAGTTTCTATTTAAAAAGTGATCCTCTTTCAGCTCAAAAAAATCACCATTAGCACCTGTCGCTTTAATTTTATTAAATTCCAACCTTGCATCGCCAAATGATACAATTGAATCTTCTGTTCCATGAACCTGTGAGTAAGTCACATCATCTCTAATTGAAAACCGTTCAGATCTAAAAATTGCATTTATGCCTATCACCTTTTCAGTCTGCTTTATAAGCTCTGCAACCTTCGGTGCTATGAATCCGCCTTGAGAGTATCCGATTATGGTGAGCGGTTTGGATTTGTAATTTAAATCTTGCATTAATTCTGAGAGCCACAGTGCTGCTGGTTCATAATTTATATAAAAGCTTTTCTTATTCGGGTCATAGAAATACCACCCGTATCTTGGTTCCCAAGCATTATCCTTTTTTAAAGGAACCACAAATGGGGCATTTGGAGCGATGACAAGTGTATCTTTTGGAAGAAGCTTCTCAAACCTCTTGTACATGAAGTGCCCATTTAGCTGAAAACCGTGAAGTAATAGAACTACCTTTTCATAGACTTCAGCGTTATTGGTATAAATGTCGTGGGCATGCTTGATTGGATAAGTTTTAGATATCTTCATCTTTTCTTTCATACTCGGCCTCAAAGGTGTTTGAGTCCACTCTTTGGTCGGGCCTGGAATGCTCATAGGTATTGTTGGTTCTGAATCCCTGTCCCATATTTGTAAACACGTGTATGTTACCGTTCTTCATACCTTTTTGAATGCCTTTGAAAATTGTATTTTTGATCAATGCAGCCAAAATTAGCCTTGTGCCTGGAAGAACCATTGAGAATCCAAGGATGTCTGTAACAAATCCTGGTGTGAGTAATAGAAGTCCACCACCCATAACTAAAAAGCCTTGAAGAAGCTGGCCTGTAGGCATCTGGCCTTTGTTTAATTGGTCTTGGATTTTGAATAGAAGCTCTAGGCCTTGGGACTTGGCGAGTGATGCACCCACAATGCCGGTTCCTATGATAATTAGAATTGTGTTGATTGCTCCAATTTGCGCACCTACACTAAACAGGAGATAAAGTTCCAGTGCCGGAATACAGGTAAAAAGTAAAACAAGTATTAAAAACATGCAGATATATGACCACTTGAGATATTTAGCGTCAAGTGAAAGAGCTCAGCTAGCGGGTTGTATTATATATATTAAGAAGAGTCAGTTTTTGCTTTTTGGTCATCTTTTTTATCTCAATTTCGCGTTTTAAGGCACTTGAGCGATCTAGGCCAGACTCTAAGTAAACTATCTCTTTTGGTGTGGCGCTTCTAAAGAACTTAGCACCCTTGTTGCCTGATAAGTGTTCATCAAATCTACGCACCGGATCAGTACTCACGCCTGTATACAGTTTTCCACAGGTGGTTTCAATAATATAGACACTGTAATTTTCTTCCATGTCTAAACTTATCAAATAATATAGCTCATGTCTTTTATAGGTCTAGATAATTAGGTTGATTGATGTTGTGGAGTATAGAAGAATATGAGTATGAAAATTTTATTGTTTGCCATTGTATTTTCCATGTCTTGTTTCTCTCAAAAATTAGAATTGGTCCATAAGACTGATGGGATTATTTGGGGAATTGATATGGTGGATGAAAGTAATTTGGTTTTTACTAATAGAGATGGAAGAGCAAAACTTTTAAATCTAAAAACCAAAAAAGAAAAAGCAATAAACCACCCAAAAGTTGAAGAAGTCGGTCAGGGCGGACTATTGGATGTTCACTTTCACAAAGAGAAGGATAAAGAGTATATTTATTATAGTTTCTCTGAAAAAACTAAAGACAAAAAAGTTGTGACATCACTTGCTCGTGGAGAGTGGGCCGATTCACAGGTGAATGGGTTAAAAACAATTTTCACTTCAAATGCCCATAGCGAAACTTCCAGGCACTTCGGAAGTCGTATTGAAATTATAGGCGATCAGTTATTTCTGTCTATAGGAGATAGAGGAGTCAGGGATCAGGCACAAAAGCTCTCATCTCATAATGGATCTGTCCTTAGAATGAAACTGGATGGATCGGCCTATCCTGGCAATCCTTTTAAAGATTCTCCTTTTATATTTAGCTATGGCCATAGAAATCCTCAAGGTATGGATTCCATAGATGGAAAGTTATACGTTGCGGAGATGGGGCCTCGTGGTGGGGACGAGCTAAACCTAGTGGAAAAAGCTAAAAACTATGGATGGCCAGAAATTACCTATGGCAGCGAATACTGGGGTCCAAAGATAGGCAAGGAAAAGAAGGCCGGAATGGAGCAGCCCCTTGTTTACTGGACTCCTTCTATATCTCCATCTGGAATGGCGTTCTACACTGGAGATAAGCTTAAAGCTCTTAAAGGCAAACTTTTCATCGGCTGTCTTAGCGGCTCCCAGGTCAGACAGATTGAGCTGGTCAATGGCAAGGTTAAATCTCAAAAGGCGCTTTTTGAAGATAAGAATGAGCGCTTCAGAGACGTTCTTAATGGAATTGATGGACATTTGTACCTATCCACCGACAGTGGAAAGATTTTTCGTGTGAATTAGCTCCTCATTGTATATTTTACATTCAAGCTGAAGAAGACTTAAATCCAATATAAATTGGGGGCAATGAAACTAGTTTTGCTTTGTCTCACATTAAGTACCTTTCTCTTTAGTGCCGAACCTCTCTCAAGGTTTGAAAGATTTGTATGCGACGGTGGTTTAAAACTAATTAATAAGACCTACGTAATTTCTTATCATGAAGAAGAATCTTTCCATGAGGCACAGGAAAAGATGGATCAACTTCACGCCACACTGATATCAATAGTTGATGATCCCAAAAATCACTTTTTCAACAATTTTAAGCTCTCAATTGTATTGGACCATTCTATACAACGGTATTTGGTTGTAGATACTATTTGCCAAGCACAAAACCTTTTTAATTCAGAGGCCCTAGTCAATAGCATCATGTCTAAAAGGCTCGGAATGAATCCTGTCATTTTAAAAGTTCACACCAATCGGTGGGATCGTCCCAAAAGGCTAAGAAAAGACTTTCTAGAGTTAATTTTTGAAGGTGATGAGTACAGCTTTAATTAGATAAAGCTTCTACATTGTAGCCTTAAGCGCGCTTTTTGCAGTCTCAACTGTGGGAGGTCTAAATGCAAAATCAAGATACTGAGGCCTGGAAAGGTCACGAAAGAGACGATGCTCTCTATGGAAACCCCAGTAAATCTAAAGAAGAGTTTCTAATGGACTTTGAACAGGCTGTTTTAAGTGAGCACCCTGAGTTTCGAAAAGAGGTGTTAAGGTCCTTTCGAAACTTTTTTGACTTGTGGGAGATTGAGCTAGAGCGAGTTGAGCAAGTTTCGGAGCAAAGTGCTCCAAGGGTCCTCAAACGATTTATTAAAAAAAGTTTGTGATCTAGGACAATAAATAGACAGACTCTATTTAACGATAGGTATTCCTAATTAGATTTATTTATAAAAAAAGCTATCATCTTTCTATATCAACGGAGGAGGTAGTTATGAGTAAATCATTATTGTTAATCGCTGCAATGTTAATGCTGGCGGCCTGTGCTACTACGGAAAAAGTAAACAGGCCTGTACCCCAAGGGGTAAAATACATGCTTGAAAACAAGTAATTAAGACTTCATATCTAAATATGACTTATAGCTGCCAGGGTGCAAATAAACATTCCCTTTGTCTACTTCAAGCACCTTGGTGGCCAATTCATCCAGAAAAAACCTATCGTGACTTACAAACATGATAGTTCCATCATAACGCTTTAAAGCGTCCAATAAAACTTCCCTTGAGCCAATATCCAAATGGTTTGTTGGCTCATCCAGAAGTAAAAGATTATGTGGACAAGAAAGTAGTCCTGCAAGAATTACCCTGGCCTTCTCACCTCCAGACAGGTATCGCACCTTTTTAAACACTTCATCACCTTTGAAAAGAAAAGCCGCAAGAAGGTTCCTAAGAAAGCCATCTGATGCATTTGGAAGTCTAGAGCGCACTTCCTCAAAGACAGTATTATCCATGTTAAGATTTTCAAATGAATACTGTCCGAAATAACCCATATTAACACTTGGGCCAATTTTGACTTCGCCTGATGTTGCTTCTGTCTGGTCTGCGATGACCTTCATTAGGGTGGACTTTCCGGCCCCGTTAACTCCAACAACCGCGAGCTTGTCTTGTCTTGAGATCACAGTGTTGAGGTTTTGGAACACCCAGTGGTCTTTCCCTTCGCTATTAACCCACTTCTTTGAAACGTCATTAAGAATTGCGACATCGTTTCCGCCACGAGGTATTTCTGGAAGCATTATGCTCATTTGTTCAAGGTCCGCTTCAAGTTCAACGCGGTCGATTTTATCAAGTTTCTTTACCCTTGATTGAACTTGGGCCGCGTGAGATGCCCTGGCCTTAAATTTAGCGATAAACTCTTCCTCTTTCTTTAGAGTGGCCTGTTGTCTGGCAAAGTTGGCCTCTAACTGTTTCTTTCTTAACTCTTTTTCTTTTTCATAGAAATCATAATTTCCTGAATAGGTGAAAACACCATGAGGTGATACCTCAACAATTTTCTTAGCAACATTGTTCATGAAAACTCGGTCGTGACTGGTCATGAATACGGAGCCTTTAAAGTTTTGAAGCCATTTCTCAAGCCAAAGAATTGTTTCCATATCAAGGTAGTTGGTTGGCTCGTCCATAAGAATTATGTCTGGTAGCGTAATGAGAACCTTGGCCAAAGCAATTCTCATCTTCCAACCACCTGAGAAATCTTCAACTGGCGTTTGATGTTTTTCTGGGCCTATTCCCAGTCCAGAGAGTATCTCTTGAGCATTGGTTTCCAGCTCGTAACCTCCAAGTTTTTCAAACTCGGTTTGGGCCTCTCCCATCTCTTCCAAGACCTTATTCATTTCATCGGGATCCAGGTCAGGGTCACAAAGTTTTGCTTCAAATCCTTTTAACTGGGCGTCAAGCTCGCCAAGTCTTGCATTGCCACCCATTACTTCTTCAAGGGCCGTGGTCCCAGACATTTCACCGACGTTTTGAGAGAAGTAGCTAATTCTCATATTGGGAGCTAGTGCAATTTGCCCCTCATCTGGGCGCTCAATGCCAGATATCAAATTGAAAAATGTTGTTTTTCCGGCCCCATTGGGACCTACAAGACCAACTTTTTCCCCTGGGTTAATTTGAAAACTTGCCTCGGAGTAAAGAGGAATACCGTTCATTAGCTTTGTTACATTTGAAACACTTATCATTTATCTACCTTTGAGCTGAAAATTTGTTATACAGACTAGCAAATTCAATTGGGTTGAGCCATAGCTTTTACAGCGCTATAATAGCCGCTTAAAAGGATTAAATATGGCAACTTGCAAATACTGTGGAAAAAACGTTACTTGGCTTAAAGAGGGAAGGAAAAATGTGCCGGTGGAAGATGACGGCGGCATTCATGAGTGCGAACAATACAAAAATGTGAGACGTTCGGCCAAGAAGCTTACACCGAATGAAATTGATCCTGAGATCCTCAAGCAATATCAGGAAAATATGAACAAGAAGCTTAAGAAATAAGCGCCGTAAAAAGTCTCCCATAATTTTCAAAATCGATTTATAATTAAGTAAACCAATAACTTAGGAAGAGTTGGGGTGCTTTTAGGATGAATAATCTCAGGTTTATCGATTTGTTTGCCGGTATTGGCGGTTTTAGATTAGGTTTGGAATCTTTGGGTATGGAGTGTGTCTATACCAGTGAATGGAACAAGCGAGCTCAGGAAGTTTATAAAATGAACTTCAATGAAACCCCAGATGGCGACATCACCAAAGTTAAAGAATCCGATATACCACCCCATGACATTCTTTGTGGCGGTTTTCCATGTCAGGCATTTAGTGTGGCGGGAAAGCGTCTTGGTTTTAACGACACAAGAGGAACTCTATTTTTTGATGTGGCAAGAATCGTTAAATATCACAGGCCAAGTGTTGTATTCCTTGAAAACGTTAAAAACTTTTTAGGCCATGATAGTGGCAGGACCATGCAAACCGTAAAGGCAACACTTGAGGATTTGGGCTACAGTGTTAGTTTTAAAGTCCTTCGTTCAAGTGACTATGGTGTGCCTCAAGCTCGAGAGAGAGTGTTTATCATTGGCGTTTATGGAAGAAATGAAAACTTCATATTTCCAGAAGCGATCAGGGCGCAAAAAGTTGTTGATGACATACTTTTGGACCTTTCCCAAAAGGAGTTTAAACAGCTTCAAATTAAGCGCGATGACATGTTTTTTTATAAAGATGAAAAGGCCGTGCTAAATTTAAGGTCACCCCACCAGATTGGTAAAATCAATAAAGGTGGACAAGGCGAGAGGATTTACTCCAGATTTGCGGCCGGCATTACTCTTTCTGCATACGGTGGAGGAGCAGCCGCCAAAACTGGTGCTTATAAAGTAGGAAGACGTGTTAGAAAGCTTCACCCTGTGGAGTGCCTAAGAATGCAAGGCTTTCCAGACAACTTTAAGCTTGGCCCTTCGATCGTAAATACCTACCAGCAATTAGGAAACTCTGTCTCAGTTCCGGTAATCAAGGCCGTAGGTAAAGAGATTCTAAGTCAGGTATTTATCGGAGAACAATTGAAAGCGTCGTAAGATTCGCTGTACCACATTTTGCATGTGGCACAGCTATTTGATCTTATTTTTCCAAAAAATTAAATAGTGCAGATTTAAATTTAGGATAGGCCTCAATATGAGGTAGGTGTCCTACATCTTTTATTAGAGCTAGCGATGAGTTTGGTATAGATTTTTTTGTCTTCTGTGCAAGCTCTGGGTAATTGCCCATTGTTTTTCTTGTTTGTTCATCAACAAGGTTTTTGCCAAGAGCTGTCTTATCTCTGTCGCCAATGATAAGTAATGTATTTGGTTTTAATTGCCCAAACTCATAAACAACTGGCTGAGTGTAAATCATGTCATAGGTTAGTGCTGAGATGTATGCAAGGTGTTGCCAATCAGGACCTTTAATCCAACCAGTTTGAAGTTTAAGCCATCTCTCGTAGTTCTCACTCCATCTGCCACCATAGTAATTTTCTTCTTGATACTTTCTCACCTGAGATGGTTTGAGTTTTAATTGCTTCTTAAAAACAGTGTCAATGGTCTCATAAGGAACTTTTAATTTATAATCTTCGAGTCCAATAGGGTTAACTAGAACTAGTTTATCAACAAGCTCAGGATACATTAGAGCAAACCTGGAAGCGAGCATTCCACCCATTGAGTGTCCAAGCACTGTAACCTTGTCCCACTTATACCAATCTATAAGTCTCTTTGTATTCTGGGCAAGTCCATGGAATGAGTACTGATATTGCATAGGCTTTGACGACCTTCCAAAGCCGATTTGATCTGGAATCAATACAGTGTAGCCTGCAGCCGAAAGATCCTTGGCCGTTTGTCCCCAATAGGCGCCAGAAAAGTTCTTACCATGCATTAAAACAATCTTTTTACCATTTGGTTTCTCTGGCTTAACAATGCTGTATGCCATCTCAAGTTTGTGAGTTTGAGAAAGAAACTTATAGAGCCTAGTTTTAAAAGGATATTTATAAGTTTTTAGTCTTTTGTCCAAGTTTGCCTTTTTTGGATCAGCACAAGCAAATAGTAGCGAGAGCATTAATAAGTATTTCACAAGAAACTCCTTTGATTGGCACTAATCCTATCAAAGATGCCTTGGTATGAAAACTTTGTAAGGCATAAAGAGAGCTTACCAAATAGGAAAAACTAATTAGTGTTTGGTGGAAGTATGCTCCCAGAGTGGGAGCATACGGGTTTAATTATGATTGAAAGTATTTCTCTAGATCTTGCGCTCCGCCAATTCTTTCTCCTTGGATAAAGATTTGGGGAACTGTTGTTGCTCCACTTATGGCAACAAGTGTTTTTATACTGAAATCTCTGTTTAGAACATGTTCTTCATATTCACAGTTATGTTTTTGTAATAGCTCAGCTGCCTTTGCACAAAAAGGACAACCTGGACGTGTGAACATCGCCACGGATTTTGGAATTTTCCCGTCTAAATATTTAAGCATCGTATCCGCGTCCGACTTATTGAATGGGTCACCAGGTTTTTCTTCCTCAATGAACATTTTTTCAATTTTTCCATCATTAACCAACATTGAGTAGCGCCATGACCTTTTTCCAAACCCTAGGTCTGATTTATCAACTAGAAAACCAAGCTTTTCTGAAAACTCCCCATTACCATCAGGGAGCATTGTGATATTTTTTGCGTTCTGATCACGTTTCCAATCGTTCATTACAAAACTGTCGTTCACAGAAAGACAAATAACATCATCGACTCCAGCCTCTTTAAATGCCTCATAAAGCTCGTTGTATCTTGGTAGGTGAGTGGAGGAACATGTTGGAGTAAAAGCTCCTGGAAGAGCGAAGAGAACAACTTTTTTACCTTTAAAAAAGTCATCAGTTGTTTTTTCTACCCATTCGTAGCCTTCACGAATTTTGAACTTTGCTTGTGGAACTTGCTTCCCTGTCTGATCTGGTAATGACATTGTTGTGACTCCTGTAGTTTGTGATATTTCATTATTTAATAGTAATCATTAAATAATAGCCAATTTTTTACTTAGACCTACTTAAGAAATTATTTTAACGGTCTTGTAAGTTATTGCAATCATTTAGTTTTTAAAGGTTTAAGTAAGTATGGCATCAAAATTGGACGATAAGCCCTGCTGGAGGTTTTAATGAGCATTAAAAACGTTCGAGCTTTTAATGAGGCCATAAGATCAATAAATAAGGGCTCATCAGAGATGAGTAAGGCGATTGAGGCCAATACCAGCGAAATTAAAAAGATAGTCAAGGCCATAGATGATGCTAAGGAAGAGGCGAGGGTCGACTGGAAGAAAGTGGAAAGACTTGGAGAGTCTGAAAGGTATCCCCTCGCAAAAGGCTCACCTCAATCTATTGAAGTGGATGGTGCGGCGCTGCTTCTTAAAAAACTGGATATTTTGTAACGTAAATCCTTATTTTTTCTTTGTAAAAGCAAATTCTAATTAGTATCTTATGGCCGTTGTTATAAGGAGAAGTAATGGCATCCATAAGAATAACTTTTATTTTACTGTCGGCTGCAAACTTTGCTTTCGGTGCTGTTCTTTGGGATGAGAACAGGGTCAAATTAAAGAAGTCTGTAGTTAAAAACCATAGACCGATTCAAGACTATCGCTACTCAAGAGAAGTGGTAATGCAGAAAATTCATCTCGAGAAGGATAACCAAGGGTACTTCGTTGAGGATGTATACTGCCACCAAACCTTTAGAAATGTTGGTCCAAATCGGATGCCTGAGCACACCAACATAAATATTGAGCATACTTGGCCACAGAGCAGATTTAGCCACGCGGAGAGCAAAAGAAATCAAAAGTCTGATTTACACCATTTATACCCAACCCAAAGCCAAACAAATAATAAGCGTGCAAGCTTTTACTTTTCAGAGGTTGAAGAAGGCAGAAGTGCAACTTATGATTGTGAAGACTCAATGCTTGGGTCTAATCCTGAAAATGGGGGCACAGCGTTTGAGCCACCTGAAGACCACAAGGGCAATGTTGCAAGAGCTCTTTTTTACTTCTCAATAAGATACGATATTGAAATTCCAGAATACGAAGAAATGTTTCTAAGAATGTGGAACAACATTGATCCAGTTGATGCCAATGAGCTCAGAAGAAATGACATCGTTGAAAAAGAGCAGGGTAATAGAAACCCTTTCATTGATGATCCTGGATTAGCAGATTTGATCACAAACTTTTAGATTCAGGTTTTGCTTAAGGTCCCCCCTGGATTTACCAAGGTCAATGGGACCTTTGATTTAGTTAATTAAATCTATTCTAGATCTTTGTAACATCCTTTCTGAACTCTATATTCGTACGAAGCATGGTAGGATGTCGGAATACCTACAAGGTTCATAGCGTCTGCGAGCCTATTGGGCTGCTTCTCCAGTTTCAATAATTCTACGGCCAATATCTCTCCAGAGTTATCTCTTAGTACTTTTATCTCCTTGTCAGGTGACTCGTAAAGGCTTCCATTTTCCCCAACTTGAACAGTCCAATCTGAATCAATTGCTATATTTTCAACCCTGACACCATTATAACTAATCATTGCACCTAGGCGATTTGCTAAATCAACGGCCTTATTTCTTTGCATAACCTCCACTGTTAATTCCACAGTGGAATCATCACTTGCACCTAATGAGTGATTTGTTATTCGACACTCTTCGTTGTTTTTATCTAGGTAAGAAGCATTTGCGATTGACGATAAAGAACCCAATAGTAGTGTTCCAATAATAAGACTTCTCATTTTACCTCCTCATGAAAAATTTAATTTTTTATAAATATAACACTTTTTATTCACTAGGGACTTTTATCGCATAGAATTACATACCCTGTTATAATTTTGACACTAAGGTCTCCTGGTGGGATTTTGTCTATATTTTCGAATAGTTAAGGTGAGCAATTCGGAAATTTTTCTTTGGATTTAATAGGAGGTGGGAGAAATGCAACGCATTTCATGAATAATTGTTGGTCCAGCCACAGGAACCAGAACCCTTATGTTGTAGGCTTATTGAGTAACCGTTAGAGTCTTAAATTATGTATATGCCATTTTTTGTTATTTTCCTTTCAACGGAACGAACCGACCTCAAGTCTTTAGGTTAAAGGCCAAGCCTTGCTATATCTGCCTTTAAAGTGGTCCTTGATCCGAACCATATGAACCTAAAGAACCTTGTTTAAAGTATAGATTTAAATGATCAAGGCAAGTGATTTTGCTTTGAATCCCCATTTAGGATTAGTCCTCTGGGTGACTTTAAAGTTGGGCTTGTCGATCTTTAAATATTTAGAAATCCTTTTTATAGGAGTGCGAAAGCCCCTTCGAACATCAATAGTGAGGTTTTGATTATCTCTGTCGCGATAGTTTGCTAGGGTCGGAGAATTGCTATTAAGAAAACTTGTAGAAGTATTTTCATGATTCAAGCTTTAAACAGTGTGAGTAATAATTATTGGAAACATAGGGTATTAATTCTTTATTAAAAAATGTAATACATTGTCCAAGTCAGAATGAAGCCCCTTGTTCATAAAAAAATCTTCATGGCCTCGATCTTGGATGACTTCATATTCTTTGTTGCTTGAACCTATCCTGTGGAAGTTGTCTTTTAGAGTTGCTTCGGATTCAGCTAAAGGATCATCGGCGTATAGTTGCTGGAAAACCGGAATGCGAATAAGTGGCAATACTGCTGGATAGGAAAGCTTGCTTCTGGTTTTAATCGCTCTGTCTCTAACACCTTCTGCAAACTGAAAAAGGATGCCATTGGTGGTGCTGTCTACGGTTTTAGTGTATAGGGCCTTTCTTGCTTCTTTTGTTGTATTGTGACGATTATAAAGCCATTGCCACAGGTTTAGGTTCGATACAGGACCTGTAAAACGGGTTAGAGTTTTGACATCTATCTCATCAAAGAATCTGAATGCTGGCCTTATAAACAACGCCATATTGGCCAGCTCATCCAACTTGTTGTCATCTCTATCAACAGACATTGCCGTATTTCCAGCAAGTAGGGCCACGGCCTTAATCTTTTTTTGTCTTGACCACGCCTCAGCAGGATTAAAACAATCGGCAACTATGCACTTTGAAAGTCCTGCAAGATAGGCCTGTGTGGTAATGGAACCTTGAGAGTGGCCCATGATGTATACTTGATCAGAGCTTTTCTTTTTTAAAAAATTTACCGCAATCTCAATATCATCCATCGCGATATCATCCATATTCGTATTAGAGACGTAATCAGAATTACCAATACCTCTTACATGTAACACAAAAGGTCTCAGGTTCCACCTCTTAGATAGATACCTTGCTGCTGATATGCCTTTTTCTGGTAACAAGTCCCAGATATAGGCATTTTGGAAGAAGCCAGGGATTAAAAGAATCGGTTTAGCATTCTGGTTTGAGCTTCCAATTTCAATTAGTTCCAAACAATAGTCTTTCTTTTGTTTAGAATCTTTTCCACAGGCCTTGTGAACATTCCAATCAGGACGATATTCAAACTTAGCGTAAGCACTGCTAGTAATAAAAAGAACTGTGAGTATAAACGTATTTTTCATTTGAATATCCTTGAATTGAAGCCCTCCCAATAAATTTAGCTCTTTAGAACCTAATGTGTAAAATGAGGGGTGTTATTTTTTCAAATCAAATATTCTAACACTTTGAAATTGCGTTTCCCTAAAAACCTAAATATAAAAATTTCAATAGTATTCTTGTGGATGGTGCTGTGTGTTATTTTGTCTCACCTACTTATTTATTAAAAGTGAGCTATAGATGACAAAGAGCTTAATCATTCTGGCGGCGTTAATTGTTGCAATGGGGACTAAAAGTCAGGCAGCAGATATGGTTGGAAATGACCTTATTACTTATTTCTCATCCACTTGTCGCACTCAAGGAGAATATACCAAACAAGCGTTGAATGATGCTCAATCACTGATAAGCATCCTTGAAAATATCAAATCAGATCCAGATTGCTCCACCATTGCAGGTGGAATCGGCCAACTTTCGAATCTCCAAAACAAGCTTTCCGAATTGGAACAACAAGGCTCTTTGCAAATTGAAGTTGAAAAACTAACGGCGCAGGAAAATGAGTTGTTGCTACAACTATCTGACACGAATGAAGAGTATGTAAAACAGGAGATAGAAACATCCATCAGACAAATTCAAATTTATAAGGCCTCTTATGTTGCCGAGATCGCGGCTAAAAAAGAGCTTCAGGCCAGCAATGTTAAGGATTTGTACACCAAAATTGTTTCAAGCACCAATAGCTTATTCAAAACTATCTCATCCAACCATAGATGTTTGGATAAAAATCCAAACCTTCTTCCCGCTGCAACGTCACTGACTGGTGCCATTGCTGCGGCATCCACAAGTATTAACCCTGCTCTTGGTATTGGCATATCGGCTGCCACAGACTTTATTGGACACACAATTGAATCTTTTAGAGTTGGAAAATATAACAAAATGATTCGCGAGATTTCCGACAGTGGAATGGCACTGGAAGGTTATAAGTGTGTGCTTGAATCACTTTCTGAGAGATGGTGCTCTTTGGAGGACGCGAGAGGGTTTTTGGAGCTTAAGGCATCTGTTAGAAGAGAGACTAATTATGAAAGCGGACTCAGATCTGCGTTTAGGTTGAATGATAGAGATGTGCCTGTACTACTTGATTGGTTAAATAAAGTGAAAACAGGTGTTCCAGCTTCAACAACTGCAGATGCTCAAAGACAAATTACTGTTTATCAAAGAGAAGCGGCCGTAAGATCTGCCGAATCACTTGGAAGTGGTGTAATCTCTCAAAATAGACCTCTTTTTGACTCCCTTGAAACTGCTCAAGACAAGTACACTGTTGTTAAGCAAGTAATCTCATCTTTAACTGGGGTTTCTTGTGGTGGTGTGTTTACAAGTAGTGAAGGTGGATCCAACCCAATGAGTGATATTTACAGCTCTGGTTATGCACCATTTTATCTTCTAGGGCTTGATGAAATCCCACGATTAAATGGCTTTGGCATAAGCTTTTGTGATTTTGACCCTTTTACCCAGTGGCCAAATGGCGGGGCGTATACTCCTGATTTAACAGAGGTAAAGGGTAGGTATACAGATTGGATTGATAAGGCCAGACAACGTGTAAATCAGGAGCTAACACTTGTTCTTCAGCCGGATGCACTTCGAGTCCTAACATTGGCCTATGAGGACACAAGTAATAAGTGGAAGCATTCGCCATTGGCATCTATTTCAAATCTAGCTGACTTTTTAATTAATCATATGCCTGAAAGTTTCGCGAGTGATTCATTCCAAAGGCTTTATAGCAGTACGGTCTCCAAGCTTTTGGAAATAAGAGATATAATTGAAGGTGGGGTTATTGGAGACGCTTATCCCGATCCAAAAACGGCCCTTGAGGACATCTTCAAATCTGCAGAGCTTCAGTACGGCGTGATTATACTCCAGTCGCGCCTAGAAATGATTCTAAGAATTTCAATTAAGGAGTATCTTGATTCACTTGATCATGATGGGAGCAATGAGGCAGCTCAACTTCTTGCAGCTGAGTCTTTTGTTGATGTGCTATCCAGAATAAGCGGGACAGACAATCTCGCCTTGATTGCCGCAGACATCAAAAGAGCACGGCCAATTGCCATCGGTAACATGATCTCATTTTTAGATGTATTCGGTGAAAATATTAATAGGATTCTTGAAAAAAATTATAATCTAATAAATAGGGTGAATGATCCCATTCTGGGAGAAGTCTACCAGAGGAATGCTTCAGAAATATGCTTATTGCTATCCTCTATGCCAAGTTGGCCTGAAAGTGTTGAGAAGAAGTATTGTGTCGGCAGTGTTCTTGAAGAGGTGCTACCTGGTGGACCTCGATCCAAGCTAATTACAAAAGATTATTTAGATCAAAACTTTGGTGCTCGAAACTGTGGTTATAGAAACTATATTAGAAAATCAAAAATCTACCAAGAGTGGGGGATTCAGCTATAGCCTAGGTAGGACTTCTTGTGAGCTTTTTGAAAGTGAAAAGTACCGCTCCATAAATTGAAATTCTACTGAACATTAAACTTGTGTACTGTACAAAGCGTGCAGCTTGCTTAACTCCCCAAAACTCTAGACGGCTTTTATAGAAAAAATGAAGCTTTCATTTCGATAAATTCTACTCGGTATATTGTGACTTTGACATGCTGTGGTAGGGTTCTGTAGCGATCACGAAATTGAAAATTGGTTTTATACACTTAGGTTACACTTTTAAACACTTCCGAAAAAACAGGAGAACATATATGAAGAAATTATTAATTGGATTAACACTATTAACATCAATGTCAGCTATCTCATCTGAAACCTTTAGACAGCCGAAAGCTAATATCGATGGGAACTCAATGAAAATTACTTGTCAATCTGACATGGATAAAGCTTGTAGTTTCCTAGGGAAGTCTGTAGGGGAGGAATACACAGCGAGTGTTGGTAACGAGTGCTCTGAGCTATCAACATCTGTTGCTGAAGATGCAACTGGAACAATTTACCTTGTAAAAATCAACAACGACTTTCTTAGTTGCTCTTATCTTTAAAAATAAATGAAAATTTCTCGTAGCCTCTTTCTTTTAGTTTCTCTTTTGGGATGAATTCTAAGGCCGCAGAATTGATACAGTAACGAAGGCCTGTGGGTTTTGGCCCATCATTAAATACATGGCCTAGGTGACTGTCCGCACTCTTACTTCTAACTTCAGTCCTTTTTATCCAAAGAAGGTTATCTTCTTTTTCTATTATGTTCTGGTCTACGAGTGGTTTTGTAAAAGACGGCCAACCTGTGCCTGACTTGTATTTATCTGTAGAGCTAAATAGTGGCTCTCCTGAAACGATATCCACATAAATGCCTTCTTCTTTATTATCCCAGTACTTATTTTTAAAAGCAGGCTCTGTGCCATCTTCTTGAGTCACTTTGTATTGTAGCTTGGTCAACTCTTTTAATTTTTTCTTTTTATCAAAACTATTGGGTTGTCTTTGAATGAACTCTCGGTCTTTTCCCCAGGCCTTGTCGAGAAAGTCATCTCTTCCTGATCGATATCGATAGAACTTATATTTTAGTGGGCTTTTCTTGTAATAGTCCTGATGATATTCCTCAGCAGGATAAAAGGTGCTGGCCTTTTTTATTGGTGTGACTATTGGCCTATCAAAGCGCTTACTCTTAATAAGTTTCTTTTTACTTTGTTCTGCAATTTCTTTTTGCTTATCATTAAAATAAAAGATACCTGTGGTGTACTGTTCTCCGCGGTCAACAAATTGACCTTTGTCGTCTGTAGGGTTTATCTGACGCCAGAACACTTTTAGAATCTGCTCAAGGTTAACAAGAGAATCGTCAAATTCTATCAAGACAGCTTCCTTATGGCCTGTTGAGCCAGAACTAACTTCTTTATAGGTGGGATCTTTTTTTTCACCATCTATATAACCTGAAGTTACAGACTTAACGCCTGGAAGTTTCTCAAAAGGTTGCTCCATACACCAGAAACAACCTCCGGCCACCACAATTTTTTCCTGGGCGGCGAAGGAGGTTAGTGTAAACAAAAGTATTAATATTAAAGTGCGCATGATTGACTCCGATTATACTCTTCAATTATAGCGCACTCTTGATTATATGTCCTATGCGGCCCATGGATCTAGTACTACTTTTAAACAGTTGTCCTGTTTTTTGTTAAAGATTTCATAGCCTTTGGGAGCCTCTCTTAAAGGGAGTCTGTGAGTGATAATATCATCCAAAACCACCTTTTTGTTCTTAACTAAATCCATCAAATGATCAATGTAGTTGTGAACAGTTGCCTGCCCAGTTTTTAAGCTTAGTTCCTTGTCAAAAATCTGTCCAAAGTGGAAATTATTATAATTACTTCCATATACACCGACGACTGAAACGGTTCCACCTCTTCTAACTGCACTTAAACATTGATTAAGTGCGTTTAGTGAACCTCTCTCAAACTGGATAACATTAACTGCTTTTTCGATAATTCCATGGTCGGCCTCCATGCCTACAGCATCAATACAAACATCTGCTCCTCTGCCCTCTGTCAAAGATCGTATTACTTCAACTGGATCTTCATCTTTTGCATTAATTGTTTCAACATTAGCTGATTTGATTGCTTGATCAAGACGGTAGTTTTGAATATCAATCCCAATAACTCTTCCAGCACCTTGAAGCCATGCGGATTTCATTGCCATAATTCCCACTGGTCCTGCTCCAAAAACAGCCACAGTTTCTCCACCTTTTAAATTTGACCAGTCAACTGCCGACCAGCCAGTAGGGAAGATGTCTGTAAGAAATAGAACCTCATCGTCTGTTAATTCATCAGGAACAGCACGGGGGCCATAGTTTGCATAAGGAACTCGTACGTACTGTGCCTGCCCACCGCTATACCCACCATATAGATCAGTGTAGCCAAATAGTGCGCCACCTTTTTCCTTTATTAGTCCTCCTTCCGGACCGTAATTTTTCTCATTGCTGTTTTCACATTGAGTGGGCAGCTTGTGATTGCAAAAAAAGCAATTACCACAGGCAATAGGAAAAGGGACAACCACTCTGTCACCTTTATTAAACTTTTTAACATTTCTGCCTGTCTCGACGACTTCTCCCATAAACTCATGTCCTAGGACGTGATTTCTTGCTTGAGGGACCATGCCATTTAATATGTGGAGGTCAGAACCACAAATTGCCGTGGATGTGACTTTTAGAATAATATCGTCATCCTTTTCTATCTTTGGGTCTTCCACTTCATCAACACTGACCTTCTTTGGGTGGTGAAATCTAAGTGCCTTCATATGTTACTCCTTTTTCTTTTAGAGTGCTTAAGTGCAAATTGGATTCCTAAGCTAGAAGTTTTTAGAATACGATGATATTCTTTTGATCAACTGGAATACTCATGCAAAGTAACGAAACAAATAAATACTGTCATTACATTCACATAAGAGATCTTAGTGAAAAGAATATATGCCTTGCGAATTACGATTCCATTATCTGGGATTTGGATGGAACGCTTTACTCTATTGCTGCCTTGAAATTAAAAATCTTTAAAACCCTTTACCGCTTCTCTGTTTTTAAAAACATTTACAACTTTTTCCAAACAGAAAAATTAATTCAAAAAGAAAGAGAGTCGCATGGGTTTGGCCTAGATCTATATAGGGATAACTTTTATACAATGCAGGAGTTTATAAACTCCTATCTCAACAAGAGTCTTGTTAGGCCTGAGGCCATTCAATTGGCCAAAGTTGCAAGTAATCACAAACTAAACCAATTGGTGGTAAGCGAATACCCCATAGGGAACAAATTAGAGCTATTGGAAGTTGTTGAGTACTTTCAAGGAGCATTTAGTTGTAGTGAAGATATGGGTAGTTGGAAACCATCCGAAAAAACTGCACATTTTGTTTTATCAAAGCTTGGGAATGCACAGCGGATCTTGGTCATTGGTGATAGGGAAGATACCGATGGTGAAATGGCCAAAAATATTCACAATTTAATAAATATTTCTAGGTGAGTTAAGGCCGAACAGGTGCTCAGCACCTGCGGCCAATACGAATTAGTTACAATCTACACGAGAAGTGAAGTTGAAACCTTCACCCTTTGTTCTCTTCATAAGATTTTGCACAAGTTGTTTCTCTGCTATGTCATTACGACTACCAACTTGTTCCTGGATCACGGCGGTGATCTTTGCGTTCTTTTCAGGTCCTTTAAACGTTGTTACAAAACAGGTTTCCTCTTCTTGCATCTGTTTTTGTTCTTGGTTTTCTTCATGCGCTTCCAAGGCGGCCACACCTTGTGGAATTCCTGTCTGTGTTGCAAAAGCAACAGGAGCAAACAGCATAAATGCTAGTATTCTCATTGATCCTCCTTGTTAGGGGCATTGTACTTAAGGTGGGGGGGCAAACTCAAAGTCATGGCCTATACCTTTGTTAGGCGCCGAGACTATTTGATTATCTCGTTCTCAATTCCGATTTGTGTTTTGCTTGTCAAGGCGAGATCTAGCATGGCGGTTGCCACTTCCCTTGCATTTATGGGTGAGTGTTTGGCAGGAAGGATTCGTTTTAATAAAGGAGCGAAAAACTTGCCAATGTCTTCTCCTGGCCTTCTTTCTGAGCGATCTCCAAGCAGTAAGGAAGGGCGAACGATAATTAGTTTATTCAATGGAAGATCTTTGAGTTCTTTTTCCAGCTCACCTTTGACCCGATTATAGAAAAACATCGAGTCTTCTTTGGCACCGATAGCACTTATCACAACAAATGCCTGGTGCTCTGTGCTTGAAAACTTTCTTGCAAAGCTCATCGGTAGATCTAAATCAACCTTTCTAAATACTGCCTTAGAGCCTGCTTTTTTGATTGTTGTGCCCAAGCAGCAGAACATGAAGTCGGCCGTGACATCTATGGGATCTATGTTTTTAAAGTCGATGATCTCTTCTTTTAATTTTGGATGGGAAAGCCCTAAGGGTCTTCTATTAAGGACTCTGACTTTGTCAAATTTGTTGGAGTCGAGAAGAAGTTTGACTAATTGGCCACCTACCAATCCGGTGGAGCCTAAAACAATAGCTTTCATTCAGGGCATTATAGATTTTGCTCGTTGTAAAAACCACCAAAATTTCGTATGTAGAAGTATTGTTTATTATAAGGAGGGCCTGTGGCCGCATATACCAGACTCAGCGAGGAAGATGTTGCTGATATACTATCTCTATATGGCTTTTCAGATATTTGCGAGGTTGAGCCTTTAAGCCTCGGCATCTCGAATTCGAATTATAGATGCAAGCTAAATAGTGGAAAAAGTGTAATTCTCAAGGTTTCAAACGATAAAGGAATTTCCGAAATGAAAGAAGAGCAAGAAATTTTAGAAGCTCTTCGGGATTTTCCTTTCACGCTCACTCCTTATAAAACTACGACTGGCGACTCAGTTTACACTTGGAAAGAGCTGTATGGAGCCGTTTTCCCATTTATTAGCGGTTCAAAATCAATGGGTCAATTAGAAGACCTTGAACAGCTTGGAGAGTCTCTAGGGATGTTGCATGTTTTCTCAGATCATCATGGATTATCTGATGCTGGCATTCGATGCCACTCAAAGGTAGGTTATGATCTAAGTGGTGTTCTAGAGTATTGCGAGGTCGAAGATTCTTTGGAGGAGTTCAAGTCAGCGTGCTCTGAACTATTCACCCCTGAGGAGGTAAAGCTTTGGAAAGAAAGCGATCTACCAAAAGGTCTTATCCATGGAGACCTCTATATAGATAATGTACTTTTTGAAGGTGGAAAGCTTCAAATGCTTCTAGACTTTGAACAATCAGGCATAGGCTGTTTTCTTCAGGACATAGGTATAAGTATCTCTGGGAGTTGTTTAAATAAAAATGGTGTTGATTTAGACATGGTGCAGGCATTCCTTAAAGGTTATCAGTCTCAAAGAACACTCACTAATGAAGAAAATCAGCTCTTAAACTTTTCTATCACCCTTGGCCTCTTAGAGATCTCACTGTGGCGGATTAAACGCTTTCATGAGGGAGATCTTGATCCGCAAAAAAGAGACTCGTATAAAGAATTGATTCACTTGGCAAAAAATTTTAAGAAAAGTCTTTAAGGATGCTTAAGGGCCAAGCTGCCCCGTGCAATGCATTATGGGGACAAATTGTCCCCATAAAATGGTGCCGTTTAGCCCCTGGTTCTTCTACCAGCAGGTATACTTCTTCTTGGAGATCTTGATCCACCACCACTTGGCGGGTTGTAACGTGGACCTCTAGGAGCAGGTCTCGTGCTTGGTCTGCTTGGCGCTGGTCTACTTGGAGCAGGTCTTGTGCTTGGTCTACTTGGCGCTGGTCTTGTGCTCGGTCTGCTTGGAGCTGGCCTAGTTCTTGGTGGAGCTGGCCTAGTTCTTGGTGGAACTGGCGCTGGTCTTGTTCTTGGAGGAACAGGCCTAGTTCTTGGTGGAACTGGTACTGGTCTAGTTCTTGGAGGCACTGGAACTGGTCTAGTTCTTGGAGGCACTGGAACTGGTCTTGTTCTTGGGTATCTCGGAATTGGCTCATATCTTCTATGTGGATACCTTGGAATTGGATCGTAGCTTCTTCTAGGATATCTATCTCTAAGCTGGTTCATTGTGTAGCTTAAATCGTAGTATGCATTCTCAACTCTTCTCATGTCGTATTCAAGAGAACCGTTATAGTCATATGAGTCTCTATAAGCATTTTGAAGTGCAGTGAATGCAGCAACAATTCTTAAGTTATAGTCGCGGAAGATTTCTGCACAGTTTGATGCATAGCGAACAGTACTTTCAAAGCTCTCAGAGTTTCTCCAAAGCCTTTTTGCTGTTTCGTGAACACTGTACTCACCTTGGTGAGATGCATCGTAAGCTAGGTCGGAAGAGCTGTGCTGAAGATCATTTACATCATTAATTACGTCTCTTGTATTCGCGCAGTATGCGAGTACCGAAGTAGAAGTGAATAGGGCCGCGGCTGCGACAAGCAGTTTAACATTCATAGTAATCCTCCTTAGATTGTTGCTGGCTATGTGAGCAATCAGAGCGCCAAGTTTTTAGATGTAAGTTAAAGTTAGATAAGACGTTTCTTCTTAAAAAATATTAACAACCCAACTGAGATTGAAATCATGACTAGCCACACAATGGGATAGGCATAACGCTCATCTAACTCCGGCATAAATTTAAAGTTCATCCCATATAACCCAGTGATAAAAGTCAGAGGGATGAAAATGGTGGAATAAACCGTGAGGAACGTTAATACCTTATTTGTTCTAAGGTCAATGTTCGTCGCGTAAATATTTAGCAGGTCACTGGCCATCGACCTGTAAGAAGTGGCAGCGTTTGAGATTTGATTAATGTGATCTTTTAGATCGTTTAAGTAGTCATTTAGATCACACTCAAACAAAGTATCCTGGTGATTAATCATAATTCTTATGGATTCCCTTATGGGAATTATGAGTTTTTGAAGCATTAAAAATTCTGTTCTTAGCCTATAGATATCTTTGGTGAGGTTTACTTCATATCTTTGTTGGTTTGCCACCAATACTTCAAGCTCTTCAACATTGTTCCCAAGTCTTTCTACCACCGCTAAGTATTTATCAACAACAGCATCGACTAGAGAGTAGAATAAAAAGTCTTCGTTTTGCTCTCTTATCTTTCCGTAGCTTCTTTCAAGGCGCCTTATGACATAATCAAAAACATTCGTTGGACGCTCACAAAAAGTAAGCACGTAATCTTCGCCCACAAATAGTCCAAGATGGTTGTATTCAACCATCTTTGCAGTTTCATTTAGATTTACATTCTTAATAAGAAAAAAAAGCTGATCTTTAAGGTCTTCAAACTTTGGATGATGATCTGTGTTTAGTAAGTCAGCAAGTTGAAGGCTTGGCAGGTTGAATGATGATTTTATATTATCAAAAAACTCTTCTCTTCCAAACCCCTCAAAATGGTACCAGTGTACAAAATCGTCAGAATGTTTGATGTCTGGAGTTAGATCAGAGGCCTTTATTTTCTCACATGTATAGTGAGATGAGTTGTATTGTATATAAAGGCCACTTACATCTGTGGACGCATTTTGTACAAAAAGGGTGCCGGGCTCTGTTCCGGACTTTTCTTCAGCGTTTTGTATTAGTCTGGCCATCGCTCAAGTCTAGGTATTGTTAAACTACAGGTCAAAGCTCTGGCCTTGATAGGGCCTAAACGACTAATTTGATTTTTTGTAGGGAAGGTAAGATTCAAGCTCTTTGATTTGGGCCTGCATGATCTTGTTCTCTTCACTTACATGGTTCTGAATTGCGTCGTGGATCGGACCAAGCGAAAGTTTGTGACAACTATGAATTTCAACAGGTCTAAACCCTCTTAATAATTTTTGCTCCCCTTGAGCTCCCGCCTCGAAAAGCTTTAGGCCATTGCGCATGCAATATTCCATGCCCTGGTAATAGCTAAGCTCAAAATGAAGGTATTGAATCTCCTCATCAGGATAGACACCCCAGTATCTTCCATACAAGGTTGTATCGCTTTTAATGAAGTAACTCATGGCAATCATTCTGTTGTTTTTATATGCCGCGATTACTAATGTGTTGGCATTAAACTCTTGTTCCATTTGTTCAAAGAAAGATTGGTTTAGGTAGGCCTGACTGTATTTTTTATCAATAGT